>JBKDRU010000059.1:0-4240 GCA_046341215.1 Vampirovibrionales bacterium | reverse complement strand
TTGTCAGGCGGCTCTACCTTCACCAGCAACGGCGCCACCACCCAAGGCGGAGCCTTGTGGATTAACGGGTCTTCCACCCTCAACGGCGGATCCACCTTCACGAGCAACAATGCAAATTTAGGAGGAGCCATTTATAACGGGGATAACATTACTTTAAATGGGGGTTCGACTTTTAACAATAATACTGCTGGAACAAGCGGAGGGGCTATTTATCATTTTACCGCAAACACATTTGGTCTATCTGGGGGTTCAACCTTTAACAATAATACTGCTGGAACAAGCGGAGGGGCTATTTATCAACAAAGTGGTACCGTCAACCTGAATAATGGCGCGACCTTCACCTCCAACACCGCAGGCGCCACAGGCGGGGGAGCGATTTATAAAACGGGTAGTACCCTAACCATCACAGGGGCGTCGACCTTTACCAGCAATAGCTCGACTGGCGGCGGGGGAGCCATTGAAACAGCAGGCACAGGCACGACGACCCTCAACGGCGCCAGCACCTTTACCTCCAACAGTACAACCAATGCTTCCGAAGGCGGGGGAGCCATCCGCAATGCCAGCACAGGCTTGTTCAGAGTCGACGGACTCGCCACCTTCGGCAATAGCGGAAACAACACGCAAGGCAACGTTTCGACCTTTAGCGGGGGAGCCATCGAAAACACTGGAGCAGGCGTGCGAATCGATCTCAATCAAGGCGCCGCCTTTTACAATAACCGCACGACAGGAGCTTCTCGTTTCGGTGGGGCGGTCTTCAACACAGGCAACGCCACCTTCACCGTAGGCGCCACCAGCGGGAACGCCATCTTCACAGGCAATGGCAGGACCTCCGCCGGAGTCACCACCACTATCCACGGAGGCGCCATCTATAATAACAGCTCTTCAATACTTACCTTGTCTGGAGGTTCCACCTTCACCAGTAACGGAGCCACTACCAACGGCGGAGCCTTGTGGAATAACGGAACCACAACCCTCAATGGTGGAGCCACCTTCACCAGCAATAGTGGGGCTAATGGAGGGGGGATCTACAATAATGGCAGCCCTATTACCGTCAACGGAGGAGCTACCTTCACAAGTAACACAGCAGGAACTAGTGGAGGTGGGATTTACATTAACTCAGGCACAACGACGATCAACGGAGGCGCCACCTTCACCAGCAATAGTGGGGCTAATGGAGGGGGGCTCTACATTCACGCAAGCGCAACGACCATCACCGGCGCCGCAACCTTCACCACCAACTCCGGCACCACCGCGGGGGGTGGGGCTTTCATCAACACAGGCACACTCGCCTTCGCTAGCGGAGCCGCTTTCACCTCCAACACCGCAGGCGCCACAGGCGGGGGAGCTATTTATAAAACGGGGGGTACCCTAAACATCACTGGGGCTTCCACGTTTACGAGCAATAGCTCGACTGGCGGCGGGGGAGCCATTGAAACCGCAGGCACAGGCCCCACGACCCTCAACGGCGCCGCAACCTTTAGCTCCAACAGTACAACCCATGCCTCCGAAGGCGGGGGAGCCATCCGCAACACAAGCACAGGCTTGTTCCGTATCGACGGACTTGCGACGTTTGGAAACAGCGGAGACAACACACAAGGTAACGTTTCGACCTTTAGCGGGGGAGCCATCGAAAACAACGGAGCTGGACGTAGAATAGATTTGAATCAAGGCGCCGCCTTCTATAATAACCGTAACACAGGGGTTACTAGTAATGGTGGAGCGGTCTTCAACACAGGCGGTGCCACCTTCACCGTAGGCGCCACCAGTGGCAACTCCATCTTCACAGGTAATGGGAAAACTTCGGCGGGAGTCACCACCACCTTCAGCGGGGGGGCGATCTATAACGATACCTCTTCAACACTCACCTTGTCTGGAGGTTCCACCTTCACCAGCAACGGAGCCCTCAGTGGCGGAGCTTTATATAATATAGAAACTTCCACTCTAAACGGAGGCGCAACCTTCACCAGTAACAGTGCCTTCTTCGGCGGGGGGATTTGCAACCAAGCAGGCACCACGACCATCAACGGCCTAGCCACCTTCATCACCAACGCCGCCACCAACGCTGGCGGGGGAGCCCATATCTTCGGAGGCACGCTCGATCTGGCAGGCGGAGCCACTTTCACCTCCAACACCGCAGGTGCCACAGGCGGGGGAGCCCTCTTTAAATCTAGTACAAGTATTCTCAATATCACAGGGGCGTCGACCTTTACCAGCAATAGCTCGACTGGCGGCGGGGGAGCGATCTACATTACAGGCACAGGCACGACAACCTTAAACGGAGCCAGCACCTTTGTTTCCAACAGCACGACATCCGCCACACAAGGCGGTGGAGCCATCCGCAACTCAAGCACAGGCTTGTTCCGTGTCGACGGCTTGGCGACGTTTGGAAACAGCGGAGACAACACGCAAGGTAACGTTTCGACCTTTAGCGGTGGAGCCATCGAAAACAGCGGGGCGGGCGTGCGAATCGACCTCAACAACGGCGCAGCCTTCTACAATAACCGCACCACAGGCGCTAGCTCTAACGGTGGAGCGGTCTTCAACACAGGGGGAGCCACCTTCACCGTAGGTGCCACCAGCGGGAACTCCATCTTCACAGGAAATGGTAGGACCTCCGCCGGAGTCAACACCACCATCAGCGGGGGGGCGATCTATAACGATACCTCTTCAACACTTACCTTGTCAGGCGGCTCTACCTTCACCAGCAACGGCGCCACCACCGACGGCGGGGCTTTGTGGAATGCAGGAACAACTACCTTAAACGGAACCACCACCTTCACAACCAACTCCGCCACGAGCGGGGGTGCGGTTTATAACGACACGGCAGGAAGCTTAAGCTTCAGTAATGCGGCGACGTTTGACAACAACACAGCAACCACAGGCGGTTCTTTAACGAACCTTGGCACAACGACGTTTGCTGGAACAACACTCTTCACCAACCATACCGTACGAAGTGTCTACAACACAGGCACAATAACCCTAGACGGAGCCACAACCTTCAGCAATAACACCGTCGCTGGTAATGGGGCTGCCCTCCAATACCAAAGCGGCGTCGGCACGATCAACTTCAACAATAACATTACGTTTACCTCCAACACCGCCACAGGCTCCAACGGCGGGGCTTTGTGGACCGATCGAAATACCACCGTTGCAGGCACATCTCTTTTCAACACCAACGCCGCTACCAACGGAGCAGGACTCTACGTGAATGGCGGCACCACCACACTCACGGGAGCCTCTAATTTTACCAGCAACTCCGCCACCACAGGCGGAGGGGCCTATCTAAACGGTGGGAACTTAAGCTTCGGAGCAGGTGGTACCTTCACCAGTAATACCGCCACCAACGGCGGAGCCTTAGCCAATGCCGGTACCAGCATCGTCACAGGCACAACCACCTTCACCACCAACAGTGCCAGTTCTGCAGGGGGAGCGATTAGCAATGTTTCAGGAGGAACACTTACATTATCAGGCGTTTCAGCGTTTAACACCAACACCGCCGTTTCCAACGGGGGAGCCATTAACAACTTAAACTCGACCTTGAATTTAACCGGCAATGCCACCTTCACAGGCAACAGCTCCAGCACTGGCTCAGGTGGAGCGATCTTTAACGATCCAGGAACCGTCGTCATTACAGGCGATGGTACATTCAATAGTAACACGGCGGCTTTAAATGGCGGAGCTGTCGCGAACGTGATTAGCTCAAGCTTTAGCATCACGGGTAACGGCACGTTTGGTAGCAATAGTTCGACGACAGGGGCTGGGGGAGCCATCACCACTGAAAGCAGTTCAACAACCAGCATTGGCGGTACGTCTTCATTCACAAGCAATAGTGCCGCAACAGATGGCGGTGCCTTGTATGTCGATGCAACATCAGGCTTAACGTTAACAGGAGCTTCGACGTTTACGACGAACAGTGCAACCAGCAATGGGGGTGGTCTCTGGAATGCGGGTACGAGTACCTTAAGTAGTACGGGTACGTTTACGACGAACAGTGCGGCCAACGGAGCAGGCATCTACAATGATGCCGGCACCACGACCGTCAACGGCTTAGCCACCTTCAACACCAACGCCGCCACCACCGCTGGCGGGGGAACTTTCATCAACGGAGGCACAGTCGCACTCACAGGGGGAGCGGACTTCGCCTCCAACACAGCAGGAGTCACAGGCGGTGGAGCCATCTATAAGGCGAATGCAAGTATTCTTACCATCACAGGAGCGTCGACGTTTACGAGCAATAGTG
>JBKDRU010000058.1:0-43377 GCA_046341215.1 Vampirovibrionales bacterium | reverse complement strand
AAGTCAGAGACTTTTTCGACATGAAGGGGGGATTTTCAAGGGGGGACGAAGGGGAGGAGAAACGCAATGCGTCCTTCCCCGTCCCCCCTTGAACGCATTTAGAGGTGTCGGAGAACCTTTGTGCGAGCAAAGGTCTCTGACGTCACCAGCTAAAAACGGATATAGAAATCCAAAAATCTAAAAATGTTCAGGAAATTAAAAACTTTTCTATAAAAATACAGTGTCGAATGAGGCTCTTTCTACAGCTTCAAAAAAAAGTTGACCTTTTTAGGACTTCCTTTATAATAAAGAAAAGATTAATAAAATCATCCTGAGTGAATAGCTATATAATTGTTCGAACCAACCAAATCGACAAACAAATTGACAAAGACGTAAAAGCCTCTATGTTTTTTACGTTGCAAATGAGTGGCGTTTGCATTAAGATAAACCCATTAATTAATTGTTTCCATTATAGACGTGCCTAAATCCACGTCTTTCGGAGAAAATGATAAATGGTTTTTACAATGCCTCGCCCCGCAAAAAACGATCTTTCTTCTACGCCTTCAACCCTTGCCACACAAAGCGATGGAACGCTCTGTCGTATCGTTAAGCTGCTGAATCCGGAAGCCGAATTGACCTTACTACGCTTTGGTTTAGGCGTGGGAGACACCGTGCAAGTGCTTTCTAAAGTCCCCAATAAAGGCCCGATCATCCTAGAAGCCCATGACATGGAATTTGCCTTAGGCTTTGATTATGCGAGCTCTATTCTTGTGGATGCCGTCCGTGAATAAATCAAGCGAACCCCCTCTTCTTCATACTGAAGACGCTTGCTGTAATGCCCCCACGCCTGTGGAAGCGTCTTGCCGACACGCCACCAGTGATGCCTTGCGTCAGCTTTATTTAGAAGCAGGTCAAAGTCTTTTAGATGTTAAGACGGTGGGCTTGGCAGGCAATCCCAATGTAGGGAAATCGGTGGTCTTTAATGCCTTAACAGGCATTTATGTGGATGTCTCTAATTTCCCTGGAACGACGGTGGGCATCGCCAAAGGCGCGTTAAAGGCTCATCCGCATATTGAAGTGCAGGACACACCAGGGGTCTACGGCTTGTCTCGCTTGAGTGAAGAAGAATCGGTCGCTGAAAAAGCCTTGCTTTCCGTGGATGTCATTATCAACATCGTCAATGCCGTAACGCTAGAGCGTGATTTATTCCTTACGCAACAGCTCATTGACTACGGATGCCCCCTCATTGTGGTTTTAAATCAAATGGACGAAGCCGACGCTCGTGGACGCAAAATTGATGTCCTTGCCCTTGAACAGCAGTTGCAAGTGCCTGTGGTGAGCTGTGTCGCCGTTACGGGGAAAGGCATTGCGGATATTGTGGAAGCCTTGCCTTACGCCAGTTACGGACGCCGTACCCCTGAACTGCCCTTGCCGTCAGACTTGTTAAAAATTGAACAAAATAAGGTGGAACAACTGCGTATTTATGGGCATCGACGCCTGTATTTGAAAAGCTATGTCTCGCAAGTGACCTGTGCGGCCGATTGTTGCGAAACGGATACGAAACTCAACTTTCAAGCCTTTTCTAAAGCCCTTGGCAAAGCCTTATTACACCCTGTTGTGGGTGGGTTGAGCTTGGTGTTTGTGTTGATGGCGTTGTATCAAATCATCGGCGTGTGGATTGCGGGCGACTTGGTGGCTCTTTTAGAAGGCAAGCTCATGCTCGGCATTTTCGTGCCGTTTGTGGATGTTTGGGTCGCCAAGTTTTTCGCCATTGGCACGCCCATTCACACAGTGTTGGCGGGTGAATTGGGTTTGTTGACCATGACGCCTCGTTACCTGATTGGGGTGTTGGCTCCGTTGGTAATGGGTTTTAATTTGTATTTGTCCCTGCTTGAAGACACGGGCTACTTGCCACGACTGGCGGCCTTAAGTGACAGTGCAATGAGGCAAGTGGGCTTGAACGGTCGAGCGATTATTCCCATGATTTTGGGCTTGGGTTGCGTGACCATGGCGGCGATTTCCACACGAGTCTTAAGCTCTCAGCGAGAACGCACCATTGCGACCACGTTGCTGGCGATTACGATTCCTTGTTCGGCTCAACTGGGTTTGATTATGGGGATGATGGCGTTGGCGGGCGGTCTAAAAGGCTGGTTGCTCTACATTATTATTTTAACAGGTTTGTTTATCGCTATTGGATCCGTTCTCAATAAAATTATGCCTGGCACGTCAACAGGTTTGGTCATTGATTTACCGCCCATGCGGTTGCCTCGTGCGAAAAATATCGCTAAAAAAACGTGGACACGTTCATGGAGCTTTCTGGTGGAAGCCACGCCTTTGTTCATGCTAGGGGCGTTACTGGTTTCTTTGGCGGATATTACAGGGGCGTTAAGTTGGATTCAAAATGCCTTAGGGGGTGTCACTGAATATCTCTTGCATTTGCCGAAAGAAGCGGCGTCTGCCTTTATTATGGGGATGGTGCGTCGTGATTTTGGGCTAGCAGGCTTTTACAATTTAAAAAGCGTCTTAAGTCCACTTCAAATGCTCACGAGTTTGGTGGTGATTACCCTGTTTGTGCCGTGTTTAGCCACAGCCACCGTTATGTTGAAGGAACGAGGCTGGCAAGAAGGTTTGGGCGTCTTTTTATTTTCGTGGTTTTTGGCTTTCGCTACAGGAGCGGTGGTGACTCGGGTGCTAGAGTTTTTGCCGTTTTGGTAAAGCCACTTTACAGAGCCTTCTATATCCTGTGATGCCCCGTTTTCATAAATTCTTTAATAAAAGATATTTACTATTCTATTTGGGTATGTTATAGTCCTACTTACGTCTTTCAAAATTAATGGACGACTCTCTATAAACTAAAAAAAGAAAGATTCCATGATGACTTCTATCTCTCCTTATAGCTCCCCTTCTGCCACAAATCAACAACGTACAGGGGTTTTGTCTGTAAATAGTTATGTTCAAACTACGGTGCCTCAAACGCCGCTTTTCAATCGTATTACCGCTACTATTGAAAGTGTTGTGCCTGGAAAAGCTTTAGACATACTCGAAAACGCTATGAACTCTGCAACCCACCAGCTTGATTTTTCTTCGTATGAGGATGAGGGAATTTTAGTACGGATTCAAGAGATAACGCGCTTTCCGTCGGAAGTAGTCATCTACAATTCACGCTTCTGGGGGTCGCTCGACGAATTTGCTACTCTTTTGCTTGGTAAAGACTTTCAGGAAAGGGAAAGGTTTCCATTCCTTTTTGGTAACTCTCCTAAACCGACGCCAGCACCCGATGCAAAGACTGCTTGAGCTGCCCAAAGGCTTGCGGATTCACCCAAAAGCTCGCCCCTGTTTTAAGACGTGTGCCGTCGGGGAATTGTAAAATCGTGGGGACATCGCCGTGATGCTCTCGCAAGGTTTTCGCCACGAAGACCCACTCTTCATAAGACGGCGGCGCCGTAAAGCTCAACTCAAAGGGTTGACACAACTCGATCGGGAAGGCTTCGTTCAGCACAAGGCTAAACTGTTCGCTGTCGTCCCCACGAAAGGACACTTTCGCTTTGAGGATCAACTTCTTGCCTGCTTCTAGCACAGGCTTGAGCTGTTCGACGGCTTTCCCAAAGACGATGAACTCCCGTTCGCCTGTGAAATCTTCCACCACACCGATAATCAACGGCTTATTCTTCTTGCTTAAACGATGCTGTATGCTGGAAATCAAGCCCCCCACCCGCACGATGTCGCCATCGTTGAGTTTGGGCAATTCCGACAGGCGGTGCGTCGTCATCAACGGAAGCGTTTCCTTGATATTGTCCAACGGATGGCTGGTGACATAAAAGCCGAGCAAGTCCTTTTCATAGCGCTGGATTTCATCGTCGCTATATTCTTCAGTAGCGTCCCCTTGCAGGAGCAAACCGCTCATGGCATTGCCGTCATCAGAAGCCCCCAATAAATCAAAGAGGCTCGCTTGCCCTGTTTCGGCTTGTTTGTGGCATTGTTCCGCATAATTAAACAGGGTTTCTAAGTTGTGCATCAAGTGCTTGCGTGTGTAGCCAAAGCTTTCCAAGGCACCTGCTAAAATCAGGGCTTCCATGGTTTTTCGGTTTAAGACCTTCGTATTCGCTCGTTTTAAGAAGTCTTCCAAGTTTTCAAACGCTTTTTCTTCACGAGCCTGCACAATCGCTTCCACCACACCGACGCCCACGCCTTTCACCGAAGCTAGCCCAAAGCGGATCGCCTTGCCGTCCAAAGACGGCGTAAAGTCCACGTCGCTCGATTCCACCGAAGGAGCAAGCACAGGGAAGCCCATTTTCCGCCCTGTTAAGATATAATGCTGGATTTTGTCCAAGCTGTCACGCACGGAAGAAAGGAGGGCGGACAAGTATTCCACAGGGTAATGACACTTCAAATAGGCGGTTTGATACGCAATAAAGGCATACGCCGCCGAATGCGATCGGTTGAAGCAGTACGCCGCAAACTCGCTCATCACATCAAATAAATCGTTGGCAAGCTTGGGGTCAACGTCATTCGCCACACAGCCTTCCACAAAGCCGTTACGCTCTTGTTCCATGACTTCGGCGTTCTTTTTCCCCATAGCCCTGCGGAGCAAGTCGGCTCGCCCAAGCGAGTAACCTGCCAAAACTTGGGCGATTTGCATAATCTGTTCTTGGTAAACAATCGTGCCGTACGTGGGTTCCAAGATGTCTTGCAAGCTCGGGTGAGGGTAGCTGATTTCTTCACGCCCATGCTTACGATCCACAAAGTTTTTCGCCATGCCTGAATTCAACGGACCAGGGCGATACAAGGCAACCAAGGCGTTAATGTCTTCAAAGACCGAAGGCTTCAGATCTCGCACCAGCGTTTTCATTCCGCTACTTTCCAACTGAAACACACCGTCGGTATCGCCAGCCGTGAGCAAGTCGTAAGTGGCTTTATCGTCCAAGTGGATTTCTTCAATATCAGGCAGGGGCTTGCCTGCTTTACGGATCAGGTTCATCGTATTGCGGATAATCGTCAGGTTCCGCAAACCCAAGAAGTCCATTTTCAACAAGCCCAGCTTTTCTAAATCGCCCATGGTGCATTGCGAAATCATCATGCCGTCTTTAGAGGCTTGAAGGGCAATGACTTCATCCAGCGGATCTTTTGAAATCACAACGCCTGCGGCGTGAGTCCCCACATTGCAGGCGGTTCCTTCTAAGTCCACGGCGAGATCGATCCAGCGTTTGAGGTTGGGATTCGACGCCAATTCCTTTTGCAGTTCCATGCCGTCGGCGAGGGCATCGGCGAGCTTGGTACCGGGAGTAGAGGGTATCATTTTGGAAATGCGGTTGCTTTCTTCAAAGGGAATTTCAAGGACTCGAGCAACAGCTTTGACCGCCGCTTTCGCCGCCAGCGTCCCAAAGGTGGCGATTTGGCAGACTCGCTCAGCACCGTAGCGTTTGCCCACATAATCGATGACTTCCCCACGCCGTTCGATGCAAAAATCGATATCAATATCGGGCATGCTGACCCGTTCAGGATTCAAAAATCGCTCAAAGAGCAAGCTATGCTCGATCGGGTCGATGTTCGTGATGCCCAAGACATAAGCGACCAAGCTCCCTGCGGCGGAACCACGACCCGGCCCTACAGGGATGCCTTGTTCCCTTGCCCAATTCATAAAATCCCACACGATGAGGAAATACGCAGGAAAGCCCATGGCGTTGATGATGCCGAGTTCATAATCCGCACGCACTTGAATCTCTTCAGGCAAGGGATCGCCGTATTTCTTTTTAGAATAGTCGATGACCAGCTTTTCCAAATAGCTGGCTTCATTTTCGCCATCAGGCAAAGGGTAGGCAGGCAATAGCGATTCGCCCATGGGCCAGTCGAGGGCGATTTTTTCAGCGACCTTGAGCGTGTTTGCCATGGCTTTTTGGACGACATTTTTCGGCAAATGCTGGAGCAATTCGCTCATTTCTTCAGGGCTTTTGAGGTAATACTGCTCATTAAACTTCTTGCGACGATTTTCATCAGACAGCGTTGTGCCCACTTGCATACAGAGCAGAATATCCACCGTTTCGCCTTGCCCTTTGGCGGTGAAACGACTGTCGTTGGTAAGAACGACCTCCATTTCAAAGGCATCGGCGAGGGCGACGGCTTCTTGGGTGATTTGCATTTCGGTGCCGATGTGGTGATCTTGCAATTCCACATACACATCATCTTTAAAGACCCGCTTGAGCCACGCTAAATGCGTTTTCGCTTCGTCTCGATGCCCCCTTAGCACATGGTAACCGATCGGACCGTGGGTGCAGTCGGTGAGCAGAATCAGCCCTTCGGCATGCGTTTCGAGCATCTCCCAATTGATGCGTGGACGGTAGTAAAAGCCATCCAAATGGGCTTTAGAAAGCAGTTTGGCGAGGTTTTGATAGCCTTTATAATTTTTGCACAACAACACGACTTGAAGGGTGGCTTTTCGGGTGGATTTGTCGGTGATGTCGCCTTCGATGACGGCGATTTCCGCCCCGATGATGGGCTTGATGCCACTGGCTTTACAGCTCTTGTAGAAGTCCACGGCACCATAAAGATTGCCACTGTCGGTCAGAGCGAGGGCAGGCATGCCGTGGGACGCCGCAACTTTCACCAAGTCTTTTACTCGGCTAGACGCTTCTAGCAGGCTAAACTGGCTATGCACATGCAAGTGAACAAAGGGGTTTTCTTGTATCGATTCAGTCAAGGCACGCCCCTTTTCAAGGTTTTTTACACGATGTTTATATTATATCGCAAACAGAAATGAGCTGACAAAAATACCAAAAACGGCTATACTAAAGGGTGTCTTTCCTATTTAATTTAAGGAGTGGGGGTTTGAGCGTTTTTACGTGGTTTCTTTTACTTGGGTTAGTCCTTTGCCTGAATGCTTCTATGGCGAATGCCTTTCAAGCGCCTGCATGGCTTTCATGGCATCGTTCCAAACGTAGTCAGACCCAAAGCACGTATAAAGACGTTCCGCTGATTGAAGCGACTCGGGCAGGAGACCTCAAACAAGTCAAACGCCTATTGGCAAAAGGTGTCTTATTAAGTGTGCGAGATGCAGACGGCTACACCGCCTTGCACATCGCCAGCTTACAAAGCAACTTAGGCATCGTGGAAGCCTTGTTGGCGAAGGGCGAAGCCGTCGATGTGACCAACAATTACGGACGCACCCCCCTCATCAATGCCAGTCAATACGGGCATGTGGATGTCGTTAAAACGCTGATTGCCCACGGAGCCAACGTCAATGCGGTGGATCGCTATTTGTTTGACGACACGCCTTTACTCTATGCCTGTAAAAACGGTCATTTTGAAATCGCCAAGATTTTATTGCACCATGGGGCCAAAGTAAATGTGCTCGAACGTGAACGACGCATGACGCCCTTGCATTTTGCCAGTGCTTTTGGGCATTTGAACATCGTTTATGTGCTACTGTTGAATGGTGCCGATATAAACGCCATTGACAAAGACGGTAAAACACCGCTCGCTTGGGCGATTGATCGCCAACAAACCACCATCATTAAACTATTGAAACGCTCAGGAGCTAAGCTTTAAAAACTCCAAGAACCATCCGTATTCACTACAGTCGAAGGGGTTGAGCCTGTTGGATTGTTACTCGCGGGTAATGGATTCCATGAGTTCGCCGTGGGTGCCAAGGCTTGAAAAGACTGCATAGGTGAATTCTGCTGGATTTGTGCTTGGAAGGGTGTATATTGCTGGGCTTGCGGCTGTTGCACAGACGGATACTGAGGGGCTTGCTGTTGAACAGGTGCATATTGCTGTTGCTGTTGTGGAGCAAGGCTATTCAATAACGCATCAATGCGCCCTTTGGCAGGGTAACGACCGTCCTTAAAGTCGACAATAAGGGTGTACAAGTCATATTTTTTAGTGGGATCCGTTTTAGAATCGGCGTAGGCGTTCATCAGCTTGCCTAAGTCAGGGCTCACAGAAGGAAGCCCTTCATTGTTTTTTCGCCAATCGTCTCGTTGCTGGGTGAGTTGAACCAAACGATTTTGCGAAGCATTCAGCATTTCAGCCGTACTCATTTGAACACCTACAGGGAAAATACCATTTTTCATATCGGCGATTTCTTTTTGAACGCCTTGAATATCTTTATTGATTTCAAAAAACTGAATGGTGCGGTAGTCGACTTCGTATTGATTTTGCGACACCGCCCAATCGGCATACATGTAGTCTCTTTGTGGATCTGAAGGGGCTTGAACTTGTTTCCCTTGAGCTTGTTGTTGCTTAATGGCTTGAATTTCTTGTTGCATTTGCTGTTGGTATTGAGGCGGATATTGCGACATCTGCTGTTGTGGCGGATAGTTCTGTTGAGCTCCTGGTGTGGGGTCTAAAACGCCTGTGCTTAGTGGGCTGACTAAGCTTGAACCGGGCATAGGAATAATGCCTCCAACACTTTTACCGACGTAAGCACTGGGAGGTCCAAAAGCACCTTTAGGCGTGGGTGGTAAATTCGTAATTTGTTGTTGGTAGGGCTGTGGATTATTGATTTGCCCGTAAAATTGCTGGTTGGGGCTGGTAATGCCGAGAGGTTCGACTAAGCTAAATCCACGAGAATCCCACTTGGATTGCGACGGTTGTTGCACCGCGTAAGGTTGTTGATAGTTCGAAGCAGGTTGTTGTATCGCAAAGGGCTGTTGGTACGTCTGTTGCTGGGGTTGTAAGCCCATAGAAGGCTGTTGTATGGCAAAGGGTTGCTGAGCTCCTGTGGCTTGTGACGGGGCAAAGCTTTTAGTGCTGTTGTATGGCACATTGTATTCGGGGTAATAAGGACTCGTCATATTCATAAATGAAGGACTTTCTCTCTATTTCTCTCTATCGACTGCCAAATGTCATATCAATAAAAAACAAAAGTCGTCCTTTTTTGCCAAACTGTAACATTCTCGTTCATACAAAGAAAGGAAGCTCTTTAACATTGAGCTTAAAGGCATCGATATTTGATTAGCACTAAAAAAAGGACTTTCCCCCATGTATTTAATCGATTCCCCCCCCAACGACCCTTCTGCGATGCTCGTTAAACAACGATTGGATGCCATGGGCGTTCCCACCGCTCATATCGATACAACGTTATATCCCCAAAGAATCCAAATCAATTATGATCCTGAAGCGCCTGAAAAAGGACGGCTTAATTTAAATGACGGCAAGGGCTGGATTTTGCTTGCCGATATTCGTGGCGTGTTTCGTCGAGGCCCTGACTGGATTAAAGCCAACGACAGCTACGACTTTATGAAAGCGGATCTCGTGTATTGGAACATTGAATGTGCCTTAGGCAGTTTGTATCGCTTATTGACGCATATTAAGTGGGTGAATCCATTGGAAGAGTTTAATCACCATCGTCATAAGGCGTTTCAACTCAATCAATTTTCAAAACTCGGCATTCGTATTCCTAAAACGATTGTGACCAATTCGGTCGAAGACATTCAAGACTTTTACAATCAGCAAGACGGTTCTATTATTATGAAGTATCCCAATGGAGGCGAACATACCGTTAAATTGTCTCAAGAAGATATTAGCCATGCAGGTTTTGCCGAACATTTAACCAAAGTACCTGTCAAAATTCAAGAATGTATTGAAGGCATGGATATTCGTGCCTATGTGATTGGCGACGAAGTCTTTGCGATTGAGATTCATTCAGACAAGCTCGATTTTCGTGAAACTCCCAACACCTTTCGCAAACCCATTGAACTGCCTGAAAGCATCAGAAATAATTGTTTGACGATGACAAAAGCACTGGGTTTGGTGATGGCAGGCATTGACATGAAGCGTAAAGACGACGGCGAGCATGTGTTTTTTGAAGCGAATCCGTCGCCTGTGTTCTTATACGATGAGGTAGCCAGTGGCTACCCCATCAGTCAAAGTATTGCGAATTACTTGGTTAGGTAAGCCAAGGGGTTTTAACTGCTACATAAGGATCTACAGACGATCCCCCACCGTTTTCAGGTATGGCAAGGGTGGTTACCTTTCCGCCACCGTTTTCAGGTATGGCAAGGGTGGTTACCTTTCCGCCACCGTTTTCAGGTATGGCAAGGGTGGTTACCTTTCCGCCACCGTTTTCAGGTATGGCAAGCGTAACAACAGGTAAGTCAACACTTGAACCTTTTGCGGTTAAGGGTTTGGCTGTTGTATTCAACCAAGGTTTAGCTTTATATTCGGGATTGTTAATCATAATTGTATCTCTCTCTCTCTTAATTCAAGTAAAAATATGCCAGTCGAATAAAGAAAGCCTTGTTAGACAAATTGCCTAAATGTCACACTCCGTTACATCTAATACCGTTAAACTTAATTCTTCTTCAGCCGATCCATACACCCCTTTAAGTATCATGCCTAGTTCATACGGTTGTTCTGAAATTTCAAGGGCTTCGTCATAGCTTATTTTTTGGCATTATACGCTTCAAACAAGCACTTGTTCATCGAAACCAACTCGTCATTCTTAGAATCACTCATCAATTGATAAATGTCTTCAACATGTGTTTTTTGAAGCGAATCCTTCGCCTGTGTTCTTATACGATGAGGTAGCCAGTGGCTACCTCATTAGTCAAAGTATTGCGAACTATTTAGTGGGTTAGACGCCCCAAAACGGATTGTCCTTAATAGCTGTTCGTGGTGAATTGCTCATCCAAGGGTTTTGTACCATGGCATAAGGATCTACAGACGATCCCCCACCGTTTTCAGGAAAAGCAAGCGTAGTTACAATTCCTCCGCCATTTTCATTCATGGACATTGTTTGCATTGGTGGGAAGTTGTAGACTATTCTTGGTTTAGGCTTTCTGTAAATAGGTAAGTCAACGCCACCATTTTCGGGATCCCTTTGCGTCACTGCGTAACCACCACCATTTTCGGGGTATCTCATCGTTTGAATTGGGAGTCTACCACGACCACCGTTTTCAGGGATGGCCATTGTCGTAAATACAGGATCTTTTGGAATAGGTGACCAGCCTTTGCCACCGCCATTTTCAGGTATGGCAAGGGTCACTGCACCGCCACCACCATTTTCAGGGATAGCCATCGTTTGAATCGGTGGAAGTCCTAAACCGTTTTCGCCAAAACCTGTAAAGTCTTTGGGTAAACTATAATCAATCGGTGGAAGTCCTGAACCGTTTTCGCCAGGAGCTGAGACGTTCCACTTATCAATAGGTGGAAGTCCTGAACCATTTTCACCCATAGCGAGGGTCACGCCACCACCATTTTCATTTATGGAAAGTGTTGTAAAAACAGGCTCTTGAACTGGAGCGAGCTGTCCGCCAGATGCAGTCAAGGGTTTAGCGACTGTTTTATTCAACCATGGCTTGGCATCATATTCGGGGTTGTATTGGCTAATCATTGACATAATTGAAGAACCTCTCTCTATTTGAGTAAATCTATATCATTCAAATAAAGAAAGTCCTGTTAGACAAATTGCCTTAATGTCACATTCCGTTACAGTAAAAGAAAAACCCTAACCGTAAAATTCGTCTTCCGCCGAACCATAGACCCCTTTAAGCATCATGCCCAGCTCATGCGGTTGTTCTGAAATTTCAAGAGCTTCGTCATAGCTTATTTTTTTGGCATTATACGCTTCAAACAAGCACTTGTTCATCGAAACCAACTCGTCATTCTTAGAATCACTCATCAATTGATAAATGTCTTCAATCTGATTCTTTTCAATATAATCTTTCACGGTGGAGGTCACAAACATAATTTCCGTAATCGGCACACGCCCCCGACCGTCCAAGCGACGAGCCAAACGTTGAGACACCGTGCCCGCTAACACAGACGCCAATTGCAGACGCACCGTTTCACGTTCATGCGGTTCAAACTGGTTAATAATACGTCCAATGGTTTGAACGGCATCAATCGTGTGAAGGGTTGAAAAGACCATGTGACCCGTTTCCGCAGCGTGTAAAGCAGCTTGAATGGTTTCACGATCCCGCATCTCACCCACTAAGATGGTGTCAGGGTCTTGACGCAAGGCGTATTTAATCCCTGCGGCGAAACTCGCCGTGTCAATACCTAATTGTCGTTGTGTAAACACCGACCGTTCGTTTTTGTAGACAAATTCAATCGGGTCTTCCAGCGTAATCACATGTTGCGATTGATAGCGATTCAGGTGATTCAACATCGCAGCCAATGACGTGGTTTTACCCGAACCTGTGGGTCCTGTGACCAACACAAGCCCTTTGCTCATTTTGGTGAAGTTTAACAGAATAGGAGGCAATCCCAAATCCAAGAACTCAGGAATCTTCATTTTCACAACCCGAAGTACCAAGGCAGGATTGTCCATTTCATGCAAGTAACTCACCCTGAAACGAGCTAGACCAGCCACTTCAAAACTGAAATCTAAATCCATTTTAGAATCAAGCTGTGCCTTAATTTCTTCAGAAACAAACTTATACAAGAATGCCATGACCTGTTCTTCGGTCACCGTCCCCATTTTGGTGAACATCATTTCACCGTTAAATCTAAAAATCGGAGGATAGCCGACTCGAATGTGAATATCGCTGACATCTTGAGCCACGGCCATTTTTAAGAAGGCTTCGGCATGGGTGTCAATCGCCAAGTGTGAACGTGCTTGAGCTTCTTTAACCGCCACTTGGGCGTGTGTACTGGCTTGTGGTTCAGCGGTGGCTTTGGCTTCTTCGGTTTGCGACTTTAAAACCTTGCTCGCCAAACGACGCACTTCTTCACTGGGGTCCACAAGAAGCGAATTGTTTTGTGCTGGTATCAAAGGGGTCTGCGGGTTGGGTTGCACACCATGATGAATCAGCGGTGGGGGCGAAGAAGGGTTGTGAGACATTCACATTGCTCCACACTAGGGTATTTATTCTAGTGTGACAGAGCCAACCACCCTTTCGCATCAATCAGATAGAGGGGGTTTGAAGGAATAATTCCAAAAAACTGTAACAAATTATCACAAAGCTTCAAGACCCGTCGGCTTCCTTGCGATACATCGATTAACCACCCCCCATAAAAGGGGTATTGGTTTTGTCCCCCACTCATTCTAACCCATAAAGAGGGCCTCTCCCATGATGAGCATGAACATAGATCCTTATAACCCACCCCCTATAAACACCCCAGCTCCCCCTAAGACCCCTCCTGAATATACCCCGATTGCCTACAGCGCACCTGTTGTGGATGCCTACACCCCCAGTACCCCGAAAACCACTAGCCCGGCTTACAACACCCCAACCGCAAGCAATCCATCCTTGCCTTTGGTAAAGGATGGATATACTGTCCCAGCTTTTGCCCAAAATTATACGCAAATTGCTCAATTGCTGGGTCGTCTATTAAATAACCCTATTTTAGGCGATTTATTTGCTCGCTTGTTGGGCAGATTTCTCAATAATCCACAGACCCCACGCCTTGCCCCTTCCTTAGAAGCGGTGGCGAACAATCCTAAGTTGGAAACCTTTGAAAGCGTTCTGAAAAGTGCGAAGTTCGACACCACCATTAGTGGTCAAGAAAGTAAAGGCCCTGTCACCATTTTTGCACCAACGGAAACCGCCTTTAATAAGCTGGATCCCAAGGTGAAAACCGCCTTACTCAAGCCTGAAAACAAGACTACGCTAGATAAAATCTTGCAATACCATGTGGCAGACAAACCTGTGAAATTTGGGCCTGAACCCCAAAATATCGATTCCCTATTGCCCAATGCGTCTGACAATAGCGTGTTAACAGGCACCGCCTTGAAGCCTCGTATTGTGAACGGTAAGCAGATCGTACAAGGTCAGCCTGCGATGGTTTTACCGAACAAATCGATTTTGGTGCCGATTGACGACATTCTCATTCCGCCTGATGTTGACTTAAGCAAGCTTGTTGGCTTGGATTCCACCACGCCGACACCGCCAACGCCTCCTAAACCTGGGGAAGATAAAAACACGGCAGGCTTCGCTTTAAAGAACAACACCAATTTAAGTACGCTTAATAGCTTGCTGGGTTCAACAAAACTCAACGAGGCTTTAGGTGATTTAGAAAAAAGCAAACCTGTCACGATTTTAGCTCCCACTGAAGCCGCCTTTAACAAGTTGGATCCTGCCTTGAAAGAAAAATTGCTCAAGCCCGCCAATAGCGATGCATTGAAGCAGATCTTACAATACCATGTTAGTGCAGGGGCGTATGCGTTTAAGGACGAGCCTCAAGGCTTTGATTCCTTGCTTGCCAATACGTCGGACAACAACGTCATTACAGGTACCGCTACGGCTCCCCGAATCATTAACGGCAAGCAGATTGCCCTAGGCACGGCTCCTGTGGTGACGCCGAATAAATCGACGATTATTCCGATTGATCAAGTGCTTATTCCTCCAGGTTTGGACTTAAGCAAATTGGTTTAAAGTATTCTAATTCCCGAAAATAAAAATCCCCAGAGGCGACCATGCGGACGCCTCTTTTTCTTTTGTGGCATAGTATTTTAAAAAATCTTCCTGTTCCCTCTCCTAATTTTAGGAGAGGGAACAAGACTCTAGTCAAGGCATTGAATTTCGGTGAACAAGGCGTGGATCTCATCCAGCGAATTAACGCTGGTCAAACGCCCTCGAAACGCCGATGCCCCCTTAAAGCCTTTGACATACCACGGCAACTGCCCACGCATTTCACGCACCGCAACCCCTTCGCCCTTATATTCAATCATTTTTTGCGTATGTTCTAACGCATAACGCAAGCGTTCCGCCAAATCAGGTTCAGGCAATAGCTCGTTGGTCTTTAAATAGTGATCAATCAAGGCAATTCGCCACGGCTCGCCTTGCGTACCACGCCCGATCATCACGCCATCGATGCCGTAAGTATCCAGCACAAACTTGGCATCTTGAGGGGTGACAATGTCGCCATTGCCCACGACAGGAATGCTCACCGCTTGCTTGAGATGCCCTAAAGCGTCCCACTGCACACCCGGTTTGTAGCCTTGCGAACGGGTGCGGGTGTGAAGCGTTAAAAGCTTCGCCCCAGCGTCTTCCATGCGTTTGCCAAACTCGATATAATTCAGGTGATTAAAATCCCAACCCAAGCGACATTTGACGGTTACAGGCACATCTACGGCATCCGCCACGGCTTTGACCAGTGTATAGGCGTGATCCACATCTTTCATCAAGGCACAGCCTTCAAAATTGCCGGTGATTTTTTTCACAGGGCATCCCATATTGAGATCCAGCGTATCGGGGCGGTGCTTGGCAACGATGTTACGAGCCGCTTCTACCAGCACTTCTTCACGATTGGCTGCCAACTGATAGGCAATGGGATTGTCTTCTAGGCTTTTGTCGAGAATTTGAGCGTCCCACCGTTTGCTATAGACCAATCCGTTGGAGCTAATCATTTCGGTGCAAATCAAGGAATCAGGGGCGGTTTGACGCACCAAGCTTCTAAAAATGAGATCCGTCACCCCCGCCATCGGCGCCAGCATGACTCGGCTATGGACAACAGCCGTTTCGCCAATCCGTAGAGGCGTGGTGTAAGTGGTTTCGCTATGATAAGACGCCGTATCAATTTGTGGAATCACACGGGGGAATCCCACCGCAGGGGGTAGCGTATCGGCATCTAGGGGCAAGGCTTTTTCAGCAAGAACAGTCATGTGAGGATGTTTCGCAATGTTTTAGGGAGTTTTTATGACTATAACAAGAAAGCTATTCAAATAAAAGAACAGATTTTAAGCACCAAAAGCCTTAAGCCAAAAATGGCGGAAGCGACAGGATTCGAACCCGCAAGTCTTACGACCAACCGCTTTCAAGGCGGCTTCCTCACCACCCGGACCGCTTCCATAATCCATGATACGGCAAAGAAGAAAAATGGCAAGCCTTGCGTCTTGCATCTAACGTAGGTATATGAGAAACTAAAAGGAAGTCAGTCACCAAAGAAAACGGAAGCGTCCCCCATGGTTATTAAATACCCTAAAAAATCACGATCCAACGCTAAAGGACGCCGTCCTGGCTCTTCGGGGCGTTCGGCATATGCACGTCAAAAAAACAAGCCGTTTTCCTTCTTCCCTGTTTTAATGGCAGCCGTCATTATTATAGGGGGACTTTATTGGCTTATAAACTATGGAAATACCACGCAATCGCCTTTACTTTCTTGGTTAGGCGGCAACGTAAGTGTCTACAAGCAAGTGAGCAAACGTAGCCAAAGCGATGTGCGTGAACTCTACATGCAAGCCATTGAAGCCCAAAAAGCAGGCGAAGTTGACCTTGCCATCCGCTTATTTTTAGAAGTCGAAGACAGCTACCCTGGGCTTTCCAACGTGATTTCGTGGCATTTGGCAGAATTGTACCAGCTTAAACCCAATGAAGGCTTGGTCCAAATTCGTCTGAAAAAGCTAGAATCCATGGCGTTACAACCTGAATTTCAAGCCAAAGTGTTGTATGCCTTGATGAAGTCGCATATTCGAGCAGGTCAACCTGATCTCGCCAAACAAAAAATTGAAGACCTACAAAAAAACTTTAAATCCACCGAATACGGCAAGGCTTCAAAATACTATCAAGGGTTATTAGCCCTCAATCAGCATGACAGCTTGTGGAAGCAGGGGCATCCCGATGGGGATGCCAAAAAAGCCCCCTTGCCAAATGATGTTGTGTCGTTGTGGAAGAGCTACCTCGCGAATGCCCCCACAGGTACTTTTGCCATGGATATTATCAACACCTTCAAAGCCCGAGGGCATTCGCCTTCAGTCGAAGAAATGAGCCATTATATTCAAGCTTACATTTCAGCAGGTGAATACGGAAACGCCTTTAAAGTCGCCAAAATGCGCGCGTTTCAAGTCAAAATTGCGGGTGTGGATGTACTCAAAGCCTATTTAAGTCAAGGCAAAAAAGCCCCTGCATTAGACTTGCTCAATGCGTGGATAGGCCCCTATCGCTTTGAAAATGAAGGCTTACGAGACGTTTTAGCAGGATTGTTTTCCACTAAATCGCCCAATAAGCAAGGTCTTATTGCTTTAAAGCGTTTACTCGGCTATGCCAATCCAGCTAATAAAGAAGCCGTTTTATGGCATTTGAGCCAGTATGATACGGACAATCAAGCCAGCTATTATCAACAATTCGCCAAACGTTACCCCAAATCACGCTTTACGCCGTTTGTTAAAGCCGAACTCCTTCGCTTTGACTTTATGGCACAGCGTTTTAAGGCAATCCCAAGCGTTGCAGAAGCTTACTTAAACGCCTTTCCAGAGAGCCTTGAAGCCCCCGATGTCTTGCTCTGGAAGGCGTTAGCCGAAGATTACACCTATCAAATGGATGCTCGCACAAAAAGTCTAAAACGACTTTTAAAGGACTATCCGTTTACCTATAGTGCCTTCAGGGCCAATCATATTTTGTATGGCAAGGCGGATGCACTGAACTTTCGCCCGATTTGGGACAAGGAAAATCTGCCCTTTATCACCAATACCTTGAACGGATCTACCGATTGGCTGAACGATTATGCCGAAGAAGTGGGTGATTTACCCCCGATTTTGGTGGCTCAATTGCAAGAACTGGCTGACACGAAAGCGACTGACGATGTATTTTTATTACTTGCTATGAGTCTAGAAACCCAGTCCCCTCACCTCGAACCCTTGAAAAGCTGGGCGTATTTGCTTGACGGTCAACTGGATCGAAGTATCCGCACCATGAAAGACAGCCTCAATAGCCTTGACACACCCAAAACCCTTGAAGAACGTTATAAACTGTCGCCTTCGGTGCGTAAACTGCTCTTCCCCATTCACTACCCTGATTTGGTGCAAGATTATTCTGAAAAAGCAGGCGTGTCTGCCTTCTTGGTCTTGGGTCTAATTCGTCAAGAAAGTTCGTTTAACCCCAATAGCTTGAGTGGTTCCAGTGCAGTCGGCTTGATGCAACTCCTCGTTCCTACCGCTCAAGACATGGTCTTGGCTTCAGAAAGCCGTCGAGTGAGCAAGCTTGCGTTGATGGATCCTGAAACAAACATTCAACTCGGGACTCGTTATTTGGTGTATCTCAATAAGCGTTTGGCTAACGATCCTTTACTTGTTGTCGCCAGTTATAACGCAGGGCCAAATGCGGTGGCTCGTTGGGCGAACAAACGCATGCCGATCCTTCGCAATCAGCCTGATGTCTTTGTTGAGCAGATTCCCTATGATCAAACCCGTCACTATGTGCATCATGTGTTTGAAGGCATGTGGAATTATTACCAGCTTTATAATCTAAACTAGGAAAATGCCGAAACATGACCACCACAAGCGAAGCCTCTGCAACAATCGACACCTTAAATAGTCAGCTCAAGGCGTTGAACGTGCGTCCTTCTGAATATGACTTGATTTGCAACGGCTTGGGTCGTGAGCCTAACTTCACCGAACTGTGCATGTTTTCCGCCCTATGGAGCGAACATTGTGCCTACAAACATTCTCGGCACCTGCTCAAAACCCTTCCCACTGAAGGCGACGCCGTCTTGCAAGGGCCAGGTGAAAATGCGGGCATCATTGATTGTGGCGACGGCTTTCATGTGGCTTTTAAAGTGGAAAGTCATAACCACCCCACCTATGTGGAACCCTTTCAAGGGGCGGCGACAGGCGTAGGCGGTATCTTGCGAGACATTATCACTATGAACGCCCGACCCATTGCAAACCTGAACGCCTTGCGTTTTGGGGAACTCAACAATAGCCCACAAGCGTCCGAAAACAAGCGCCGCCTGCGTGGAGCGGTAGCTGGAATTGCCCATTACGGCAATTGCATGGGCATTCCCACCATTGGCGGAGACGTCTTCATTCACCCGAGTTATGCAGGCAATCCACTGGTGAATGCTATGTCGATTGGACTTATGGAAGCAGGGGGCATCATGCCCGCAGGTGCCAAAGGCGTGGGTAATCCTGTGTTGTATGTGGGTTCGCCGACGGGTAAAGACGGCATGGGAGGCGCGTCTTTCGCCTCAAAAGCCTTGGATGAAGCTGCTTCGGCGAGTGATCGCCCTGCTGTTCAGGTGGGGGATCCCTTTGCGGAAAAATGCCTCATGGAAGCGTGCTTGGAAGCCTTTGCGACAGGCCTCGTCGTTTCTGCTCAAGATATGGGCGCCGCTGGTTTGACCTGTGCCACCGCTGAAATGGCCGCCAAAGGCGACATGGGTATGCGGATCGATTTAGATTTGGTGCCTGCCCGAGAAGCCAACATGCAAGCGTGGGAGTACCTCTCTTCTGAAAGTCAAGAACGCTTTTTGTTTGTGCTTGAAAAAGGCAAAGAAGCCCCTGTTTTAGACGTGTTCAAAAAATGGCAGGTGCCTGCCGTGATTATCGGTGACGTGCTAGCCGAAGATAAAATTGAAGTGTGGCATCACGGTGAAAAAGTGGTGGATGTGCCTGCGAAACTGCTCACGGATGACGCCCCCACCTATCCGCCTGATTTTGAGGTCAAAGAACAGGATGTATCGAAGGCTCGCCGAGAGACAAATGCGGAAGATCACATTTACGACTTGCATTTAGGAGAAATCCCTAGCGTCCTAGAAACGCTGATGGCAGATGCCAATATCGCCGATCGCTACCCCATTTATGAGCAGTACGACCGTCATGTGAAGCTCAACACGCAGTTGACCTCCGATCACAACACGGCAGGCTTGATTCGTTTGCAGCACCCAAATCACAAGGGGACACCTTCAACAAAAGCCCTCGCTGCAACGCTAGACGGCAACCCCCTTCACGTTTGGTTGAATCCCTATGAAGGGAGTAAAGGCATTGTCGCCGAAGCCGTGCGAAACATTGTTTGCACAGGCGCAACGCCTTCTGCGGTCACAAATAACCTGAATTTTGGCAATCCTGAAACGCCGTTGGTGGCGTTTCAACTCGCTGAAAGCGTGCGTGGTATTAAGGATGCCTGCCTTGCCTTCAAAACCCCTGTGACAGGCGGAAATGTAAGCCTTTATAATACTAACGGCACAGAAGCGATTATCCCTTCCCCAACACTCGGCATGGTCGGCGTGTTGGAAGATGTCTCCCTTGCCTTGACGCCAAGCTTCAAGCAGGCGGGCGATGTCGTCGCACTTTTGGGACGTTTTGCACCGTCCTTAGGCGGAAGCTTGTATCAGGCTTATAAAACAAAGCACACGTATGGCGAGCCTCCCACGGTGGATTTGGAGAGCGAAGCTCGTCTGGCGGATTTCATCACGCAAGTGTTGGTGCCTCAAAAGCTATTAAATAGTCTGCAAGATGTCTCTTCAGGTGGATTATTACCCACCTTGGTGGAATCCTGCTTCAATTTCAGATCCGTTTCGCAAGGGGTTTCTTTGGATTTGACGCCTCTATTGCAAGCCGTGCCTCGTTTGGATCTGGCTATTTTCGGCGAAACCCACGGAAGCTATCTCCTCACGGCTAGCCCTGAGGCATTTGCTCAAATTCAGACCTTGGCAAAAGACGCCGACTTAGAACTCATCACACTAGGGCATACGCAGGCATCCGACGACGGCATCACGCTTTCGCTGGGTGATCAACGTGTTTCGATCCCTTTAACGCCTCTTCTTCAAGCGTTTACGAGCTTTAGTCTTTAAACTTACCCCACAAACGCCGTCGGGGGGTTCGGGTTCGGCGTGATGCTCGGTTCCTGCAAGTACAAGGCATCTAACGCCTGCCACGGCGTGGGGCTAATCTCAAAAAGCATCCCAGCCTGCCACAACGCCAAAGGCTTGTCGCCTGTGAGCGTGGATTCATCTAACGTAGGAGCATCTCCCGAATAGCGAGCCAAAACAGACGCATCCGCAAGGTAAAGCGTTTGAGCATCCAACGTTTCAAAAACACGTTCATCCGCCAAAAGATTAGGGGGACGACTGGCTTGCCATTGCCCTGCTTCATTCCGATGAAACACGCTGTTGTACTGATGAAAGCGCCGAGCATCCAAGCCCACGCTAATTTTTTGAAAATCTGTGCCTTCATTCATCTCAAGCAACGCGACTTGCCATTGAAAACCATTGACGGCATAAAGCTCAAGCGTCTGTAAAAACTGCCCCAAGCACCGCAGCATACTTAAAGAGGCTCGTAAGCCTGTGAAGCTCCCTGGCCCGACGTTTAGATAGGCACGGCTTAACTCATCCAACGTCGTTTGTGATTGAGCAAGGGCGTCTTGCAATAAGGGCACGAGTAGAGCGGAATGTGTCCATTGTTGAGACACAGGGGCTTCATAACGAAACAAAAGGGCTTGCGTTTCAGCGTCATATAAGGCGAAATGCAAGGCAAAATGAGAGGTATCCACACATAAAACCGTCTTCATGCCAATGCCTCCTTGAGGGCTTTTACGGCAAGCATCCCTTGCGGTGAAACGCCTGTAAAGCGATATGTTCGAGACTTTTCTAACATGGCAATATCGAGCTGGATGTCAACGGCATCCGAAAAACTCGGGATGCGTTTCGCCCATTCCACCCAAACCCACGCAGGACGCATCGCTTGCAACTCTTCCAGTTCAGCCATCAAACAAGCACCAGAACGGTCATCCAAACGATAAAAATCGGCGTGAATCAAGCCTGCCTTGCCTTCTTGCGGATGCTGGTACACGTTCATCAACACAAAACTCGGACTCGTCACCCGCTCGACAATGCCCAAGGCTTCTGCGAAATGGCGTGCTAGCGTGGTTTTGCCTGCTCCCAAGTCGCCGTCTAACGCAACGGTCAATGGCGTTTGGCTCGATTGAAGCAGGGCATCACAAAGCTTGGGCAAATCGACTTCAGATGCAGAATGTTCAAAATACATTTTGAGGTTTCCAAAAAAAAAGCTTTTATGTTAGACTAATTTAATCATATATCAAACATAGTGCTACGCCTATTTCTGAACACAGACCCCCGTCGTAGCGAAACCATTGGAGACGAAAAAGCATGATGTCTGTAGTATCCACAAATGATTTTAAGACAGGTCTGACTTTAGAAATTGACGGTAACTTATGGCAAGTGGTCGAGTTCTTACACGTTAAACCGGGTAAGGGAGCCGCTTTCGTTCGCTCCAAATTGAAGAATGTCTTGTCGGGTCAAACGCTTGAAAAAACCTTCCGTGCGGGTGAAAAGCTGGAAACCGCTCACCTTGAAAAAAGCGACATGGCGTTCCTCTTCACGGACGGCAACGACTACACCTTTATGGACAATAACACCTTTGAACAGCTTAATGTGTCGGCTTCCATGATTGGCGACGGCATTAAGTACCTCAAAGAAAACATGAACTGCTACATCGTGCGTCACAACGGCAAAGTTGTGATGGTGGAAACGCCTACCCACGTTGAACTCGAAGTGGTCAACACCCCCCCGAATGATAAGGGCAATACTTCTTCAGGCGGTTCTAAACCAGCGGAACTAGAAACAGGCGCCGTCGTGAACGTGCCGTTTTTCATCGTCAATGGTGATAAAATTCGTGTGGACACTCGCAATAACAGTTACTTAGAACGTGCTTAAGAAGGAAACCCCCTCATGATTCGTATTGCAATTTTAGGAGCTGGCGGCTTAGGTCGTGGAATGGCAACCATTATTGAAGCCCGTAAAGGCTTTCAATTGGTCGCTTTAGCCGACAGAAACGGTTATGCGTATAATCCCAAGGGTATTTCGTCGTCTGTGCTAGGATCAGGCTTAGAAAGCGTGGCTTACTTGCCTGAAGGGCTTACGAGCGATGAGGCGATTTTAGACCTTATGCAAGCCCATGGCGATCAAATTGATGCGATATTTATGGCATTGCCGAACTTGCCTGTGGATTTCTTCGCCAAGACCATTGAGCAAATCGCCACTGAAACGCCGTTTCAAGGCGTGGTGGTCGATGCTCTTAAACGCACGAAAGCCGTTGAGTTATTGCTTCCTTTAAATGAGTTATTGCAAGAACAAAACATCACCTATGTGACAGGGTGTGGGGCGACTCCAGGATTTTTAACGACCGTCGCTGCGGTTGCGGCTCAATCGTTTGCGGAGATTACGGCGGTTGATATTTACTTTGGCGTCGGCGTCGATGGCTGGGAAAAATACCGTGCCACCGTGCGTGAAGACATTCTGCATTTACCTGGCTACAATGCTGAAATTGTCGCGGCAATGAGCGATGACGACATTAAAGCTTTGTTGGACGAGCGTGGTGGCATTATTGAACTCGTCAATATGGAACATGCCGATGACATTATTTTAGAACTGGCGGGTGTTTGCGATCGTTCTAAAATCACGGTGGGTGGTAAGGTGGATGTTCGCAACGCGAAAAAACCTTGTTCGACAACCGTGACCGTCAAAGGCATTACCGCATTTGGTCAAAGCACGCAACACCAGTTCATCGTGGGGGATGAAACCACGATGGTGGACAACGTCTGTGGGCCTGCCTTAGGGTTTATGGCTCGTGCAGTGGAAATGCACAATAACGACCTCACTGGTTTGTTTACGTCGGCGGATTTAATGCCGAAAACGTCGGCAGAAGGCTTGCGTTTAAAAGCGAATGAGCTGGGTCGTGAAGACGACTTGCTTTTAGCGTAAAAGTGTATTCTTAAAATTTCTTATTTTTTGGTTTTCTAGCTCCATTTATAGCTGGTGACGTCAGAGACCTTTGCTCGCACAAAGGTTCTCCGACACCTCTAAATGCGCTTAAGGGAGGGAGGGTCTTGGTCGCCCCCCTCCCTTAAGAATCCCACCCCTCTCGCTTTCCCTCCGTTCCTGCCGTCCGCAAAATGTCTCGGAAGCCTCGCATTTAGTGCGTTGTCGGCAAGCATCTGCAACGGCTCAGGTATCACCCCCCTGTGTCACTTGTTACTTAAATCCGCCAACTTCATCTATAAAGCCGTCTTCAAGTGACCGTTTAAAATCATCGCCTGCACTTGAGGCACTCGTGCAGGATCCAAAATTGCCGCTAGCACAGCGTCTGCCCGATGAACAACCTGCTCTGGGATCTCCCAAACGCTGGCATGAGCCAGCTTGCCGACTTCCAAGCTTCCCAGATCCGCCCCTAGCCCTAAGGCTTTAGACGCTCTTAAACTCAAGAGTTCCAAGCCTTCAAACGCCGTCATCTCAATGCCGTGATGCTTCATATACGCCAAGCGTTCGTCCCGAATATCGAGATTGTCGCAACTCATGGCACTGTCCGTGCCTAGAATCACAGGCATATCGCTTTCATACGGCACATCCGTATACATGGTGCAATCATGCAAAAACAGGTTCGATCGTGGGCAAGTCACCAACACACTATGCGGATGCCCCTTGTAAAACGCCTGCACCTGCTTCGGCGTCAACAGGCTACCGTGGGCAATAATGGCGAGTGGCGTCGGCAAAGTATCCTGAGGTTTCCACAAGTCAGTGTGCAAGTAATCGGCAAAGGCATCGGTGGGAACAAAGGTGCGTTGGACGGTCGAAAGGTGTAAGTCGTCAATGCCTGTGCGGTCTTTGCCTGTAAAGTAATCCAATTCCGCTTGAAACTCGGCGAGATGACTGTGAATCACGCTGGGCTTGAGGGCATTATGGATCGCCTTCCACGCTTTTTGGGTCACATTATAAGGGCTATGCGGCGAAATTCCTGCCAGTAACGTGCGAGATTCGCCCATTTCATGCCAAAAACGTTGATACCGCTTCCATCGTTTATAAAAGGCCAACACATTCGGATTCAACGGCGACAGGTCGTCTTCCCACGGGGCAGGGTGAAAATACTCAAGGGCAACGCTGCCTTGCAAGCCTGCTTCGGCAATCTGCACAAAGGTTTCAGGCGTTTGCGTAATATCATTCACCGTGCCTGTCCCTGTTTTCTGCAAGTAAGCGATCGACGCCTTCACACGATCCGCCACGTCTTCCGCCGTGTCTTCATCTCTAGAATCGTTCACCCGCTGCAACCAAGTCACCATGCTTTCGCCATCACGGATTTCAATGGGGACATCGGACCACAAATCTAAATGCGAGTGAGCATTGACAAAAGCAGGGGTCATCGCCAAACGAGACGCTCGGCGAAACGCATCACTTTCATGGGGATGCTCATGCAGAACCGTGAGTTTCAAAAGGCGTCCTGATTGCGTGTCCCACTGCACTTCGCACCACTCCAAAACAGCAGAATCACTGCCCTTGGCTTGACCTGTAAATACGTATCGCAACAGATGAGACGCTAACGCCATGACGTTTAAAATCCCCTATAGCTCTATTTTATTCGCCGTCTTCGGGTTCAACATCTTCTTTTTGAACCGAGTTCAGTACCGAGATTTTCGACGCTTCAAGCCATGCATCACCTAAGGCGGTTGAAATAACGGTGCCTGTCACTTTAACGGTGTCGCCTTGTCCAATGCGTTTAAACTCTTTCAGCAATTTACGGTTCACAAATATTTTCAGTTCACTTAAGGGGATTTCGTACGCCGAAGGGGTATCCGCGCGATAGACCAAAAGGGTGACATAGTCTTTGACATCTCGCTTAACAGCAGGATAGTCTAAACCCAATGCACTAAAGCCAGCCAGCGTGCCTGTGAATTCCACCGATTTTTTAAGGTAGGTGGCAGGTTCCTTGACCAATTGTGTGGAACTAATGGCAATAGGTTTTACGGCAGGGGTACTGGCGGGGGTGACGGCTCCTGCGAAGAGGACGCTGGAAAGCAGGGTTAATACGGTTAAGGAAAGAGATACGCTCAATTTCTTCATGGGGGATTCCTTCTCTCATCATGCTAAAACGATTTTAACCAGTATACCTTACTTTGAGGATTTTGTCTTGCTTTGCCGAGATAAGTTTGAAAAAGAGACGACTTGCGTTTTTGAAACATTTCGTTACAAAAAGGCACAGGAATTCTTAAGAAATACTTAATGCTTATGTAAGGTGCAAGAAACAATCAAGCGCTTCACTCCACGGCAAACCCAAGCCAATTGACCAGATACACGACCAAATAATGACCAGCCCATTAGAAAAAAAGAACCCCACCCTTCTCGTCTAACCCAATTTTATACAGGGGGAATACATAGGTATGAGCGATATTGACGTTAGGTCTATCGCTCTTTTTCTTTTTTTGATAGAATCAAGGTGTGTTTCTCTCCATAATTGTTAAGGTTTTTTATGATGCGTGTTTCCAATCCTTTTTCTATGCCCCAATCAATTCCTACAAAATTTTCGGGACAAACGGCGAACGTCGACAATCGAAACACTTTACAACGTATGGGTCGTTTGTACCTAAGTGAACCGATTGAAAATACCATGTTGGCTGATTATATTGATGGAAGACATCCAAATATGGAAAAGATTGCAGAAGGTTTAAATCAACTAGGAACATCTGTCGCAACTTTGCTTAACTTAATGTTGCCTCATCAGGAAACATTCGTAGATTCTAATTTGGGGAATTCTTTTCCTAGCACTAAGGGTCTGCAGATAGAGGGTCAGGATGCAGTAAATAGTCTTGAAGCCTTTCACCAGCAATCATTATCTCCTCAATACTTATATGTCACACCCTCTCAGGGTTCTAGTGATTTGGTTGGTCTGGCTATATCTCCTGCAAAACTATATATATTTACCGACATTCTTGACAAGAGCGGTGAGGCTATGCCAATTATCGAAAAAAGTGTAATTCAAACAATTTTAACCAAACTATATGAATTAACTCTTTTAAGTGGGTCTCAACTAAGCAAAATGAAGGTGTATGACACAACAAATCCGTTAGCTTCACTAGAATACACTCCAGTTATCACAGAAGAGGGAGAAGTCTCTTTATCCTAAAAGTTCAAACGAAAGTTGTGAAAATACAGAACAACGCTGGAAGAGATATTGACGTTAGGTCTATCGCTCTTTTTCTTTTTTTGATAGTATTAAGCTGTGTTTCTCTTTCTAAAGGTTAAGGTTTTTATCATGCGTGTTTCCAATCCTTTTTACAGGCCTCCAGCGACTTCTCAACCTGCTTTACAATCAAAATCAAATAAACATAGTAACTTAGAACGTAATGGGCAACTTACTTTGATTGCATCCATAGAAGGCACACGTTTACACGCTTTCCTTGAAGGTAGTCATAGAAATAGCGAAAGTATTGAAGCAGGCTTCAGTCAATTAGGTACAAACCTTTTAGCCTTACTTAAAAAACATTTGCCTGATCCTATGATTGAAATAGGCGATACGATAACGCCTGCAAGTCTTGATCCAAATCTTTCTGAAGATGCCAGTCGTATATTTTCTGAATGCATGGATCGCTTCGAAAAAAAGTCGATACAAGAAGAAATCCCTATCCCTATCCCTAACGGACTCTCAATAGAATGGCAATTTAACGCTTATGCAAGACGACTCCAACAGAATGAAGAAGACGCTAGAACAGAAGATTTAGAGGAGCTACCTTCTAAAGGTTTACGGATTGTTAGTGGAAATGGGGATTTTTATGATGATGCGTTTAACTTCTATTTACATCCGCCTATTGAAGACGTTGATGCAACCCTTGCTATGAACGCTGATATGTTGGATGAGAAAGACAATCCCAATCTTCCCCTTGAAAAACGAGCATTTGAAATGGTTCTCACGCATTTATTGCAAAACGAGCTTTTGAAACCGGAACAGCTGAAACGAATGTTCGCCTATGAAACCGAATACAAGGCGGATCAAGGCATAGGGTTCATTCCTAAGGTGATGACGGATAATAATGTGCTTTTAATCACAAGATTTGATAGAAGCTTGTCTGTCGATGCTTAATATGTTTGTCTTATACTAAAGGGATACCCTTCATCTTAAACGAAAGTCCCTTGCTATGACGGAAACCCTCGCCCCCGATACCCTGCCTGTTCTCGCTGAATCCCACGTCAACGACGCCTTTTCCTTCACCCTGCACGCCACGCAAGGGCAAGCCCGAGCAGGCACCTTCACAACGCCTCACGGTGTCATCAATACCCCTGTCTTTATGCCTGTGGGTACGAATTCCACGATTAAATCGGTGACTTGGCAACATGTGCATGACTTAAAAGCCGAAATCGTTCTCGCCAATGCCTATCACCTCTATTTGCGACCAGGGCATGAGCTGGTTGAAAAAGCAGGCGGCTTACACGGCTGGAGCAACTGGCAGAAGCCCATCCTCACCGATTCTGGAGGCTTTCAAGTCTTTTCGCTGGCGAAGTTCCGAAAAATCACCGAAGAAGGCGTACATTTTCGGGATCCCCTGACAGGCAACAAGCACTTCATCGGCCCCGAAGAAAGCATGGCGATCCAAAATGCCCTAGGGGCGGATGTCATTATGGCGTACGACGAATGCCCCCCCTACCCCATTGAGCATAGCACCGCCCTGCTTTCGCTAGAACGCACGCATCGCTGGCTAGAACGGTGCTGGACGTCTCACAAACGGCATCACGACCAAGCCCTTTTCCCCATTGTGCAAGGCGGAACCTTTGAAGATTTACGCATCAAGCACGCTAGCATGGTGCAGGACTTTGACGCCGTGGGTTACGCCATAGGTGGCGTGAGCGTGGGTGAGCCTCGCCCCTTGATTGAGGCGATTACGGCGTATACGGCGCCGTTATTGCCAGCGAACAAGCCTCGTTATTTGATGGGTGTTGGCACGATTCGTGACTTGCTGAAAGGCATCCGCAGTGGGGTGGATATGTTTGACTGTGTGTTGCCGACTCGTAACGCTCGGCATGGCACGTTTTTCAGTCCTACAGGCAATAAGCATATTAAAAACGCCGAATTTGCCGAAGATTTCGGCCCCTTGGTCGAAGGATGCGAGTGCTACACCTGCCAAAACCATAGCCGTGCATACGTCAAACACCTCATGCGTCAGTGGGAAGACACGGGCAAAACCTTGTTGAGTATTCACAACATTCATACCTTGGTGCAGTTGGCGAAAACGACCCGTCAACATATTTTAGCAGGCACCTTTGACGATTTTTATGAGACGACGCTTGAACATCTCGGCGGTAAACTGGGTGGGTAGTTGGACTTATAGAAAAGTCCCATTCGGCGAATCTTCTGTGTCAAAACAAGCCGTTTTTTCGTTATGTACGTCTATGTACATGCCTCAAAAGCCGTTTGTTTTTCCTTGAATCTTCATCCGACTTGAACATTTTCTATAAGTCCAACCTATTTAAGGTGTTTTCATAAGAAGGGCTTGATTTATTCTGTTTTTTTGATTTAATAGTCAAAGAAGCTCAAGAGAGATTGCCTCGTTGCGGGTGTAACTCAGTTGGTAGAGTATCTGCCTTCCAAGCAGACTGTCGCGCGTTCGAGTCGCGTCGCCCGCTCCATTTTTATTACTCTCAAAGCCCACCAGTAAAGGGTTTTCATGTCATTGCATTCTTCACCAGCCTTTGATGAAAGCCAGTTCTTGGCGATGCCTTCGCCCTTTGAACGAGTCACCATAATCGGAGCAGGTCTTATTGGCGGTTCTTTTGCGTGGCTGATGAGAGAACGCTTTGCTTCCGACAAGCTGCATATTACTTTAGTCGATAAAGACGAAAAAACCTTGCAACTCGCCCTACGCCGAAGCATCGCTGATTCGGCTCAACAGACCTTACCCGAAACCTTTAGTGGATCCCACCTTGTTGTTTTAGCCACCCACCTCGATTCCAACGAAGCCTTGTTGCCTGAAGTCGCTAAGCGTGTGCAAGGCAATGATGTGCTGGTGACGGATATTGGTAGCGTCAAGCGAGGCATCGTGGATCTGGGCTTTGAGCTGTTGCCTCACGCCTTTATCGGCGGTCACCCCATGGCGGGTCGGGAAAAGCAGGGGCTTGAAAATGCGAGTTCTCTGTTGTTTTTTCAGAAGCGTTTTTTAATCACACCGCATCCTGATTTTAAAGAAACACGCTTATTGAATCAGTTTAAAGCCTTTTTGGAACTCATCGGCATGGTGCCTGTTGTCATGGACGCCCCGCATCACGATGAAGCCATGGCGTATGTGAGCCACCTGCCCCAATTGTATGCCGTCTTGTTGACGAATCTCATTGCTCAACATAAACCAGGGCATTTGCTGGCGTTTCACGGTGGGGGGATTGACGATCAACTGCGTTTGGCGGCAAGTCCTGCGGCGATGTGGGTGCCTGTGTACGAACGCAATGCCGACAATATGGAAGCCGTCTTAGATGAGATGATCCGCCTATTGCAGGACATGCGAGCAGGCATGAAGGACAACGATGCGGTTAAATCGTGGTTTGAAACGTCGAATACGATTCACTCGGCGTACCAACAACTCAAGCAACAACAGGTGCACCCGCTTAAGAACACGCTGATTTAGGGGTTTTGTGTTTGGGGCATCTTTGTTGTAAGCTAGGGGGCGAAGCTACTTCATCCCAAACAAAACGGAAACCCCTGCCATGCCCCCATTGGATATGACCCTGCTTGAAACCCAAATCCTCCCCCACGTTTTTAAACCCGGTCGATACCTCGGTTTAGAACAAGGTGCTTTTCGCAAAGACTTTGATTCCGCCAAAGCAACACTCGCCTTGACCTTTCCCGATCTTTATGAAATTGGCTCGTCTAGCTATGCGATAAAATTGCTCTATAGCGTGGTGAACAATCACCCTGATTATTTGTGCGATCGGGTTTATGCCCCTGCCAAAGACTTTTGGCAGAAGCTCACGGAGTTTAACATCCCGCTTTTTGCGGTGGAAAGCAAACGCCCTGTCAAAGATTTTGACCTTATGGCGATTTCCCTGCAATACGAACTCAATTACACCACGATACTCGGTGAACTCGACGCTTGCCAAATCCCCTTGCGGAGCCAAGACCGCATCGGGCGTGACGACCTGCCGTTAATCCTCGGCGGAGGTCCCGGCTCGTCGAACCCCATGCCACTCGTGCCGTTTTTCGATGGCTTCATGGTCGGTGACGGCGAAGAACTGCTCATTGAAGTGTTGGACATGCTTTCAGAAGGGCGTGAAAAAGGCTGGAGCCGAGAAGAAAAGTTGCAGGCCTTAGCCAAAATTAGTGGCGTTTTTGTGCCGAATTACAACGAATACGCCTATAAGCGAGTCGTGGATATTTCTCAACAAAACATCGATATTGCCCCCCTGATTCCAGCGGTGGAAGCCGTGCATGATCGTGTCACCGTTGAAGCCCGTCGTGGATGCGACCGCATGTGCCGTTTTTGTCACCCTGCCTTTATCAACCTGCCTGCTCGTGAAAATGATGTGACCAAAATCAAGGAAACCATGCTCAAGCAGTTGGCGGAAACTGGCTATGAAGAATGTTCCTTGTTGTCGTTGAGCATCGCCGATTATTCGCAGTTCAAGCACTTGGTCCAAGATGTCTCTCAAGCCGTCAAGGAAGAAAAGGCGTCGTTGTCTCTGTCTAGCCAACGAGCCGATCGCTTTAGTTTGGAAGTCGCCGAAGCCGTACAAAGCGTTCGTAAAAGCACGCTGACTTTTGCCCCTGAAGCTGGCACGATCCGTTTGCGGGATGTCGTCAATAAAAACTTGAGCGACGACGAAATTATTAAAGCCGTGACGACCGCCTACACCGCAGGCTGGAATAAGGTGAAGCTCTACTTTATGATTGGTTTGCCCACCGAAACCCAAACGGATTTGGACGGCATTATTCGCTTGTTGTATCAAATGCAACGAGCCTGCGTGGAAATCGCCAAAAACGAACCACAGAAGCGTCGTAAGCCCTTGGAGCTGAACGTCACCTTGTCCAACTTCGTGCCGAAACCGCATACGCCGTTTCAGTGGCACGCTCAAGATACGGTTGAAACGCTGAACGAAAAAATCGATTACTTGCGTCAACAATTCAAGCGTATGCGAGGCGTGAAAGCCAGTTTCACCACCCCGACGCTTTCTAAGCTTGAAGCCGTGATTTCTAAAGGTGACGAAACGCTGGCGGATGTCATTGAGTTGGCGTATCGCAACGGGGCGTATTTGGATGCGTGGGACGAAACCAAGCCCTTTGCCAAGTGGTTTGACGCCATGCAAGCCTTGGGCATGGATGAAGAAGCCTATACACGGGATCGCCTGACGCATCCTGATGAGGTGTTGCCGTGGGATGTCATTCACATGGGGCTTGAAAAATCGTGGTTGCGGAACGAGTGGGAACGCTCGAAGATTGCGGCATCAACAACGCCGTGCTTCGATGAATGCTCCTTGTGTGGGGTCTGTACCGAATTTGGGATTTGGCCGACCTTCACGAAAGCCTTGCCTGAAGCGGAAGACAATGTTACCCAAGAAGATTCACCAATGGATGAAAGCATCGATCTTCTGGAATTGTCGACACCTGAACATGCTCAAGAGTTTCCTGTTGAAGAGAAACATGATTCTGCGATACAACGGCTAACGCCTGACCCTGTGCAGACCTTGCGTTTCACCTGGCAGAAAAAAGGAAGCCTCAAGTACATCGGGCATTTGGACTGGATGCGACTCATCCAACGCGCCATCCGCCTCAGCAAGCTACCCGTGGCGTATACCAAGGGCTATAACCCTCGCTCGATGATTTCTTTTGGCCCAGCGTTGCCTCTTTTTGTGGAAGCCCTCGCCGATATAGTGGATGTATCTTTATATGAAGTCATTTCTTTAGACGGACTTTTGGAAAAAATCAACCCCCATATGCCTGAAGATGCCCAAGTCACGCACGTTGAAGCCATGGTGGCTCATTCCACCAGTATTGAAAAAATGCTTCAATCGATGCACTATTTTGCAATTACCCCTTGCACAAATAGCACAACAGAGGGTATGATAAGAGAACAGCTAAAAACCTTAATCCATGAACCGCATTGGATGGTCGAAGCAATCAGCAAGAAGCGTGGTGCGTACACCCTCGACATAAAGCCTTATGTCCAGCAGATTCAAATCCAAACGCAAGCTTCTTCGATACGCCTAGATTTTCAAGTGGAACGTGCTAACCCGCTTATTACGGGGGGTACCTTATGGGTTAAGCCTGACTGGGTTTTAGATTATCTTGCTCCTGAATTGCCTTGGCAAGTCACCCGTCAATCCTTAGCACTTGGTTCTTTGACATCATCTCAAGAAGACGTTACCCTAATGTCTTGCTAGAACACCCCCGAACGCTTAAGACTGGGTCATTTGAATGGCTCGTAAAAGCGAAACCGTGACTTGTTCCAATGAAGAACACGCAGATGGTTTCCTTGCCTTATTTATAGCCGCAAGCTTTTACTATGGATCTTTTGCTTCGCTACGTTAATTTTTGTAAGTTGATTTCTTATATAACTTACCCGATCGTTCTGGTTTGTGATGTTGTCCGCCTAAGTTGTAAGGCTTGAAATTGTGAATTGTGCCACCCTTGTAAAAACGCAAGGCGTGCAGAAGGGAAAAGAATAAAACCACGTTAAGGGGGTTTCGTCCATGGTTTACGCCATAAGCGAAACGACACGTTTGACGCTTTTCGTTCCCGTTTTAATTTTGTGTATGGAAACATCGCCTAAATATCTATATCATTCATGTTTGGAACGTCGGTTCCTTTGTTGGGCTATAGATATGAAAATTAGTATTATAAGTGGACGAGGCAGGCACGTGCCATCATCGCATCGTCCTAGTATTAGAAAGATTTTAGACCTATGAGTAACCCAAATCAAGGAGGCACTGCTACTAAAGCTGCCCCTCGTCGTAAAATTATTATCTCTGAACGTGACAATATCGCCGCCCTGATGGAAGGCGACAAAGCCATTGAGTTCATCATCAACCGAGGCGAAATGCTCTTGGGGGACGTCTACTTGGCTCAAGTGGAAAACATTTTGCCCAGTATCGACGCGGGCTTTGTCAACGTCGGCGGAGACAAAATGGGCTTCTTGCACAGCAGTGACGTGCAAGGTCGTGGAGAACTCAAAACCCGCCTTAAGCCTCGTCAACGCTTGATTGTGCAAGTTATTAAGGAACCCACAGGGCATAAAGGCCCTCGTGTCACCACAAACATCTCTTTACCAGGTCGTTTCCTCGTCTTGATGCCAGGCAGTCGTGGCGTGAGTGTCAGTCGTAAGATTGAAACGCAACAGGAACGCTCACGCTTGAAATCCATTTGTAGCTTGGTGAAAGCCAGCGGAATCGGCGTCATTGTGCGAACAGAAGCCGCAGGGCAAACCGAAAGCGATATTTTAGAAGATTTTGAAGTCTTGTTGGAACGGTGGCAAAATGTCGTCACCATGGCAGATGGTGGCGATCCCCCGACCTTGCTCTATCGAGATCAAGATTTAATTTACCGAGTCGTGCGTGAATTGGTGACTGAACATGTGGATGAACTCGTCATCGACACTGCCTTTGGGGCTCAACGCGCTCAACAGCTCCTGCAAAACTGGAATTTGGACAAAACCTTAAGCGTTCAACAATATACAGGGCAACAATCGATTATGGTCGCCAAAGGCGTCGAGCGTGAGATTCGCCAAGCCCTACAAACCAAGGTGCCGTTACCCAGTGGGGGTTACCTCTATATTCAGCCGACTGAAGCGCTTGCGGTGGTCGACGTCAACAGCGGACGCTTCACCAGCCTCTCCTCTCAATCTGAAACCATTCGCATCACGAACTTAGAATCCTGCCGAGAAATTGCTCGACAGTTGCGTTTACGGAACATCGGGGGCATGATCGTTTGCGATTTCATCGATATGGAAAGCCGTGCGGATCAACTGTCGATTCTTCAAGCCTTTGAAAATGAGCTAGCGCCAGATAAAGCGAAGCCTCAAGTGGGGCAACTCACCGATTTAGGCTTGGTGGAAATGACCCGTCACCGTCAAGGGCAAGCCTTGAGCGAGATCTTCGGCGATGAAGTCAGCAAATCTACCGACGGCAACATTGAGTTTAATTGGGTCAGCACCACGGCGGATGTGCCTGATTACCGTCTAACAGGGCGTCGTATTCCTCGCAGTAGCAATGCCAAAGGCGGCGGCGGAAAAGATCGTAATGACCGTAACGACAAAGACCGCAACTCAAGCCGTAACCGAGACGACAAGTTCCAAAACGGCAAAAAAGACGACAATGCGTCTGAAAAATCAGGGCGTGGCGACCGCAACGAAGGGCGTCAAAGCCGCTCATCATCGAGAGAAGACGTCAAACAAGATCCTAAATTGGATGCTAAACTTGACGCTAAAGTCGAAAACAAGCAGGAGCCTAAATCAGAGCAAAAACGTGGTGAAAGACGCCCACGTCGTGATGAAAAGCCCCCTATGCAACCCGGTGATGCGTTATATCTCAAGGGCTATGACGACAAAGCCAATATCGAACCTGATTATGCGGAATTGCTAGGCGAAGAAAGTCTTTCAACCTTGAATGCGTTGTTTTCAAAAACGGCACCGTTGGGCTTTCCGCCACGAGCCGTGCATCAAACCTTGATGCGTTACAATGCGAAAAACACGAACTTTATGACCCTGCTCACCAGCTTCTTACAACGAGACCTTGAACGTGCTGAGCGTCAAGCTCGCCGAGAAGCAGGTGGCATCGAAGAGGACGTCTTCGACAATGAAGACGACGCCGATTTAGATGAATCGCAAGACAACGAATCTGATAACGATGAGGGGGGCGAAGAAGCCTTTTCTTCAGAAGATGAAACACAAACGAGCAGTGCTGATACGGCTCCCGTGATTTTGGCCCTGCCCGTTGAAGAAGTCACAGCGAATCAAACCGAGCAAGTCCTTAAAGCGGTGGATACGGCGGCGAAACCTGTTTTATTGGCGAAATTGGCGGAACAGTTGCAGCACCGTGAAGGGGAAGCCCCCGCTCAAGCAACGCCCGCTCATGATGCGTCCCACCTCATTCAAGAAGTCGTCTTACCCTTTGTGGAAGCCTTGCGTCATGCGGAAGATACCGAAGGCAAGAAAACGGCGTCGCATCGCTTTTTGTTGGATGTGTCTCGTATGACCCCAGCAGACAAAGTCATGAATGACGATGTTCAGAATGCCTTGAATACGTCGGCTTTAGAGCAACTCGGCATTCCTGAAGTGCCGATGCCCTTTGATTTTGAAGGTGACCAAAGCTTATTGAATCAGTTGGTGGAAGTGGCAGAAAGCGTTGTGGCGGAAGAAGCTCCGACTCCTGTCAAGAAGGCAAAAGTGGCGGAAACTCCTCTTGAAGAGCCTCTTGCTCTTCAAGCGCCTGACGAAGACGGCGATGATGACGACGATGATGATGAATCCATCGACAAAGCCAGCACGGCTGGGGTCTCTTCCGCTAATTTGGATGAACTCATTAAACGTAAGCGTCATGCCTTAAACAAGCAAAGTGGGCTTAAACCGAAGAAACGAACCGCTCAAAATCACAAGAAAAAGAAAAAGTAGCGGACGTTTTATACGACTTTATACACATAAAACCCACGCCAAAACGTGGGTTTTATGCGTTAATACTCGTTCACAGTTTAAAACACTATATCAGCCCCATCCCCCTATTTTACATTTGACCCCCTTTATGCTAGAATAAATCCAGCTATAAAGGAGTCTTCTATGTTACCTGCTTTCTCTCAATCTACGTTTCTTCGTCGACTGTTGGTAGGGCTCATGATGGGTATCTGCGTGATTTCGCTTGCCTTGCCGAAGGCGTCTGCTTGCCGTATGGTCACCGTCGTGCAAACTGTGCCAAATGCGGATCGGGTTAAAAGCTATTGGGTGGATCACAGCCGTTCCTTGATGAATCAATCGCACGCCAGCGAACCGTTTTATCAAACCGCTGGGCAGAGCTTAAATACCAATTTCGTCGATGGCGTGGTGCCAACCGTCGATGGCGTGGGCATCGTGGGCTTTAATGCAGACGCTCAATTTCTAAAATCCCTTTACTACCGTCAATCCGAACCCCTCTTCCAAAAAGCAGATGCCTTTAAGCAGGCCGTTTCCGCCTTAGGTGAAGAAGGCACGGTCTTAATGGGGCATGTGCGAGCCAGAACCTCAGGCGAAGTCACGCCGTTTAACAACCATCCGTATGTCGTAACGCTTAACGGCGAACGTGGTGGGACTTGGGCATTTATGGCAAACGGAGGCACCAACATTTCGGTGGATGATTATACCCGCTTGATCAAAGACAAACGCCTCTTAGCGGCCCGTTCCAAAGCCCCCACCATGACCGATTCTGAAAAGCTTTTTCATGTTTTACTCACGCCCTTATTGCCTTTAATCGACACCCCCCCCGTCAACGGAGCAGGTTTTAACCTTGGCAAAATCGAGTACATCACAGGCACCTTAGCCAAAACCTATGGCGACATTCAAGGCAAAATCCCCCCAAAAGTGATGAAACCCTTCGTCAAAGGCGGTGGCTATAGCGACGCCTATGCTGGCAACATCTTCAATGAAGACAGTCTCCCTATCATCGATGAAGACAGCCATTTCCTACGCTACACCCCCAAAACGTGGGTGATGAGCAACGGTGCCTATACCTTTATTTTTGTGCATGGTTACGAACAGTGGTACCAAATCCACTATGGTGGTAAAGATCGCGCCTATGCGGGTGCCATTGTCTTTGCCAGTGAACCCACCAACATTAAAGAGTATTACGCCAATGGCGAAGCCTTTCTTAATGATCCTGATGCGGGCTACATCCAAGGTGCTGCCACCAGTCGCTGGCAACAACTTCCGCAAGATTCCTTAACCGTGGTCTATGATTCAGGGCAAGGCCTTCGAATGCGAATGTCGCCTGTGGTGATCCCGCAAACCGCTTACCCCAATGTGGATCTATATTCCACAAAAAAGGGACGCTCTCAAGGCAAAGGGGCAGGGATTGCGGTTCCTCCTGCCTCTTCTAAGCATCCCACAGGGTGTCGATGTTGAAAGAGGATAGGGATTCTAGCTCCTTAAAATCCTCCCCCTTCTCATCCTTTTCGCTTGCTCCACTTTCTAACGTGGGACGTCCGCAAAATCGCTCGGGGATTCGCAGTGCGCTCACCCGCTCGGATTTAGTGCTTGGACGTCTGCTGGTGAAACGGTTTAAACATAACGCTTTTATCTAAAAAGCACATTATATTGTTGAGCAGACTTAAAGCCTTTAAGTAGTCCCTATTTAAAGCAGAGCATCGTTATTTGCTGGTAAAAAAGTTTTAATTCACATGAAAATGGCTCCTTTTAATCTTAACGAAAGCCCCTTCCTGCCCAAACGGCAGGGAGCCAACGTCGTGTTGAAAAAGCCTTATCACCCGAATAAAGCCCCCTCTCAACGCAGTGGAGCCTGGCAGCCACCCAAGCACTGGGACTTTGAAGGCATTGAATACCGTGGCTTTATGCTCGCGACGCTGTTTCTCGTCCCGCTCTTACGCTATACGCAAGACACGCCTGAAGACAAAAATGCCCTACTGGCTCGGGATTTTGCCGCCTTGGGTTCAGCCACCATGCTGTACTTGTTTATTCGAAAAGTGCTTTCTAACGGTGTTACCGCCTTAAGCAAGCCTGAACTCATCGCGAAACTGCCGAAAGCCTTACAAGGCATCGGCAAGGCCCTTGGTGCCGACGCCAAAAAAGCTGCCGAAAAAGAAAAGAATCACTTTTATAGCTATATTCCTGCGCAAATCTTGTCTTTAACGGCGTCTGCCCTCATTGGTCCTGCCATTGGTAAGCAAGCCATGAAGCACCTTAAGCAGGTGAATCAGTGGATGCAATCACCTGACAAAGTCCAGCATCTGAAAGAAGGGTGGGACGAGCAATCCCCTCAAGACAAAAAACGCCACACCTTTGAAGCCCTTGTCACCGCAGGTGGATTCTTAGCCTTATTGCCTGTGGCTTATAAATGGATGAAGCCTTACGATAAAATTGACGCATCTAAGCTTAAGGAGGGTTTGGTGAAGGTCGGCATTCGCTTAATGGATTACGATTTGCCAGGCATCGTCACCAGCTTATTAGGGGGCATCGGGCTGGCGAAACTAAGCAGTGCACTGTTTTTCCCACAATCTAGAAAAGAAAAAGCCCTTAAAACAAAGCAACATACGGTCGACTACCCTGAAGATCATTCCTTAAAGGGCGAATTACAGCACGCCTTTTTCCAAGCCAAGAAAGACGACAATGGTGAGTTGGTCTTTAAACTCAAAGCCCCTGCCGTAGGCGTTTCCCTACTGGCAGCGACTTATATGACGGCTGCCATCGGGAGTTTGGCCTATACCATCATACATCGCAACAACCCTGAAAAAATTGAAAAGCTCTATAGTTATAAATCGGCTTACCATGCCTTGCATTGGCTATTACCGTCTTTAATTATTCCCACCATGAGATATTCACGAGATCCGAAAGATAAGCGAGATGAGTTTTACATCCGCGATTTCACCCATTCGTGGATGGGCATGGTCGTTTACTGGGCGGCGAAACTCAGTTCGATTAAAGCCATTGAACATTTTAATTGGGTGGCTTTACCAAAGGCTGTAGGGGATACCGCTGAAGCCAAGCGGATTCAAGAAGAAGCCACTTTGTTGATGGCATCCACGGTGGGGTTAACGGCTCAAATCGCCAGCAATGTGCTTATGGCGCCGAAGTTTTCGCATGATTTTGTGGACTATGTCAATGCACCGAACAAGTCTCAATCTTCTCAACCTGCTCAATCGTAAGCGATTAAGCTTGCTGATTCAAAAAGGGATTCAAGGCATCAGGCGGAAACTGGCTATTGGCAAAGTCGTATTGATTTAAACCGCCGTAATTGGCGAAGGTTTGATAAGGGTTGGTTTGGGGCGTCCGCAAGTAGCGATCCTTGGCGATGGTTTCTAAGGCGGCGGATTGTATGCCTGCGTAAGGCATTGGCAAGGGTTCACCTGTTGAACTGAGTTGTTGAAAAGACAGTGGGGCGTAATTGCTATTGTTGTAAGGACTGAATTGATTGTATTGTTCAGCCGTAATGGCGGAAGCAGGCAGGTTGTAATTCCATGGGGCATAGCCGTCATTGGCTTCGCTATAGACGATGTTAAGTCCGCTCATATGATTCATCCCTTAGTGATAATAGTCCCTTATGAGCATTAAAACGTCCAAGCCTCTACTTTGTGCGTGAACCTTCTATAGTAATAACTGACGCCCTTCTAAGGCTCGAGACAAAGTGAGTTGATCCGCATAATCCAAGTCCCCTCCAACAGGTAAACCATAGGCAATACGCGTGACCTTCACCTCATACGGCTTCAACTGCCGAGCCATGTACAAGCTCGTCATTTCCCCTTGCGTACTAGGGGGTAAGGCAAACAAGACTTCAATCGCTTCATTGCCGTGGGTTTGACACAAGGCTTGGACTCTGTCTAACAACGTGCGGATGTTGAGCGTGTCAGGGCCTATGCCATCCATAGGAGACAGCACCCCGCCGAGTACATGGTACTTGCCTTTAAAGGCTTGGGTGCGTTCAAGGGCATACACGTCTTGCGGCGCTTCGACCACGCATAGAATGGTGTCGCTGCGTTGAGCGTCCGTACACACCCCACAGGGAGACGCCACGCTCCACTGGTGGCATTGCGTGCATTCATGGACGTGAGCTTTGGCATCTTGCAAGCCTTCAATCAAGCGATGCGTTTTTTCTTCAGAAGCCTGTAACATGTAAAACGCATAGCGTTGAGCCGTTTTAGGGCCTACGCCGGGCAATTGTTGAAAGGCTTCGATAAGGGCAGCAAGTGGGGCGACAAAGCTTTGAGACATGGGGGGTATCTGTGACTTTCTAAATTAAGTAGATACCCTATATTATAAACGAAATACACGAAAGAGGCTTTTGCTATGTTTCACACGAATGTTACGAAATGTTTCAAGCTTTCAAGTCCACAATGCTCAATGACGACACCTTTGAAGTAAGCCTCTGCTTCCACACCACAATTCACCATGCAAGATTCCAATCGGAAGGTAAACCCACCATGACACAAAATACCACTACTGCGTTGACGATCTCTCCCGTCAAGCAATTCGACCTCGTTAGTAATTCTTTGAATGATGCCGTTCGTATTCAATCCTTGAAGCAAATGGGATTCATCACCAAAGGCGCCGCCACAAACCCTTTACACGATCGTGTGCAAGAAGACGCTCAAGCCCAAGTCCTTGAATTCGGTTACAAACTCGGTTCATTAAAAGCCAGTATGCCTGTTCAAGAAAAAGCGTTAAATGATTTAAAAACCCTTTATGCGTCTTTAGAAGCAGGCAAAATGCAAGACGCCCAAAAAACATGGGACGCTTGGTTAAGCTACATTCAAAACACGTTGGAAGACGACAACACCGTGTACACCCAAGAATTCGCTGTACAAGCCTTACCTAATCCTAGCGATGTAAGACAGTACCTCGCCCCCAATTACACCACGCAACCTTTACCCAATCAAGAACAATTGCGCCAAATGTTGGGTTACTGGCATGAACAAGAAGCTGTGCTTACGGATTTAAGCACAAAAATGCAAAAAGCGTTGAATGTGGCGAATGTGACGCTTGAAAACCTTCAAGCTGTTTCTCCGAAGACGAATCCCAATAGTCTTCTCAACTAATTCATGCCTGAGCGATAGACGCTAAAATCGATTGAAAAACCACCTCGGGTTCTGGCGACTCGTAAATAGGGCGACCCACTACAAGGTGGGTCGCTCCTTGTGTTAAGGCCTGTTTTGGGGTAAGAATACGGGCTTGATCGTCTGCTTTGCCGTAGCCTTCAGGGCGAATACCAGGGGTGACTTTTAGAAAGTCTTCGCCTAAGGCGTCTTTCAGTAAAGACGCTTCTTCAGGAGAGCACACCACCCCGTCAAGCCCTGCTTGATGAGCTTGTTTCGCCAAATGAAGCACCATATCTTTCAACGGGACGGACGTTTGAAGATCCACCGCAAGTGCTTGGGGTTGATGGCTCGTCAATATCGTCACCCCAATAACGTGGACGGGTGGAATACCAAGCGCTTCACTGCTTTTTTGAGCTTGTTCGCTGGCGCGTTGCATCATATGAAAGCCCCCTAGGCAATGCACATTTAAAAAGCTGGCGCCGCCTTGGATGAGAACATCCACGGTGCGAGCCACCGTATTAGGAATATCGTGGAGCTTTAAATCCACAAACACGTCCAAGTCTTGAGCCTTAAGTTCTTCAATCAAGCCGATGCCCGCTTCATAAAAAAGCGACATGCCGACTTTCACATGTTTGAGTCCTGCGGGTTTAAGGCGCTCAACGAGGGCAAGGGCGTCTTGTTTGCCTCGAACATCGAGGGCGACAATGAGTTGAGAAGCATTCATAGAGGGATCCTTATTTCTTAACGATTTTAGAATTTTATAGATACAGGCACAAGCAGACGTCAACGCACTAAATGCGAGGCTTCCGAGACATTTTGCTGACGTCGTGCAAAGGGAATGATGCGACGAGGTGGGTAAAGGGGGAGGATTTTCAAGGGAGGACGAAGGGAGGAGAAACGCAATACGTCCTCCCTTCCCCCTCCTTGAACGCATTTAGAGGTGTCGGAGAACCTTTGTGCGAGCAAAGGTCTCTGACGTCACCAGCTAAAAACGGAGCTGAGAAGCCCTTTTTACGCTTTTCGCAACATTACCACTTTACCATAAGCAAAAAATAAGCTATACTATTGAGCTATACGCCTGCACACCATCAAAAAAAAGGACATGATCGTCTATGACATCTCGCCCTCAACCGTCACCTACCGCTTCGCCGATTCAAACGTCGCTGAAAAATAGTGAGTTTAGTCCGATTCGTAACACGCGTTGGTACGACAATTACAACAATCTAAAAATGGCGTTACACTTGCTTTACCTCTGTCCTAAAGGCATGCAACAAGTCTTAAGTGCTCGGTTACTACGAGACATCTGCAAGCAGTTGGATATTACCCTTGCCCAAGCCCAAGACGCCTTTAAACAAATGCCCCCCTGCGAACGACGCATGAACCGTTGGTATGACGCCTTACCTCACCTGCGTTTGGCGTTGGCGTTGTTGAAGCCGTTGCCCGCCAATCAAATCAAGCATTTGGCGAAGAAGTGGCATCAAATGTTTGGGGAACTCTTAGCAGAAGATGAGCTTTTGGCGGAAGAGTTTCCTTTAAAACCTAACTTGAAATCTTCGACCTAAATATCTTGTCCCTCCTCTCTAAGGGAGCAAAGTCCCTCTTACAGAGCGTTTTATAGGGTGTGTGAATGGCTCCCCCTTGTTTACGGATCAAAAAAGGAATACCCCATGACCTTTCTTCAAGCATCACCGTTTAAGTTAGCGGTTTTTATTTCAGGCACAGGAACGAACATGCAAGCCATTCACCGCGCCATTTTAGATGGCACCCTGACCAATACAGAACTGGCGCTTGTGGTTTCCAATAAGGCGGATGCGCCGGGCTTAGCTTACGCTCGCCAGCATTTAATCCCTACCTTTACGCTAGATTACAAAGAGTTTACCAGCCCTGCTGATTACGACCAAGTGCTACTCACCGAACTCAATGCACTTAAGATTGATTACATTGCGTTAGCGGGGTACTTGAAAATCATCACACCGATTCTCACGACGGCTTTTGAAGGACGCATTACCAACATTCACCCCAGCTTGCTCCCCGCTTACGGAGGCAAAAACATGTTTGGCGCGAAAGTTCACGCCAGTGTGCTCGCTAACGGTGAACACTATACCGGTTGCACCGTTCATGTCGTGACGGATGACATCGATTCAGGCCCCGTGTTGGGGCAACGCACCGTGCCTGTTTTGGAAGAAGACACGGTGGAACGCCTTGCCTTGCGTGTGCAGGCGGAAGAACATGAACTTTACCCAGCCGTGCTTGAT
>JBKDRU010000057.1:0-107906 GCA_046341215.1 Vampirovibrionales bacterium | reverse complement strand
TATGCCGACGCTATCTCAGAAAAAGGGTTTTGTCAGTCAACTTACAGAAGATATTACAACCGCTAACATTATTTTGTTGGTGGACTATCGTGGGCTTTCTGTAGCAGAAATGACGAATCTTCGTCGTGCGTTAAGTGCGGCGGATGTTAAAGTCAAAGTATCCAAGAATACGCTTATTAAGCGTGCTGCTTTGGGTACGGATATTGAAAAACTCGCCCCTTATCTCAAAGGGCCTACGGGCTTGGTTTTGGGGTATGGTGATGAAGTTTCTGCGGTTAAAGCCGTTAAAGAATTCCTTAAAAAGAATAAAAAAGAAAACGAGCTTCGTGCCGCCTTCTTAGAAGGCAATGCACTGAACGCTGCGGGTGTGAACGAACTCGCCACAATGCCTTCTAAAGAAGAGCTTCGTGGCAAGTTGCTCATGTGTATCGCCAGTCCGTTGATCGGTCTTGCGAATGCCTTGAGTCATAACCAAAGCGGTTTGGTTCGTTTGCTTGATCAACTTTCTACAATCAAACAAGGTGAAGAAGCGTAAGCTTTCTTTGTGTTGTGGGTTGTGATTCCCAAACTTAGGCAAACGCCTATTTTATTTGTTAGATTCTATGTTATATAAGTCGAAAGAGGTTCTTCCATTATGATGATGGCTGTTGAATTAGATACCAAAACGTCTCAAGTTTTTGAGCAAATTAAAGAATTGAGCTTTTTACAAACCGCTCAATTGGTAAAAGCGTTTGAAGATGAGTTCGGCATTTCTGCTGCTGCCCCTGCGGCTGTAGCTGTGGCTGCTGCCCCCGCTGCGGCGGCTGAAGCGGCTGAAGAGCAAACGGATTTCACCCTTGTTTTAGTCGATGCTGGTGCAACGAAAATTCAAGTGTTGAAAGAAGTTCGTGCGATTACAGGTTTAGGCTTGAAAGAAGCCAAAGACTTGGTCGACAGTACGCCTAAAACGGTTAAAGAAGGCTTGAAAAAAGAAGAAGCTGAAGAGTTGAAGAAGAAACTCGAAGAGCTTGGTGCGAAAATCGAGCTTAAGTAAGTTATCTCGGGGCAAGTTTCCTTTGGGAAGCTTGCCCTTCTTTGCATTTTTATCGTAACGCCTTTGGTGAGCGTTTCAGGAGCTTCATTTTAAATGATTTCGAATCGCTTTTTGCTGATATAATATAAAAAGTTTGGGGTGGCGAGATGCCTCCTCAATTCGTGTATTTTTTAAAATGCTCCCACCATGTATGAAGTAGAATAGCAAGGTTTTATTGCCAAAACCTTGTGCCATAGCTAAAGAGGGTTTGACATGACGGCTACAAAGGTTCAGCGTTCAACGCTTCCTGGAATTGGTGACCTTCCCCTTGATCATATGCCTGATCTTGCGGAGATTCAGAAAAAGTCATTTCAATGGTTTCTTGAAAAAGGCTTAAAAGAAGAGTTACTTTCTTTTTCTCCTGTTAAGGATTACACGGGTCGCTTGGAATTGTATTTCTTGCCTGAATATCAATTCGACAAGCCCAAGTATTCAGTGGAAGACGCTCGTCACAACGAAGCGACCTATTCCAAGCAATTACGCATTAAAATGCGTTTGATTAACCGTGACACGGGTGAAATCAAGGAACAAGAAGCCTACATCGGCGAAGTGCCTATGATGACCGATCGTGGTACCTTTATTATTAACGGTGCGGAACGAGTTATTGTTTCGCAGTTGGTGCGCTCACCCGGTATTTACTTCAAAAAAGAAACCGCCTTAAACGGTAAGCGTACCTTTAATGCGACCTTGATCCCCAACCGTGGGGCGTGGTTGAAGTTTGAAACCGATGTGAACGATGTCATTTACGTCAAGATTGACAAAAACCGTAAGATTCCTGCCACGGTCTTATTGCGAGCTTTAGGCTTGACGGAACAAGACATGGAAGGACGTTTGCGCCACTTTGAATTTTTGCGTCGTACCTTGGACAAAGATTCCACGGAAACGATGGAAGAAGCCTTGATTGAAGTCTACAAAAAACTTCGTCCCGGTGATCCCCCTAGTGTGAGTGGTGGACGTCAATTGCTTGAGTCTCGCTTCTTTGACGATAAGCGTTATGACTTGGGTAAAGTCGGTCGCTATAAGATGAACAAAAAACTTGGTTTGAGTGTGCCTGACAACGTGCGTACCTTGACCATCGGCGATATTATTACCGCAGTAGACTACCTCATTAGTCTTCACTACGATGAAGGGGCGGTCGATGATATTGATCACCTCGGCAACCGTCGTATTCGTGCGGTAGGTGAATTGCTTCAAAACCAGTTCAGAGTAGGGCTTTCACGTTTGGAGCGTATCGTTAAAGAGCGTATGACCCTTCAAGACACCGAAACCTTAACACCGAACAACTTGTTGAATCCCAAGCCTTTGTTGGCGGCGATTCGTGAGTTCTTTGGCTCGTCACAGTTGTCTCAGTTTATGGATCAAACGAATCCTTTGGCTGAATTGACGCACAAGCGTCGACTGTCTGCTCTTGGGCCAGGTGGTTTGACTCGTGAGCGTGCAGGCTTTGCCGTTCGAGACATTCACCCGTCTCATTATGGACGTATTTGTCCTGTAGAAACGCCTGAAGGCCCAAACGCTGGATTGATCGGTAGTCTTTCGACCTTTGCTCGAGTCAACGACTACGGATTCCTTGAAACACCTTATTTCGTTGTGAAAAACGGCGTCGTGACCAGTGATTTGGATTACTTGTCTGCCGATGAGGAAGATCGCTACCGCATCGCCCCTGGTGACTTGCGTCGTGATGTGGAAACAGGTGCCATTATCGGCAATGCTGTTCCTGTTCGCTACCGTAACGACTTCACCACAACGACGGCAGATACGGTTGATTACGTCGGTAGTTCACCCATTCAGATCGTTTCAGTTGGAACCTCATTGATTCCTTTCTTGGAGCATGACGATGCCAACCGTGCCTTAATGGGTGCGAACATGCAACGTCAAGCCGTGCCTTTGGTGCATACACAACGAGCCGCTGTTGGAACAGGGCTTGAAAAGCGGGTCGCGCTCGATTCGGGCATGTGTATGAAAACCACGGTCGCAGGGACGGTTGAAAAGGTTACAGGCATCTTTGTGGATGTGCGTGATGATGAAACCAATAAGGTCATCCGTCACAAGCTCATGAAGTATGTCCGCTCAAACCAAGACACTTGCTTAAACCAAACACCTATTGTTAGTGAAGGCGACGTCTTAAAATTGGGCGATGTCATTGCCGATGGAGCGTCTACCAAAGACGGTGAATTGGCTCTTGGTAAGAACGTTCTTGTGGCGTTTATGCCTTGGGAAGGTTACAACTTTGAAGATGCGGTCTTGATTTCGGAACGCTTGGTGCAGGATGATGTTTTCTCATCCATTCACATCGAAAAGTTTGAAATAGATGCCCGTGCCACAAAGCTAGGGCCTGAAGAAATCACCCGTGAACTCCCTAACGTCGGTGAAGATGCCTTAAAAAATCTCGATGAGCAGGGCATTATTCGTGTGGGTGCAAGGGTTTATGCCGACGATATTTTGGTGGGTAAAATTACGCCCAAAGGTGAAGCGGAGCATCCTCCTGAAGAAAAGCTCTTGCGAGCCATTTTCGCCGAAAAAGCTCGGGATGTGAAAGACAATTCCTTGCGTGTGCCTCACGGAGAAGGCGGTCGTGTGGTTGATGTCAAAGTCTTTGAACGTGAAAAAGGCGATGATCTTCCTCCAGGCGCCAACACGGTTGTTCGTGTGTACTTGGCTCAACGTCGTAAAGTCAGCGTCGGAGATAAAATGGCGGGTCGTCACGGTAACAAAGGGATCGTGTCCCGTATTTTACCAATCGAAGACATGCCTTTCTTGCCTGATGGGACGCCTGTGGATGTGGTCTTAAACCCACTTGGGGTTCCATCTCGTATGAACGTGGGTCAAACGTATGAAACCATGTTGGGACTCGCTGCTTTCTTAAACGGCAAGTTGTATGAAGTGCCCCCCTTTGATGAGATGTACGGTGAAGAAGCGTCGCTTAAAGCCGTTCGTCAAGAGCTTGAAGAAGCCATTGAAGCGTCTGGCAAATCGTGGATTTACCCAACAGGTAAAGCAACCTTGCTCGACGGCCGTACAGGCGAAGCCTTCCACAACCCTGTGGCACTTGGCTACATGTTCTTGATGAAGCTTGTTCACTTGGTGGATGACAAAATCCACGCACGTTCCACTGGGCCCTACAGTCTTGTAACGCAACAGCCGTTGGGTGGTAAAGCTCAATTCGGTGGTCAGCGTTTCGGGGAAATGGAAGTGTGGGCGTTGGAAGCGTATGGCGCTGCCTACACTTTGCAAGAAATGTTGACGATTAAATCGGATGATGTCACGGGTCGTAGCCGTGCGTACGAAGCCATCGTCAAAGGTGAAAACCTCACACGCCCCGGTATTCCTGAATCGTTTAAGGTCTTGGTGCGTGAACTTCAAAGCATCGGCTTGGATCTTTCTGTTGTTAAGAAAGATGAAAACGATCGAGAAGTTGAGGTGGATCTCATGTCCGATGAATCAGCGGCTAAAAAAGCCCTGAAACAGCGTGTGATCATCCCCAATGACACGGAGTTGTTGAACTTTTTCGCTGAATAGCCTATGAATCCCCTTAAGGTCACTTAAGGGGAAGCTCATGCTTGAATCCTGCTTAAATATATCGTCTTAATGGTTGCTGGCAAACGCCATTCACCCATGAACAATCGGAGGAACGCCCCCTTGGTTAGCACAAATATCGATCACTTTGACTATATTCGCATCGGCATTGCATCGCCGAGCCGTATTTTAGACTTGTCTCATGGTGAAGTCTTAAAGCCTGAAACCATTAACTACCGTACCTTAAAGCCTGAAATGGGCGGTCTTTTCTGCGAACGTATTTTTGGACCGACCAAAGACTGGGAATGCTATTGCGGTAAATACAAGCGTGTGCGTCATAGAGGCATTATTTGTGAGCGTTGTGGTGTAGAAGTCACCGAAGCCCGTGTGCGTCGTGTACGTATGGGTCACGTTCAATTGGCGGCTCCTGTCAGCCATATTTGGTTCTTGAAAGGCATCCCAAGTTATATGGGGCTTTTGTTGGACACGCCCTTGAAAGATTTAGAGCAGATCATCTACTTTAACGCCTATGTCGTGCTAGATGCGGGTAACACCGAATTGACCTACGGTCAGCTTTTGAGCGAAGAAGAGTACGATAAGCTCTTGGATGAAAATGAAGACGCTCAATTTGAAGTCGGCATTGGGGCAGAAGCCATTAAAACCATGTTGCAAAACATTGATTTAGTGGAACTCGTCAACGAATTGCGTGGGCAGGTCGATACCTTAGGGGCAACCGCCAGCCAAAAGAAAACCAAGCTCATGAAACGCTTACGTTTGGCTGAACTGCTTATGGGAAGTAAGACCGAACCGAGTTGGATGGTCATGGATGCGTTGCCTGTGACACCGCCTGATCTTCGCCCTATGGTGCAGCTCGACGGTGGTCGTTTTGCGACCTCCGATTTAAACGACCTGTACCGCCGAGTCATCAACCGTAACAACCGTTTGGCTCGATTGATTGACATGGGTGCCCCTGAAATCATCATCCGTAACGAAAAACGTATGTTGCAAGAATCGGTAGATGCCTTGATTGACAACGGTCGTCGTGGCAGAACTGTTGTAGGACCGAATAACCGTCCGCTGAAATCCTTGTCGAACATTATTGAAGGGAAGCAAGGTCGCTTCCGTCAAAACTTGTTAGGTAAGCGTGTGGATTACTCTGGTCGTTCCGTTATCGTTGTAGGTCCTAAATTGAACTTGCACCAGTGCGGATTGCCTAAAGAAATGGCGATTGAACTGTTTAAGCCCTTTGTCATCAACAAATTGATTGAACGTGGCGAATGCCAAAACATTAAATCCGCCAAAAAGAAAATCGAGCGTGGCGAAACCGTTGTGTGGGATGTTTTGGAAGAGCTGATTAAGGGTCACCCTGTGCTACTTAACCGAGCACCTACCCTGCACCGTTTGGGGATTCAAGCCTTTGAACCTGTCTTGGTAGACGGTCGAGCGATTCAGTTGCATCCGTTGGTGTGTATGGCGTTTAACGCCGACTTTGACGGTGACCAAATGGCGGTTCACATTCCCTTGTCTTTAGAAGCTCAATCGGAAGCACGTATGTTGATGCTGGCAACCAATAACGTTTTGTTGCCCGCAACAGGCAAACCTGCGATCACCCCGACGCAAGACATGGTTTTGGGTCTGTACTACTTGACTTTAGACAACCCCAATTCCAATAAAGGTGAAGGCATGCGTTTCTTCAGTTTTGACGATGCTTTGGCGGCATTTGAAGCAGGTGTCCTTCACATTCACGCCCGTATTGCCGTGAGAGATTCCGACGGCACGATGATTGACACAACGGTGGGACGCATCATTTTCAACAAAACCGTGCGTCAAGCCTTGGCTCAAGTCTAGGTTTTAAAAGGGAAGTCGCTTTATTAGGGACTTCCCCCCCCCCCTTCTTAATATCCTATTTTAATTCAATGAAAGAGGTTTTGCGATATGACAACCCTGCAAAGCAAGAAAAAAACCGAGTTCTATAACAAAATTATGAATAAAAAAGAGCTAGGCAAGCTCATTTTAGGGGTCTATAACGAACATGGCGGTGCCAAAGCAGGCAACTTGGCCAACCTATTGAAAAACTTAGGCTTTCGTTATGCGACTTTAGCAGGCGTCACGATTTCGATCGAAGATTTGGACGTGCCTGCGGTGAAAAAAGAATTGATGCAAAAAGCCGAAGATGAAATTAGTCAATCTCGTCAACGCTATTTGCGAGGCGAAATCACTGAAGTAGAACGCTACACGAAAGTTATTGATACATGGGCGGAAACGAACGAAACTCTGACCAAAGCGGTTGTCGATAACTTCGATAAGCTCAACTCCATTTACATGATGGCATTCTCTGGCGCTCGTGGTAACTTGTCACAAGTTCGTCAGCTAGTCGGGATGCGTGGTTTGATGGCGGATTCTCAAGGTCAAATTATCGACGTCCCCATTAAAACCAATTTCCGTGAAGGCTTAAGTGTAACCGAATACATTATTTCGAGCTACGGAGCGAGAAAAGGCTTGGTAGATACCGCCTTAAAAACCGCCGACTCGGGTTACTTGACTCGTCGTTTGGTGGATGTGGCTCAAGATGTCATTATCACCGAAGAAGATTGCGGCACACAAAAAGGTGTATGGATGCGTTCTATTAGCGACGGTAGCTCAGTGGTTGTTACCCTTGAAGATCGTATCGTCTCAAGAGCGTCTGCGGTTGATGTCGTGCATCCTGAAACAGGGGAAGTCTTGGTTCAAGCAGGTCAAGTCATGACCGAAGCCATTGCGGATGCCATTAACGAAGCGGGTATTGAAGCCGTCTTGGTGCGTTCAGGCCTGACCTGCGAAACGAATTTTGGGATCTGCCAAAAGTGTTATGGTTGGTCGCTCACCACGAATAAGTTGGTGGATCAAGGCGAATCGATCGGGATTATGGCGGCTCAATCGATCGGGGAACCCGGTACACAGTTGACCATGCGTACCTTCCACACAGGGGGTGTATTTAGTGGTGGCGTATCTCGTGAAATCGTCAAAGCGACGAATGCGGGTAAAGTTAAAGTTGAAGTGCCTGTTCGTGATTTCCGTACCCGTCATGGGGATGTGGTGGATATTGCCACTCGTGATGGTCAATTGGTGATTGAAACCGCCAAAGGCAAAGACGAAGTCTATACGGTTCCCTTTGGGGCGACCTTGTTTGTGCATAAAAAAGGCACGGCTGTAGAAGCAGGACAAGCCATTTTTGAGTTCGATCCAAGTTCGGCTCGTGGTAACATGAACCGCTTGACGGAAAAAGCGACCAAAGATATTACAGCGGATTTAAGTGGTAAAGTGCGTTATGAAGACTTTGATGCCGATGAAAAGCGGGATCGTCAAGGGAACATTTCACGCACCGCCAACCGTAGCGGTACGATTTGGGTCTTGGGTGGGGATGTTTACAACTTACCTGCTGGTTCTGATCTAAAAGTGCAAGACGCCCAAAGCGTTTTTGCCGATGATGTGTTGGCTGAAACCATGCTACAAAGTGAGTATGGTGGAGAAGTCCGCTTGCCTGAAGATTTGGTCACGGTTGAAGCGAACATCAATAATGAAGATGTGAAAGTCATCGAAAATGGTAAGGAATTGACGGTGGTTATTGCATCCGTTAGTCCTGCCAATGCCGAGTTCGTGCAAACGAAAAAAGAAATGTTATGGCAAGTCTTGGGTGATACCGATGATGTGGAAGAAACCTACATCATTAAGGCGCCTCAAGGCACGACCGTTGAAAATGGTAGTATCATTGCTGAACTCGTCGATGATAGCGTTTCGGTTCCGACCAGTGGTGAAATCCGCTATGAAGGCGTAGAAGTCGACGAACAGCAGATCGTCACCAAAGCAGGGAAAGTCCTCTTCATTCCTGAAGAAATTCACCAAGTGTCGAAAGACATTTCCCTCAAAGCCCCTGGTTTGGATTCAGGCATGTTCGTCAAAGCAGGCACAGAGCTGGTTAACGGCATTTATGCCCGTATTGACGGGGTCGTCAACTTTGTGGAAGAAAATGATATTATCCATGAAGTGATTGTGCGTCCCGGTGAATTGTATCGTGTGGATGAAGTCAAAGACTTGCAAGTCGATGACGGCACTATTATTGAAGTGGGTGATGAAGTGGCTCCCGGTATTGCGGCAACGGTTCGCAGTTTGGTCACCATTACTTATCAAATCGATGATGCCGAAGATAGCTTCAATCCCGACACCGATGACACCTCTTCGCTGGAGTATGCTGAAGTTCTGATTCGTCCTGTCTATGAGTACGATGTCGCGCCTCGTGAGGTGAACATTGAGTTCATGTCGACTGAAGAAGAGCATATTCGTGTGATTCCTGTCACGCAATTGCAAGCTACTGATGGCGCCAAGCTTCGCTCTGTAGAAGGTACGTCTTTATTGCGTACGAGCTTGGTACTTCAAATGGGTGGTTTCATGTCTCGCTTAAAAGGGGTGACGGAATTACAATCCTTAACCGAAGAAGATCAAGAATTGAAAGTGGTTGTGTTGGAGCATATCACCATTCGTCACAACAATAGCTCTGAAACGGTTCGTGCCAATGCCACGAAAACGATGCTTTTGGTTGAACATGGCGAAATTATTGAGAAAAACGGATCTGTCGTTAAATCTCAAGTACTCGCCACAACCAACGGTACGATTTTACTGCCGAAAGATGCCGATGCTCGTGAAGTGCGTCGTTTATTGCTCGTGTCTCAAAAGCACTTGAAAGAACAGACGCTTAAAGGCGATGTCATCGTCAAGCCTGGAGACTTCATTCGTGTTGGGCAAGCCTTAGACAATAAAGGTACCCTTTCGATTGATTCGGCGCAAGTTGAAGCGGTCGACGGCAAAACGGTCACCCTCCACATCGGACGCCCCTACTTGATTAGTCCTGGTACGCAGTTGCAGGCTGAAAATTACGGTCTGTCTCAACAAGGCGACTTGATTGCCACCTTGATTTTTGAACGTCAAAAAACAGGGGATATTGTTCAGGGTCTTCCCAAAGTTGAAGAATTGTTGGAAGGTCGTAAACCCAAAGAAATTGCGGTTTTGGCTCCTTTTAATGCCAAAATTGAAATTACATGGGACGAAGAAGTGCCTCATGTGTTCCTCGTGGATGATGAAGCAGGTCGTGTGGAAGTGGCGATTCCCTTGGGGGCAAACCTCTTGGTGGAAGACGGTCAAACGATTAAAGCGGGTGAGCAAGTCACCGACGGTTCGATCAATCCACATGAACTTCTTGAGATTTCAGGCGTTGAAGCGGTTAGCCAATTCTTAGTCGAAGAAGTCCAACGAGTTTACCGTTCGCAAGGCGTTGAAATTGCGGACAAGCACTTGGAAATCATTGTGCGTCAAATGACTCGCAAGGTTCGTATTGATGAGAGTGGCGACACCTTCTTGCTGGGTGGTGAATTGGTAGATATGAAAGTCCTCAATGAAGCCAACCGTCAAGCGGAAGAAGCAGGGCAACGTCCTGCAGCGTATTCACCTGTATTACTCGGTATTACGAAAGCTAGCTTGAATACGGAAAGTTTCATCTCTGCCGCTTCGTTCCAAGAAACGACACGGGTCTTAACAGAAGCCGCTGTTGAAGGACGTATCGATTTACTGCGTGGTTTGAAAGAAAACGTCATTATCGGACGCCTCATTCCAGCTGGTACTGGTTTCCCACGCTTTAAAGATCAGCGTCGTGAACTTGAGCAAGACGATTCCGCTAACCTCAAATCCAATGCACGCAAGCCTTCTGCGATTTTGGAAGAAATCGAAAGCATGTTCGGTTCTCCCGATGTGGAAAGTTTCAGCGATTTCTTGCTGGATGATAGCTTTGCCTCTTCAATGGGCATGGGTATCGAAAGTGAAGAAGAGTTTGATGATTTAGCCGCTAACATCGCCGATGATGACCTAATTGGTTAGTTATTTATAGATATTAAAGGGATTCTTCCTTGCTTTGCCAAGGAATGAATCCCTTTTTAGAAGGAAGAAAAGACCGTGCTTTCAAAAAGCAAAGAAGCCTTTCGTCGTGTACTGCTTTATCAAGCCTTGCTTTTGATCGCTGTTTTTTTCACCCTGCCGTTTTGGCTACTTGCCTTTGTGTTTGTACCGAAGTTACGCGCAGGCTTTTGGCAAAAATGTGGCTTTATTTCACCTGCCTTAGAAGAAAAGCTCGACAAATTGAACCGAAACCAGCCTGTCTTGTGGATCCATGCGGTTTCAGTCGGTGAACTTTTAGCGGTAAAACCCTTAATTCATCTGCTTTTAGAGCAGAACATTACGGTAGTCATTAGTACCACCACCAAAACAGGGCAGACGCTTGCTCAAGCCGATTTGGGCAATCAGTGTGTGGTTTTGTATTTCCCCTATGATGCCTTTTTTGCGGTGAACCCTCTAGTCAAAGCCATTCGTCCTGATTTGGTGATGATTATGGAAACCGAACTATGGCCGTATTTCATTTGGTATGTGGGGCATCGTAATGCGACCGCCTTGTATTTAATCAATGGGCGTTTGTCCGACAAGTCCTTTTTAGGCTATCAAAAAATCAAGCGTTTTTTAAGACCTATTTTAAGCTTGTTGGATCACGCCTACATGCAAACCAAGTTGGATGCCCAGCGTTTTAAGTCCTTGCTCTTGCCTCATGCCATTAACAAAGTCTCGGTTTTGGGAAATTTAAAGTTTGATTTACCGCCTTGGCACGAACGACAAGACAAAATCCAGCATCTCAAAAAACTCTTCAATTTTCCGAAAGACAGTACCGTTATTACGGTGGCGTCTACCCATGAGGGGGAAGAAGCCCTTTTATTGAACGTCTTGTACGAACTTGGACGAGACTTTCCTGAATTGCGAATCGTGGTGGTGCCTCGTCACCCTGAGCGGATCCCGCAAGTGAGCCGTTTATTAAGGGAAGAAACCTTTCGCTTTCGTTTAAGATCGTCTTTAAGTGAAAGCTCTTTAAATACGGAAAAAACCGTTTTGGTGGACAGCATCGGCGAATTGAAAGACATTTTAGCCTTTTCGGATATGGCGATTGTCGCAGGGAGCTTTTTGCCTCACTTGGGCGGGCATAACATTTTAGAACCGATTATGGTCGGCACACCTGTTTTATATGGCCCTTACATGAGTAATTTTAAGGAAATCGTGTACACGGTTGAACAACATGAAGCAGGCATTCAGGCACAAGATGCCCTTGCCTTGAAGCACGCCATTGTGGAACTCATGACCAACACGAGTGAGCGTGAACGCTTGGTCAAAGCGGGTTATGTCATGCTGGCGGCCCATCAAGGGCAGACGCATAGCTTGGTGGAAGCCGTCTTAAAGCAACTCCATTGGCATGCGGTATAGAAGACTATCCCACACAAAACATCCAAACAAAAGCTTATACCATTTAAACGATTGAAAAGCGTATAGGTGGATTCTAGGAGCCTAGACTCGCAGATGTGTGAGGTGTACACAAACGTACATAAGCACATCGAGAATCGTAGCGACAACGAAGACGCCAGACGCTATTTAATCGTTTAATTGGTATTAAAAGGCTCGCATTTTTTTGAAGAGCATGAGATACACGCCGTAGCCTCCCCACAAGGCAAACGGTAGGGCAAGCCACAACATCATGGCTTGTACGCCCATGAAATGCGAACTTAAGCCTGCCATCAACGCAGGCAAGGTCGAACTCGTCGACAGCATGGTGAATTGCACACCCAAAACCTTCCCACGAATCGCTTCAGGGATGCGGTCATGCAAAAAGGCTTGTAAAGGGATCGCCACCGCTGCGGCTCCCAAACCCATCACGATGCTGGCGATATAGGTCCACGCCATACGATCGCTTAACACCAAAGGAGGCGTCCCACTCGGCATGGGGATGCTCGCAAACAAGGTGCCTAAATCAGGGAAAATCAATGGCACCCCTGCCATTCCGACCAAACCCACCGTTAGTAAAAGCATCCCACTATAAACGGTTAAAGGAGCAGGCAACTTCTTTAAAGCGGTACTCACCAAGATGGCACCCACCGCCATACCAATCCCTGAACTAGCCACAATATAGGCAAATTTCCGAGCGGCGATGGTGGGATCCACATACAGAAAGTTCTTAGAAAAGGTAATCGACAAAATACACATGGCAACAATTGCGGAAAACAATAAGGCTAACTTTGCCATAGCATGCCATACGGCGGTATGTTCACGAATATAGGCAAAGCCTTCTTTCAGTTCCGACTTAAAGCGATTCACGCTTTCTTGCATCGTGCGAGGCTTAGTGGGATCGACACGTTCAGGCAAGGCGACGTTTTTGTCGATACGAAGTCCAAACAAGCAAAGAGCCGCCCCCATAAAGAGCAGGCTTAACGCCCAATGCACTTCTTCAAGGCTCAAGAGTTCGATGAGGGGGTCGCCTAAGGCAAAGCCGACAATGACGCTTGCCATCATGGTTGTGGTAAACAGTGAGTTGGCGGAAAGCAATTGGGATTTCGGCACAATGGTGGGAATCGTGGCGGATTCCGCAGGCACAAAAAACTGTGTGACACTGGACAATAAAAACGCCAACACATACAAATAAGCCAAGCCTGCTTCCGCCATTTGAGGCAGGGCAAAGACCAAGAGGCCTCGAATGACGTTGATGGCAACCAGCGTCATGCGACGGGGCCAGCGATCCACAAAAACGCCTGCTACTGCGGTCAGCAAAATCGCAGGAATGGTAAAGGCGACATACAAGTAACTGGTAAAGCGTTCATCGCCCCCATAAAGATGCGTGATATAGGCGACAAAGACCACGAAAATAATGCGATCCGCCAGTTGAGACAAGACTTGAGACCACCACAAGCTCATAAACGACGCATTCTTCAAAATAGAGCCGTCTTGATTTAAGGACGCTTCTTCTAAAGTGGGGCTAGGGGCTTCTAATAGGGGCATACAGGATTTTCACTCGTTTAATATGGTATAAGTCGTAGTGTTCAGCATACTACAGTTAAGGGTTTAATGAAAGACGTGTTGACGCAAGGCACGAGCCAAAATATCGGCCGACGCTTCCCATGAAAACGTTTGAGCTTGCTTAAACCCTTTTTGAATCAGTTCCATACGCAAAGGTGCATTTTCTTCCAATTGTAAAATGGCGTTCTGTACCTGTTCAGGACGATCAGGATCCACATACAAAACGGCTTGACCGCAGGCTTCAGGGATCGCCGTTAAGTTCGTGGCAATCACGGGGCAGCCTTGGCTCATGGCTTCAAGCGGAGGCAAACCAAAGCCTTCAGATCGTGACAAATACAACAACCCTCGACTTTCGTGCATGAGCGTGGCTAGTGTTTCATCGCTGACATAACCCAATTCTTTGATAATGCCGAGATCCGTGGCTTTTTTGACAAGGGCTTCAAAATCTTCACTAAAATAATGAATCTGACCTGTCAACCAAAGTTGCGTGGTCAACGCCTTGCGTTCATGCAAGGCAATCATCGCTTCAATGGCGGTGTCAATCCCTTTACGGGCTTCATAACGCCCTGTATACAAAAAGTAAGGCTGGGTTTCAGAAAGGGCTAAAGGGAGGCGTCCGTGTTTTTTGGGGAGCGTAGACGCATTCGGCACCACAACAATGTCGTTTCGTGTAGTGAAATGGCGTAGAATCTGCGATTTAGAATACTGCGACACCGTCATCACAAAAGCACAGGCACCAATCTCTGCCTGAATACGTTTAATATAACGTTCCCGACGCTCACCTTCAAGGTAGCCATCCACTTCTAAGGGAAGCACATCGTGCAAGGTCATAAAGGCTTTACGAGTAAACGGAAAATTCGACGTGCCGAAGGGGATGCGTCCGTTATTGGGGAAGTGAATCGCTTTGACGTTGGGCATCCATGAGAGGGGGGGCAAGACGAGCGAACGCCATATTTCACGCACGGGGGAATCGCCAAGGGGCAGGTCTTTCATGCCTTTGGGTAGCGGGTGCTGTAATTTTTGAGATCGTCTCACGGCAACGACGTTGAAGTCATCGGCGTATTTTTGGCAAAACGCCTCATACAATCCCCATGTGGCTTTGGCAACACCGCCAAATGGACGAATAAAGCATTCGGCATCGAGGTAAATTGTGTGAGGGGACGGCATAATTATCCTTTTCTCAATCAAATCTTTATTTCAAATATAGCATAAAAACAGGAGGCTAATTGCAAGGTTTCGTGTATAATAGAGGTTCATTACCCATTAAATCAAAGAGAATTGTCTATGTCGTCTTCCAAAACGCCTCAACTCAAATTTTTAGTCCTGCTGATTTTGCTCGCAGGAGCTGGCTTTTATGCGGTGAAGCATCCGCCTAGCCTTGGGCTAGACTTAAAAGGGGGGACTCGCTTGACCCTTCAGGCTATCCCAAACGCCCAAGTCACTAGCATTACGCCTCGTGTCATGGACAGCCTTCAATTGGTGATAGAGCAACGGGTCAACAAGTTTGGTGTTTCTGAAGCGATTGTGCAGAAATCAGGGGACTCTCGTTTATTGGTGGAAATACCGGGGATTAAAGACCCTGAAGAAGCGAAAAACCAGCTCGGCAAGGTCGGTTTGCTGGAGTTTAAGCGTAAGAAAAATGGTACTTGGACAAACACCGATGTAACAGGTCGTGATTTAAAAGTGGCTCGTTTGGATCAAGACCCCATGGGTGGTTGGATGATCGGCTTTGAACTTACGGATGAAGGGGCGAGAAAATTTGCCACACTTACCACCGATATGGCAACGCAAAAAGAACCCCTTGCCGTCTTCTTTGACGGGCAACTGGTGTCGTCTCCTGCCGTGCAGGATGCCATTTTAAGTGGCTCGGGTCAAATCACAGGCGATTTCAGCAAAGATGAAGCCAAAACCATTGTCGATACGCTCAATGCAGGCGCCTTGCCTGTGAATGTGGAAGTCGTCGAAGAAAGCACGGTCGGTGCTTTATTGGGTGAAAATTCCTTGTCTCAAAGTTTGAATGCAGGTATCGCTGGATTGCTCGCCGTCTTGGTCTTTATGATTGGCTATTACCGCAAGCTAGGACTCGTCGCCAACGTGGGCTTGGTCGCTTATACCTTATTAAGCTATGTGGCGTTGATGCTGGTGGGTGTGACCTTTACGCTGGCTGGGATTGCAGGCTTTATTTTGTCGATCGGGATGGCGGTGGATGCGAACATCCTGATTTTTGAACGCACCAAAGAAGAACTGGCTCAAGGCAAAGCCTTTAAAAAGGCGTTGTCTCTTGGCTTTGATCGAGCCTTGCCGTCAATTTTAGATTCCAACATTACGACCCTCATCACCTGTGCCGTCTTATGGAGCTTGGGGACAGGATCCGTCAAAGGCTTTGCTGTGACGCTCGCACTAGGCGTTGCCATGAGCATGTTTACCGCATTAACGGTGACTCGCACGATTTTAGAATTGGCGTTAGGGGCTGAAACCCGTTCACGCATGACATTTTCAAAAGGATAATCCGCTATGACACTCATCACCAATACAGAAACCGCCACAACGGCTCAAGAGACTACCGTCGCATCCAAGCTTAAATACTGGGTGGATATTGTCAAATATCGTGCCGTCTATTTGTGGATTGCGGTGGCGATGATGCTACCTGGGTTGGTTTTTATGGGACTGAACATCGCCAATACGCCCACCCATTCACCGCTTAAGCTCGGTATTGATTTTGTGGGAGGCACCCTCACCGAAATCCACACGCCTAAAACCGTGCAACAAGACGACCTGCCTCATATCGCCCATGCCTTGGACGCCTATGAAATTGAAGATGCCGTCGTGCAAATCAATACGCCGATTAAAGTCAATCAAAAAGAAGCAGGGACGGTGCTTTCGATTCGCACCAAAATGCTGGATGCCCCCCAAATTAAAACGCTGGATGCCACACTCAAAAACAACGTCGGGGATTTTCAGCTCTTGCAACGCAATACGGTTGGACCAACGCTAGCCAGTGAATTGCTCACCAATGCCTTGTTGGCTCTAGGGTTTGCGTATTTATTGATTACAGGTTACCTCACCTATCGCTTTCAGCTGGATTATGCCATTTGTGCCTTAGTCGCCTTAATGCACGATACCGTGATTGTGTTAGGGATTTTCGCAGGCATGGGCTACCTCGCTAATGTAGCGGTGGATAGCCTCTTCATCACAGGGATTTTAACGGTCATCGGCTTTAGTGTGCATGACACGATTGTGGTTTTTGATCGTTTGCGTGAAAATAACCGCTTGATGTTTTCACAGAAAAAGCCGTTTTCAGAAGTGGTGAATGTGTCGATCAATCAAACACTGGCTCGTTCGATCAACACATCCTTGACCGCCTTATTGCCTTTAGCGACGCTTTACTTCTTTGGGGGAGAAAGCACGCAGAACTTGGTGCTTTGCATGGGATTAGGGATCATCATCGGGGCGTATTCGTCTATTGCGATTGCCTCTTCGTTGCTTTGTTGGTGGCGTGAATCGCAAGAAAAACAGAAGGCTTCTAGTTCCACAGAAGCCGCCTAGTGTTCGACATGTGTAACAGAAGGTAACAATCAAGCAAGATATCCAAATATGATTGTTTTATTAAGGCAAGCCCCCCTTAGCAAAACGATTGGACTCTCTCGCCATGATTAATAAACTTTCTTCATCATCTACACCAAGCTATACGCCACCCTCCAAAGAATGGACGGTAAGTGGCTCTCCTTCACAAAACACGTCAAGCACAGGAACACAAGCTTGGGGCGTTAAAAAACCAAATGACGTGGCCCATGAAACGCCGTCTAATGAAAGGCCACTTGTTGAAGAAGCGGCTAAAAACACGTTGAATCCATTAAGCTATGGTAGTAATTGGAATAGTGCTTTAAGTACACAACCACTTCCATTTCAAGCGCCAAAGCTAGATACACCCCAAGCCGTGGATACTTGGAACACCGTTCAAGCAACAACCTTTATGCCTGTGCCTCCAAGCATTGGGGGAGTGCCTTTGAATACCACGCAAGTGTCTAACCCCTTGAATACCCCTGCTAACACGTTAGGATCTAATTTATTCACGCAAAGCTTAGGTAAGCTTTTTGGATAACGTAACGGTTTCGTTACATAGATAAAAACATTGACGTGGACGTTAGGGTTTTGTTAGACTGGACGTATCCAAAATAAGCAGGTCTGACGCTTATTTTAAATGTCTGTGTGGTGAATCTTAAATGTCTGCTCTGTCGTCTCAACATAGGTTTGTAAAATCATCAGATGCCTTGATGACCATTGGCACCCTTGCTAAAGCCTGCGGTGTGACGGTTCGTGCGTTGCGGTATTATGAAGAGCTTCAACTGATTTGTGCCACCCAACGTAGTGAAGGGGGCTACCGCCTTTACGATGCCTCTGCTCAAAAGCGAATTGCCGCTATTTTGACCTTGCAAGATCTCAACTATTCGCTGGACGATATTTTAGAAATACTCGGCAATGCGTCAGAAGGCAATAGCTTGCCCCTCAAGGCTCAACGCATTGAACGCAGTCGCACGTTGTTGGAGCGTCAACACCAGTGCTTGAGCGAAAAGCTTGCGAGCCTCACCGCCTTGCAGACCGATTTATCCAAACGTTTGACAGTGCTTGAAACCCAATGCACCCCTTGCGAAACCCATAACCCCGATGCGGGGGCGTGTCAAAGCTGTGAGCATCAAGACACCCACTGGCATTAAACACCTATTAACTCAGAAAAAGGATTCCCCATGACCAGCACCCTAGACGTCATTAACGAAGATTATAAATATGGCTTTACCACTGATATGCCCATGGAAACCTTCGCCAAAGGTCTCAATGAAGACGTCATTCGTGCGATTTCAGCCAAGAAAAACGAACCTGATTGGATGCTTCAATTCCGTCTAGATGCCTACAAGCAATGGCAAAAAATGGAAGAGCCTACTTGGGCGGATGTGGATTATGATCCGATTGACTACCAAGCCATTAGCTATTATTCCGCACCGAAGAACTTGCCGAAAAAGCAAAGTTTAGATGAGGTGGATCCTGAATTGTTGGCGACCTTTGAGAAGCTAGGGATTCCCTTAAATGAGCAGAAGAAGCTCGCCAATGTTGCCGTGGATGCCGTCTTTGACAGTGTTTCCATTGCCACGACCTTTAAGAAAGATCTCGCCAAGCACGGCGTAATTTTCTGCTCAATCTCTGAAGCCCTTGAAGAGCATGGGGATCTCGTCAAGCAGTATCTTGGCTCCGTCGTGCCAGTCACCGACAATTACTTTGCCGCTTTGAACGCCGCCGTCTTCACCGACGGTTCCTTTGTCTACATTCCTGAAGGCGTCACCTGCCCCATGGATTTGTCCACCTATTTCCGCATCAATACGGAAGAGTCGGGGCAATTTGAACGCACCTTGATTATCGCCGACAAAAACGCCAAAGTCAGCTATTTGGAAGGCTGTACAGCCCCTGCGTTTAGCACGAAGCAGTTACACGCCGCAGTTGTTGAACTAGTGGCGTTAGATGATGCGGAAATCAAGTATTCCACCGTGCAGAACTGGTTTGCGGGCGACCCCAAGACAGGGGCGGGCGGGATTTACAATTTTGTGACTAAACGCGCCCATTGCAAAGGCGATCGTAGCCGTGTGTTTTGGACGCAAGTGGAAACAGGTTCCGCCATTACATGGAAGTACCCCAGTTGCGTGCTAAAAGGCGACGATTCGGTTGGCGAATTTTACAGCGTGGCACTTACCAACCACTTTCAACAAGCCGACACGGGTACTAAAATGATCCACATCGGCAAGAACACGAAAAGCCGTATTGTGTCTAAGGGCATTAGTGCAGGCGTTTCGAAGAATTGTTACCGTGGGTCGGTGGTGATTAAACCCAAAGCCGAAAACGCACGCAATTTTACGCAGTGCGACAGCATGTTGATCGGCTCGACCTGTTCAGCGAATACCTACCCTTATATTAATGTGGAAAATCCCACGGTGCAGTTGGAACATGAAGCGTCGACGTCTCGCATTAGTGAAGATCAGTTGTTTTACTTTCAAAGTCGAGGCATCCCGATGGAAGAGGCGGTCACCGCCATTGTCAACGGCTTTTGCCAAGATGTCTTTAATGAATTACCTGCGGAATTTGCCGCCGAAGCCACGAAATTACTCTCTCTCAAGCTTGAAAATAGTGTCGGCTAACCAATGACCCAATGTAAAGGAAATACAATGAAAGTCCAAACTCGTCTCTCTCCAAATCAAGGGACGTTACAGTACCCCCAAGAAAGTATAGCGAATAAACCAAGTCGCCATAGGCAAGGAACTGCTTTTAGCGATCTTTTTAGACGTATAAATCCTGTTCCGACAGCCCAAGTGACAAGCCCAGTTGTTGAAAAAGTGCGGGGCTTGATCGGGAGGAGTCCGCTACCTTTGAAAGCACAATGGCATGATTTGATTAGTCGTATTGAAGCTTTGGAAAGCGGTCGTCTTCTCAGAAAGTTTGAAAACGCTTTAGATCGAGAGATCGCCAAATTAAATACTCTTTTCCCTGAACCTACAGAGCTTAAAGTAGGGTTAGATCAATATAGCCCCACATTAGACAATACTTCCCTTGTAGAGCAAGGCGAGGTTTTAAGCCAAATGTTAACTGATTTAAATCGTTTTTTTCAGAAAAGAAAATTGCTTCAAGATCTTAGAGATGGAGTAGAAGACACTCCTTCTAAAGCTGGTGTAATGACTTTGGCTGAATCTGAACAAGCACTTAAAGATGAGATAGAGGCACAAATAAAAGCAGGACTATACCTTATAGACACTTATAGGAAAGTCGAGCCTACTCGTTCTCGTCAAAAAATCGCAACTTATCCAAAAGCAGCTAAACGCACTAAGCAAGTCATACCTCGTGCAAAAATAGTGGATCCTAAACTTCCACTTCTTTTGGGAGAGCAAGGCAGCCCTATTAAACATTTCGTATATCCTATAAATCTCAAGGCTTTGGAACGCCCCCGTAAGCCAAGTTTAGCACATCTTTAAAAATAATTAGAAACAAGTCACACATAAAGGAAAAAACCCATGTCTACCCCCATTCTTCAAATCACGGATCTACACGCCAAAGTCGTCGACGGCCCCACGATCCTCAACGGCATTAGCCTCACCATTAACGCGGGCGAAACCCACGCCATTATGGGACCCAACGGCTCGGGCAAAAGCACCTTGAGCAAGATTCTCTCTGGGCACCCCAATTTTGAAGTGATTTCAGGCGAGATCTTGTTCTTGGGGCAGAACTTGCTTGAACTTGAAGCCGACGAACGTGCTAGAGCAGGCGTCTTTTTGGCGTTTCAATACCCTGTCGAATTACCAGGGGTCAACAACGCCGACTTCTTGCGTTTGGCGTACAACGCCAAAGAAAAAGCCCAAGGGCGTGAAGAACTCGATGCCGTCGCCTTTAAAGACGTGCTAAAAGCCAAGTTACCCATCGTTGAAATGGCAGAAGAATACCTCGATCGTGCCGTCAACGAAGGCTTTAGTGGTGGCGAAAAGAAACGCAATGAAATCCTGCAAATGGCGGTTTTAGAGCCTCGTTTAGCGGTCTTGGATGAAACCGATTCAGGTTTGGATATTGATGCCTTGCGTATCGTGGCTGGTGGCGTCAATCAGTTGATGAATCCGCAAAACGCCATGATCGTGGTCACCCACTATCAACGCTTATTGGACTACATCGTGCCTGATGTCGTGCATGTCTTGGCACACGGACGCATCCTCAAAACGGGGGACAAATCCCTTGCCCTTGAGCTTGAAAGCCGTGGCTACGACTGGTTACTAGAAGAAGCCGGCTTAACGGTTTAGAAAAGGAGGCATTAGAATGTCCGCCATGTGTACGTTAAATCCCCCCGATCTTGAGTTAAGCCCTTTTGAAGCAGGCATCCAAGATGCCTTTCAAGACTTAGCAACCGATAGCCTCATGCCCTTGCGTCATGCGGCGAAAGAGCGTTTTGACGTCCTTGGTTTGCCCAAGCCACGCCGTCAAGAAGCATGGAAATATGTGGATGTGCAAGGCTTAAGCCGTCGTAGCTTTAGACTGCCTCGCCCCAAAGACGTCGACGAAGCCTTTGTGGAATGGATTTATCCCAAAGCGTGTCGACTTTCCATGTTTAACGGCAAACTATATAATCACGGCACTTGCGGGATGGTGCAACCCTTGGCAAATGCCGTCATTGCCAACCCTGAACGCTTGGCTCGCTTAACGCACGACGTGCATGATGCCGATGACGCCTTAAGCTTGCTGAATGTCGCCTTAGCGCCTGAACCGTATAGCCTTCATGTGCCTAAGGATCAAGCCATGAATCAACCGCTTGAAGTGGTGATTCATCACAATAAGGCATCGAACAGCTTTCCTGCGTTTTATATTGAGCTAGATGAAAACGCCACCGCCGATGTTCTCATTCGCATTAAAGGCGACAAGCACAGCGTGGGAAGCACTTATTTACAGGGCTTAATCCATGTGACCCAAGCCAAAGGCAGTCGTTTGAATTTGACGGTCTTGAGTAATATCGCTTATGAAGGCTACAATTTCTTCAATACCCAAGCGGTTTTAGCGGAAGACGCTCAATTGAAACTCTTTAGCACCGCACTTGATGCTGAGCATTTCCGTCACCGCATGGATGTCACCCTCGCTGGTGAACGATCCGATGCCACGCTCAACGGCTTGTCGATTTTATCAAGCAAAAACAAAACGCATATGCACCTTCGTTTGACGCATGCCGTGCCGAATTGCACGTCTAGCCAACAGTTTAAGGCTGCCGTCGGCGGTTCTGCCTTGCATGAGTTTGACGGCACCATTTTCGTCTTGAAAGACGCTCAACAAACCGATGCGAAACAGTTGTCTCGTAACTTGTTGTTGTCCGCCAAGGCGAAAGCCTTTGCTCGCCCATGGTTGCAGATTGATGCGGATGACGTGAAATGCTCGCATGGGGCGACGGTGGGTCAGCTCGACGAAGCCCAGCTCTTTTACTTGCAAAGCCGAGGCATCAGCGAAGATCGTGCCAAAGCCCTTCTCACCCAAGGCTTTTGCGACAGTATGTTGAGCGACACGTATTTGGATGCCCATGTGAAGCGTTATTTTATGAAGCGTGTGCATTGTGCCTTAGTCGCTGCGACCATATAAAGGATTACTCCGTCATGACTGTTGCAAATCCATCACCCCTAATTGCGGTTGACTCGTTTTCGGGTGAAAGTCTCACGCCAAACGAAGTCCTCGCCTTGCGTGGAGACTTCCCCATTTTTAAGACCCACGTCAACGGCAAACCCTTGGTGTATCTCGACAACGGAGCCACGACGCATAAGCCTCAAGCCATGATCGATCGCATTAGTCGTTTTTATGCTGAAGAAAACGGCACCGTTCGTCGAGGCGTGTATCATCTAGCGGCTCAAGCGACGTCTGCCTTTGATGCCGTGCGTGAGCAAGTGGCGGATTTCCTTAATGCCCCCAATGCAGAAGGCGTCGTGTTTGTGCGTGGTTGTACCGAAGGCATCAATTTGGTGGCGTTTTCTTATGGACGTGAACACCTCAAAGCGGGCGATGAAATCGTCATCACCGAAATGGAGCATCACGCCAATTTGGTGCCTTGGCAGGAACTGTCTAAAGATCTTGGCACAGTGCTGAAGATTATTCCCATGAATGATGAAGGCGTGCTGGATTTAGACGCCTATGCGTCTTTACTGTCTGAAAAAACCAAGTTCGTGAGCCTGATTCATGTGTCGAACGCCTTAGGTACGGTGAATCCTGTCAAAAAAATGATTGCTCAAGCCCATGCGATTGGGGCGAAAGTCCTCATCGACGGGGCTCAATCCACGCCTCACATGCCGATTGATGTGCAAGATTTAGATTGTGATTTCTTCGTTTTTAGTGGCCATAAGGTCTATGCCCCTACAGGCGTGGGCGTCTTATGGGCAAAGCCTGAAATCCTGAATACCATGCGTCCGTATCAAAGCGGGGGCGATATGATTGATGTGGTGACCCACGAAAAAACCACGTTCTTGGACGGGCATCGACGATTTGAGGCTGGCACCCCTGCGATCGCTCAAGTCATCGGGCTGGGGACATCGTTATCTTATGTGCAAGCCATTGGGCTAGACCGCATTGGGCGTTATGAGCAGGAGCTTCTAGCCTATGCGACGGATGCTCTTGAAGGCATCGAGGGTTTGCGGATTTACGGCAAAGCCCCTCATAAGGCGGCGGTGATTTCCTTTTTGGTGGGGGATGTGCATCCGCTAGACTTGGGGACGCTCTTGGATTTGGAGGGGGTTGCCATTCGCACGGGGCATCATTGTGTGCAACCCTTGTTGAAGCATTTTAATGTCACCGCAACGGCTCGGGCGAGCTTTAGCTTTTACAACACCTTTGCCGATGTCGATGTTTTGGTTTCGGCATTACGCAAGGCGATCCGCTTATGTGGGTAATGTTTTAAAGGCTTGCATTTTCACTATGTTTTTAATACCATGATGCTTTAAAAGTGGTATTTTCTTTCCCTCTCAACAATAAAGGTCTCCCTAATGAAATTGATGGCGCTTTCTTCTCGTCCCACTTTGCCCCCCCACACGGGAGCGCGAGCGGTTGACACCGCACGTCAAGGGTTGAATGCTCAAATATGGATTCCTTCTAACCTTTTATTACCCGAAATTGTTGCTGTAAGAAGTTTTAAGACCCTAGAGAGATTTTCAGGTTTTAGCGAATATCAAGACACTCAGTTACAAAATACCCTCTCTAATTTAAGGATGCTTATGTTCTGGGTTGATCAACTCTGGAAAAGCTCTGTATATAGCTTAAAACAGTCGTGGTTTGAAGAGACTATAACCGACTCAACACTCGCTAAACATGAGTTTCTTCGGTTTTCAAGACAATCCCCAAACTTCGAAAACCCTAATGTAATAATTGAAAAGTCTCATTTTATGCGTCCACAAGCAACCATGATAATGAGATCTCGTCCTGAGAGTGGATTGGCTAAAATTGCACTAGCCGTTACCGCTACTCATGAAATCCTACCCGAAGTAAAAGTTCTAACGGTACAAGGCCGTACTCTTAATTCATCTAATGGTTCTTCAGCTGTGTTAGGCGAGATTGAACTTGGGATGCACACAAGTTTAGCTCGCTTGGATGGAATAGGACGAGTACAGTTTTGGGATAAAACAGGAAATCTTATTCGTCATCCCATGCCAGCAAAAGAGGCTTAAAAGGTCTTTAATAATGCTTGCATTGTCACTATGTTTTGCTTAGACTGAAAGGGTATTGCTTGCAAAAGGTGTTTTTACCTCTTGTACCCGAGTCGCCTGTGACGGCAGCACTACCGTTTATCACAGTGAATACCTTATTAAACGAGTGAATAGCGTGTTAGGCTATTCTAGGAGCCTAGATTTTTTGTGAAGGCGTGTACATAGACGTACATAACAGAACAAAAAATCGTAGCGACAACGAAGAGACAACACGACATTTAATCGTTTGAAAGGTATGAATAGGAAAGGAAGATCTCACCATGATGGCAGATCGTCCCAAAAAGCGTTGCTACTTTCAAGCAAACAAAATCTACTATATTGACTATAAAGACGCCAACTTATTGCGTCGTTTTTTAACAGACCGTGGCAAGATTTTGCCTCGTCGTATCACGGGCGTGAGTGCGTTTTACCAACGTCGTCTCACCAAAGCGATTAAACGAGCCAGAGCCGCTGCGATTTTACCTTACGTTTACGACTAAACCCGTAAACGCTCGCAAGGCTTTTAGGGCGTGATTTTGTTTTAACCCTTTTTTGTTATTGTTGTGAAAATCGTTTCTGAACTCTGGCGTTTGTAAACGATTAAAAACAAAGCCTCTTCCTTAAAAGTCTTGCTATTCCTCATTATTATTTACCTTTAACACAATGGAGTTCATCCCATGCCAGTGATTACACTAGAAGAATTGATGGAAGCAGGCGTCCACTTTGGTCACCAAACCAAGCGTTGGAACCCTAAAATGAAGCCTTATATTTGGGGCAAACGCAACGGTATTTACATTATTGATTTAACGAAAACCGTGCCTTTATTTGAACAAGCCTATGAAGCGGTCAAAGCTGTTGCGGCATCAGGCAAGAAAGTCGTTTTTGTCGGCACTAAAAAACAAGCCGCTGATATTGTCGCTGAAGAAGCCGATCGTGTAGGTGCTTTGTACATCAACAAACGTTGGTTGGGTGGAACGCTCACCAATGCCACCGTCATTCGTGGACGTATTCAACGCCTTCGTGAATTGGAAGAGTTGGAAGCAAACGGTCACTTTGAACGCATGAACAAAAAAGAGTTGGCTGTTGTTAATCGTACCTTGGCTAAATTACGCCGTAGCTTAGGCGGACTTAAAAATATGCGTGGCGAACCTGGTTTGGTCGTTGTGGTGGATGTAAAACATGAGCTTAATGCTGTGACTGAAGCTCGTAAAGCAGGTGTGCCGATTGTGTCTTTAGTAGATACCAATGCGGATCCTACCTTAAGCGATTACAACATCCCCGGTAACGACGATGCCTTGAAATCCATTCGCTTGATTGTGGGTCGTTTGGCTGATGCCATTCTTGAAGGCAATACCGAGCGTGAAAATGCGTTAGCTATTGCGAAAGAAGCGAATAAAGCTCCTGCGAAAGAAGCTCCTAAAGCTGCTGTTGCCGTGGAAGCTTCTGAAGAAACGACAAGCGAAGAAGCTGGCGTTTAGTTTATAATAGGAAGAGGTGTTTGGCATGTATATAAATGTCGATGCCTCTTCTTTTAGTTTACCCCCGATCATTATTTATCCCTACATTGAAGAGTTATAAAGGAAAACAACTTATGATGTCCGTATCTATGCAATCGATTAAAGAACTCCGTGAACAAACTGGGGCAGGCATGATGGATGTCCGTCAAGCCCTTGTTGATGCCGAAGGCGACAAGCAAAAAGCCGTTGAAATCCTCCGCCAAAAGGGAGCCGCTACCGCTGAGAAGAAAGCCTCTCGTGCGGCGGCTGAAGGTAAAGTCGCCGCTGTTTTAGAAAACGGCATTGGGGCTTTGGTTGAAGTCAACTGCGAAACGGATTTCACAGGCAATAACGAAAAATTCTTGAGCTTGGTTGAAGGGGCTCAAAAAGTCGTGATCGCTCAAGATTACGCTGATGTTGATGCCTTTATGCAAGTCGATTACAACGGTCGCCCTTTGAAAGAATTGTTTACCGATGTCATTACTGCTGTTCGTGAAAACATGAAAGTGGCTCGCTTTGTGCGTTACACGCCTTCTGCTAATGGATACGTTCATGCGTATATTCACGCAGGTGGTAAGATCGGTGTTTTAATTGAAACCGCTTGTGAAAACGCCTCTGCCCTTTCAAACGAAACCTTCACCACCTTTACCAAAGACATGGCAATGCAAATCGCGGCCTTTGCCCCTGAGTTTGTTTCTCGTAGTGAAGTGCCTGCTGAAGAAGTTGAAAACGAAATCCGCATTGAAATGGGTAAAGAAGACATTCAGAAGAAGCCTGAAGCCATGCGTGGTAAAATCGTGGAAGGTCGTGTAGAAAAGAACTTAGCGACCCGTGTGTTATTGTCTCAAGCCTATGTGAAAGACAGTAGCAAAACCATTGCTCAATTGATTGAAGACTTGAGCGGTTCTTTAGGTGGAACCGTGACGATTCGTCGATTTACCCGTTATGCCTTGGGTGAATTATCTCCTCCTGCCGAGGAAGACTAGCTTTATAGCCGTCTTTTTAATTTCCTGTAACGTGTCTATACTTTGTCGCTACGATTATTTTGTTCCGTTATGTACGTCTATGTACACGCTCTCACAAAATAATCTAGGCTCCTCGTCTAGCCTAAGTACAGAAAACTCTAAAGACGGCTATAGTAAAGTTTAGTAAAAAACGTAACCGCCTGTTTTTAGAGACAGGCGGTTTTCATATGCCAATTCTTAAAAATTAAGGGACTCGCTTTAGAATGTGATATAATAGAAAGGCGAATCTAATGATAAGAAGGGAGTAGCTCAGATGTCTAAAAAAATAGGATCCTTTTTTTCAGTCCTCTTAATTCTAGGCGTGTTCGCGGGAAGCTTGCCTGCTTCTTACGCCAACCGTTCTGCCATTCAACGCCTGAATGTGCAACGCTTGCCAAAGCCCAACCAGCTTTATATGCCCAACGCCTTCTATCGAGACAAAGTCAACACCGTCACAGTGAAAGCCAATCCTGGGGAGCAGGTGGTGGTTTACTATCGTTATTTGCCTTCAGGCGATCAAAGTTTGCCTGCGGACAAGTTGATTGTCACTTTTTCGCCGACACAAAATGTCCAACAAGTGCAGATTCCTTTGCCTAGCACCGAAGTCTTTAAAGAAATTCCTGCTAGCTCCCCCTTTAAAAAAGGCAAAGAAATCACGCCGACCTACCAGTTTAACGCCATTCAGATCGAAGCCGTGCGAATCGATGAAAACGGTCGTGTAATTGAAAAAATTCAAAACGTTGACGCCTCTGGCTTGGCTGGCTCCCAAGATGTCATCCCACTTTTAGAGCCTTACGTTTCCACGCAAGCCTCTGTCATGCCCACCGTGCAAGGCTTGGATCACAACACGATGCGTAGCGTGCAAAGTATGATCGATCTCGCGGGCGATGAAGAAAAACGCAAACGCCTGCTCTATGACGGCACCATCAACCGAGACCGTAGCCTAGACCGTAACACCTTCATCGACGGTGGTCCCAAGACCTCTATTCCAGGGCATCCCTTTCATTAGGTCGTGTCTACATTCAGCCCTTGAAACACGATGGCTTTACTTTTGAGCATCTTCCACGTATGCTAGGATTATTCTTAATTAGACAAGAAAGTCCTTGCACCATGAACACCACACACCCTTCTAAAACCCTCGCCCAATGGGATGCCGAACTCCCTGAAGCCCCCTTGCCTGTGGCATCTTACATTCCTTGTAAACAAATCGGCAACTTGATTTTCACCAGTGGTATGCTGCCTATGCAAAACGGTGAACTCCTCTATAAAGGTCGCGTGGGTGCCGAAGTGTCTTTGGAAGACGCTCAAGCCGCTGCTCGCTTGTGTATTTTAAATGCGTTGAGTGTCATTAAAGCCCAAGTGGGAAGCTTAGAAAACGTGAAGCAAGTGGTGAAAGTCACAGGCTTTGTGATGGGAACCCACGATTTTTACAATCAACCTGCCGTCATCAACGGAGCATCCAATACCCTCACCGAAGTCTTTGGCTTAACCGTCGGTCAACACGCCCGATCCGCCGTGGGTGTGGCAAATTTGCCCTTAGAAGCCCCTGTTGAAATCGAAATTATTGTAGAAGTTTAAGCTTTTTGGTTTTTCTTCTAATACCGTCCCCTTTCTTGCTCTCCTTAATCAAAGTGGTTTAGCCCCATGCCTGAAGCGTCTTCTTTATTTCTTAGCGTGCCGTCGTTTTCACTGGTCACGGCTTTTGCCTTGGGGGCTTTACATGCCTTAGAACCCGGTCATGGCAAAATTGTCATCGCCACTTACATGGGACAACCCAAGTCTTCCTACCTTGATATTTTAAAGCTCGGGGGGATTATCACCTTTGCTCACGGATTGGTGCTTTGGGTGGGGGTTGCCTTATTCTTCAATGTGCTTCATCACACACAAGGGATCCCTGCCCTTTGGTTTAGTATCTTACAACTGGTTTCAGCAAGCTTTGTGGTTATTTTAGGGATGAATATGTTGCGTCGTACGCAAATGATGCCTACCCCTGTGCAAGAAGCCGACCAGTCCGAAACCACGATGCTTGAATCCTTGGAAGCCATGAAGCCCTGCTCATCGTCTTGTCAGCATAGTGAAAACGAGGTGGCAGAAGCGTCTATTTTAAATGCCCCTAGCGTATGGCAACAAAATAAAGAGTTGTTTCTGCTCGGCTTAATGAGTGGCTTGCGTCCTTGCCCGTTGACGCTTTCAAGCTTAAGTTTAGCCATTAGTTTAGGGCAGTGGAAGGCGTTTGCCTTTGTCTTGGTCTTTAGTTTCGGCATGTCCAGCATGTTGATGTGCTTTGGCATCTTAGGCAAGCTGGGGGGCATCGGCTTAGAGCGAGGCTCCAAGCGGTGGTCGGGCTTGCAAAAGGTGCAAGGCTTTTTCTTAAAAGGCTCGGGCTTTTTGGTCTTGTTGATGGGTCTCTATTTTGTGTGGCATAGCCTGCAATCCTTTAATACGACTAAATAGAGCATTTATTCTTCGGATCGTGTTGCTTCAAGCTTTTTTGGATCACCTGCTTGATTAAGGTTTTATTCGTTTCGCCTGCTTCACTCAAACGTTCTAAAAGAGGCACCGTGGTTTTCTTCATCGCACGAGGCTCAAAAATAAAGAAAGCAGGCACCTTGCCTACCTTAAATAAATCCACATACAAACGGTTTTCGGCTTTGTCGGCATCAATAGGCAACACGCTCAAACAACGCTGAAAGGATTTCTGTTCACTGATTTCATAAAGCATGGGTGCGATCTGCTGGCAGGTGACGCAAGAATCTTGGTAAAATTCGACCAATAAGCGAGGCGTCTTGGCATCGCTGATGCGTTGCGGCACAGGTAAACTCGCATCCTTATCATAACTCGACGGGAAGCGAAAAAAGGCGTCGGGGGATGAAAACACCTTAATTAAGGACGTTCCCCAGAAGAAGAGGAGTATCCCAAAAACAAGAAGGCTGGGCGTCCAGAAATTGAAGCGTGCTTGCATCATATCGTCACCTTTATAAACTCTTTCTTTGCTTTTATTATAAAGCCTTTGCGATATACTTACAAGGTATAGTATTTTCTATATAAAACACTATATTTTAACCCTTTAAAGGAATCCCCATGTCAACTTCTACCAACACGTCCCCTATTTTATTTCCTGCTTACGAACACCCGATTAAAATGGTGGTTTGCGACTTAGACGGCACACTGGTGCAGTCCGATTTAAAGGTCAGCGACGTCGTGCTAGAAACCATTCAAGCCGTCAGCCAAGCAGGCGTGAAAGTCGTCATTGCCACAGGACGGATGTTTCCTTCCGCCCTGCCTTATGTTAAACGCCTAGGGCTAGACACGCCCGTCATTTGCTATCAAGGCGCTGTGGTACGAGACAGCCAAGACGGATTCGCTCTTCGCTATAGCAATCCTGTTCCGATGGATCTGGCGAAAGAAATCGTGGGCTATTGCCAAAGCCAAGGTATTCACATCAATGTTTATGTCAACGATTTTTTACATAGTCAACCGCATGATCTTTATGTGGATGAATACAAACGCACCTCATCGATTGAACCTGTTTTGCTGGACGATGTGTTGAGCATCTTGCAAATCGATCCCCCCCCTAAAATGGTGGTCATCAACAACGATCCTGCTGTGTTGGAAAATGTGCGTGCGTACTTGTTGGAAACCTATGGGGATGAACGCATCGGGGTCTGTAAGTCTCGGCATAATTTCTTGGAATTGACGGCGCCTGATGTCAGTAAGTGGTCGGCAGTCGTGGCGTTAGCGGAACAATGGGGCATTTTACCCCAAGAAGTGATGTGCCTAGGGGATGAAGAAAATGATGTCGCCATGCTTGAAGGGGAAGGCTTGGGACTTGCCATGGCGAATGGACCTTTGGCCGTACAACGCAAAGCCAAGGGCATTGTGCCACACATTTTAGAAGACGGGGCGGCTCAAGCCATGCGTCATTATGTATTATAGCATTCGTTAGATAAAACCGTCTGTTGCCTCTTCGTTGTCGCTACGATTTTTTTGTTTGGTTATGTAGGTCTATCTACACGCCCGCACAAAAAAATCTAGGCTCCTAGAATAGCCTAACCGTCGCTTTCCTCTAACGCATACTATAGAAAATAATCAAAATATCGTACAAAGAAGGTGTTTTTCCGTTCAAGCTATGATACACTGAAGGAACGTAAGCTAGACTTGATCTTAGTCCGTGAACGCCCTCACTTGAGTGGTACCGACTCTGTTAATCGCCTCTATTGAACAAGGATCTATCTTCATGCAAACCTCATCTATTTTGGACAAAAAGGAGCCTGTCATGGTTGCTCAAGAAACCATCGTCACTGATTTCATCACCGAATATGACCTCTACCTCTTGCGTGAAGGTAAGCACCTTCAAATGTATAATAAAATTGGCGCACATTTAACGCAAGATGCCGACGGTACCCAAGGCGTACATTTCTGCGTGTGGGCGCCCAATGCCCAAAGCGTTGCGATTATCGGCGATTTCAATGGCTGGAACACGCAATCGCATTTCATGCACAATTTTAAAGGCTCTGGCTACTGGGTGGGCTTTGTGCCTCATCTCAAAGCAGGCGAAACCTATAAATACTACATGCAGTCTTCTGCCACTTTTTACGAAGTCGAAAAAGCAGACCCCATGGGATTCTTCGCAGAAGAACGCCCTCGCACAGGCTCTAAAGTGTGGGATGTCGACGCCTATCAATGGAACGACAAAGAATGGATGAGCTATCGTGGGGCGAAACCGTCCACCGAAAGCCCTGTGTCGGTTTATGAATGCCACCTCGGCTCTTGGATGAAAATCCCTGAAGACGGTAACCGCTGGTTGAGCTATGTGGAACTCGCCGACAAGCTCGTTGAGTACGTGCGTTCGATGAACTACACCCATGTGGAATTGATGCCGATTGCGGAACATCCTTATGATTTGTCGTGGGGCTACCAAACTGTTGGGTATTTTGCCCCCACCAGTCGTTTTGGCAACCCTGATGAGTTTAAGTACTTGGTGGACAAATTCCACCAAAACGGCATTGGCGTTTTAGTGGATTGGGTGCCTGCTCACTTCCCCAAAGACTTACACGGTCTAGACTTCTTTGACGGTACACACCTATACGAACATAGCGATGCTCGCAAACGTGAACATAAAGATTGGGGTACCGACATTTTTAATTACGGACGCTGGGAAGTGCGTAATTTCTTGATTTCAAATGCCCTCTTTTGGCTCGACAAATACCACATCGATGGGTTACGTGTCGATGCTGTTGCGTCGATGCTGTACTTAGATTATTCTCGTGAAGAAGGCGAGTGGGAACCCAACATTTACGGTGGTCGTGAAAACTTGGATGCCATCTACTTCTTGCGTGATTTAAATGATGCGGTGCATCATTGCTTCCCCGATGCCTTGATGTTCGCCGAAGAATCCACCAGCTGGGGCGGTGTTACCAAACCCACCAGTGAAGGCGGTTTAGGCTTTGACTATAAGTGGGACATGGGTTGGATGCACGACACCCTTGAATACTTTAGTAAAGATCCGATTCACCGTAAATATCATCAAAACGGCATTACCTTCCGTGGTTTGTACATGTTTAGCGAAAACTTCTGCTTGCCCCTTAGCCATGATGAAGTGGTACACGGTAAACAAGCCATTTTGTCCAAAATGCCTGGCGATATGTGGCAACAATTCGCCAACGCTCGGGCTTTGTATGCTTACCAATGGGCTCAACCTGGTAAGAAATTATTATTTATGGGATGCGACATCGGGCAGTGGAACGAGTGGAACTCTCAAGAAAGCATCGATTGGCATTTGACGCAGTGGGAAAGTCATACAGGGATTCAACATCTCATTCGTGACTTAAACGCCTTGTATCGTCATGAGCCTGGCTTGCATCAGCGAGACACCGATGCCGAAGGCTTTTACATGATTGATTGCCAAGACAACGAAAATAGTGTTATGGCGTTTATGAGACGTGGGCATTTTGAAGCCGATGATGTGGTCGTCATCTGTAATTTTACGCCGACGACGCAGTACAACTATCGTGTGGGCGTGCCGTATGCAGGCCAATATATAGAACTGCTCAATACAGACAACGAAATCTACGGTGGTTCAGGTCAATTAAATGCAGGCGACATTTGGACGCAAGACATTGGCTTCCACGGGCATGCCCAAAGCCTAAGCTTAACTTTGCCTCCCTTAGGCGTCACATTTTTAAAACGAGCCTAGAAAGCATTATTCATGGCGGTTCACAAAGATTTAAAGCTCACGCCAAGCGTTCAAGCTCAACGCAAAGAACGCCTTTCAGCGTGGGTGTCTTCCGCCCAATTTAAGACGGAACAAAACTGTCATTATCGATTGGATGGCGTACATCCCACGACAAAAGAAAAAATACTGGTCAAACAGTATCGAAATGGGACGTATACGCTTCAAACGCAAAGCGACGCTTGCTTGGTGGATGCCTTGGGCGTCTTGGGCTTGAAATCGGCGGTTAAAGCTTCGATGGCACATACGACGTATTTCCCGTATGGGGCGGATGAGAGCGGTAAAGGCGATTATTTTGGTCCTTTGGTCACCGCATGTGTTCAAGTCAAAGAAAGCCAGTTACCTATTTTAAAACGTCTCGGCATCACCGATTCAAAAGCCATGACGGACGTGAAAATTAAAGAGGTCGCCACCCAACTGGTGGAAGCCTTAGGCATCGAGCAGGTGGCGTTTTTGGTCCTGATGCCTGAAGGGTATAACCGTCAATATGAGGCGTTGAAAGCACAAGGCAAGCACTTGAATCACCTGCTTGCGATGATGCACGCCAAAACGGTTGCTGGCTTAATGCAAAAACAAGGGACGCTTATCGAAGCCCCTTGTCTTATGGTGGATCAATTTACGCAAGGCCCGCACCTGCTCGATGCCTTAAAGGAACATGCCCCGCAAGTGAAGGTGTCGCAATCAACGAAGGCGGAATTGTCGCATCCGGCAGTGGCGGCGGCGTCTGTGGTGGCGCGATATAAATTTTTGCAGAGCATGGCACAGTTGAAGGAACAATCGGGCTATGACTTGCCGTTAGGTGCCAGTGCCAAGGTCGTTTCCATGGGCAAGCAAGTGTTTAGAGCCGAAGGGTTTGAGGGCTTGCGAAAGGTCGCCAAGCTCCACTTCAAAACCACGCTTGAAGTCACGCAATAAAAATGGCTTGGGCTTAAGCTTTTTAGGGGAAATTAGACCTAAAAACGTGAAGAACACGCACCAATTCCTTATACTAAACAGTAAGAGAGTCCAAAATGGTGTGAAAGAGTCTTACCCTATGTCTAGTTCGCCTTTGCAAAATAAGTTGCCTCGTCAAGCCAGTGCCTTTAGCACGGCTTCCACCTCGTGGCATGATGTCGCCAAAACACGAGCCTTTCAACCAGGCTATGGGATTATTCCTGCCCAACGAAATTTCACTGCCATGCTTAATTTTGTTCAAGCCCCACTAGAATGGGAAGCCCTTGAAGCTGAAAAAATCGCCGCAGGGCAACATCCCATTACACGCTATTTTTCTCAACTTAATCGCTTTATCGATCCACACAAAAGTATGAAAAATGCCCTTTTTATTGCAGGAACCTCCTTAGGGGTCGCTCTCGTTTTAATGGTGGTAGGGATGACCCATCTAATCAACCCCCCCCATAAAGAAACGACTCAAAATCAAACCCTTTTAGCAAGCTCCTTGCCCGAAGAAAATTTCGACGGAAATGAAGAAACCTTCAAGGCCAACGCCTTATTTGCGGTAGCAAATGGTCTTGAAACAAGTACTTCTAAGGAAAAACCCAAAGTGGCCCCCTTTCGCAATGACCCTTTTAAGCCTCTTATTGAGCTAGAGTGGTTGAAAAATCTTTTAGACAAACAAAATGAGAAAAAAAATACCCAAGTTATTTCAAATCCTGAAAAACCACAAAACGTCAAACCCTTTCCCAGCAAGCCTGTTGAAACTAGTTTGGGTGTGCCTGCTGAATCCTTAATTCAGTTTGTCGGTGTGGTTTCCAATGAAGACCCTCGTAAACCCGCCACCATTTTACTTAAACTCCTCAACGAAACTAATAGCATTATGCTTTCCAAACGTATTGGCAGTTCTTTTGAATATGGCGGAAACTACTTTACGTTGACTTCTGTAAAAGGATCCTACCTATACCTAATGATTAACGGTTTTAAGAATCGTGTAGAACTGTCTAGTGCCTCTTCATCTCAAACAACTTCTTCAAGAAACAAAAATATTTCAAGTACCCCCCCTCAGAAATCGATGCCTAATGCAAGTCGCGAAGAATCCAGTATCGAAAGCTTGCTCAATGACTTAGGGAATGTATAAACCTCTTTAGGAAAATAACGATGTCAACACGTACACCTTGGACGCCTATACTTAGCACTCTACCTTACTTAATAAGGTTCATTCTTGTAGGGGGACTTACCCTACAATACGTCCTATTAGCTATAGTAAATCCACAAATGGCAGAAGCGTTTGCCCAAGTGTACCCAGAAGGTCAAGGCTTCATTAGTATTGAAGCCACAGGAGAACCCTTAAACGAATTGATTCCTAAAATTGCCAAACTTAGTCACTTAAATGTGCTTATGGATGAAAGCGTCACAGGTAATGCCTCCCTAAAACTAGATCGTATCTCTGGGCTAGATGCCTTGAAAGTCCTGGCAAGAATGCACGGCCTAAGTGTACAAAGTTACGGCAAAGACATTTGGATGATTTCTTCGCAAGCCATGGGGCAAGAACTCGGTTTATATCGCTACAATACCAAGACCATTGCCTTACAACATGCCAGTGCCGCATGGTTGGCGAGTTTTTTAAATACCGCTTTATTCACAGATTCCACACGTATTGTCGTCAAAGCCAATGAACGCCAAAATAGCTTGGTGGTGAGTGGGACAGATGATGAAGTTAAAATGGTACTTAAGGCCATTCCCGAATTTGATGTGCCTCGTTTAAGACGGGTGTATCAGCTGTCTTACGCCCATGCTTTAGATGTAGCACGTCAATTAGAAGCGGTCGTTTTTGGCAATCGAGGGACGGTAGGGCTTAATGGAGTTACTTCACAAGTCAGCGTATCGGATACCCTTAATGGCGTGACCGAAGGTAGTGGTGCAGATAAAATTACAGGAAACTCTGGTGGTGGTGGCGGTGGAAACTCTGGTGGTGGGAGCGGTGGAAGCTCTGGCGGAGGGAGCGATGAAAGCTCTGGCGGTAGTGGTAGTTCGGGTGGCGGTAGTGGCGTAGAAATAAAAGTAAGAACTCAGGGTTTAACACAAACCACTTACACATTGCAAACCTTAGGGGCAATCGTCATGCCCAACAGTAAAAACAATACGCTTACGATTATAGCCACAGAATCTCAACTTGAAGAAGCGGAATCCTTACTACCTTTATTAGATGCCAAACCGCCTCAAGTTTCTATTCAAGCGGATCTCATTGAAGTCTCTTCAACCGCTTTAAAACAACTGGGCATGAAATTAGATTTTACCGAATCAGGCAGTCCTTGGGGCTTTAATTTAGGGAGCTTAACACCTGGGACAAGTAATAATATCTCTTTCTTACCAAACGTTCCTAGTGTAGACAACCTCAACCTTCAGATTCAAGCCCTTATTCAAACAGGCAAAGCCAAAAGTATTGCAAGCCCCCATATTGTCGCCACCCATGACACAGAATCGGCGATTGTTATTGCAGATCAGATATTAAGAGGCCAAGAATTCACGGCGTCAGGTTCTGGATTTTTTGGACAAACCACCCCACTGATTGGATCCGCAGGCATTACCTTGGACATTATACCTAAAATAGGAGCAAATGGTGTCATCACCTTGCGTGTTCGTCCGATTGTGAGTTCGGTGTATGCGAGTGCAGGCGTAGGTGCCAGTACTATTCAATTGGTACGTAGCCGTGATTTAGTGGCTCAAGCGGTTAGTGTAAAAGATGGTGAAAGTATGGTCATCGGTGGACTCGTCGATGCTCGAGACACCAGTAACGAACAAAAAATACCAGGACTGGCGGATTTGCCCATTGTCGGAGCAATGTTTAGAGCCAGTGCCAGTTCAAGTGCCAAAAGCGAATTACTCATTCTAATTACGCCCCACATTCTTAATCAACTTGAACTAACGCCTATTCACCGTATCGATCGGGATTTTCAAGCCCTAGAAAACATTAAAAACAACGGCGTCCCCCTCCCTCAAGGTTACCCAATAGGCAATACGAGTTCATTTTCTCTCAATACAAAGGAGCGTCCTTAAATGCTCAAATCTGTAAGCTTACTTTGCTTGTCTCTAAAACGGAAGACCTGTTTTTCCCATAGTTTCATGATTTTTTTAAGTGTTTTGATCTTAATAGCCCCCTTTCAAAACGCCTTTGCTGAAGAACTTAAACTACCTAACATTAAAACACCCCTTAATTTAACCTTACATAACATTCCTATGGATGAAGCCCTTAAAGCCGTTGCTTCACAAGCTCAATTTAACATTGTCTTAGGCAATGACTTAACACGCCTCGTTAACCTTGATTTTAAAGGCGTTTCGGTTGAAGATGTTTTACTTTCTCTAAAGCAAATGGGCAAATTGTACTACCATGTTGAACAAGGTACGTTATTTGTCACCACTCGACAATCGACGACGTCTAATGGAATCAAACAACAAGAAACACATTTCATTCAAGTTAAACATTTGCCGGCTACCTATGTGGCGGATTATTTAAATGCAACCGTTTTTTCCTATGCCCAAAATCCCGCAGGAGGCTCTTCTCAAACACAAGGAGGAAGTTTTCCGGCTTCAACAGAAGGCACAAATACGAGTTCCGGTGCTGGAGCAGCAGGCGGCAATTCACAAAATATTGCGATTGCCATTGCTGACCCCATGACCAATCGGGTAATTCTAAGAACAGATGATCAAGAAGCTCAAGAAGCCGCTCGCTTAGTTAGTGAAATTGACGTTCAACGTGCCAGTAAAACATGGCGATTAAACTTTCAAAGAGCCGATGAAGTCGCTAGTGCCTTAACCGCTACCGTTTTTTCGAATGGTTCTATGCCCCCCATTATGATTAGCGGTGCAGCAGGCGGTGCAGCAGGTGGTGCAGCAGGCGGTGCAGCAGGTGGCGCGGCAGGTGGTGCAGCAGGTGGTGCAGCAGGTGGTGCAGCAGGTGGTGCAGCAGGTGGTGCAGCAGGTGGTGCAGCAGGTGGTGCGAATATAGGTACGCAGACAGGAAATCTCATCCCCCTTACAAGTGAAGGCTTAAAAGAAGGGCAAGGCACATCAAACGATCATACCTTACGTTCAAGACCTATTCAAAACGCACAAGCTACTGTTTCAAGTAACGGACCTATTATTTTACCCGATACCCGCCTTAACACCATTACCATTTTTGCCACGGTTCAACAATTGGCTAAAGCCGACGAATTTATTCAAGAATTCGACAGGCAACGTGAACAAGTCTATGTTGAAATGGCGATTATTGAGCTTTCTGATAGTTTAGATAAAATCATCACACCTTCCATTGAAGCACGGCTGAAGCAAGTCACCTTAGGCTTTAATGCCAATTTAGGTGGGAATTCTCTCGCTACTTATGTTAAAAATCCCATTCAAAATACATCTAACTTTAGTGCCATACTAAATTTTCTACACTCAGAAAGTAAGCTTAAGGTGATTTCTCGTCCTTCTGTTTTACTACTTAACAATGAAGATGCCACCATTAAAATTGAAGATGAAGTGATTCAGGGCTTTACCGATGTCCGTGATCAAAACAACAATATCGTTGCTCGAGTTGCTCAACAGGCATCTGCAGGTATTGTATTACATATTCGGAGCCGAATTGGTGCCAATGGCGATATTTCCATGATGGTACAACCACAATTCTCATTCCCTCAAACCTCTAGCACAGGAGATATTCAACTTATTTCTTCACGAGCTTGGTTAACGGAAAATGTTATTCTTAAAGAAGGGCAAAGTTTTGTCATTGCAGGGTTGACCCAAAGTAATGACCGTCAACGTAATAATAAAATTCCTGTGTTGGGTGAAATCCCTTTTCTTAGAGGACTAAGCAATACCTACGACGGATCTCATCAAAACAAAGAACTCATTATTATGCTAACACCTCGTATAGTAGACAACGGGCAACACTTCAATGCAAACGTATCAAAACCCAATATTGCCAAACCAAACATCAAAGAAGAAAAGCATGCAATACCCAATGTATTCTCGAACACTATGGAGAAAAAAAAAGCCATTTCAAGCTATAAAGCGATAGAGTCAAAAAGCCCTCCGCCTCCGCCAGCAGATTTTCAAAGAAAATCTTATACACTTCCAGCTGCTCCAAAACCTGGTTTTTATAGTAGTCGATAAATAGTTTTGAATTTTTAAACACAACATTGTCTAAAACACTGCTCCAAAATCTATCAGAAACTTTTTAAAACCTTGTTGAATACATAAACTACTTAACAGACTTAAATTTTTCTTAACGATTTAAACAATTATTTAACAGATTAAAAAAGCGTATTTTAACAAGTTTAAAACAAAGACTAATTTGCTCTATAGATGGAATACAAGACTTTTAAACAAGATTTATTAAACACTACTATGATGATGATTTATATTTAATTTAATAATAGAAATTTTTTAAATCCCTCTAGTTTAACAGTATTCTTATTCTTTTTTATAATTATCGTCAAATTCTTTTATATCTTTAAATTGAATCAAACCTAAGCTTTCATCTTTTTTAAAAACTTTAATTAAAGCTTCTACAACTTGAGAACGAGTCAGTGTTTCATTAATATCACATAAGTTCGTGGGTATCGCTTTTGCTAATGCACAAGGATGAATTCCTTCAGGTAAGTCATGCCACATAGATTCATCCACAGAGACATTGATAGCAAGCCCATGAAAGCTTATCCAACGCTTAATCGCAATACCTACAGAAGCGATCTTTTTGGATTCATCCAGCCATAAGCCAGAACCCTGTCCGTCTATATCGCTAAAGATTCCTAAATCAGCTAAGGCTGCTTGTCCCCAACTTAGTACACGCCTTAAATGAGCATGAACATTAGGTGATTTTAGTTTAAAAAGTGGGTATAAAATAACTTGTTGTGGATGATGAAATGTTAAATGGCCCCCACGTTCAATTTCAAAGCTAGGAAAAGGATAGCGGGCATTTTTTTCAGACTGAGAAGATGCACGCCCTAAGGTGTAACATGCTGGATGAGACGTAATTAATAAAACATCAGGAAAAGTGGGGTTGGCTATTTTATCACTTAGAATCTTTTTTTGAAGTTGATACACGATATCAAACGCTAAACAAGGCAAGATCCATACAACGGTTTTTATTTCAGGTTGTTTAACAAAATCATTACATAAATTAGTATACATAAGGGATGAGTCTTCGCTTTTTTTAAATGCCCATTGGGCAAGGATTTGCCCTGTATATTAGCTAAAAGGTCAATGTTTTGGAAAGGTACTTTACAAACGAAGAGAAAAGTTGTAGTATGTTAACATTACATTAAGAAAACAACATTTCACACGTGTTATTTTTTCTGTATGTGACATTGCTTTTCTAAAAGCATTTTAATTTTTGGAATTTTTCCAGCTCTGCATTCAATTATTTGAAACTGTTTATCTTAGATGTTCTTTGAACATTACTGTTATTATATCATCGTTTTGCTTTTAAGGGAAATTATACAATGGCCTCTGCAACCCTCGCACTAGAAGAACCTCGTGTCCAGTTACAGTCCACTGAAGAACTAAAGCCTCACCCTGCCTTAGTTGCCGTTTCAGCTTCGGTTACTGCTCAATCTATTCGAGCTTTAAAGGTGCAGTACCCTCATTTAAATCTTGAAAATTTAATCAAGTGGCATGACCACATTGTTGATGCCAACATTGTTGCTGAAAGTGATGAAGATAGTGTAGGTCCCTACCGTCAGTGGTCTCCTTCAGCCGTTTCTTGTTTTGTTCGTAATGCGGATTGTTCAGGATGTTATTATCAAAACTTTTTTTCAGAATCCACACAAGGCTGTCAAATGAATGATGCGGTCAAGCATTTGCTTGCCAAACTCGGACCGCCTAATAAACGTCATATAAATAAATTATCATAAGCGTATACAGATTAATCATTCGGCTTGAGATACAGTAATTCAAGCGTGATGATTTTAAAATATCTGTATACAAACGTTGACCTTTTTACCCCACCCTAGTTGTATGTGCATCTAGGGATTTTCTTTTTATAGACTTAGTTAAATAGACGATTATCAACACAATGGACTGTATTTTTGATACACTACTAAAGTCACCTTTGGAGAGAGCGTTTCATATTGTGATCTTTAAAATCTCCTTTCTTACTCAACTAAAACGCCTCTTACCAATAGGCTTGTTTCTTTTGCTGGCATGCTTTCTTCCACACAAGGCGTTGGCTTTAGTCCCCAATAGCTTTGTTTTATTTGATTTAAGTCAAGCAACGAGTTCAACGACTTCTATCGAAGAAGTCCCGTTGCATCCCCAAAAAACGCTGGATTATGCTTTAACACAAAGTGTTGTTGGGCAAGGCACTTATTTTTTTCCAAAAAGTGCGTCACAATTCGACTATATTTTAAATGATGTACAAGAAGGGGGAATTGCTAAACCGCCTTTAGTCCTACTTTACGGTAAAAATAGTCCTGATGAAAGTGCCATGATTTTTGTGGATACCTTGATCCGTCGTCCGTGGCCTGTGGTGTTGGTCGCTCACCCTTTTGCCACTTCAGATACCAAGAAACAGTGGGAAGCCGAGTTTAAACTGTTATGGGGACGCTACCGTAGCTTTATGGAAGAACGCTTAGGTACCTCACAACTCAGTGTGTTAGACACGGCACTGGCGGGCAGTCTAACCGTTGCGAATCCTTTCCCAGTTAAACGGCTTAGTACAGGTTGTGATCTTTATACGTTGCCTAGTCCGTTTATTTATTGTGGTTCAGGACTTCCTTCTCTTGGTTTTGTTTCACCTATTCCACCTAAACCCATTTCGAAAAATGCGCCTAAAAAAGAAGTATCAAAATATCCGGTTAAGTCCACTTCATCTAATTTGCCTAGAAAAGTGATACCTACCAATACGACTTTAGCGGCAAGTTCAGTAAAGGCATCTACGAACTTAAAACCTAGTTATGATGTGCTAAAACGTCTCTATGACTTAGCTAATCAGTGGAAGTCTTTGATGGTTGTGAAAAGTATTCAAGAATGTTATGCGCCTTTTGAAGAAGAAGCCAGTAACTACGAACAAGAATACAATTCTCTTGAAACAGATGTGTGGCAACGTATGCAAGCTTTTGAGTTTTTAGGTAAAAATGTGGACAAAATTCAATATGCTGAGCAAATGAATCAAATCCAATCTCATATGGATGCCTTAAAACCCTTACGTAAAACGCGTGATTATAAAGAATATCGTCAAAAAAGTAAGGCACTGATTATAGAACTGATGTTTATGAAGCAAAAACTGCTTTTTCCAAATATGCCCAATCAAATCCATGGTGTTTGGTTTGATAGGGGTAGTATCGTGAGTTTGGGTAATGCAGAAAATCTTAAAATTCGTTTGTCCCAATTGGCTCGTGCGGGAATGACGGATATTTTTGTGGAAACCATTAACGCAGGCTTTCCTGTCTACTCTAACAGTATTATGCAACCTGTTCAAAACCCTTTAATTAAAGACTGGGATCCTCTTCTAACAGCGGTTAATGAGGGGCATGCTCTAGGCTTACGAGTGCATGCGTGGGTTTGGTGTTTTGCGGTAGGAAACACAAGGCATAACCGTATTTTAGGCTTGCCTAGTGATGATAGAGGCCCTTTATTAAACACGGTAAGGTTTGAAAATCAACAGCTTTTAATGAATGATGGTTCAGAAGTGCCAAAGGGTCAACATGAGTATTGGTTGGATCCTGCTAGTTATGATGCTCAACAGTTTTTGGTGGACTGGTATGCTGAAATTGTCGACCGTTATGCAGTCGATGGTTTGCAGTTGGATTACATTCGTTATCCTTTTCAATCCACAACGCAGCGTGCAGGTTATAATTCGGTGAGTCTCTATAATTTTTATCAAGCAACGGGCTTGCGTCCTACGCCTGAAAATCAAGAGGCCTTTGATCGTTGGAAGATTGAAAATATCAGTCGTTTTGTGTCGAAAGTCAATAAAACACTCAAGGCGAAAAAGTCTGATTTAATTTTATCTGCCGCTGTTTTTCCTTTGCCGACGCAAGACCGACTCAAGGCAATTCAGCAAGATTGGGAAACATGGAGTAAACGAGGCTGGATTGATTGGCTAATTCCTATGGCATACACCGAAAACACGGTGGCGTTTAACCAACAAATTACCCGCATGAAACAAAGTTTAAAACCAACCCGAACGCTTTTGGTGAGTGGGGTTGGCTTACATAAGCTTGAAGGGGCTCAACGTATTGAGCGTAGTGAACAGCTCCATAAAAATGGTGTGTCAGGCTGGACATGGTTTGCTAACGCACATTTAGATGCAAACACCCTAAATATACTTCCCCTAACGACGCAACAACTGCCTTATGGAGGCAAGTATCTTACATCCACAGGTAAGGCATTGGGCTTGTACGCTAGCTTGTTACGGCAAACATTTTCTTCCCCAAATGCGGAAGAAGCTCAAGTGCTTCAGTTTTGGGACGAGTTTTCAACCTATGTCGAAGTCCGTAAGCTAGAAGGATTTCCCCCTGCGTTTGTGCAACAAAATTGGGTGCCTTTACTGAGTGAAACCCAACGCTTGGTGAATCTTCGTTTTTCGAGTGTGCCTGCCCTAAAGCAATGGCTTAATGGGGAGCTAGATCGTTTGGATGCTCAGATGCGTTGGAAAACGTGGTCGATTTAAGGCTTTTTCAAAGGAGCCACTACTTTACTACCACCCGTTAAGCTGGACGCATCCCCTTCCGCAGGGAGCCGACTTTCTTCCAACACCGCATAATCTTCACCCAAGCGTTTCTTCATTTTCAGCAATTGAAACTTGCTTTTAGGGGTGTAAGGACTTTGCGGAAAACGTTCGTTGATCGTTGAAAAGGCATCAAAGGCTTCAAACCACATTTCCCGATAGGTAAACAACAAACCGAGTTGATACAAAATCGGGGCAACGTCTTTGACTTTGGCATAACGGTCTTGAAAGTCGTCGCTGACTTGGCGGAGTTCATCTAACGTGTCGCCGTCTTGGGGGGTAAAAAAGCTTTTATTTTGGCTTTTTTGTAAGAGTAACGTAAGTTTGGGCTGATAGGGTGCCCATTCTTTAGGGAGAGATTTAGCTGTGCCTTTTTTCTTGGCTTTGGCGGCGGCATCCGCTCCTTCGATAAACAAGGTGGAAGAACATAACGTGACGACCACTAGTAAGGCGACGGTTATTTTTCTAAATAAGGACTTCATGTTCACGCCTCCATTTCATCAAAGTATTAAAGGGGTTTTTCCCAAAAAAGCATGGGTACATCTTGCTCACCGAGTTGATAGTCTAAGAATCCCACTTTTTTATATAAACCTAAAGCAGGTTCGTTGTCTTGACGGACTTCTAGGGTTAGCTTACAGGCTTTAATCGAACGGGCATAGTCTTCTACAACGGCTAATAAAGATTTGCCGACGCCTCTGCTTCGTGCTTTACTGGCCACAATCACATCATGAATGTTAACGACAGGTGATGCTTTAAAGGTGCTAAACACTTGGTAAGCAATTAACAATCCAGCAGGCGTACCGTCTTCTAAGCTAGCAATAAACGCATGAGCCGAAGGACAGGCTTTCAAGCCGTTAATGATCGATTCCAACACGGCGGGCTCCAAAGAAACGCCTCCTCCCATGGGGTCACTGGCATGCTCATTAATGAGCATGGGGATCCATTGAGCGTCTTGAGCGTCGAAGAAGTTTGCTTTGTGGATGCGTATCATACCGCAACAGGAGCCGTTTCGGTTTTATCGTCTTTTTTGGTGGACGATTTGGCTTTGGCTTCTGCTTCTGTGACGTCTTCTTGCTTGCTATGCTTGAAGAAAGGCGATTTAGGCAAGAACTCGGAAGGAGCCACAACCACCGTCACGGATTCCTTGCTCAAGTATTTTTGAGCCACTTTTTGAATCTGTTCAGCCGTTACCGCATTGATTTTTTCATCTAGGGTAGCGAGCGATTTTAAATCATGCCCTGCCAAATAGGCAGAACCCACATAGCTAGAAATTTGCCCGACGGTTTCTAAGAAGACACTACGTTTGCCAATCAAATTACGCTTGGCATTTTCGAGTTCTTCTTCACCCACAAGCACATCTTGCAATTTTTTGACTTCATCCGCAAAGCCTTCCAAGCATTTCTGCACATTAGACGGTTCTGTGCCGATGTACAAGGTAAACGTCCCACGATGCTTCAACAAGCTCAAGCTTGAACGCACACTGTACGCCAAACCTTGCTTGTCACGCAATTCTAAGAATAAGCGGCTGCTTAAGCCTGCGGAACCCAAAATGTTGTCTAAAACCGCCAATGGTACATAGTCTTTGGAGGTTGCAGGGGGCATCAACCAAGATTGTAAAATCTGGGCTTGAGCCGCTTCTTCCCAAGGCGTCGTATAAATACGAGATTCCTTGAGGCGATGCTCTTTAAAGAGGCGTCCCATTTCCATTTCGCCATCGGTGCCTTTGGCACGAGGCAAGCTAAAGGCAGCGTCCAAAGCGGTGATTAAACGCTCACGATCCACATCGCCAGCGACTGAAATCACCATACGATTCGGACGGTAGGCTTGTTGATAGTGTAAGAAAACGTTGTCATTCCGCCACAATTTACCCAAACTTGAAAGCATGGTGCTGGCAGAGGTTCCGTACGGCAAACCGTTCCACAATTTACGGCTTAGCAAGTCTTTCGCTATCGCTGTGGGGGAATCCAAGCTCATTTGAAGTTCACCCTTGAGCTTTTCTTTTTCTTTTTGAAGCCCTTCAAGCGTCGAATAAAAAAGCAAGTCCTTGATGAACGCCAAGTTCTTTTCTAAATCTTCGGCTTGCATAGAAGCAGACAAAATGCTGTAATCACGAGCGGTGTCGGTGTCGACATCCAAACACAGATCATCGAGCTTTACCGCAATTTCTTCGGCAGATTCCGCATAGGTGCCTTTCAACAACAAACGATCAATGACATCCATTTCACCGGGGAAATAGTCGATGCAATTGCCTCCTCTGGTGTAGATGTTGATCGACAAGCGAGGCGTGCCTGCTTGATGCACAAATAAAAGTGTAGGCCCTGAAAGAAGGGGGATTGTTTCAATAGAATCAAGTAATTTAGTCATGTTGAGGTACCAATACGGCTGTGTAGGCTAACGAAGGTTTTAAGTAGGTGTTGACGGCATCAATCACATCTTGACGGGTCAAGGATTCGAGCCGTTCAAGCGTGCCTGTTACGGCTTCAACACTACCTGTGACGGTCAAAGCATCACCTAGAGCATCGGCAATGCCTGAGCAGGTTTCAAACCCACGAGCAAAGTCGACTTTCATCTTTTTCACGGTGCGAGCAAACTCTTCTTCCGTGATCGGCTCTTCACCTGTAAAGGCGTCTAAAATAGCGGTGATTTCGGCTAAAGCAGCTTCCTCATTGGCGGTATTGTAATTCGCCATAATGTAAAAGACGTTACCGAGTTTTAAGGCATATTGAGCGGTGCTAATGGTGTTAAACGCAGAAGGCGTCTGTGTTTCAACCAATTTTTGATTCAAGCGACTGGCTCTGCTTTCGCCAAGCACGGTGCTGGCGACATCTAGGGCGAGTGTGGCTTTTAAGTCACTGGCCAAAGGCCCGTGAAAACCAAGCGTCACAAAACGAGTCGTAAACTCGGACTTTTGTTCGATGTAGCGTTTACCTTGCCCGGTCTTTCCAATAAAACTTTCCGCTTTAGCAGGTTCTTTATAGCTTTTTAGGGCGTCTTTGGCATCAGGACGATCCACAAAGTTGAAGGCTTTTTCGACTTTTTCTTTTAAGGCATCCCATTCAAAATCACCAACCACAAGGGTTGTGATATTTTCAGGTGTGTACCAACGACGGTAATAGGCTAAAATCGCTTCACGAGAAATCGTGCCGACAATGTGACGAGTGCCAATCACTTCACGACGGTAAGGGTGCGACTCGTCGTACATAATCTCATTCACCAAGTTGTAAACACGAGACCATGGACGGTCTTCATACAAGCCGATTTCTTCAATGACAACACCACGTTCACGCTTGAGTTCAGGCGTTTCACCTTTGTCAGGATCGTAAGCTTCGCCGATTTCAGAATCAGGCAAATCCGAATGTAAGATCATATCGGCGTGCATATCCACAACCGTATCAAATTCGTTGAATTGGGTGTTGGGGCCTGTCACATGGTAAAAGGTGTAGTCCTTCCATGTGGCGGCGTTGATTAAGGCGCCCATGCTTTCCATTTTCTTGTCAAAGACGCCTGCGCCAAAGCGAGGGGTGCCTTTAAACATGAGATGTTCTAAGAAATGAGAGACGCCGTTGTTTTGCTCATCTTCATTCATAGAACCAGTTTTCACCCATGAGCTAATGTTGAACACCGCACCACTGCGTTGTACAAAAACGAGGGTATGCCCATTTTTAAAGGTATGCTTGACTGCCTTTTGGGGAATGTACGGCAGGGAAAAGGCTTCAAGCGTTGGAGCAGCAGGTGCCATCATAGAGGGTATATCCTTCAACAATTACTAAGACTATGGCCTCATTATAGCATTGTTTTTTACTTTTTAGCAGTACTTATTTGAACGATTTCATCCACTTGCTAGATAATGCCAAATAATATCGTCAATTTTGATAATGCCCCTCGCCGAGTTCTACATAATGCAAGGCGGATGCCTTCATAAAGACCCGCTCTTCTTCACTCAAAGCTCGCTTGTATTTCGCAGGACGCCCCAAGTAAAGCCCCCCTGCTTCAAGGGATTGATGCCCCGACACCAAGCTTCCTGCCCCAATCATTGTGTAACTGGGAACAACGACACCGTCCATCACGCAAGATTGCATGCCGACAAAACTTTCATCTTCAATCGTACAAGCGTGCAAGATTGCCATATGCCCGACGGTGCAGTAGGCACCGACATAGGTGCCTTTCGCTTCGCCGTTTAGGGCTTGGCTGGCAACATGAATCACGCTGTTGTCTTGTATATTAGAATAGGAGCCTATCACAATGGGGGCGACATCCCCACGCAAGACGCATCCGTACCAAATGCTCGCCCCTGCATCAATGGTGACATCTCCAATCAGTACGGCATTTTCAGCGATAAAAGCGACTTCGGGATGAATCTGCGGTGTCTTGCCGTTGAAGGCTTTAATTAGTGCCATAGCTACAATCCACCTGAAGGGTTTGGTTATTTTTACCGACAATTGCCCAGCGTAAGAGGGTGCATCCGTGTGGCAGACGTGCTTTAATAGCGACTTCTAAAGCACCCACCGAATAATCGGGCAAATTTTCTAAAATAATCGAGGTACTCAACACCTTTTGGACTAAAGCAGGCATAGGCTAAATCCTTTGAAATAGGTTTAATTGGGGAGAAGAAGATACAGAACACAATTTATTCGACGGTGACACTTTTGGCTAAATTACGAGGCTGATCGACATCTTTGCCTAAGAATTCGGCGGTGTAATAGGACAAGAGCTGTAAGGGAATCGACCCCAACAAGGGGGCCACCCACTCATGGCAAGCAGGGTAACTAATAATATCGTCAAAGGTATTTTCATAGCCGTGCGGAATCGCTTTATTGGTCACCGCAATCATTTGAGCCGAACGAGCCTTGGCTTCTTGGCAGTTTGACAACATTTTATCAAAGACCAAACCGTCTGAAAGCAGTGACACCACAGGCATAGATTCATCCAATAAGGCAATCGGGCCGTGCTTGAGTTCTGCTCCTGAATAGCCTTCGGCGTGAATATAGCTGATTTCTTTGAGCTTCAACGCCCCTTCCAGCGCCGCAGGGAAACATACGCCTCGAGCGATGAAGAGCATGCTGGTGTAATGCCCATATTTTCTCGCCAATTTCTGTAAGGGATCCACGTTCGACAACATCGCTTCCATGAGAACAGGCAAGGTGAGCAAGGCTTTTTTAAGAGCAGGTAATTCGGCTATTTTTTCAGCAACACCCCGATGTTCACACATCATCATGCCCAATAAGTACAAGGCAACAATTTGAGCCACAAAGCTTTTGGTCGCACAAACACTGACTTCCACGCCTGCACGCACATTGATGACGCCGTCGACTTCACGAGCCATGGTTGAATCAGGGCGGTTGGTGAGGGCAATGGTTTTGGCACCACTGCGAATCGCTAAACGGAGGGCTTCTAGGGTGTCGGCGGTTTCGCCACTTTGCGAAATGGCAATCACCAAGCAACGATCGTTCAACACAGGGTTGCGGTAACGATATTCCCCAGCGGCTTCGACTTCAACAGGCATCCGCACCAGTTCTTCAATCAGGTATTTCGCCACCATGCCAGCATTGTAAGACGTTCCGCACCCGATGATAATCACCCGATCCACGTCTTGCGTTAGGCTAGCGATAGACACGCCTTCTTTTTCAAGAATAGGTGTGTCGTTGGCGATAAAGACAGGGCTGGTATCACTGGTGATGCGTTCTAGCAGGGCGTTACGCACGACATCAGGCTGTTCATAGATTTCTTTCAGCATAAAGTGCTTGTAACCCTTTTTGTCAATGGTAAGCGGTCCTGTTTGAATGGTGTGGATTTTCACTTCAACAGGGGTATCATCCGTTCCGTAAAGCTTAACGCCTCCTTCTTCAGACAATTCGGCGTATTGACCGTCTTCTAAGTAGATGATCTGGTTTGTGTAAGACACCAACGCCACAACATCACTGGCGACCCAATATTCCCCTTGACTCCCCACCCCAATGACTAGCGGCGCCTGTTGACGAGCGACATACAACTTACCAGGGGCTTGCTTGTGCATCATGGTAAGTGCATAGGCACCGTGCAGTTGACGGCGAAGTTCTGCCACCGCAGGCAAAAAGTCGTTATGGTGAGATTTTAAAATATCTTCTAGTAAATGGGCGACGGTTTCGGTATCGGTCTGCGAATTAAAGACGTATCCTTTGCCTTGCAGCACTTGCTTGAGTTCGGCAAAGTTTTCGATGATCCCGTTATGCACCAAGACCACTTCGCCGTGATGCCCATGGTGCGGGTGTGCATTTTCAACAGTAGGGGCACCATGCGTTGCCCAGCGTATATGGCCAATGCCCACTTGCAAGTTTTTCGTGTGCGGTTCGATGAGCAAGTCCGCAGGCAGAACATCCACAAGGTTTTGCAATTTGCCTGTGGCTTTATAGATGTTAATGCTTTGCGTGCCATTATTATAAACGGCAATGCCTGACGAGTCATAACCCCGATATTCCAATGTACGAAGACTCCCTACCAATAAGGGAGCAATGGCTCTGTACCCTAAGTAACCAACAATTCCACACATGAGGTTTGGACTCCTAAAAGATTAAGAAGAATACGCTTAGTATATGCCTTAAAGCAAGAAATACAAGGGCTTCTTAAAAAGACTTGTTTAATCTAAAATAGCCGTTTATAATAAGGCATGTTATTAGTGTTTAAATTTGTTGTTCACGTTTTTAACTAGAAAGGACACCTCATGTCTTTACAAATCGGACAAAAAGCCCCTGATTTCAAAACAGGTGCTTATGCTAACGGTCAAATTACCGAAGTCACCTTGAGTGAGTATACCAAAGCAGGTAAGTGGGTCGTTTTATTTTTCTACCCATTAGATTTCACCTTTGTTTGCCCTACCGAAATCATCAGCTTCAGCGAAGCGGTTGCCGAGTTCGCTAAATTGAATGTCCAAGTTTTGGGTGGTTCTGTGGACAGCGTCTACAGTCACAAGGCTTGGTCTGAATCTTCGTTGGGTGCGGTGAACTATCCGTTGTTTAGCGATATTACGCATGCGATTTCTCGTGATTACAGCGTCTTGAATGAAGCCAAGGGCATTAGCTTCCGTGGCGTGTTCATTATTGATCCTGAACAAACGGTTCGTAGCTACACGGTGAACGATCTTTCAGTCGGCCGTAATGTGGATGAAATCATCCGTACGGTGCAGGCTTTCCAAACAGGTGCCAACTGCCCTGTGAACTGGAAACCTGGTCAAGCGACCTTGTAAGCCATTGCTCCACAAGACTTTACAGGGAACGCCACCAGCGTTCCCTGTTTTTTTAGTGCTTGGAGACCATCTGCTTTATTTGCTTTGACTTAATCGCTACAACTTAAGGGCAGGGATTCGGTAAATCGTCGTGAATGGCGTTGATTTCGGCAAGGACGTCCGCTGTCAACGTCACTTCCACACTGCGGATGTTTTCTTCCAACTGCTCAAGCGTCGTTGCCCCAATGATATTACTGGTAACAAAGGGCTGGTGATTCACAAACGCCAACGCCAATTGGGTTGGGGTCAAGCCATGGGCGTGAGCTAAATCCGCATAACGTTGGACGGCGTTTTGGGCTGTAGGGGTCGTATAACGAGAGAAGTACTCACCAAACAGCTCCATGCGACTGCCTTTAGGGTGTTGGTGATTGAGATACTTCCCGCTCAAAATGCCCATTGCCAACGGGGAATACGCCAATAGTCCAATGTCTTCACGGTGCATCACTTCCGTTAGCCCTACTTCTTGGGTGCGGTTCAACAGATTATAGCAATTTTGAATGGAGGCCATACGAGGCAAGTCATGCTGTTTAGCTAAGTTAAGATATTGCATCGTCCCCCATGGTGTTTCGTTAGAAAGTCCCACGTGCAAGATTTTACCTTCTTGGATGAGTTCTTCCAAGGCATGAAGGGTTTCTAAAAACCGGTCTAATACCTGAGACGCTTCAGGCATTTCAGCATGGACGTATTCTCGTTGTCCGAAAATAGGCACGGCACGATCGGGCCAGTGGAGCTGGTAGAGATCGATACGATCAGTCTGAAGGCGCTTAAGACTGCCTTCCACAGCACGCTTAAGACTGCTAGCACTAAAATCCAGCTTGCCGTTACGGATCCATTCAAAGCGTTCACTCGGCCCTGATATTTTCGTGGCTAAAAAGACCTCATCCCGCACGTTTCGAGAGGCAAAATAATTGCCGATATAAGTTTCAGTGAGTCCTGATGTTTCGGCACGAATGGGAACGGCGTAAACTTCAGCGGTATCCCAAAAAGGGACACCTAACTCAAGAGCCAGATCCATTTGAGCAAAAGCATCGCTCTGACTGTTTTGCTCGCCCCAAGTCATGGTGCCTAAGCAAATAAGGGGGAGCTGAACATTGGTGCGTCCTAGTCGACGTGTGGGCATGGGGGCATTAAGTTGAGGCATGGCATAATCCTGTTAAATTCTAAGTGAACTTATTGTATTATACGTCAATTAACTGAAACTTTGCGATTAAGCGGACCAGCCTTCACTCTTTTTGTCACAATAGGAATTAAGAGACTTTAACGGAAAGAATGGAATCTTATGTTGCAGAGAGATCTTGAACATCTTTTACTACTCCCATGGACGCGTGAATCGACGTGCCCCATTTTAAGCGATTTTGTAGAAGTGCTTCAATTTTTGTTGGCACAGTATTGTAGCGTTTGGCAAAATCCTGCTCAAGCCAGCTTGGTGAAAAATTTGACTCGTACCTTACAGGGACGTTGGGAAAGTAGCTCACCCCTTAATCAACTCGGCGAAACGGGGGTTTCACTTTTAAAAGATGTTTCTACCATGTACCAAGCTCGGTTTTTGTTAAGTGGCCATGCCAGCGTGATTGAAAATCCTCAAGTCGAAGGCGAACTCTTAGGCGTTAAAGTTCAAATACTCTTATTTGATACCGCTACACAAGCGTGGGCGTTAAATCATACCCTAGATTTGACATATTTTGAACCGCATCGTAATCGCCTTAACGATTTTGCGCCCATTACGTGGATGCTTGAAGAACTGATGCAAAACATCTCACTGCATTTGATTTCGTTTATGAAGCCTGAGCATGCGGCTTCTAAAATGGCGAGTCTTTGTGAGTTCCACTTAGACACGCCATATGATGCTTTGGTTCAATTCGCTTCTGTTGAAAACCTTCCTACTGCCAGCATACGTGCGGAACAATACCAACAGTTGGCTCATGCTTTTCCTGACAATCCGTTGATTCATCTTCTATTGGGACGTCAACTCAAGCTAAATCGTAAGTATATTGAAGCCACTCAAGCCTTAGAAAAAGCACTTTTACGTCCTATTTTCCCGAAACGGATGCGTGGACACATTCTTAATGAGCTAGGCAGTTGTGTGGCACTAAGTGGGGATAGAGAAACCGCTATTGAGCATTGGCAAGCGTCCATAGAAGCTGATCCTACCCATGTCTTGGCGTATATGAATATTACGCATGCTTATGAAGAATTGGGGCTTGAGAAAAAGGCGGAAAGCTATTTGAAGGACGTCTTGAATTATTCGCCTAGTGACACAAGGGTGTATCATGCATTGGCTCGTCTGTATTCTTGCCAAAATCTGTGGGACAAGGCCTTGGCTCAATATCAATTACAGTTGTTGTTGGAACCGTCGGATCCATGGTGTCATAATAATATCGCCACGTGTGCCTTGCAGTTGAACAAGCCTGATATGGCGAAACGGCATTTTAAGCATGCCCAAGCCTTGGATTCTGAAGGGGAAGCGGGTCAATATGCGATGTTGGTGTTGACAGGCATGGAAGATGAGAATAAGATGAGTGATTTCATTTCATCTTAAATAATGAACCATACGTGGCTTATTATATCTATGGAATAGCACAAAAGTGAGTCGCTTTGTTTTTATGCTTGCATGATGTGTAGAAATAAACTAATAGTAAGTATTGAACTATTTTATTATTTACAATGCAGTAACTCTCTTCTATTTTGTGTGTTTTGAAAGGATTTTTTTGATGCTTTCCTTCTCTCATGCGTTTTCACGCCCTTATATGGCAAATATGCAATCCACACAACGCAATGGGGATGCTGAAGGCATGACGCATGCAGCTCTTACAAAAAGTGTGACGAACCATGAAGGTAGCACTCCCGTTGGTGGCGAACATGGAGAACACGGCGGACATGGCGGAGGACATGAAGAAGGTCATAACGATTTTAGCAATGCGGCGAAAGCATCTTTAGCGTTGAGCACTCAACGTAAAAAGGGAAGCAACGAACAGACGGAAGAAAAAGACGGCAAAAAAGAAGACGAATTGGCTCGTGTAGAAAAGGATCCCCTTTTAAATCGATTGATGTCGCAAGTGTCTTTTGATAAAAAAGATGAATCCACCATTCAGTTTTTACAGGGCAGTACGCTCAATACCATGGGGCATTTCAGCGAAGGTTTTAGCCTTGGGGCTTTGGTGACTGCCTTATTGCATTTTCAGAGCATGCGACATGCTGAAAAAGAAAATGGTGCACTTGTACCAGGGCAAGTCCTCAAAGGAAGAAGCCAAGACGGGTACTATTACAAAGTCATGCACAAAAAAAATAAAGCAACGAATGCCAATTCCTTTTATACAGGGGGAGGCCATAATGGTAATCGTTCTGAGCGATTAATGGTTATGAAATCTAATAAACCTGGTTTTATGGGCTATCTATTTAGTGGATTTACCGAAGTGGCTGAAATTGATCCGAAAGATACAGAAGACGGTGCAAAGTATTTAAACGTAAGGTTTTTTGACTCTGAAAACACTTTTTATAGAGGAGTCGCAGGAGCGAATCAACCCCTTTTTATTGAAAAAAGTGCAAATGGAAAAAGAATTGAAAAAGTATATCAAGCGGTACAAAAATCTACTTTAGATGATGTTGAAGTTCAAGAAATGATCAAACCTCCGAAAGCCCAAGTATTAAAGTACAGGGCAAATCGTGCTGCGACAAATGTCTCCAAATGGCCCGTTTCAAGATTGGTTGGAGGTATTTTAAACGACTTGTTTGGTGGCTCTTCTGTAAGAGGAGATATTAAATTACACGAACCGTTACCAAAGCCTACGAAAACTCAAGCGGCTTATAAATTATCGGAATTACTTCCGTTTAAAATAGATCCGCATGAAGTGATGAGTATGTCCAAAAAAGATACACTCAGCAAGTTCTTAAGATACATTCCTTCTACGGACAGGCTCATTGGTTGGGGTGTTTTTGGTGGTCTTGCAGCAGTTTTATTTGGCAGTATTACCGAAGGCTACCATGCTGGGATGAGACTCCCTTCGATTACTTTGGGCGGAGGAGGGGGCTCTCCTCCAGCCAGTGCACCCCCTAAAGGACATTCCCCCAGTACATCGAAGGAAAGTCCTTCCCCTAAAGAGTCAGCCCCCAGTGCCTCAAATCCTTCGAATCCCTAGACTTTGGCCTAAAGCCAAGCGTCGGCTAATGTGGTCAACAGATGACGAGCCACCACGTCTTTGGATGCTTTTTCGATAAAGACAGGGGTCTGTGTATCGTTTGCAAAAAGCAGGTGCATTTCATTGTCTTCACTATTAAAAGCAATGTCGCTTCGGTTGATGTTATTCACCGCCAAAGCATCGGCTCCCTTGCGTTTGAGCTTCTCGTACAAAGGCGTTAGATCACCTGTTTCACTTTCTGCGGCAAAGCCCAGCACCTTTTGATGTGACTGTTTTTGCTCACACGCCGTTTTCAAAATATCTACCGTGGCTTCAAGTTCTAACACATAGGGTGCATTCGTCGTTTGCTTTTTAATTTTAGACGCTGGCGGTTGCACAGGCTTAAAATCACTGACCGCCGCCGCCTTTAAAAGCCAATCGTGCGAAGGGAAGCGGTCTAAAACGGCGTCTTTCATCGACTGAACATCTTGAGCCAAAACCAGAGTATACGGACGGCTTCCGATATGTTGCACATTCGCCGTAATCAGGGTGACCTCGGCTCCCATGGCGTAGGCTTCATCGGCAAGGGCGAGTCCCATTTTACCGCTGGATTTATTGGTCAAAATTCGTGCAGGATCCAAAGCTTCTTGCGTGCCGCCTGCGGTGATGAGTATTTTTTTGCCTGCCAAACGTTGGTTTTGAGGATGCACGGCTCGGTAAAGCGTCAGAAGCGTCCACTCATCAGGGGCGAGATGCCCTGCCCCTGTTTCGCCACAGGCTAGCAAGCCTTCGGTGGGTGGCACGATATGCACGTTGGGCAAGGTGGCGAGCGTCGCTAAATTGCGTTGGGTGAAGGGATGTTCCCACATGCGGGTATTCATCGCAGGGCTAATGACAATCGGCTTTTCATTGAAGCATAAAGCAGTAGCGGTGACGAGATCCCCACTTAAGCCTTGAGCCAGTTGTGCGATAAGGTTTGCCGTAGCAGGATAAATTAGCAAGGCATCGCCCCATTGAGCCAAACTAATATGCAGGGGAACGCCTTGGGCATCCACGGCGTGATGCTCGCTTGTGGCGGGGTACTTGCTTAGGCTAGACAGTGTTAAGGCGGTGATAAAGTGGGGCGCATCTTGCGAAAGAATGGGATGCACACCCGAGGCTCCCTTGCGTTGCAGTTCACGAATCAAATCGCCACTTTTATAAGCGGCAATGCCTCCGCAAACGCCTAGAACAATGTGCTTACCTTCAAAAAACATGGGTCGATCATCCTAAAGGTTGTTATGATAAGGTGAGTTTAACATAAAAATGACGCCTTTTAAAGACGGCTATACCGTCTGTGATATAATAGAGGCATCTTAGTAATTTCAAGGTATCCCCATGAAATCTCCCTTTAGAACAGAAGAAAAGCGTCCCTTTGTGGCGATTGTTGGCAAACGAGCAGGCTATGTTCAGATCGCCACAAGCCGTGAAACGACCCAACATGCGGAAGTCCCCTTGGCTCTTTTCGGTGCTTGCCAAGCATGGACGGCGTTTTTGCAAACGCAAGAAAATATCGCCAAAGTCTATTGGCTTCAATTTAGCGAAGTCGTCGAACATCTACATTGGCACTTGTACCCTCGTTTCACCCATGACACGCTTAAAGGCACGGATGCCTTTAATGCTCGCCATACGCCTGAAGCCGAAATGTCGTGGGACTTGCACTGGCAAGCAGGGCTGTTTCAGTGGGCAAAACGTTATGATGTGGCAATTTTGGATCCTGATAAGGTATTGGAAGATCCGTCTGCCTTATTTCCTGATTATAGCCAGGTGACGTCCTAAATTATGGTGTATACGTTAAATCACGCCGAAATGCAAGACTGGATGCGTTATGCCTTAACGCTTGCTCAAAACGCCCTGCCTCATGATGTGCCTGTGGGAGCCGTCTTTTTAGACGCTGAAGGTAAGTGTATCGCTGAAGGTGTTAATACACGAGAGAAGGATAATAATCCCTTAGGGCATGCTGAACTCAACGCCATGCTAGAGGTCGCTCAACGCCAAGGCGATTGGCGATTAAATGAGTTGACCCTAATTGTTACCCTAGAACCCTGTGCCATGTGTGCTAATGCCTTAAAGCAAGCCCGTATTGGGCAGGTGGTTTTTGGAGCATATGATCTGACTGAAGGCGAAGCCCCTTCTAAAGTTTTACAAAGCGACGGCGGAGTCTTGAAAGTGATTGGGGGTATTTTAGAAGAAGAAGCGAAAGAAACACTAAAAACCTATTTCAAGAGCAAACGAGGGATGCCGTAGCATCCCTCGTTTATAGAAAACGTTACGTCTAGAAAACTAAACAGTAGCGGTATAAGTGGCTTTAGCCATTGCAGCTGCAGTGTTGGCTTTCATCACAGCAGTAGCATTAACTTCACGACCGTTGACGTACAATGTGTCATGGTTTTTGTTGGCTTTCATCGCAGCCAATTTAGTATTTTTCATTTGTTGTGCTTGGCCAGCACGTTGAGCATCAGTTTTAGCAGCAGCTGGTGAAAAGGCATAGCGGTTCATGTTTAATTTCATTACCAGAGTCCTTATATAAAAAGTAACAAAAGGAGTTCTTTTAAAGAAGCCCCACACTATCATATGAAAAAAAAGTAAAAAGTCAAGTGTTTAGTCAGTATAGAGGGGATTTTACGGTATTTGTAAGGGACTTATTACAGTTTCGCAGGGTCTTCTAGGCTCTCTTTCCACGCCTGCACAACCGCTTCATGCTGATGGCGTGCGGTGTGTGCTTCACATGGGACAGAAAGCACGTTTAAGGCGACATCGTCCATACTTAATGCTTTACCCTGCTTGTCTTTTAGGCAAGTGCCTTGCTGGGGTAAGCCTTCCACAACAGGCCGGGTGGCTTCATTTACAAACCAATAGGCACAGTTTCCACACGTTTTGGGTTGGATTTGATAGTGAGACAAGGTTTGGCTTAACTCAATAAAGGCGTCTTCCAGTTTTGGGGTGTGTTGGGTTTGAAAACGTTGTTGTTTATACGTCAACGTTAAGGCATAGAGTAAGCCTTCGGAACAGGGTTTAATATCCACCTTAATATCGGCAACAATTTCTTGAGAGCCGAGTGTTAAGACAAACGGTGTTTGTGTGTTTAAGGTTTGAGGGGCAGATATGCTGGTTTGTGGTGTCACAGGCAAGACTTCACTAGCAAGCGTGGGTTGAACATGATGAGCATTTAAGGATTCTTTCAAGGGGGTGAGCTCTGAAAATGAACGAGCCTCTTGAGAGTGACTCGGGCGAGACTGATTCAGACGACTAAGTTTTTGAAAGATCCAGCCCACAAGTGCGACAGGGAAAGCAAGTATTTCCAGCAACGTGGCAGACATGACAATTAAGGTCGAGTTCAACCAGTCTGCAGGTTTAATGCGAGCGACACTTAAGGTGATGCCCCATAAGAGCAGTTGCCCGCCTGCTAAGAGCGACCATGCCAAAGGGGTGCCTACTTTTTCAGGGAATAACCCTTGTTGTACAAAAATTGCCATGCTGGCTAGCAAAATCGTGTTTAAAATTAAATTAGTGGGCAGCATCGCCAAGCGTTGCTCGAGTTCACGAGGACGAGCGAGCCTTATAAAACGATTGATAAGCCCTGCCAATACAGTGATTGTGGCTTCTATTTCTTGCGAGACATGGGCAAATACGTCAGGGTAATGCCTTTGATACACAATCATACTAGGTACCCAATGTACTCTGATACTGGGCAAACGGGTACTGGCTTGATTGAGCGTGATGCTCCAAGGGGCGTAGCCTAGACTAGGGTGGTGTTCAATTGGAAAGCGCTCAAGTACACTGGGCTTGAAGGCAAGACCGCTATTACGAAACAATAAGCCCAAGCCGCCATGAAAGCGCCCGACGCTTTCAATGCGAGACCGCAGGCGAGTCAACAAGCCTAAACTACGACTCAAAACCCCTTCGCCAAAATCTCGATGAGCCATATAGGCTTGGTACACATCATGCTGATACGCGACGGAAACGACATGGCTTAGAAAATCAGGTTTAATGAGGTCATACACATCAAGCAGCACAAACAAATGAGGGGGGTGCGTGGCTAAAATGCGGGTCAGCCCCCAGCGCAAGAGACTTTCTTGGGTGTGCGCATAGGCATTAGGCACACTGACCCATTGGCAATTTTTAGGTAAGTCTAGCGATTCTTGCATCCATTCAGCATGGGGATGCGCTAAAATAACGAGGCTGACTTTTTCGTAATCCTGTGCTGTCAGACAGGTTGAAAAATCTTGTAAGGCGATATCATCATCAGCGTGCATCAAAGGAACGACCACACTTACCTCGAAGTCTTGCCCTTTGACAGGAGGACGGTAGGTTAAATCTTGTCGTCGCCCTTGTTCTGCGGAAAACAAAACCCACAAACTTCTAATGCCCAAAAAAGCGGATAGCGTGTAAAGCAAAGCATCTGCTGGAGCAATCAAGAAGGGGGGAAAGGGTAGTGACGTCATGGGGGTTTCCTTTGAAAAAGCACGAGAGTATTCCCTAGATAAAACGGCCTATTACTTCCTTGTTGTCGCTAAGATTCTGAATATAGTCTAATAGCCTGTTTTGTCTAACGAACACTATGCATTAATCATAGGTGAAAAAAAGGCTTTTGGCTAGAGGATAAAAGCCAGTTTGACCCTGCTAAAAAATGAAGGCTCCTCCAAATGAAGGAAATGCTCAAACTTTGAAAACACGGTGTCGATACATTCAGCGTAACAAGGTTGCCTAGCGAAAACAATTTTTTGTTCACGACTGGGATTAACAAAATTGTTGCACGGATGCAATACACACGGATGCAGGACTTATCCTCTTCTGACTATCTCTCTTTCACCAATCATTTTTAGTTCACTAGACGTTTAATATAGTTTAAATGCTTGCATTTAGGTCTGTAGGGCGCTCTTTTGTTCTTAAAAAGTCTGTGCTAAACAACATGGGCGATTCGTTAAAGGCTTAGGCAGAACGGATATGAAATAGCATCCTAATCACGGAAGATAAGGAGCATTTTATTATGCCTATTAATGTTAATACCAACGTGCAATCTCTTAATGCACAACGTTTGTTAAGCCAAAACACCATGAGCTTAAACAAATCTTTGGAGCAATTGGCTTCTGGATTCAGAATCAACAAAGCTTCGGATGATGCGGCTGGTTTACAGATTTCTGAAACCTTAAGATCTCAGATTCGTGGTAGTGAAAAAGCCAATGACAACGTGCAGGACGGCATTAACGTCCTCAACACGGCGGACGGATCACTCAGTACGATTACAGATAACCTCCAACGTATGCGTGAACTTGTGGTACAAGGAGCCAACGATACGCTCGGTGTCGATCAACGTTCAGCGATTAACAAGGAATTGTTACAGTTGACCAATGATATTGACCGTATCGCCAAAGCCACTGAATTTAACGGTAAGAAGCTCTTCTCTTCTGTCACCACTTATAACATTCAAGTGGGTGCAGAATCGGCTTCAGCCACCAACGTTCTAAACATTGGTTCAGCTAGCTCCGCCTTAGGCACATTGAGCAAAACCAGCTTGGGTATCGGTTCAGGTACCGTGGTGGCTTTCAGCGTTAGAGCAAGTACCTCTGCCTTGGCAGCGATTTCAAAGATTGACATTGCCCTTCAGCGTGTCGGTAACCGAAGAGCTTCCATCGGTGCGTTGACCAATCGTTTGAGTTCAGCTAGTCAAAACTTGGCGATTTCGATCGAGAACTTCAGTGCCAGTGAATCACGCATCCGTAACGTGGATGTGGCGAAAGAATCGGCTACCATGACGAAGAATCAGATTCTTCAACAGGCTGCGGCAACGGTCTTGTCTCAAGCCAATCAAGCCCCTCAGCTTGCCTTGAAGTTACTTGGTTAAGCCTTTGAAACTTATAGACGAAGGGCTTGGCTCATCCTTACTAAGCCCTTTACGTCTTCAACGATTTACTTAGAACCGTAACACATACTGAAGGAGGTGAAACTATTTTATTTGGTTGAGAACTCTCTCTCTAACTACTCTTTTTAGGAACAAACATTAAAGGATTCATTTACTATGGGTATTCAAATCAATACCAATGTGCAATCTCTCAATGCACAGCGTTTGTTGGGACAGAACACCAACAACCTGAGCAAATCACTTGAGAAATTGTCATCTGGATTCAGAATCAACAAAGCGTCGGATGATGCCGCTGGTTTGCAGATTTCTGAAAGTCTAAGATCCCAAATCAGAGGCAGTCAAAAAGCCAATGATAACGTGCAAGACGGTATTAACGTTCTTAACACGGCAGACGGATCACTCAGTACGATTACAGATAACCTCCAACGTATGCGTGAACTTGCGGTACAAGGAGCCAACGATACGCTCGGTGTCGATCAACGTTCAGCCATTAACAAGGAATTGTTACAGTTGACCAATGATATTGACCGTATCGCCAAAGCCACCGAGTTTAATGGTAAGAAGCTCTTCTCTTCTGTCACCACTTATAACATTCAAGTGGGTGCAGAATCTGCATCAGCGACGAACGTTTTAAACATCGGTTCTGCCAATTCCGCCTTAGGCACATTGAGCAAAACCAGCTTGGGTATCGGTTCAGGTACCGTGGTGGCTTTCAGCGTTAGAGCAAGTACCTCTTCTTTGGCAGCGATTTCAAAGATTGACATTGCCCTTCAGCGTGTCGGTAACCGAAGAGCTTCCATCGGTGCGTTGACCAATCGTTTAAGTTCCGCTAGTCAGAACTTGTCGATTGCGATCGAGAACTTTAGTGCCAGTGAATCACGCATCCGCAACGTGGATGTGGCGAAGGAATCCGCTGAAATGACGAAGAATCAGATTCTTCAACAGGCAGCGGCAACCGTTCTTGGTCAAGCCAATCAGGCTCCGAACTTGGCGTTACAGTTACTTAGATAACACCTTGTTCACTCAAAAAAGCCCCTCTTCTCAAAAGGAAGAGGGGCTTTTGTATGGGTGATGGTCTTTCCCCCTCAAAAGGGAAAATATCATGTTGAGCGTAGCGAAACATCCGCCCTAAACAACTTGGTAGACAGGATGACGAAACTAGCAATGTATCTTAAAACGTATAACCCACACTAGCAGGAACGGTTCGGTGCCCCTGTTGCATTAAAGACGTCAACGGCAAAATCTCCGCTTTCGACGCTTGATACTTGGCATTCACAAGGCGTTGGTTGACTCTCGCCTGATCTGTCCCTTCACTGTCTCGCATTTTAGCTTCTTCCCACAACAAAACGGCACGCCCCCACTGCCCTTCACGCTCAGCAACATCGGCTAAGACTTCCCATGGCAAGGGGTGACTGGGATTCAACTGTAACGCCGTATTCGCTTCTGCTTTGACTTGATTCAATTGCTTTTGCATCGCTTCTTGCTTGATTTTTTTGATATTTTTCACCCCTTGAGGTAAGGCTGCTTGTAAGGCATGGAGACGCTCTTCAATGCGGGCGTCCACTTGTTCAAGTTCCACAATCCGCCGCCGCGTTTCATCGGTAGGGTTTGCCGTATACGCCCATTGAAAGGCTTTTAAGGCTCCCGGGATAAATTGCATCAACCGCCATTGATGAGCCAAATCCGTTGCGTCTTCGGCACTACCAGGCGGAGGCATCCGTTTAAGTTCGGCGAAGGCAGTGGGCATATCCCCATATAAAAACGCCGATTCTGCACGAATTACGGGGGTTGCTCCAAAACTTTTGAGATGACTTAACTGCTTGAGATCTTCTTCTTCTAAGACGCCGTTTTGAGCGACTAGCTTTAAACGTAAGGCTTCCAGCGTCCGTTGTTCAGGTAAAGGCTGGACGCTCAAGGCGTTCGTGCCTTGGGGCAAGTTCATTTTTAGCGTCGTGCCTTGCGAGCGTTTCAACAGGCGTTGCACGGAAGTCAATTCGTCTTTATCCACCGCTTGTCCAAGTAATAACTTGCGGTAATATAGAATGCTTAACCAGCTCAACAATTGAGGATCTTCAGGCGTGAGGCGTAAGACCGATTGCAAGGGAGTTTTAGCCGCATCCAACGATTCCTTAATGATCAAGGCTTTGGCTTCTGCTTTGTCGTTGGAAATTAAATCAGGATTCAAACGCATCGCGTCTTGAAAGGCAGGGTATGCCTTTTCAGTTCCCGACACCTGCTCCGTCAAACGGGCTTTTTTCAGACTTAATTCAGGAGACTTAGGAAAATAGGGGGCAAGGGCTTGATATTCCTTTAATGCCTTTTGCGGATCCGCCAATTTTTCATACTGCTCTGCTTTTAAACGCAGGCGTTCAGGCGATTCGGCAACATCATACAAGGTTGCTTCATTGGCATAATGAATGGCATCTTCAGGACGTTCCAGTTTCGCCAGCATACGAGACATGGCATCTAGCACGGCTGGATTTTTACTCCCTAAATCATACGCCATAAGTAAGGCTTGCTTGGCTTGAGACCTTAACCCCATTTCTTGATAGAGTTGAGACGCCAGTAATAAAGTAGGTTGATGCGTTGGGTGCATCGCTAAAGCTTGTTTGACATAGGTCTTGGCTTCAGGTGAGTTTTTGTCCTTAAACAAGCACAATTCCGCATAATAGAGGGGGATCATCGCATCATTCGGGCGCATCATTAAGGCTTGTTTTAAAAGGCGTTCGGCTTGGCTTAAGGCATCGGCTGGGGGGGCAGGTTTTAGGTCGGTTTGGCTTGCCCATTTCAAATAGAGATACCCTAGCTCACCTATTACGGTGGGTTCTTGTGGCACAATACTTTTGGCACGCATCAACAAGACTTTCGCCGTAGGGTATTGCCATTGCTTTTGCTGTAAATATGCCAAGTTGACCAAGGCTCGCCAATTGGAAGGTTCACGCTCAATAATGGCATTTAAAATGCTTTCGGATCGAAGCGCATCGCCTTCTTTAAGAAGTTCATTCAAACGAGCATCGGCAGTAGGGAAATGCGTCAAGGGCAAGTCGTCCACTCCTTGCAGACTCAGCGCAAAGGCAGGCAAAAAAGGCATGCTTATATAGAGAACACTCATATAGAGAACAAACTGCAAGTGTAGGGGGCGAAAATCATCCAAACGCATGACCTTTAATGACCTCGTCTTTAGAGGGGACCTCCCCCTTATTTTGGCAGAAAAACGGGCGAGATACCTAAAAAATGGAATATCTCCCTTATTTAAATCGCTTTTAGTGTTTGACCATTTTTAATATTTAGCGTTTAATAAATATATAAGATTGTTGTGATGCCTTATTAATAAATAATAAGGTGTTGAGAAAAGAGAATACGCCCAATGCACCTAACTGGATACCCCGTATTTTTTGTCCTTCTGCTCTTTTGCGGATTGTTTCCTTTTTTGCTTTTTGCTATTTCGCAGTTGGTTCAAATTAAGCATCCCACTGCTTATAAGCATGAAACCTACGAATCAGGCATGAAGCCTTATGGCGAAGCACGTATTCGCTTTGATGTGAAGTTTTATCTCTATGCCTTGCTCTTTATCTTATTTGACATTGAAACGATTTTCTTGTTTCCTTGGGCAGTGGCGTACGAGAAAGTGGGCGTCTTTGCGTTGGTGGAAATGCTGATTTTCGTCGGCATTTTGGCACTCGGTATTGTGTATGCGTGGCGAAAAGGAGCCTTAAGATGGCAGTAAACCTCGTTTCTGATGCGTGGCAAGATATGCTAGAAAGTAGCGGAATTATCGTCACAACGGTCGATGCCGTCTACAACTGGGCAAGAAGTAACTCTGTTTGGCCGATGACCTTTGCAACCTCCTGCTGTGGGATCGAGATGATGTCGGCATCTGCTCCAAAATTTGATATTGCTCGCTTTGGTTCAGAAGCCTTTCGAGCCACTCCGAGACAATCCGATTTAATGATTACCGCAGGCACTATTACATATAAAATGGCCCCTGCTTTATTGCGTTTATATGAGCAAATGGCTGAGCCTAAATACGTCATCGCCATGGGGGCCTGCACGGTTACGGGCGGGATGTATGAAAACGACTCCTATTCAGTCGTGCGTGGTGTGGATCGAGTGATTCCTGTTGATGTTTATGTCCCAGGGTGTCCGCCCCGTCCTGAAGCTCTGTTGGATGCGTTGATCCAATTGCAAAAGAAAATGCGTAAAGAAACTTTAGCTGAACGTCGTAAGCGTACCGCACAGCATATTGCTCGTGTGCGTTTAGATGAAGACGATTGTTTAGTGCCGTTAGAAGGAGCTACGGAAGCGGACTTCTTGCATTGGGGCATCCAAAAAGATGGATACAATGTCGAAGAAATGCTTGAACGTGGCGAATTAGGATTAGTAAGAGGCAATATAAAGCACCGTCATGAACGAAGAAAATAAAACGCCTGAACAGGCTCCTGATACTGAAGTGATTGAAACAACGCCTGCTATTCCTGCTGGATTTTTTGGTGCGTTGCTAGAATCTAAAGGCATTTCCGTTGAACATCTCGGCAATGATGCCAAAGGCACCGAAATCATTCGCTTAACTGCTGAAACCATCCTTAAGGCGGGCGAGTTGCTTAAGGGCGATGCTAGCTCAAAGCTTGATATGCTTCTTTTGGTAACGGGAATTGACTGGAAGACGCATCGTGAAAGCGTGTATCACCTCTATTCCACCGTACATTACCATTCATTGATTATTAAAATCGTCGCTGATGCGAACGATACATCTCCAAGCCTTTACCCTGTTTGGCCTGCGGTTGATTGGCATGAGCGTGAAGCCTATGATTTAATGGGTATTCACTATGAGGGGCATCCTGATTTGCGTCGCATTTTAATGCCGACCTATTGGTTGGGTCACCCTTTGCGTAAAGATTACAAAGAAGAAGACCCTCGATTGGTGTGGAACCGTCGCTAGTCTCGTTATTCGTTAAACGTTTTGGAAACTACTATGATGTCTGTTAAAGAATTGAATCCTGAATTGCAAAGCAACTTACCTGGTGTTTCTATAGAAACAGGGTTTGACACCAATGATTTGGTGGTGAATATCGGACCTCAGCACCCTTCAACACACGGCGTTTTGCGTTTGGTTACCACGCTGAATGGTGAAGTCGTTAAAGAAATGGAGCCTGTGATTGGTTATTTGCATCGCTCCAAAGAAAAAATGGGCGAAAGTCGTTCCTTGTTTCAATATCAGCCGACGATTGACCGTGTGGAATATCTTTCTTCGTTTTACGATCACTTGGTTTTTGTCAATTGCATCGAGCAAATTGCTGATATACCCGTTCCTAAGCGTGTAGAATATATCCGTGTGATTTGTCTTGAATTAAACCGTATTACGTCTCACTTGTTGTGGTTTGGTACGTTCTTGCTGGATTTAGGAGCGTCTACGCCTTTCTTCTGGTGTTTTAGAGACCGTGAAGAAGTCTTCACGATTTTTGAAAACCTCACTGGGGCGAGAATGATGTACAACTACTTCCGCTTTGGAGGCGTCAACAATGACATTCCTGCTGGCTGGCTGGAAGAAGTGCGTGCCTTCTGTAATCACTTCCCCGATCGTTTGGATGAATACGAAGCGGTGGCGACCAAAAACCCCATCGTCATGGATCGTACCAAGGGTCACGGCATCATGAGCAAAGAGTTCTGCCTTAAGTATGGCGTGACAGGCCCTGCCTTGCGTGCCACAGGTGAAGCCTTAGACTTGCGTAAAACGAACCCTTATTCGGTTTATAACGAGCTTGATTTCGATGTCCCCACGCATACAGGTGCGGATACCTATGCTCGTTACTTGGTGCGTGTGCAAGAAATGCGTGAATCCATTAAAATTATTAAGCAATGTATTGAGAAAATCCCTGGTGGAGACGGCGGTGCTTTAGCTATTCTAAAAAAAGACGTCGAAGCAAAAACCAAAGAAGCCAAGAAAAATCCTGAAATTGTGGTGCCTCATTGGGACAAGGATTGGGATACCATGGGCAAGAAAATTAACTTGTTGACCTATAAGCCGCCTGCGGGTGAAGCGTCCAACTTTGTGGAATCGCCTCGTGGGGTTTTGGGTTGCTACATTATTACCGACGGCACGCCTAAGGCGTATCGCATCAAGTGGCGAGGGGCGTCTTTCAGCAATTTGTCCGCTCTTCCAGAATTGATGAAGGGTCATATGTATTCCGATTTAATGGCTATTTTTGGTAGCCTCGACGTTATTATGCCTGAAGTAGACAGATAAGCCCTGTTTGCCCAAAGAAAGAGATGCAATCCTATGAACGCGACTGCCAGCTTTGAAATCCCCACACTTGCACAACTCCTAGACCCAAGCTTTCACTTGATGAAAGCTATTGAATTGTGGCATCAATTGCCTGATATTGTGCCTATTTTCTTAACGGGCGTGGTGTTGTTTGGTATGGTCGCCGTTATGGGGCAGGCTGCTGCGGTGGTCATGGTTTTAATGGAGCGCAAAGTCCTTTCTTGGTTTACGCAACGTAAAGGCCCAAACCGAGTCGGGCCTGGCGGAATGTTTCAAACCATCGCCGATGGCGTTAAGCTTCTGACTAAAGAAGATATTATGACCCCTGTGATGGACAAGTTTTTGTTCACCTTGGCTCCTGCGGTTTTCTTGTTTCCTGTGTTTGCCTTGTATGCGATTGTGCCCTTTAGCGAAAGCCTCATTGGGGTAAGCTTGCCTTTGGGTTTATTGGTTTTGTTTGCCTTGTCGTCGATTTCAGTAATCGGACTCGTGCTTGCAGGTTGGGCATCGAACAATAAATACTCACTCTTAGGCGGTATGCGTAGTGCGGCTCAAGCCATTAGCTATGAAGTCCCCTTGATTTTATCCGTGATTGGCGTCGTTTTATTCACGGGTAGCGGTAACTTGAAGACTATTATCGAAGCCCAAAGCGGAGGAGTCCTTCACTGGTACGGCATCATGCTTACACCATTAAGCTTCTTATTATTCTATGTGGCTTCAATTGCCGAAGTCAACCGTGTGCCGTTCGATTTACCTGAAGCGGAAAGCGAACTGGTTAGTGGTTATAACACCGAATACTCGGGTATGAAGTTTGCGACCTTCTTCTTGGCAGAATACGCAGGTTTGTTTGTCTTGTCGGCTTTAACCGTGGCGTTGTTCTTTGGCGGATACACCTCGCCTTTTGGTGGCACCTTCATGCAGAACTACGGCGTTGCGGATGCGATCATCCAAGCCGTGAAGCTCCCTGCCATTAAGCCTTTGCTCGTCAACGGTGAGCAAATCTTCTGGATGCTCAGCAAAACCTACATTTTCATCTATATCGCAATGCTTTTAAGAGGCACGCTCCCTCGTTTAAAGCCTGATCAGCTCATGGGCTTCTGCTGGAAGTTCCTCATTCCCCTTTCCCTGATTAACCTCTTCATGCTCGGTTTTGCCAAGCAGTTTAGCCTTAGTTTTTTGGCGGACGGTTTCGCAGGTAGTTGGATCTATCTCGCCCTTGCAGCACTCGTCGGTATTGGTGGTGTCGGTGGCTTCTGTCACTTCATCGATCGTCAATTTAAAGCCCAAGTGGCTGCTCGTTATCACGCTTAGTCAAAAGGATTTGTCTTGCTATGTCGAATCATTCACACGATGCTCAACATCCCCTCAATGCGATTGAACATGCCGAAGGCAATGTCGTTTTAGAAGGTATTAAGGCGATTGCTCAAGGTTTTGCAACCGTACTTAAGCATCACCCAAGAGAAGCCGTCACGCTAGAATATCCTGAAGTCATGCCTGAATTAAGCGATCGCTTTCACGGACGCTTAAGCCTGTTGTCGAAATCTGACGATACCGACTTATGTATCGGGTGTCAAGCCTGTGCAAGGGTCTGCCCGTGTGATGATCTCATTCAAATTGACATGCACCGTGACGACGATAAAAAGCCTGTCGTTACACGTTTTACAATCGACATGGGACGTTGCATATTCTGCGGAAACTGTACCGAAGTCTGCCCTGTGGATTGCATTAAAATGTTAAGCGACTTTGAGTTGGCGGATTACAGCCGTGAAGCCTTGGTGCTTGACAAAAAAGATCTCACCCTTAGTGGTCAAGAATCTGATGAATGGCGTGCCAAACGTGGCTATGCGCCCACCGTATTATAGGACGTTTCGTCCCCTGTTAGCCTTGTTTAGATTGGAGCTGATAAATTGTTTGAATCTACCTTGTTTTGGATTTTTGCAACCGTTGCCATAGGAGCAGCCTTGGGCGTTGTATTGGCTCCAAGTGTGCTTTACAGTGCGTTGAGCCTGATTGTGGTATTCTTTTCGATCGCCGCTTTTTTCCTATTGAATAACGCCGATTTCTTGGCTACCGCTCAAGTTCTGGTCTATGGCGTAGGACTTACCATTGTCATGTTGTTTGGCATTATGTTTACAGGCGACACGCCTTTAAAAGCACGAGCAGGTAAACTCGGACGCTTACTGATTGCCAGTATCAGCTCCGTTGCTCTATTCGCCCTTATTTTCACAAGCGTTATGGGCTTTAATATCAAGCAATTCCCCGCTTCTGCTCAATGGATTAGAGAATTGCATGAGCAAGGCAGTACCCTTGCGATTGGTCAATTATTATTTAGCAAGTATGTCCTTCCCTTTGAAGTGGCGTCTATCTTGCTGTTAGGGGCGATGATTGGGGCGATTATGCTTTCCAAAAAAACGTTTACGTCTCAAGAGCCAGGTTTGACGTTTTCTATTCAAGAAGGTCGTTTAAAGCCGACGCTTTCGGCTGAATGGCGTAAGGATGTCGGCTTTGTCGATGCCGAAGTCGCCGAAGAAGAAACCCCTGCTACCGAAGAGCTTAAAAAGGAATGTTCACTATGATGATGAGTGCCGAAGTCGCTGAAGTCGCTGCTATAGCAGGGCTTACCGTTCACCATTACTTAGGTGTTGCCACGATTTTATTTGGATTAGGCTTTGCTGGTGTCGTTAGTTCACGCCACTTGATTCGCACGCTGATGTGTGTTGAATTGATGCTCAATGCCGTCAATTTGGTGTTTGTTGCCATCAACAATCATGTGAATCCGAGTGATTTATCAGGGCAAGTATTTGCCATCTTTATTTTGACGATTTCTGCTGCCGAAGCCGCCGTAGGACTCGCCATTGTTCTCGCCTTGTTCAAAAATACAGCGAGCGTTGATGTTGAAGATTTTAGTCGTTTAAAGTGGTAATTGATGCAACGATTGTCACGATATTCCAGAATTAAACAGATGTATTAAGGAGTAGCCCCTCGCCATGAATTGGTTTTCAGACTTTTTTTTAAACAACCTGTGGCTTGTCCCACTTTACCCCCTTCTTGCATTTTTAAGCATTAGTATTGGTCGAGCCATTCAAGTCAATGACCCACAAACAGGCGAAAAAACCGCTTTATTGCCTCAGATTTTTGCTCCCATTTTAACCATGACGGCAACAGGCTTGGGATTGCTCCATGCCATTTCAGCCATTCAATGGCTTTTTGCTCAGCCACATGAAGCGGTTGTTGCGATTGAACGCAACTGGACATGGCTTTCTGCGGGCAACCTAGAACTTAAAATCGGTACATTATTGGATGCCAATAGTGTCCTCATGTTGACGGTCGTCACCTTTGTGAGCCTTTTAATTCAATACTACACGCACGGTTACATGCGTCATGACAAGGGATATGCCAAGTTTTTCGGCTACTTAGCCTTATTCAATTTTAGTATGCTCGGTTTAGTGCTTGCCACGAACTTGCCTCAAATGTATATGTTTTGGGAATTGGTGGGTGTTTCCAGTTACCTATTGATTGGTTTCTGGTTCCACAAGCCAGCAGCAGCAGCAGCTTCTCTAAAAGCTTTCTTGGTCAACCGTGTCGGAGACTTTGGCTTCTTAATCGGCATTTTATTCTTGCTCTTCTTTAGTTTAAGCTGGTGGCAAGGCTATGTGGGATTGCATCCTGAACAAGCTTTATTGTCCTTTCAGGGATTTGAATCATTAGCAGGCTTTATGAGTCAAACGTTACCGCCTTGGTTGCTAGGAACGATTGCGATACTTATTTTCGCTGGGCCTATGGCGAAATCCGCTCAATTCCCCTTGCACACATGGTTGCCCGATGCCATGGAAGGTCCTACGCCTATTTCCGCTTTGATTCACGCTGCGACCATGGTTGCCGCTGGGGTTTACTTGATTGCACGCGTCTTCCCCATTATTAGTATTTCTCCAGATATGGCAATGCCTTTTATCACATGGACGGGCGTCATCACGGCTGTGGTCGGTGCGATCATTGCCGTGTCTCAAACCGATATTAAAAAAGCGTTGGCGTATTCCACGATGTCTCAACTCGGCTTTATGGTCGCCGCAATGGGACTTGGGGCATACACCGCAGGATTGTTCCACCTCTTTACGCACGCTTTCTTCAAAGCGATGCTCTTTCTCTGCTCAGGCAGTGTGATTCACGCCTGTGAAGACGAGCAAGACATGCGTCAAATGGGAGGCTTATTCAAGAAGCTTCCCATTACAGGGTTGACTTACTTGATTGGTACGATTGCCATTTCAGGCTTGTTTTGGACGAGTGGTTTCTGGAGTAAGGACGAGATTCTCGCCGCTGCTTTGCATGAAAATACAGCGGTTTACGTGATTCTAACGGCAACGGCTGGATTAACCGCCTTCTACATGTTCCGCACCTTCTTTATGACCTTTATGGGTGATTATCGTGGTAAAGCCCATGTCCACCATGAAGACAAAGTGATGACACTGCCTTTGCAGATTTTAGCCGTCCCCTCGATCTTTATTGGATTGGTCTTGTCAGGCTTTGTGGGACTCCCCGCTTTTGGTGATTACATCACGTATAGCTTGCAAAACGCTCCCGAACATCATCCGCATAGCTTATTAGATGCCATGTTTAACCAAGTGGGGAATATATCACAGTTGGTAGCTTTAGTGGGTGTCGGTCTTTCAAGTGCGTTTTACTACTTCAAGGTCTTTAAGACCGACGGCGTAAAAACAGTATTGGCTCCTTTATACAACTTGTCTCAAAACAAGTTTTATATGGATGATATTTACGACGGCATTGTGGAAGGGGGCGTATTGCTTCAATCGCAACTCAATGCAGGTTTTGACAAGTACGTCATCGACGGTTTAGTGAACTTAGTCGGTACCGTGACCTTGCTCTTAGGCAAGCTTGTTACCCGACTCAACAGCGGACGCCTTCAAACCTACGTCGCCACCATTGGATTTGGCGTGGTGGGTGTGTGGCTCCTGTATCAGTGGATGTTTAAAGGCTAGGAATCCCAAGACATGAACAATTTACTCCCTCTTATTGTTGGCTTTCCCTTTTTAGTGGCAGGGATCTTTCCCTTCCTCTCAAAAGCAGAAGATGCGTCGACGCATAAAGGACTTCATCGTATTGCTCTAGGCGCATCCGTTGTATTGCTCCTCCTGACAGGACTACTCGCCATTTCGCCTGAGGCACAAACGGCGGCATTTAACTTGTCTTGGTTGCCTGCTTTAGGGATTAATTTCTCGCTTGGGACAGACGGCATTTCAACCACGCTTGCCGTTTTAACCAGCTTGTTGATGGTCTTAGCCACTGGAGCCAGTTTTTCGACGATTGAAAAACGCTTGCCACTGTATTACAGCTTGCTTTTTGTACTGATTGGTTCAGTCTTGGGTGTGTTTTTGTCTCGTGATTTGTTCTTGTTCTTCCTATTCTTTGAACTCGAACTGATTCCGATGTACTTGTTGATTAGCACATGGGGCGGGCCTCGTCGTGAATATGCCGCCATGAAGTTCGTGCTTTATACGTTGTTTGGATCGGTCTTTTTACTCGCAAGCATCATTGGTTTGGCGTATTTCAGCCAAAGCTATCACTTGCCGACTGAAACGCTCTTTAGCTTTACGCAATTGGGAGCCTTGGCTCAATCAGGATACATCCCCCCTGTATTCCAACTGCTTTTATTTGTGGGATTCTTTATCGCTTTTGCCGTCAAATTGCCGATTGTCCCCCTTCATACGTGGTTGCCTGATGCTCACGTTGAAGCCCCAACGCCTATTTCCATGCTACTCGCTGGAATCTTGCTTAAAATGGGTGCTTACGGTTTATTGCGGTTTGGATTCGACTGGTTCCCTGTAGCGGCTCAAGCCTTAGCCCCTTATATCGGCGTTTTAGCCTTTATTAACATTGTTTATACGGGTAGTATCGCACTGGTTCAAACCGATATGAAAAAGCTCATTGCCTATTCATCGGTCAGCCACATGGGATTCATCTTACTGGCACTCGTTGCCATGAACCAAGTCGGTACAATGGCTGCGGTCTTTATTATGGTGTCTCACGGTTTGGTGAGTGCGGCCTTATTCTTAGGGGTCGGAACCTTGTATCGTCAAACCCATAGCCGAGACATTGCCTTACATGGCGGCGTCGCTCAAAAAGCACCGTTCATCTTTTATACCTTCTTATTGATGTCTTTAGCCAGCTTAGGGCTTCCGCTTCTCATTAGTTTTGCAGGTGAAACACTCGCATTATATGGTGCGTTCATCTCACAAAGTTTCAGAGCCATCCCCCTTGGTTTTGTAACCCTTCCCATCAACATTCAGTGGATTACAGGCCTTTCCACCTTAGGAATCGTGCTGGGTGCGGCTTATTCATTATGGTTGGTAAAACGCATCTTTTTCGGAGCCGTTTCCGACGCCTGTCAAAAGCTTGAAGATGCCAAGCTTAATGAAGTTTGGGTACTAGGCACACTGGCGGTTTTAGTCATTGTACTAGGCTTTAAGCCTCAGTTATTGACGAGTCAATTTGAAAGCAGTACGCAAGCCATTGGCAAACGTTTTGAACAGGTCTTGACTCAACGAGATCAAGCATTATTACAGCAGTTACAAGGTTACAACCCTCAAAGTGGCGTTTCGCAAAACGTCCCCTTGGCTGGAGAGTAATCCTCAGAGGAAAATAGTATACAAAGGATTCCATCATGATGCTTGAAGCCATTTCCAATACATTGATTCAAACCGATTTTGGTCAGTTTATTTATAATCAAAACCTTGCTTTTTTGGCACCAGAACTGGTGATTAGCTTGACCTTATTGATGACCTTTGCCTTGTCGCTAGCGAAAACGCAGGTGGATCAAGCCAAGAGCTGGGGCATCGCCTTATTAGGTAGTGTCGTTGCTTTGGTTTCTATTGTCATGCACTACCAGTTGTTTTACACGGGTCAAGCCAGTGCTTCTCAAAGCGTGATGTTTGGCATGTTTGAAGCCGATTTACTTTCTGTGGTTTCTCGCTTTATTTTGACGCTGGGCTTCATTCTGATTTTACACTTAAGCAAGCGTTATGTGGAAACTCGTTTGCCGTCTCAAACAGGCGAATTTTATACGTTACTGCTCACTGCCTTTTTAGGTGCCTTGCTTCTTTGTGGAGCAAATGACATGATTATGGCATTTGTGGCACTGGAAACCTTGGGTATTAGCTCTTATATTTTAACAGGCTACTTAAGAAATAACCTCAAAAGCACTGAAGCCTCTCTCAAGTATTTGGTCTATGGCGGATGTAGTTCAGCCGTCTTGCTTTTTGGGTTGGCCTTGATTTACGGATTAGCTGGCGGTTCCACAAGTTTTGCCGTCTTGCCTCAAGCCTTGAGTCAAGCCAGTGATTTGGGGGCGTGGGCATCTCTTGCGATCGTCATGATTCTAGCAGGCATTGGCTTTAAAGTTTCAGCTGCTCCCTTTCACACGTGGACGCCTGACGTGTACGAAGGTTCTCCTACGCCGATTACCGCTTTTCTGTCGGTCATCTCAAAATTGGCGGCTTTCGTCTTTGCCATTCGTTTATTGACGCCTTTTGCAGGGCTAGGGAACGAGAACGTCGCTTTATTGATCGGTCTTTTAGCCGTTCTGTCCATGATTGTCGGTAACGTCGCCGCCTTAAAGCAAACGATCATCAAACGCTTGCTCGGTTATTCGACGATTGCTCACGCAGGCTATATGCTCGTCGGACTCGCCGCACTCACGCAAAACAGCCTAGGGGCTTTGCTCTTTTACTTAGCCACGTATGTGTTTATGAATACAGGCGCCTTTGCCAGTGCGATGATTGGCGATGAGTTGTTAGCGTCTGAAGAGATTAGTGCCTATTCTGGGTTAATCAAGGCAAAGCCTTGGTTTGTGTTTGCCTTTAGCATCTTCTTATTGGGACTGGCTGGCATTCCAATTACCGCAGGATTTTTCGCCAAGTTCTTCTTATTTCAATCCGTGGTCTTGAGCGATCTTGGCAATTTGGGTGTGATTATTATTGCATTGCTTGCCAGTACCGTTTCACTTTACTACTACCTGAACATCATTAAAGTGATGGTGATTGGTGAGCCTTCTGAGCAAGTTAAACGCTTGATTGGCGAAGGAAAAGACAGCACTTGGAACCTAAGTAAAACGTTAACGCTTGCCACCGTGATTTGTCTGATTTTTACGCTCGGTTTGGGGATTTTTGGTCAAAGTGGTTTGCTGATTTCTGAATCTGCGATGAGCGATCATGGAGCGACGGTGACACAAAACCTACGTTAATAGTCAGCCCTAGAGAAAACTCTAAAGACGGCTATCAAATCTTAAAAAGCTTTTACATTTTGAGTATGTAAGAGCTTTTTTGTTTATAATACAATTATCTAAAGATAAAAAATAAAGGATGCCCCCATGAGCAAGCTCAACGTCGTCAAATACGGACACCCCGTCTTAAGAACTCCTGCCAAACGAGTGTTGAAGGTTTCGGCTAAGATTCAGAAGCTCGTCTTTGACATGATGGAAACCATGTACGCCAATAACGGTTGTGGACTAGCGGCACCTCAAGTGGGGGAAAGCCTCTCTATTTTTGTGTTGGATTGCTCCAACGAAACAAAAAAATACCCTGCAATGGTCTTTATCAACCCTAAAATCGTCAAAAGCAAAGGGGCTTGTAAGAGCCACGAAGGATGCCTAAGCTTCCCTGAAGTCTTTGTGGATGTTAAGCGTCATGCGGAACTCACCATTCGCTACCAAGATTTAAAGGGTCGCCAGCAAGAAATGACCGTCAACGTGAAGGATGACCCCTTGCTTTGCAGGGCTATTCAACATGAAATGGATCACCTGAACGGCATTTTATTTATTGATTATGTGATTGACTATTACGGCACGGATGAAATCTTACGTCAAAAGGGGTTGCCTCCCATTGAAAAAGCCAAGCAACAAGACACTGCTGATTTAGATGCTCTTTTAGATTTTGCCACGGCTGAAACGATTAAGTAATCGAAACTCAAATATCGTTTAGGTATAGTGTTTTAAAAATTAAGCAGACAGTAGGCTATTCTAGGAGCCTAGACTCGCAGAGGTGTGAAGTGTACAAAGACGTACATAAGCACATCGAGAACCCGAGCGACAACGAAGAGACACTGTATGGTTGATTTTTTAAAACACTATCTTATCTAAAAAGCTTTAGAATATCGTTGCCCAAGACAAAGATCATCATCCCCATAAGTACGATAAACCCTGAGAGGTTCATCCAATGGCGGAAGGTCGGCGGAAAGGAACGCTTGAAGAGGGCTTCATAGCCAATATACACCAAGTAACTGCCGTCTAAGGGAGGGAAGGGTAGTAGGTTCATCACCGCCAAAATGATTGAAATCACGGCAGTCAGCCATAGCCCGCTCTGAATCCCCGTTTTTTCAATGAGTTCCCCACCAAAGCGAACGACGCCCACAGGCCCGTCGAGCATATCAGGCGAAATTTGACCCGTGAAAAGCTTGCCCAATCCGACAAAGTTTTGCACCACCATGTTCGTTAAAACAGACGCTGTTAAACGCAAATTCGTTCCTAGACCCACAGGCACCTTTTCTTGCACCATACCTAGATAAATGCCTAGTTTACGAGAATCACTTAAGGGGAACGTGACTTGGCGAGTCGCTGTTTTTTCCAACTTGGGCGTGTCTGTCAAATCCCCTTCAGCCACGTCAAAGGTAAGGGCATCGCCTGTTTGGCACTGTGCTAAAAACGCAGGTAAGGCTTGGGTAGGCTCACTATAAAAGCCTTCTAAGCTGGAGTTAATCCCTTTTGAAGAACTCGCCTCCAATAAAACATCCCCGACTTGTAAACCCACGGCTTGAGCAGGCGAGGTTTCATAGGTGAATAAGACACGCTTGGGATTGCTGACAGGAGCGACATCAAGTTGTTGGTCGATATTGTGAGCGAGAAAGCCTCGGAATAAAACGGCCGTTTCAATTGGCGTGGTTGCGTCTAGGTAAAGGCGTTTGCCGTGATCGTAAAAGGCTAAGCGTCCCAATGTGCTAGGGTTCTTTACCGCTTCTTTTTCAATCAAAACAGGGGCAAAGCCTGTAATTTGTAGCTGTGATTGAATGGCTCCCCATACGCCGAGTACGGCAAACATCAACACAACCGCAATCACCGCATTGACGGTAATGCCTGCCATGGCAATGGCGGCTTGATTGAGCAAGGGCTGATTTTCAAAACGCTGAGGCGAGTCGGGGGGAACATCGCTGTCTTCATTGTCGTCAGGGAAGCTGACGTATCCGCCGAGGGGCAGAATATGCAAGCACCACTTGATGCCCTTCCATTCTTTTTCAAATAAGGTGGGGCCGAAGGGAAGTCCTAAGCCAAAGCGTTCGACTTTGACGCCGCATCGTTGTGCCACGACCATATGCCCGACTTCGTGCAGGATGACCAAGAGGCTGATGAGAAACAACATGATGAGGTAAGACATAGAGGGGGCATCCTTATAACGACGTTACTCTATTGTAGACAAGCTGGGGCGAAAAGGCAAGAAAGGGCGTGTATAAGCAAACCTTACAAATCGCTAGGGGTTTAATTTACAGGGTCACAGTGGGTTTCTAAAAAGTGCTGGATGCGCCCCCAATCTTGCAGACGTAAGTGAGACGATTGATAATCTCCTAAATGCCAAACGCCATTAGGGTCTCGATGATTTAAATAGACGTCGCTGGCGAGAGGAGGCAACTCATCTTTGCTTTGAAGGCTTCGCACATTATAATCAAACCATGTTTGACCTTCTTCGTAAACGTCCCACTCATCTTCTAAATAAATCTCAAAGCCCGAAACGTTGGTATTGAACCAGTTTCGGGCTTGATTGAGACGTGTATACAGATCTTCGGACTCATTCAGCAGTAACGTTTGTAGATTTTCTACAATCGCTTTTGAAGCAGAGGCATCCATAAAGCTAGCCTAATGGCAACAAATCAGCTTCAGGAATTTCAGCATCGTTTACAGATGCACCGATGACATCAACAGCATCTAGGGCGTTACGATCGGCTTGAATACGCTCACGCACCTTTTGATCGATTTCTGCCATCATGTCAGGGTTTTCAATAATGAAATCCCGAGCCTTTTCACGACCTTGCCCTAAACGGGTTTCGCCGTAACTGAACCAGGTGCCTGATTTTTTGACGATGCCCATTTCTGTGGCAACATCAATCACGGAACCTTCGACACTAATGCCTTTGCCGTACAAAATATCAAATTCAGCGATACGAAACGGAGGAGCCACCTTGTTTTTGACGATCTTACATTTGACACGGTTGCCGTATTCCACGCCGTCTTTTTTTAAGATTTCAATACGACGAATATCCATACGCAAGGAACAGTAAAACTTCAGGGCATTACCGCCTGTAGTCGTTTCAGGATTGCCCATGTAAACGCCAATTTTTTGTCGCAACTGGTTAATGAATATAACCGTGGTGCGTGTTTTGCCGACAACGGCGGTCAATTTACGCAAGGCTTGAGACATCAAACGGGCTTGTAAACCCATGTGAGCATCGCCCATATCGCCTTCAATTTCTGCTTTCGGCACAAGTGCCGCCACCGAATCGACCACGACCACATCAATCGCACCTGAGCGCACCAATTGTTCCGTGATTTCAAGGGCTTGCTCGCCTGTATCGGGTTGAGAGATAAGCAATTCATCGATATTGACGCCTAATTTTCTAGCGTAAACGGGATCTAAGGCATGCTCAGCATCCACAAAGGCGGCAATGCCTCCTTTTTTTTGGGCTTGCGCGATTAAGTTCAAGGTCAACGTGGTTTTCCCGCTGGATTCAGGCCCGTAGATTTCCACGATGCGACCACGAGGGATACCGCCCACCCCAAGTGCCAAGTCTAGCGACAAGGCTCCTGTGGGGATGACGTCAATGTTCACGTTGGGACGCTCGCCCAATCGCATAATAGAGCCTTTACCGAAATCTTTTTCGATTTTGTCTAAGGTAAACGCCAAGGCTTGCTTGCGTGCTTCGTAATCGGCACCGCTTAAATCAACGGCGGCTTCAACAGGGGTACTATTTTTTGCCATCATGGGAGGGGGTTGTCCTTTTGAGTGTTTGGATTGCATCGAGTCGACAGGCTTATTATACCTTAAAAACAGGGGTGTGAAGAGGCTTTTCTTAAATTGTTACAGATCATTTCTAATAGAATAGTGTTGTGATGAGATAATCCAACAATGCCATGGTGATAAAGCTCCACACGACGGCTTTGGTAACCGATTTGGCGGATTCATTGCTCGCACGGCTTGAAGTGAAGCCCACGCTACAACACAATAAACCAATCATACCTGCAAACACCAGCGACTTAATAAACATCACGCCAATGTCTCGCATTTCAATAAAGGTACGCACGGAATCCAAATACGCCGTAAAAGGAATGCCTGCAATCATATGAGCGGTATACATCCCCCCTAGAATGCCAAGCGTCGTGCCAATGAGCGTTAAAAACGGTAGGGCGATCATGGTGGCGAGTACACGAGGAATCATCAGGTACCTTACGACATCCACGTGTAAGACTTTTAGGGCATCGAGCTGGTTATTACTTTTCATCACCGTGATTTCAGCGGCGAAGGCAGAACCTGCCATGGCAATCACCGCAAAACCCGTCATGACAGGGCCGAGTTCACGCACCATCGCCACCGCCACGAGTCCTCCTACAAAGGCGGATCCGCCTTGATCTGCCATATCAGGGGCGACTTGCATGGAAAGCACGGAACCGAGCGTGCCTGTGAGTAATAACGCCATGGGCATGGTGTCGAGTCCCACAAAGGCGAGGCGATCGAAGATGTGACGCATGCCCCAATGCCCAACGCCCATGAAGTGAAGCATCCGCTTGCCGTCGATGGTGGCAAAACCAATGGTTTCAAGGATACTACGAAGTGGTTCTAAGCACCAAGCCAAGAAGCGTCGTGTTTGGGGGAACAAGACGACATTTTCTTCGGGCGTTTCAACAATGTCAGACGGTAAATTCATGGCGTTTTTAAACCTTGACTTATTAGGAAGAAGTTTAGCACACGTTCCCCTAAAACGAAAGCAAAAAAGCCTAGACTAATCTGACCGTTCAAGGTAAAAAAGGCTTGATTTACACGACTTAAGTCATCCGCTTTAACCAAGCGATGCTCACGAATAAGTAGTATACCCATCAGCACCGTGGCGAAACAAAAACCCCAACCCACAAAACCATACGCCGAATGACTGTATTGCCACGCAAAAATCAGCAAAAAAAGCATAGATCCGACGTGCATCCAACGGCTAAGGGTTAAGGCGGTTTCGATCCCCACTTGAGCAGGCAGGCTAAACAAGCCTTGCGAACGATCAAAGTCCGTGTCTTGGCAGGCATAAATAACATCAAAACCCATGACCCACAACGCCACCGAAGCCCCAAATAAGATCGGCAAACCGCCTTGCCACGCTCCTGTTTGAGCGAGCCATCCGCCAATGGCAGAAGAGCCAAGCGCGAGTCCCAAAACCAAGTGACACAGGCTGGTGAATCGTTTGGTATACGAATACAGCGTCAATATCAAAACAGCGACAGGCAACAATTGCTTGCAGAGCAAAGGCAGTTGCCATACGGCGAAAATCATCAAAGCTAACGCCCCAATTGTGAGTCCCCATGCTTCTGTTTGAGACACCAAGCCTGCGGGGATTTCTCGAGACGCGGTGCGAGGGTTGAGGGCATCTAGGTGGGCATCAGCCAAGCGGTTCAAGCCCATGGCATAAGTACGACCGCCGACCATCGCCAAAATTACCCATAAAAGCGTGTTTAGCGAAGGAAAGCACGTGGAAAGATTCGCCAGCAATAAAGCCGTCATCGCAAAAGGCAAGGCAAAAATCGTATGTTCTAAACGCACCAAATTCGCATAATGGGTGAGTTTACTTTGGACGTGCTTGATGAAACTCATGCCGTTACATTCCCTAAATGATTCATCAAATAGGCGTGAGCCTTTTCAATTCCCACGACGGCATCGTGAGCAGGCAAGCTTCCCACCGTAACCGTTCCTAAGGGCAAAATAGGTAAGACAACTCGTAATTGACCCGATGTGATGACTTTCTTGTCTTTCGCCATAAAGGGGAGTAAATCTTCAGCCGATGGCAATCCAGCAAGGCTTTTCAGCGTGTCATACGGAAAGAGTTGCAAGCTTTCCATTAAAATCAGGATGCGTTTGACGTGAGCGTCGCCTAAAACAGCGTCATTGGTGAAAATCGCACAAAGCATACCAATGGCCACGGCTTCCCCATGTAGGAGCCTGCCGTATCCATAATACGCTTCATAGGCATGGGCAAAGGTATGCCCCAAGTTCAGGCAAACCCGTCCACGAGCGTCATTCGCAGGGAAGGATTCCGTTTCATCTCGCATGACGACCGCCGCCTTAATCGCACAGGCGTTTCGGATGAAGGCGTTTTCTTCTAAACGCCAATCCGCTCCCAAGCGTTCAAAACCAGCGAATAGGGACGTTTCTTCATCGATGGGGGCATCCAAAGCCGTGGCTTCAATCAAGGCGTATTTAAAGAGTTCCGCTAGCCCTGCTTGGATTTCTCGAGGGGGGAGCGTCTTTAAGGTGTTGGTGTCGATGCTCACCAAATCGGGTTGCTTAAAGGCACCGATGCTATTTTTAACGTCGCCAAAATTGACAGCGACTTTGCCTCCGACGGATGAATCCACTTGCGAAAGCAGGGTGGTGGGGACTTGCACAAAGCGTGTGCCTCGGTAGTAGCTAGAAGCGAGAAAGCCTGTCAAATCACCGACGACGCCTCCGCCTAAGGCGAGAAAGACATCTTTTCGAGTCATGCCTGCTTGCATGGCGTGTGCGTAAAGCCCTTCAAGGACTTTTAAGTCTTTTGCGATTTCGCCTTGCGGCACAGGCACGTCCAGTACGCTAAAGCCTTCTTGTTCTAAGGCATGACGAGCTTGCTCTAAATAAATCTTCGGCAAGCCCTTATCATAGACCACCATAATTTTTTGTGCAGGGCTGATGCCTGCTTTTTGCAGATCTTGCCCCAAAAACGACAAGCCTCCTGCTTGAATGAGAATCTCATAAGCGTGAGGGGTGCCGTCTAGTTTTAATGTCAAATGAGCTTCTTCGGTTTGGGGGGTATTCATTTAGGCAAGTTCCGCTGGGCTGACGTTTTTTGAAACGCTTGGTAAAAAGTAAGTGACATAATTGTAAAGCCCTTCAATGACGGCATCTAAGGCGTCTTGAGGCTTCAAGCCCCCTGTTTGTACATGCACTTGAGCCTGCTCATAAAAGGGGGTACGCTCCGCATACAGACGCTTGACCACCGCATCAGGATCTTTCACGTTAATCAACGGGCGTTCTTTGGGGGAAAACATGACACGATCCAGCAAATCGCTTTCATCGACTTCAATGTAGATCACAATGGCATTGTCCAACGCCAGATCCAAATTGTCTTGGCGGACAAGGGCACCCCCACCTGTGGCGATGACCGTCTGATCTTGCTTCAAACAATGCGCCAAACAGTCGCTTTCGTATTGGCGAAAGGTCGCTTCGCCGTCTTCTTGAAAGATGCGAGCGATCTTTTTGTGATGAAAATGTTCGATGGCATTATCCGTATCCACAAAGCGAAAGCCGAGTACAGACGCCAGTTTTCGACCCAAAGTGGATTTTCCGCAACCCATAAAGCCTGTAAACACCAAGCGTGTCAAGGCTGGATGCGTTTTAAGGGCATCGACGTGTTGTTGGGCTTTTTCAGACAAAGGCAAGGGGGCATCTTGCATGGGGGCATCCTTTTGGCTTGAACTTATATCCTATTAATCGTTTCAATGGTATCAGAAAGTGAGCTGTTTAGCCAGATCTACTAATCAAGCGAAACGAGATCTTCCACAAACTCGTCTAAAGATGCCCCTTCCCCTAAGGATGCCTTCACATACGCCAAGCCTTCTTTTGCCTTAAGCGACGCAGGCGACTGCGGATTCAAGAAGTCTAGCACGTCTTTGGCGAGTACGGTGGGGGTGCATCCGCCTTGGAGGCGTTCAGGTAAGATCGGGGCATGTTCAAACGGGACTAAGAGATTAGGCAAACCAATAAACGGCACCATAATGATCTGTTTCGCCACCATGGCACTAATCCAATCCACCTTATAAGCAATCACCATAGGCGTTTCGTACAAGGCGGCTTCTAAACTTGTCGTGCCAGATGCCCCCAAAACCACATCACTGGCTGATAAAATGGCATGATTCGCATCCTTTAAAATCGTCAGCTTTAATTGAGGAAACGGCTTAAATGCTTTTTTCACGGCTTTTTCGATGAAGGCATCGGATAAATTGGGGGCTTGAGCCATCACGATTTGCAAGCTTTGCCCTTTATCGTCCAAGGCTTCATGTACTTTGGCTAAGGCTTGCGCAAAGACAGGCAACATTCGTTGGACTTCCCCCACTCGAGAACCAGGGAATAAGCCTAAAATAGGATGGTTGACCTCAAAATAGTGACGCACACAAAACTCATGTTTGCTGACAGGTGCAGGCAGGCTGCGTGTTAAGGGATGCCCTACAAACAAATGAGGAATGCCAGCATCCTGATACAAGTCATTTTCAAAGGGAAAAATCGTATAGACCTTCGTAATAAAGGCTTCAATGCTTTTCATGCGTTCTGGACGGCTTGCCCACAATTGAGGCGGAATATAGTAACGCAAGTCACAAAAGCGAACAAGTAGGCTCGCTAATTTGAGGTGAAACCCACTGTAATCCATAAACAGGACACGATCGACTCGCTCGGCTTCCACAAAGTGTCTGATTTTTTGAGCCAACTGCCAATGCCCCCAAATACCCGCCAACGCTGCCGAAATACCCCAGCCTCCCATGCCGATGTCGTCATGGTGAGCCAGTAAGGTGGCACCTGCTTCTTGTAGTTCATCGTTACCCACGGCCGTGATGCGTAAATGCGGATAGCGTGCCAAAATCGCCTTCACCAAATCGGCTGCATGATGAGCCGCCGACGGATCGCCTGTGCAAATCAGCAAATGTTCAATGGTATCAAAGTCATTCGTAGGCATAAGTCGATCCTTTTTCACACGTCGCGTCTTCTAATGAGGCAGGGGAAAGGGTTGCGTTTGTCTTGGTTTGACGTTGAGCCAAACGCTCTCGCCACAGCTGAAGCCCTGCTTCGGTGACGGAAAGCAAGGTCAAATGATTCGATTCGGCATAGGCTTTCATGCGATCGAATGAGTCTAGAAACAAGGTCGATCCTGCTTCGGTCACCAAAATGTTTAAGCCGTTGTCTCGCATGGTTTTTAAGGTACGTAAGCCCACAGCAGGCACATCAAAGCGATCGTCCTGAAAGGGTTTAGCGACTTTAGCGACGATGCCTCCTTGCTTGCGTTGAAGCTTGCCTGCTCGCTTCAAGCATTCATCGGTGCCTTCAATGGCTTCAATGGCAATGACCATGGTGTCGTTCACCACAACGGTCTGACCCACATCTAAAGCCGCCATGGCTTTTGCGGTGTCAAAGCCAAAGCAAATCCCCATCCAATCCGTCTCCGTCAAGGGATGCCCTTCGGCTAAAATCCCTTCAGGCTGAAACAAGTCTTGCATAAACTTCACTTGAGGCAAGGTTTCCATGCCCAAGTACGCCAAGCCTTCGATGATGTAGTGCATGACGGCATCGTCATTTTTACGAGGCATCTTTTGAAGTAGGCGTAAGGAAAGGCTGTCCAAGTTCAGTTGCGTAAACAGCAACCATTTGTTGACTTTACCAGCAAAACAGACATATTTAATCTGATGCGATCGAAACACATTCATCATACGTCGCAATTGCCCTAAGTGATAGGCTTCCACGACATCCGAAAAGGGCTTATAGGGAGCCATCGTCGCCCAATTCCCGCCAATCACAAACACATGCACGATGTAGCCTTGACGCTTGGCATCTTTGACGGCTTGCAAGGGAAGCGTGCCTTCTCCTGCGATGATGGCTAAGTGTGAAGCCTCCCCCTGCCAAGGCTCGACATCGGCAAGGAGTTCATTGAAATTGTAGGAATAAGGCGTTTCGTACATATAGCTATCATCATTAGTGGGTATAACGGTTTTATCATACCATGAAAGACACGCCTAAACGTGGAGCAAGCCCTGTTCTTTCGCATAACGCTGTAAATAAAGCCCATAGGCACTTTTACCCAAGGCATTCGCCTGCGTTTCTAAAGCGTTCAGATCCAAAAAGCCTTGCTCATACGCAATCTCTTCTAAGCAGGCGATTTTAATGCCTGTACGCTCTTCAATGGCTTGCACGAATTGAGACGCCTGCAATAAAGACGCATGCGTGCCTGTGTCAAACCACGCTGAGCCCCGCCCCAAAACTTCCACATTCAGCGTGCCTGCTTCCAAGTACAGACGGTTGACATCGGTAATTTCAAATTCGCCACGAGCCGAAGGCGCCAGACTTTTTGCATACGCAGGCGCCTCTTCATCAAAGAAGTACAAGCCTGTCACCGCCCACGAACTCTTGGGATGTTCAGGCTTTTCTTCAATCGAGGTGGCTTTACCTGTAGCATCCAGCGTCACGATGCCGTAGCGTTGGGGGTCGTCCACATGCGTGGCAAAGACGGTCGCCCCTTTGCTTTGCTGATTGATGACTTTCAGTTGCGTCGGCAAGGTCGCGCCGTAAAACAAGTTGTCGCCCAAAATCATCGCAGAAGGATGCCCGTCTAAAAAAGCCTCGCCAATGGTGAGGGCTTGAGCCAAGCCTTTTGGTTCGGGCTGTTCGGCGTATTCTAAACGAATGCCATATTGCGATCCGTTACCCAAGAGGCGTTTGAAGAGGGGCAAATCGTGAGGCGTGCTAATCAGTAGAATATCTTGAATGCCTGCACTCATGAGAATCGAAAGCGGGTAGTAGATCATCGGCTTGTCCCAGACGGGGAGCAGTTGCTTCGACACCGCAAGCGTACAAGGGTGCAAACGAGTCCCTGATCCACCTGCGAGAATAATGCCTTTACGTTTTTTCATGGGGATTTCCTTTATGCCTTCTCAATGATTATAGCGACAACGAAGAGACCATAGATGGCTTTATCTAACCCCTAAACGTTGGGTGTTATAGGTCTTATCTAAAATGGGTTGCCACCAGTCTTGACGGCTCAAATACCAGTCCACTGTTTTGGAGATGCCCGATTTAAAGCTTTCTTCAGGCACCCAGCCCAGTTCTCGCTGAATCTTCGACGCATCAATGGCATAGCGGAAGTCATGCCCTGGTCGATCCGTCACAAAGCGGATCTGCGAGCGAAAACTCGTGCCGTCGGACTTAGGGCGTTGTTGATCTAAGGTATCACACAAGGTATGCACCACGTCCAAGTTCGTTTTTTCGTTATGCCCCCCGATATTATACTTTTCGCCCACGATGCCCTTTTGAAGCACCGTATAAAGCCCTTTGACGTGATCTTCCACATAGAGCCAATCACGCACGTTGGAACCGTCGCCATACACAGGCAAGTCCTTGCCTTGCAAGGCATTGATGATGATAAGCGGGATCAGTTTTTCAGGGAAGTGATACGGTCCGTAATTATTCGAGCAATTCGTCATCAAGACAGGCAAGCCATAGGTGTGATGCCACGCCCGCACCAAAAAGTCGGAGCTGGCTTTACTTGCCGAATACGGCGAATTAGGGGCATACGGCGTTTCTTCGGTGAACAAATCGTCTTTGCCGAGCGTACCGTAGACTTCGTCGGTCGACACATGCAAGAAGCGAAATTCGGCTTGGGCTTCACGAGACAAGCCTTCGTAGTAGGCACGGCTGGCTTCTAAGAGCGAAAACGTGCCAAGGATGTTCGTATCTAAAAAGACGGCAGGCCCGTCGATGGAACGATCCACATGGCTTTCGGCGGCAAGGTGCATGACCGCCGTGGGCTGAAAGTCTTGAAACAAGGCGTTTAAAGAAGGCGTATCGGTGATATTCACTTGCTTGAACGTATAACGAGGCGACGATGCTACATCTGCCAAGCTATTGAGATTGGCGGCGTAGGTGAGGGCATCCACATTCAAGACGTGAGCATCGGTGGATTGGATGAGATAACGCACGAGGGCGGATCCGATAAAGCCTGCTCCGCCTGTGACTAAAATGCGTTGCTGTTGTGAAGAAGTGTTCATGTGGGCATCCTCTAAAAAGGGTTTGGGGATTAAAAATAGGTCGCTTGGGCGTCAAAGAAGGGCAGGGCTTCATCTTTGGGGGAAAGAATGGGAGACGCTCCTGCTAGGTGCCAATCAATGGCAAGCGTCGGGTCGTTCCAGCGAATCCCGCTGTCATGCGACGGCGTATAAGGTGCTGTGGTTTTATAATGCACAAGGGTATTGGCTTCTAAGGTGACAAAACCATGCGCAAAGCCTTCAGGAATGTAGAGTTGTCGCTTGTTTTCAGCAGAAAGCTCAACCCCATAAGCTTTACCAAAAGTAGCAGAGGCGTTTCGTAAATCGACCAGCACATCCCAAATGGAGCCTTGTAACACCGTAACGAATTTGCCTTGTGCGTAGGGAGCCTTTTGAAAGTGTAAGCCCCGTAGCACGCCTTTTTCAAGGGAAAGGGATGCATTGTCCTGCACGAAGGGCGGGAGTTCAGCAGGCATGCGGGCTTGGTTGTAAAGTTCAGCGAAAAAGCCACGGTCGTCTTGAAAGCGAACCCCGTCGAGCAATAAGACGCCGTCAATGGTATGATCTTGGAGTGCTAAGGGCATGGTGGAATCCTTTTTTGTCCTATTTTCTTGACGATTATAGCCGTTTACAGTTTACCACAAAGACGCTAAACCGTCGTCTAACGGGATGCCTAAGCCCCAGTCAGGTAGACGCTCCACCCCTGCGGGAGGCACCAGCACTTCGTTCGCTCGAAAGGGAAACGCACCGTAGTCCGCCGTCAAGTCCACCTGCCATGCACGAGACATGGCGTTTACCATGCCTTCAATGCCGATGGGAGCTTCATCGGGACGCAAGGCATAATGCGAAAAAGTCCCTACTTCTTGCTTAGAGGCTTCCACCAAACGATGGCTAGCCAGCACAAAGGCATGAGCAATATCCGCCACATGCACAAAGTAAAACTGCTTTTCTTTGCCGACCAACTTGAAATGTCTTTGCCCTGCTTGGACTTGGCTCAACAGTTGAGGAATCAACTTCTTACGACTGTCGCCCTTGCCGTAGCTCTCATAAATCACCAAATTCATCGCATGAAGCCCTGCTTCGTGGACGTATGCCGTGACCAAGGCATCTAACGCCGATTTAGACGCGGCATACAAGCCGTTGGGGTGAAAAGGATTGTCGCCTCCACTCCCTGCGTATTGCCATGCACTGGCGGCGTTCAGCCACGCACGGCATCCCACTTGTTTCATGGCTTCTAGTAAATGCAAGCCAAAACCGATATTGCCTGCGAGCAAGAGATCCACATCATCGGGCTGATGCGTGCCGACAAAATGCGTCGCCAAATGCACCACCATATCAGGGGAAACGGCGTTTAACGCGTCTAAAGCCGATACGTACGCGCCGTCATAATGAAAAAAATCGACTCCTGCTGGAGCCTCACGAAGAGGCGTTCTGCCTAGCACCGCAACGCTATCGCCTTGGGCTAAAAACGCTTGAAGCACATGAGAGCCGATAAAACCGCTGGCACCTGTCAATAGTATTTTCACAAGGAGGGCTCCTCAAATGGCTTGTCCCAAATTAAACGCAAGGACCCGTCTGCACACTGATAGATTGAAAACCGCCACGGCGTTAAAGGCAAACGTCCTGTCAGCAAGCGTCGTTTTAATGGGCTTTCCCATAAAAAAGACGACGGATTGCCCGTATCTGCCGTTATATCAAAGCCTCGAGACAGGGTGGGGTCGAACTGCTTTAACAAATGAGCATACTGCGTATAAAAAGCATGACGTTCACGGCGTTCTTGAGTTCGTATGGCGGGATTACTCGCTTTTTTACGACTCACGCTTTCATGATGCACCGCTTGCACCGAACTTAAACAAAGGCTCATATAGCCTTTTTCATGGGCTTTAAGACAAAGATCCATGTCATTAAAGCCGATTTGAAAATCACGATTATTCATGCCACCTAGTTCAAGGTACACCGCTTTTCGCATCATCAGCATGGCACCTGTGACCGCCATCACAGGACGCTGCACCTGCGACCACGCCTCAGGCAGGTTCTTTAAATCTCTTAGACGAAACAAATGCCCCACATGCCCGCTCAAGCCCAAGTGACAGCCTGCGTGTTGAATGCGACCATCAGGATAAAACAAGGTCGCCCCCACCACCCCAACGCTCGGAAGCATCGCCCAAGCCGCCAACTGCGTCAAGGCATTGGGCGTCATGAGTTCAATATCATTATTCAGCTGTAAAATAAGTTCACCAGATGCTTGCTCTACACCCACGTTCATCATCGCCGCATAATTGAAGGGGGCGTCATAATCCACAAAATGGATCTTGTAGGCTTGAGCGTAAGTCTCCATCAAAGCGAGGGTTTCAGGATCTTGACTTTGGTTGTTAATGCCGATGATTTCAAAAGGAGGCGACTCGTTTTTTACCGCCAAAAGCGAGTCGATGACTTGCTTCAACAAAGCAGGGGCATCTCGAAAGGGGATTAAAATACTCACAAGAGGCATTTCTTGAGGCAAGGGTTGCAAGATGCCTGCTTGAAAGGCCAGACCTAAGGCGTGGGCTTGATCTTCTACCCATGAAGCGAGATTAGGGTTGTCAAAAAAAGTATGATCGTTCAGGTCACTTTCATCATCACAGGTATAAAGAGGCTTGGTGGGAGGCAAGACATAGGCATCCCCATGATGCGTCGCCAAATACAGCACGATCGCGTGTAGAACGTCCTCTTGCGAAAGCGAAAACTCCCACGGCAAAGAAGCTAAAGCTTCTTTGAGCAACCCCCCCTGCACATAAAGACAAGCCCCATAGCCGTAGCGTTGTAATATCCACAAGGCATTGGGGCGTTCAGGGTGAAGGGTTACATGCTGGGCTTGGCTCAAATAACCATGAGGTAGGCTCCAACACGGGTGCGACGGTGGAGAAAATGCTGTGTACTTCCATTGCAACGAATCCATACCTTCCAGCGAAACCGCATAAACGGTGCTTTCATCAAGCTGAAGATGAGGAGACATCAAAGCTTCTGTGGTGATGGATACTAAGTTCTTTTCTTTTGAGCGAAACATCTAAGGCATCCCTTCTTCCAAGGCGGGTTCAAAAACACGCCTTACAGGTAGATATTCTAACACATCATGATGCACCCCCACATGCGAAAGAAACGGCAAAATATCCAAGAAGCTATAATACAAGAGATTCGAGCGGGTCATGCCCATGTAATGCACAGGCAAAAGTTGCACAGCTTGCCCACGCACTCCAAAGGGGCGGGTGTTTTCTTGATAAAAACGGTTTTCAGGCGACAGTCCGTACAAAGCCGTTTCTAACGATGCCCCCTCTGTTCTTAAAACATAAGGCGCAATCCCCTGTATCTTGGTGTTTTGCGTCGTAGGGATAGGGTCAAATGCGTCCAGTAAGGCGTGATGCGATGGCGTGTAAGGCGGATGCGTAATCGGCCATTGCACGGCAAACAATAAGACGGTGTAAATCACGCTCCAACCTGCGAACACGCTCATCGTACGGTACATGGAAAACGTCACAAATTGAAGACTCACCATGCCCGCACTACCGATTAAACACCACAACGGAAGCGTCAATAACCACAATTTCCACAACGGCAAAGCCCCCAAGAATGCCCCAAACTTGCCTGCTTTTTCGCCCAAGTCGCCAACCACAGGAGACCCCGCAAGCATCCACGGGGCATCGCTCAAATAGGCGTCAGGCACTTGCGTCAACATCGACCACGCCCCTAAAACGCCCAAGCCCAACAAAAACAAGGGAATTAAATCACAAAGCCGTTTTAACCCTTTCGGAGGCACCAACAACTGCGTCGAACGATCGACGATATGCCCCCCATACCAAGCCGCCAAACACCCCCCCAACAATACGGCAAGGCTCGTGTCTCGATGACTTAAAATCCCGTAAATCAAGATACCGGCCATACCCAAGCCCCACCACAAGGCTTCTTGATGCAAGGGTAAATCTCGCTCATCAAACAGTTGCCCTTCTTTGCCGTGATAAGAGAGATTACTTACCCAATTCCACAACGCATACGCAATTATACCGTTCCAAGGGAAGGACACCATCAAGAGATTCACCCCAAACAAGGCGGTATTTTCAAGCATCGACAGGTCACAGGGCATGGCTTGCACAGGGGCGAAGGTTTCCCAGCCTCTGCCCAAAAAGCCACCGAGTACTGTGCCTAAAATTAACGTGGCAAAAGTCGAAACCGTGACCCCACGGTAGTTTTCCCACCACGACAAAAACGTAAAACGTCGAGACGTCGCATTCATAAACCACAACGCCAAGCTCCCCACGCACAATAGAAGGGGAAGCACCCCCACAACGGCTCCTAGGCTCCCCAAAATTAGCCCTATCGCCATGTCTTGCCATTGCCACGGCGACAACGGACTGGCATGCGTGGCGACTCGCCACTGCCACCACCGCAGGGCAAGATACAGCGTCACCATGGTAAACGCCCACTGCATCAAAGCCAAGCTCGGCGAAAGAAGCATCACCACAATACCCACACTACTGGTGCTAATCAAAACCGCCCCTAGTAAAGGCTTATTATGCAAGGCAAATAAGCGTTGGGTGATGCCTGCAAAAGACGCCAACCCCAAGATCCCTAAAATAGGGAGTATCCACGCCAAGGGTAGCTTGAACGGCATTCCCACCAGCACGGCGATGTGATGGGCTTCAAAACGAAGGGATTCATAAGGCAAAATCGGTGTCACTAAGATGAAAAGACCGATGACCCCTAGCAAAATGACCCACCACGGCACGCCGTCTAAGGACGACGATTTTCGCTTAAAGTGAGAGGGGGCAAGTGCCACAGGCTACGTTCCTTCTATTTGGTGATCTTATTTAGTGATGCCGCCTAATCCACAGGACTTGTTTGTCGGGCGATTCAGGGGCATCGAGAGTGACGCCTTGCCCTTCCTGCGTAAAGCTTTCAGGCAAGTTCAAGGCACTTTCGGCTTGGGGTAGAATCCACAGTTCCAGCAGGTCCCCCACGGCGATTTTTTCCAAAGCCAGCTTGGCTTTTACGAAGTTTAAGGGGCATTTGGTTTTGCGTAAGTCAAGGGGCATAATTTTCCTACTTTACACATTCATGTAGCGAGTATTTTACCCTATTGTGCCACAAGATTCTGACAAAAGCACGACCCACTTTCAAGTAAAGGACATCCCGAAGCGTCAAAGGCATCCCACGGCTTTTTAAAACAGGTACGACTTTGAATATAGATTTTCGTTTTTTCCACAAAAACGCTCTTGTCGACGCCTTCTTTTTCTACCAAGCAATCCAAGCACAGTGTTTCTTCTTCATAATCATGAGCTAAGGCAAACAGAAGCATCCGCTCGCAGACGGGGGCTTGGCAGGCATCACAGGCGTAATCAAAAAAAACGGGCGGATTCATCACGTTTCCCTATTGTTAATTGTTCTTAAGTTTGGTCAAAAGCATTGACAAGCATCTTTTCAAAGCGTAGTCTAAAAAACATCTACGACTTTTACTAAATCTATCTTAGTACAAAAGTCGTAAGATAGGATGATGAAAAGAAAGAGGAACACATAATGAAAACAAAATCCTTATTGTCTGCCCTAATGGTCGCCTTGTTGGCGTGCAGCCTATGGGTCACGCCTGATGTCTTAGCGGCAGGCACTCGAGGCAAAATCAGCGGTCGTAGTGTGGGAGCCTGTGCCTTGTCACTCATTGTTTGGCCAGGGATCGGTCAAGCAGTGAACGATAATCCGGGAGATAAAGTCGCCACGCATGCGATTATTGGCTTATTTCCGCCGTATCGTTTTTGGTCGGGCTATGATGCCTTGTTTGATCGTCAGGGTGGCTACTGGCACAACCGCATCTAGAGTGAAGCTTGTGGAAGATCCCCCTTTCTTTTAAAAGAAAGGGGGATAGTTCTATAGAGCAGAAATATAGCCGTCTTTAATACAAAAATAGTAGCTTTTCGGCACTAGGCATCGGGGCGAAATGTTGTCATACTGAAAAAGTTAGCTCCTTGAAAACAGCCTCACCCTGACTTTTTTGCCCTATATGTGGATCAAAAAACAGACTTTCGTGGCCAGAAATCGGACTTTTGTGGCCAGAAATCAGACTTTCGTGGCCAGAAATCGGACTTTTGTGGCCAGAAATCAGACTTTCGTGGCCAAAAAACAGACTTTTGTGGGTCGAAAAGTCGACTTTTGTGGGTCAAAAAGCCCCCTGTTTTTCAACAAGGGGCTTTTAAGTTTCGACTAAAAAGAAACATTCTTTCTAACGATTTAGTACATACCACCCATATCAGGAGCAGACGACGCCTTTTCCTTTTCAGGGATTTCCACAATCAAGGCTTCAGTCGTCAACAATAAACCACTGATCGAAGCGGCGTTCTGCAAGGCGGAACGGGTCACTTTCGCAGGATCTACGATCCCAGCAGCGAACATGTCGACATACTGATCGTTCAAGGCATCGTAGCCGATTTCATGAGCCGCATCTAAGACTTTGCTGACAATGACGCTACCGTCTTTACCCGCATTTTGAGCGATTTGACGAGCAGGCTCTTCAATCGAACGTAGCAAGATTCTGGCGCCAATACGCTCGTCGCCTGAAAGGGTTTCAGCGTAAGCTTCTAAGCCTTTTTTGGCTTTAAGCAACATGGTGCCTCCCCCAGGAACGATACCTTCTTCAATCGCCGCACGCGTGGCGTTTAAGGCATCTTCCAAACGCAATTTGCGTTCTTTGAGTTCGGTTTCAGTCGCCGCCCCCACTTCAATCACGGCAACACCGCCTGACAATTTAGCCAAACGTTCGTTCAACTTTTCTTTGTCGTATTCGCTGTCGCTGGCTTCGATTTGACGCTTGATCGACTCACAACGATCCGCCACCGCTGTTTTGGTGGAATCATCCGCCACAATCGTGGTGTTGTCTTTGGTGACGGTGACACGACGGGCTTTACCCATTTGTTCAATGGTGACTGAATCCAAGCGTTGACCGAGTTCTTCGGTGAACAATTGACCACCTGTCAACACGGCAATGTCTTCCAACATGGCTTTGCGACGGTCGCCAAATCCAGGGGCTTTCACCGCTACAACACGGATGATTTTACGCATCGTGTTGACGACTAAGGTGGCAAGAGCTTCGCCTTCGACATCTTCGGCGATTAAGAGCAAGCCACGTCCTTCACGAGCCACTTTTTCCAAAATAGGCACGAGATCCGAAACCAAGTTGATTTTCTTGTTGACGCATAAGACAAAGGCATCTTCCAAGACGGCTTCCATGCGTTCGGTGTCGTTGACGAAATAAGGCGATACATAACCCTTGTCAAACTGCATGCCTTCTACCACACGCAAGTTCGTTCCCATGGATTTGGATTCTTCAATGGTGATGACGCCTTCTTGACCGACTTTGTCCATGGCTTCAGCGATTAACTCGCCCACGAAATCGTCGTTGCCAGCGGAAACACTCGCCACTTGCTTGATGGCGGCTTTGCTGTCCACCGCTTTAGCCGTTTTGCGAATTTCAATCACCAAGCTTTCAACGCCTTTGTCGATGCCTTTGCGAAGGGCTACAGGATTTGCGCCTGCTGCCACGTTTTTTAAGCCTTCACGCACAATGGCTTGAGCCAAGACGGATGCCGTTGTGGTGCCGTCGCCTGCTACATCGTTGGTGCGGCTAGCCACTTCGCGAACCAGTTGAGCCCCAGCATTCGCCGCGGGATCTTCAAGATCAATTTCTTTAGCGATCGTCACACCATCGTTGACGATTTGAGGGGCGCCGAATTTCTTTTCTAAAACGACGTTACGTCCTTTAGGGCCAAGGGTGATTTTCACCGCATCAGCGACAGCATCAATGCCATCTTGCAAAGAACGACGGGCTTTTTCATCAAAAATAATTTGTTTTGCCATGAGGCTATTTCCTTATAATTACAGTATTTAATAGAGGGTTAAAATAAAAAGCGTTAAAAACCATTAGACAATCGCAAGGATGTCTTTTTCAGAAACGATTTTGTAGTCTTGGCTACCGAATTTTACGTCTGTACCCGCATATTTGGTGAACAAGACGGTTTGACCCACTTGAACCGTAGGAACCACTAAAACGCCATTTTCCGTACGACCTGGGCCTACAGCGATGACTTTCGCACTTTGGGGCTTTTCACGAGCGGAATCAGGAATAAAAATACCGCCAGCGGTTTGTTGTGTTTCGTCGATCACTTCTAAAACCACACGATCGGCAAGGGGTTGAATCGTAACAGTTGAACTCATTGGGTTTTAACCTCCATAATAAATTAGTTAAATACAAAAGATCACATGCTTCATATGATATTTCATACATAAGCAATACGATTATAACGTAAACATGCCAAATAAGAGGTGTCTTTAGAAAGGTTTAAGGATTTTTCGGCGTTTTGTGGACACTTCTCTGTTTTTCTGATAAACTTGTGCAACTCAATTATGCTTAACGCTATTTAACTAAAACCCACTGGAAACCCTTGCAATGAACCCCCTCGCCTCTTCCACTTCTATCACGAACGACCCTGCCCTTCAAATGGCGGACGGCTACAGTGCTTCAGAATTGTTTGCCCAATCCTCAGGACTCACCTATAACGATCTCATCCTTTTACCGGGGCATATTCACTTCGCTGTTCAAGATGTTCAATTGCTCACACGCATTTCTAAAAAAATCGCCCTGCACACCCCGATTGTTTCGTCCCCTATGGATACCGTCACCGAAGCCCAAATGGCGATCCACATGGCACTGCTCGGCGGTATCGGCATAATTCACTATAACAATACCATTGAAGAGCAGGCTCACGAAGTCCGCTTGGTCAAACGCTATAAAAACGGCTTTATTACCGACCCTATTGTGTTGACACCTCAACATACGGTGGCGGATATTGACCGTATTCGTGAAGAATATGGCTTTACAGGCGTACCGATTACTGAGACAGGGGAAATGGGAGGCAAGCTCCTCGGCATTGTCACCAACCGTGACGTCGACTTTGTGGGCGACCGTAGCCAAGCCCTTGCGGATGTGATGACGACCAGTTTAATCACCGCTGAAGAGGGCATTCCCTTAGAAGAAGCCTATGCGACCTTAGAAGCGTCGAAAAAAGGGAAGCTCCCGATTGTCAACGCTCAAGGCGAACTCGTCGCCTTGATGAGCCGTACCGATTTACGCAAAATGCGAAACTTCCCCCTTGCCACCAAAGATGATCGAGGGCGCTTGATTGTCGGCGCAGCGGTGGGGACTCGCCCCAGTGACTGGGAGCGTTTAACCGCTTTGGTTGCCGAAGGTTTAGATTTAGTCGTGATCGATTCGTCTCAAGGCGATTCCGTGTATCAGCTCGATATGGTGCGTCGCATTAAATCGACCTTTCCTGATTTGCAAGTCATCGGGGGCAACATCGTCACCCAACAACAAGCGGCTCATTTGATTGAAGCAGGCGTTGACGGTTTGCGGGTCGGTATGGGTGTGGGATCCATCTGCACGACGCAAGAAGTCACGGCTGTGGGGCGTCCGCAAGCAACAGCTGTTTTTCAGGTCTCTCAATACGCACAAGCCCATGGCGTACCGATTATTGCCGACGGCGGCGTTTCAAGCATTGGTCACGTCACCAAAGCCCTTTCACTCGGGGCATCTGCGGTGATGATGGGATCGATGCTCGCTGGAACGGCGGAAGCTCCCGGTGAATACTTTTATAAGGACGGCGTGCGTTTAAAGAAGTATCGGGGCATGGGGTCTAAAGAAGCCATGACCAAAGGCTCAAGCGTGCGTTACTTTGGCGAAAATAGCCGTATTTTGGTGTCTCAAGGCGTTTCAGGGGCGGTGGTTGACAAGGGTTCGATTCGTCACTATTTGCCTTACATCGTGCAAGGCATCAAGCATGGTTTGCAGGACTTGGGCGTGCAGAGCGTTGAAGACTTGCATCAGCGTTTGCGGAATGGTTTGTTGCGTTTTGAGCAACGATCCGTCGCCGCCACTGCCGAAGGCAGTGTGCATAGCTTGCATAGCTATGAAAAAAACGTGCTTTAGGGCGTGGGTCGTCTAATTTTTGCATGAACCTGACAATCTAAAAGAGCAAAAAGCTTAGCTTTGTTTTGCCTTCTGTAGAAATTTTTCGGCCTCTAACCTTGAAAAGAAATCATCCCACGCGTAACGTAAACCCAAGAATTGCCCTAATTGGTATCGAATACCACGCACCCGAAAATGTTTTGCATGGTCATGGTTTTGTAATAAAAGTCCCCGCCGGGTGGCTTTCAAGCTTTCTAATGTTTGGTGTAATGTTAGGTCTTGCTGAGATAGTGCGGTTTGAAGCTCTGGATTAAACCAATTTTTTTCTACAAATGATATTAATCTTCCCAAAGAAGAAAGAGCCGACCGTAACAAACGCATTTGCAATAATAAATTATCAGAGACTTTAGTCGCCTGTTCGTATAGAGACATATCTGCCTTATATGCGTTATTTAAAGACTCAAATCCAGGACTTTTAAATAAGGTAGTGATTAGATTGCCACCTACGCGTTGAGGGCTAGTGGCTTTTTGTTGTGTAGCTTTAGGGGTAGAAACGAAGGCGTTGGAAGAAGACGAAGCAGGAGACACCAAGAGCATTTTAAAGAATCCTTTTTATTAGAGAGAAATGAATTCAGAATCCATACGAGGTAGTTATAGAAGCATTATGTATAGTTTATCATTTCAAGCCGTTTTGTAACCCCCTTTTGACATTTTTTACCGGATTTTTAATAAAACGTTACAAAAAACAGGGAACGCTCCGTCGCCGCCACTGCCGAAGGCAGTGTGCATAGCTTGCATAGTTATGAGAAGAATGTACTTTAGGGTTTGGGCCGTCTAATTGACGACTTTAACTGCTTTTACGACGCCTAACTCTTTCAGGCAGAATGGGTAGTCATCATCAGTAAAGCGATTTCTCAAGCAAGTACCAGAATCTATTTGAAAGTAAACTTAATTTCTTTGAAAGTAAACTTAATTTCCCTGAAAGGAAACGGCCTAGACTTCTTTTTGAGCGAGGACGCCGGCTTTTTAACCGTCTTTTATACTTGGATTGCTTCTCTATAAGCCTATCCAGGAGTAGTTGAAGGGACTTACGTTCTTCATTATCTGGCAGTTCTGGATGATCTAATAATTGCTTTAAAAGGCGTATAGCGTTTTCTAATAGTTGCGTATTTTCAGAACGTTTACCGCCGTCTTTAAGCGGTTTACGGCTATCATATGCCCTAAGTGCTTTTTGAAAGTCTGACTCTAATCGATTAAGCGGAATTTTTGGGGCTCCACCCACCCTCTGGCGGGCATTCGCTTTTGATTGTATCGCGGGGGAGGTAGGCAGGGCGGGCGTTCCTAAAGGTGACGCGTAAGAAGGGGTAAGTATCATCAAATAAATTTCCTTTTTTAAATCGAGTTAGATTTGATGCACTAAAACAAGGCATCTGCTTCTATAAACGCCTCTCAAATCATCTTGGGAACCCCTTTTACATTTTTTACCTGGTTTTTAATAAAACGTTACAAAAAACAGGGAACGCTCCGTCGCTGCCACTGCCGAAGGCAGTGTGCATAGCTTGCATAGTTATGAAAAGAATGTGCTGTAGGGGCTTTTCTTTTTATAAACGCCTCTATGTCTCCACCACTTAAGGAGAGCCAAAAATTTTACGCAGGGTTTCGATCATGGCCCATGTCACCAAAAGCAGGTGCAGTAAGCGTAAATGCTTGTTGTGCAGCTTGCCTTGAGCCTTTGCTCCTAGCCATCCGCCGACAAAGGCAATGGCTGAAATGCCTAAAGCGAGTTTCCACGGCACGACATGGACTTGCGATTTCCCTAAGACCGTCCCCAAAGACGTTAAAATGACCACGCCTGTGCCTGTAATCATGGCTTGGCGTACAGGCATTTTTAAGAGTTCTGTCATAAACGGCACGAGAAACACGGCTCCCCCCATACCCACGATGCCTGCCAAACCGCCAATGGCGGTTGAAAATGGTACGATCAGCCACCATTTCTGCCATAAGTGATTAAAATCGGTGATGAATTCGTGAATTTCTTCCACATTTTTGTGAAAGACCACTTGCAGATACTTACGCAGTCCCAAAACTAACGTGGCGGTGAGTGCCACCATTAAAATGCTTAAAATCATGGGACGCGACCACGTGGCTGAAAAGTAGGCTCCCCCACACGCCCCCAAGACCGAAGGCACCCCAAATAAAAGCACCAGACGTTTTTTCATCGCCTTATTGCGAATATGCACATAGGTGGACGACATGGAACTCGCCAGAGCTTGCACCGCGGCAATGCCTGTGGCGGCTTGAATACTGACTAAATCTCCCCCCAGTAAGGCAGGGGGGATAAGGATTAAACCGGGTACCATTTGTAAGCCGCCGCCGATGCCCAAGAGTCCTGACAAAAAGCCGACAATTAAGCCCAAGAGTCCTAAGAATAGGAGGGCATTCGGCGTGGTGGGGTCTTGCAAGACAAGGGCAGTGGCTTCAAATGGCATGGTTTACTTTGCGGCTTTCTTAGTAGCTTTAGACATTAGATTGACAAGTAGCCCATTTAATCCATAACCAGATAGAATGGCCCCCCATGCAGTATCCCGTTTATTTCGATGGTATTGTTGAACTATTTCAGGGGCAGTTTGAGGCGTCTCCCAATTTTTAAGGAAAACCTTTACAGGCTGCGGTGGAATGAATCTAGAAACTGTTTCGATAATAACAGGAGCTTTCGTGTTGGCAAAATTTGGATTTATAAAGGGGACTCCCCCGTGAAGGAAGAAGCCAGCCCCTGTTACAGTTGCGGCTATACTCGCTGGTATAGAAATAGCGGATGGAAGAACTTTATAGATTATTGAACGATTTACTGTATTAGTTTGCATATACAGATGGTATGCCCTTTCTATGATTAGTAAGTAATAAAGGATGAGACGAAATGATGCTTCAGCTTCATAAAACCAGCTCAACGTTAAATGAGGCTAGTGATGATCTACTTGTCTATCTTACTCAAAAGAAAGTCGAGTGCCAAGTGATACCCACTTAAGCCCAATCCGCAAATCACCCCCGTGGCAACGCCTGACACATAAGACTGCTGACGAAAGTCTTCTCTCGCATGGATGTTGGAAATATGCACTTCCACAATCGGAATGCTCAAGATCGCCAAGGCATCACGCAAGGCGACACTCGTATGCGTCCAGCCTCCTGGGTTGATGATGAGTCCCACAGCTTTAGCTTCGTGAAAAATGGCGTGAATGGCTTCAATCATCTTGGCTTCGTCATTAAATTGAGCATGTACCAAGGTGGCCTTTTCTTTGACATTGGCATGACGGATCAGCTGATGTTCGAGTTCAGCTAACGTGGTTTTGCCGTAAATATCGGGTTCTCGCAAGCCCAGCATGTTTAAATTCGGCCCATTCAGTAAGTAAATATGTTTCATGATTGTTTCGCCTTTCGGGGGGATTTAGGAGTTTGGCTAAAGTAAAGCCCTACTTCTTGAAGGTTTAAGCCTTCTCGCTTGAGTTGCTCTTCAATCACCAGCTGAATGAAATATCCCTTAGAATACTCAAAAAGTTGAGCCATTTTCAAAGCAGTTGTAAAGCTAGGCAGACGTCTGCCGTGTTCATAATCGCTTAAGCGTTGTGGGGAACAGCCTAATTGGCTGGCGATTTCTGCCAAAGTCCACCCCTCAGCATGACGGGTTACTCGAATATGACGCCCTAAGCTCAAGGGTTCATTTAAACTTAAACCGATTGAAGCAAAGACCTCTTCAGCAGGAATAAGGTTTGTTTCATCATCATCGTGTTCGGTAATCATGTGCCGTAATCTCCTGTACTTCAATAATTTCTTGGGTACGTTCTTCGTAAATGAGTCGCCATTGCTTGTTGAGTCGAATAGAGCGTTGGTGTTTTCGCTCACCGTGTAAGGGTTCATCATGCAAGCCTTTCATCGCACGACGAGTTAAAAACAAGCCTTTGACTTCAACCATTTTGACCCAATTTAAGACTTTTTTCTGTATTTCAATGGGTGCTTTTTTGAGTTGTTTTTGTGCATTTTTATGAAAATAAAACATGCTTACTCCTCATCGGATGATAATTTTAGTATAACAAAGCAAGTCGACAATTTCAACCCCTTATCGGAGTAATTTTTTACTTTTTTACAACAATTCCAAAAACGTCCCCTGACGTTGCCAGTCCCCCGCACGAAAGCTCCACAGTATATCGGGATGCGTGTCGGTAGCGATCGCCAGCCGTTCCAGTCGTCTCACTCCAGCGTAACGCAATTGTAGCTCGTTTACAAAGGGGACATCCGCATGAAATTTTGCAGGATGATGAACAGACCGTCGATACCAGAGCCCTTGCGTTTCCCATGCGATAGACGCTTGCAATTGGGCAAGGACATCCGCATCAATTTCAAAACCGTCTAACGATAAGGCAGGGGCAATCACGGCGATGATGCTGGAAAGATCGGCCCCTGCTTCTGCTAAGACCCTCGCCATTTTAGGCGCCAAGCCTAAAGCCGTAGACTTCCACCCGCAATGCACGACCGCCCCTTGATGAATATCGGGGGCATATAAAATCACAGGCGTGCAATCGGCACTAAAGACCACCGCAGGGTGATGGGGCTGGTCGACGAGAATCGCATCCACTTCGCCATGCTGAGCTTGGCTTACAGCAAAGTAATCCGCGCCATGAACTTGCGTGGGAAAGGCGAGTTTTTTGGTGTTCATGCCAAAGCACGACAACCACGCTTGACGATGCTTGTTTAGCAGCGTAGCATCCGCTTCTGCTCCAGCCACAAAATCAGGCTTTGTGGAAAGCCCGTAGCGTAGGCGATGGGCATAGGCGTCTAAAAGAATTGAAGAGTATTCAGACAATCGCATGATTTATTTCTTAGCGGCTTCTTTTTTAAGTTTTGCAATGTACCATGAGACTTTGGCACGAATGACATTGCCGACGTCTTTGGCTTTGACGGAATCGTCCCAAGGGAGTTGGTTGATGTCAATTTTACCGGCACTGTCTGTCCCTTTGTGGCGTAGTCCAAATTCATAGTGGGTGTATACGGTGTCAGGACTGACGTTTATATCATAATAAAGGCAGCATCTCGCCATTTCTTCGCACGCACGTTCTAAGCTAATTTCTGTAAAAACACCGGGTTTATAGCCTTTGGGGCCTCCACAGACGGCGATGCCGATCGTGAAGCTGTTGCCTCCCCCGCAGTGGGCGGCGTATTTGTCTCGATTGGTCAGTTGCTTGCCGTTGGCTTCGGGCTTGTATTTACCTAAGTGGATACTTCCGTCACCTGCACAGATATAATGGTAATGTGCTTTGTCGGTTGCGTTGGGCGTCAATCCGCCAGCCGTCCAGTGAAGGCAAATACGTCGAAGTTGGGGGGGGACTGGTGGCATGGTGGCATCCTTTCACTCGGGTAATATAGTTAAACGCATTGAGTTTCGTCTAGCCATTTGTATGGAAACGTTTATATCTAGATATGCTTTCACTTTATCATAGGACTTCATGCAAGACAATATAAAAAAATGGAGGCTTGGGGAAGCCTCCTGAACTATAAATAAAACATTTTTTCTCAAAATAAAAGGGGAACAAAAACCGAACATTTACTTACTGGGTAGAGTTTACATGGATTGAACGATGCTTAACCTAAAAGGTTTAATTTTTTAGCTTGGCCTTCGCGTTGAACTCTCGGGTTTAAGTTGCTGGGTACGCCAACAAAAGGCATCAAACCTGACTTGGGGTTAACGCTTAAATCTAAAGACGTTTTAATCGCAGGCTGGTTACTATTGGCAGAACGTAAGGGTCTAGTCACATTGCTGTGAAGGTTGGCGGTATTGTTGTTTTGCATCGAATAAGAACAGCTAATTGACATGGGAGATTTCATCCTATGTTAGGGGCTGAGTGAGTGAATAACGTTTTATCGCCTTCACAAGCTCAGCATACAACAGACTATGTGACGACTATGTGACGTTTTTCGTCTTTTTTTGTGACATTTTTCGTCTTTTTCTATGGCAAAAGGAAAGGCCTGATTTGGCGTGTTTTCGGGGGATATATTAAGCGCTTGTTACATAGTTGACAATGTATGAATAATCCGTATAATTAAGTTTTTATTAAGGCTTGGTGTTTAAAAAACACTAAGTTCTGTATGTCTTGTGTTGTATAAGATTCCATGTGTTTTGCCGTGTTTTGTGTTTTGTATTTTTTGTTTTGTTAAGATTAAAAAATGAAGAAAAGTCCCTTGTGAAATGGGCTCACGTCTTAAAAAATGAACCTGTTTATGCTAAACTCTTTAAAGCGTAGTCGGCAACCCCTTAGGACAAGTGCGTATGAACTTTTATTGGCTTTTACCCCCCACGATCGGTGTTTTCTTACTCTCTTCCAAATAATATAGGCAAATCAATTTATGAAACTTACACCACGAAGCCCACTTCTCTCCCTCCCTGTTTTGCAACGTCAGGGCTATTTAACGCCTTCGCAGATCGTGGCCGAACTTAGAGTCTTAGCCTATACTAGAGGGGAGAATGTAGCTGATAAACTCCTAGCACTTAATACTATGGTGTCAGCTCATGATTATCCTTACAAAGAAGATATGGACACTACTTGTATCCGTAACGTATGGCTGAAACTTCTTGAAGAAGCCAATGGCTTAAGAATACGTAGGCCTAGCGACCCTGCTGTCATAGACACTTTAGAGCGTAGTCTTTGTGTTTCTGACGGTTATCCTACTCAATATAATCCTATTTATACTGAACTAAAACGGCGTCTTCAAGAGTTGCGACAAGGAGCGATACCTTTCCCTTGGAATAATACAGGGCAAATTATAGAGACTTTTCAAAAAGAACATGGTTTGGATACCCTTGGCTAAATGTTTATGCTAAACTCTTAAAAGCGTAGTCGGCAACCCCTTAGGACAAGTGCGTATGAATTTTTATTGGCTTTTACCCCCCACGATCGGTGTTTTCTTACTCCTCGCCACCACATGGTGCTTTTCAGAACATCGCTTCCGTGTCGATTGGGGACTCATCCTGCGAGCCATTGCTTTGCAGATTTTGCTAGCGTTGCTTTTGACGCAAGTGCCGCAAGCCCAAGTCGCCATGCTTTCGGTGGGGCAAGGTATCGAAAGCCTACAGCATTTCGCCAATCAAGGGGCAGCCTTCGTCTTCGGCGGCTTTGTCTCGAATCCGCAAGCCTTACAAAGCCTCTTCGGTGCCAACGGAGCCTTTATTTTCGCCTTAAAACTCTTGCCTGTGCTGGTTTTTGTCGCTAGTTTGGTGTCAATTGCCTATTACTTAGGGATTCTACAAATTGTGGTACAAATCGTTGCACGCTTGGTCAACGCCGTTTTAGGCGTTTCAGGAGCCGAAGCCTTGTCAAACTGTGCCAGTATTTTCGTGGGGCAGGTCGAAGCACAAATGCTTGTGAAACCCTATCTTAAAAGCGTCACCAAATCCGAGTTGCTCGCTATGATGGCAGGGAGCTTTGCCTGTATTTCAGGGGGCATGATGGCGGTTTACATCGGCATGGGGATTCCCGCAAGCTATCTATTAACCGCCTCGATTATGGCGATCCCCGCCAGTTTTGCGGTGGCGAAAATCCTCATTCCTGAAACGCAAACGCCGTTAACCCAAGGCAGTATTCAGTTAGACGTCGAGCAAAAGGCAGTGAACGTAATTGATGCCGCGTCTCAAGGGGCGTCTGAAGGGTGGCATATCGGCGTGAGTGTGCTTGCGATGCTCATGGCGTTTATTTCCTTAGTCGCTTTTTTGGATGCAGGCTTTGGCATCTTAGGCAAGCAGCTCATGGCGTGGGGGGTGGCTCCTGACTTTTTAGGACTTTCTCTCAAGCATTTGAGTATGTCGTCACTTTTAGGGAAACTCTTTTACTTGGTGGCATTGGGCTTAGGGGTGCCTTCTCAAGATGCCCTGAGCGCAGGAAGCTTACTGGGAACAAAGATGGTCATCAATGAATTTGTGGCGTATTCTCAACTCATTCCGTTGATCAAGCAAAATGCGGTGGCACCTGTGACGCAAGCCATTTTATCGGTCGCCTTATGTGGATTTGCCAACTTAGGATCCATTGCTATTCAGCTTGGCGGAATTGGTGCCATGGTGCCTGAACGCCGTAGCGATATAGCGACGCTTGGCTTTAAAGCCATGCTTTGTGGGACGGTGGCGTCTTATTTATCCGCAACGGTGATGGGGGGCCTGTTTTATATGAATCATCTTGCCAATGTGCCGACATGGTCGCCGTTGGGTTTGATGATTTTGTGTGTTTTGGTGATGATCGGGAGCCATTTGTGGCAGCGGCCTTTGCGAGATGATGAGCCTCGTCGCTTGAGTTCATAGTGATATTTTTAAGAATCTTTTTTAGATTTCTAGCGTCGTTTATAGCTGGTCGTTGTCAGAGACCTTTGCTTCATCGTTTTGGCTAGCTCCGTTTATAGCTGGTGCTTGGGGGTCTTTGTGCCGCCAAAGACTCCCCAAACCCCCAAAGGCGGTTCAAGGAGGGGGAAGGAAGGACGTATTGCGTTTCTCCTCCCTCATTTCCCCCTCCTTGAAAATCCACCCCCTTTTGACCCACCTCCTCGCATCATTCCTTTGCACGACGTCCGCAAAATGTCTCGGAAGCCTCGCATTTAGTGCGTTGACGTCTGTTTTAAAGCACCTCCATATTCTAGTTAGGAAGCATCTTTTTTAAAACACTATAAACGGATTATTTGGATCGGTTGCCGACTAACACCGCTTTTAAGGCACGAGCCTTTTGCGTGTCTTCGGCACTGCTTTGGGCTTCAAGTTTGGCACGATAGCTCTTGGCTTTACGAAAGCCGCCGTCTTCGGCAAGCATCAACCATGCCAAGCCTTGCACGGGGTTTGGACTTGTCCCTAAGCCTGCTTGATGCATGAGTCCTACTTTGAATTGAGCCAGTTTTTCTTCATGCTTGGCGGCAAATTCATAATAACGCAACGCTTGCTTCAAATCAGGCGCAACGCCTTTTCCTGTGGCATAGCTCATGCCTAAAGCGGTATAGGCAGGGATGTATCCCTTTTTGGCGGACGCCTGTAACAACGAGACGGCATCCTTCAAACGCACGCTTCCCCCACGACCTTCTTGGTAAAGCGTGGCAAGCGTAAATTGGGCTACGCCATCACCTTGCTGACTGGCTTTTTCAAGCCAGTAGCGTGCTTCTTTCTCATTGCGAGAGCCTTTTGGGGCATTCAGGTAATTTAGTCCCAGTTGGACTTGGGCGTCTTTGTATCCACCTTGGCTGGCTAAAATAAGGTAATGATTCGCCAATTTTGAATCTTTGGGAATGTCTTTTCGTCCCTTTTGATAGAGTAACGCTGTGGTATAAAGGGTCTTGGCATCGCTTTGAAGATCTGCTGCCGGTGTATTGGCAAATACAGGAAGCATGTGCAGGCTTAAAGATAGGCTTAATAGTACGAAAATGCGTTTAGAGGTTCTTGGCATGGGATATCCTTCTTCTATAGAAACACTTTAACATGAAGAAAAAGCTAGGTTTGTAACAAGTTTGTTACAAACGGTGCGGTTTAGGGGTAAGTGTGAGAAGTACCCTCCTTGTCAAACTCACAGAAATGCGTATACTAAGTCTTATGTCCCAAGCTTGCTCAAACATTTTTTTGACTTATTTTTTTTGGTGAGGGAAAGCAAAACACATTGAGTCTTAAATGCTCACCCCTTGTAACATGCCGTTGCAAGGGTTTTCTTTATTGTGTTTTATGTTTAATTTTAAGACTCATCATTTTTGGATTTTTAGCTCCCTGTTTGAGCTGGTGCTTGGGCTTGGTTAGCTCCGTTTAACGCTGGTGCTGTCAGAGACCTTTACTTTTTAGTTTTGGCTAGCTCCTTTCTTGAGCTGGTGCTTGGGGGTCTTTGTCCCGCCAAAGACTCCCCAAACCCCCAAAGCGGCTTAAGGGGCGGCGGGGGGAGGGACGTGTTACGTCCTCCCTCCCCCCAGTATGCCCCCCTTAAGAATCCCCCTCCCGTCGAAAAAGTCTCTGACTTTTTCTCTTGGGAAAGAAAACCGTTGTTTTCCTCTCCCAACCTCTCCATCCTAAAGGTGAAGATTCACTTCGTGAATAAGAAGGTTTCTGCCCCTCCCTCCCGTTCCGAACCACGAGTTTTAATTTCTCGTATTGAACTAAGGAACGAGTTGGTTTCTCAACATCTTGCCGACAACGCACTAAATGCGA
>JBKDRU010000056.1:0-7947 GCA_046341215.1 Vampirovibrionales bacterium | reverse complement strand
CTTCTCTTTCCCCCTCCTTAAAAATCCTCCCCCTATCTCATCCTTTTCGCTTGCTCCACTTGCCCCTGTGGGACGTCCGCAAAATCGCTCGGGGATTCGCAGTTCGCTCACCCGCTCGGATTTAGTGCTTGGACGTCGGCTGGTGAAACAAACCAAAGTCTCAATTAATTATCTAGAAAAGACTAAAATCAAGGTACCCACTATGATGTCCGAATCCAGACACCCTGAACATGATCTCATTTCCCTCAAAACCCCTGCTCTGCCTAACAGCCCCATCGTTTCCGTGTTGATGGGGAGCCATAGCGACTGGGCAACTATGAGCCACGCCCACGAAATACTCAAAGAATTTGGAATTCCCCATGAATGCTTGGTCGTTTCCGCACATCGCACACCGAACTGGATGGCTCATGTCGCAAGTAATGCGGAAGAGCGAGGCGTTCAAGCCATCATAGCTGGAGCTGGTGGGGCTGCGCACTTACCGGGTATGCTTGCTGCCCAAACAACCGTGCCTGTCTTAGGCGTACCGATAAAATCAGATGCCCTTAGTGGACTGGATTCCCTCTATTCAATTGTGCAAATGCCTGCTGGGGTGCCTGTGGCGACCTTTGCGATAGGCGTGGCGGGGGCTAAAAATGCCGCCTTATTTGCTATTGCCATGCTCGCCAATCAAAACGACTCCTTGAAGCAACAGTTGCATCGTTTTCGGCAAGAACAAAGTGCGAAAGTGCTGAATACGCCTTTGGATGTTTCCTGAAAATAGTGGTTTTTCAACACTAGGCAGGACGTCGAAAATCAAATATACTAAAAAAGAGTAGCTCTTTGAAAATGGCATAAAAACACGTTGTCATACTCAAGAACTTAGACTTTCGTGTGTCGAAAAAGAGGGTTTCGTGTGTCAGAAATCGAATTTCATGTGTCGAAAAAGAGGGTTTCGTGTGTCAGAAATCGAATTTCATGTGTCGAAAAAGAGGGTTTCGTGTGTCAGAAATCGAATTTCGTGTGTCGAAAAAGAGGGTTTCGTGTGTCAGAAATCGAATTTCGTGTGTCGGAAACTCCCCTCTTTTTAGACCTTTTTTCATAAAAAATTCTGTTTTTTTTTAATGCGTTTTAAGGTATACTATAAAACCCAAGAACAATAGATTCGAGATGAATAAGGTGTTTTGCCAAAGTATGATGACTCAATTACCCGTCCCCACTCAGACCTACACCCAAGCAGACGCTCAAAAATGGGTCGACGAACAGTTTGCCACCATTTTGGATCCTCAAAATGCCATGCCCCACACCTGTTCTAAAGAATCGCTCGAACTGCACTGCCCACTAAGGGGAGACGTCCTATTACCAGGGGTTCACACGCTTGGCGTTCTCGGCGGGGGTCAACTCGGACGCTACTTTTTGATGGCTGCCAAGCAACGAGGCTATTCCACAGTCTTATGGACGCCTGAAAAAACGCCTCCTGCCAAAGGACTTTCAGACAAAGTGATTCACGCCCCCTTTGACGATGAAGCGGCTTTAGCTGAATTCGCCAAAACAGTCGATGCCGTGACCGTTGAATTCGAAGCCGTCCCCATCCCCACCATCCTTGCCTTAGAATCCTTAGGCTGCCGTGTTCGCCCCAGCAGTAAAGCCATTGCCGTCTGTCAAAACCGTGCCTTAGAACGGGCGTTTTTGGTGGCTAATGGCATTGCCGTCTCTCCGCATGTAGTGGTACATCACAAACGAGAACTCGAAACGGCCTTTTTAACGCTAGGCGAACAAGCCTGCATCGTCAAAACCACTCGCTTTGGCTACGACGGCAAAGGACAACGACGCATCAGCACCCTAGACGAACTCAAGCAAGCATGGAAAGACTTAGACGCATCTCCAGAAGCACCGTTACTGGTGGAACATATGATCCCCTTTAAGCGAGAAGTATCGATTCTCATGGCTCGGGGGATTGATGGTTCAAGGCGAAACTATCCGCTGGTGGAAAATCAGCACGTCAATGGCGTATTAAATATGTCGTTTATGCCTGCTCCTGAAACGCAGGGACATACGCTATTACAGGCGGAAGATATTGCCAAACGTTTGGTTAAAGCGCTGAATTACGTCGGGATTTTATGCGTTGAGTTTTTTGAATTAGAAGACGGTAGCTTGTTGGTCAATGAACTCGCCCCTAGACCCCATAATTCAGGGCATTTCACGATAGAAGCCTGCCATGTGAGCCAATATCAACAGCAGGTGAATGCCCTTACAGGCATGCCCTTGGGCAACGCGGAAATGCACGTGAAAGCCGTGGGCTTAATGAATCTGCTCAGCAACCGCTGGAGTAAGGAGGGGGCATCCCCGAATTGGCAGGAACTCCTTTCTCGCTACCCTCGTTTGAGTGTGCATCTGTACGGCAAAAAAGAGTTGCGTCCCAATCGTAAAATGGGACATATCACCTTAACCAAAAAAGATACCTCGATGGTGGAATCCGCGTTTGATGAAATCAACTCCATGCTAACGACTTACGATTAAGACGTTTTTTCCATCACGATCATCCCATCCGGTAAGGGGAGAAAAGTGCCTAGTCGTTTATTAGAGCTAAAGCCCATATTTTCATAAAAAGTTGCCGTTTTCACCGTCGCAACTACAGCAATGCGGTTCAAGTGAAGATGCTCTCGCACATAACTTAAGACGTCCACCATTAAAAAACGACCCATGCCTTCATTACGATGTCGGGGTGAAACCACCAAACGATCAATCAACACAATGGTTTCTAATTCTTCGGACTTGGGCTTGGGAACTTCGAACAGGCACATACGAGCCACCGCTAACACCGCATAGGTTTCAGCATGGCGTACCGTCCAATGCGTGGCGGTATTGTCGTACGCATCAGGTTCTAGGTCAAGGGGGCCGCCTTCGTCTTGAACCAAAACGTGTATGCGTAAGGCAAGCGCTTCATTAAACAAACGACGGTTTTCTTCCAAAGTAAAACGATCCATGCGGTAACGACGAATAAATTGTGCATAAGTGTCCGATTTAAGTAACATGAGTAAGCTCCAAAGGAGGGATTTTAGGTCTTTCAGGACTATACAAAAAGAAGCGAAGCAGCATCCGCCCTGTACGAGTACCCCATAAAATCAATAGAATACCCAAATAATCATAAGGCAAGGGATACACCGTATGCGTCAACCACCATTGGGTCGCTTCAAATAACGTCATTTGTTGACATAACACCAACAAAGCAAGCCCTAAGCTGCCCATAAAATGGAGGGTAAATAGCGTCCACAATACAAGTAAAGCCCCCTTCAAGCAAAGTCGTAATGGTGAGCGTTTACCAAAAAAGGAAGCTCCTTTTTCAGCCTTGGTCGTACTTGGCTTTGAATACGTATACTTCAAAAGAAATTGCCATTTTTGAGCCATCACCATAAAGGCGAAGAAAGATCCCAACACATAGGCAAACGAAGGACTAAGCCAAAATTGCCAGCTTCCGCCTTCCGCAAAAACAGGAAAAACTAAGGCTGTTACCAGTAATAAACTATAGACTAAAGTCGCCCAACGCACGCCCAAGGTGCAAAATAAGAAGGCATACGCCAATAACTGCGGGGAATAGTTTATGTTCAGAGGCAAGAGCGTTCCAGAGAGTAAGGGGGAATCTGCAGGAAAAATGCCTTGCCAAAGATTAGGCAACTGCACAAAAATAAGGCTGAACAAAAACAAAACAAACCCTGCTAAAAGACAGGTCCCTAATGAAAACCATCGCCACGAAGGCGCTTTCGTAAAGGGTTTTAAGCGTGTTTCAAGGGCTAAGCTTAGACTCATTTCGACGCCTCCGCTAAATCGACAGATGGAAGAAACGGCTTAAAAGAGGGCGCATCTTTCAAAGAATGTCCGTCGCACCAAGTTCCGCCTGCTCGTTGCACAAACTGATTGAAAACACCGTTTGTTAAAGTGACTTGTGCCTCGTCCCCCAGTAGAGGCGTGGTCAGCAAAAGGGCATCTTCTTGCGTGTCTTGATAGTAACGTGGACGGGTGCCCACCATGTGAAATCCATACTTATAGTACAGGTTTTGTGCTGAAAAGTTAGAGGCTCTTACTTCTAGCGTCAATAAAAGCATTTGAGCTTGATACGCCAAGCCATACAGATGCGTCACCAAAAGCTCGCCCAAGCCCAAGCCTCGTAGGGTAGGATGCGTCGCTAAAGTCGTAATATGTGCTTCATCCACCACAAACCAGACGCCTGCGTAACCCAAAAACTGCCCTGTAGGCTTGTGAATCACCACAAAGTAATTCGCCACTTGGTTACTGACTTCATTGCGAAAGGAATCTTCATTCCAGTGAAAACGCCCGAAAGAAGGGATTTCTATCGGCAAAAGGAAGGGAGCATCCGCCTTTTGCATGGGGCGAATAAGGAGATCGTGCATCATGGTTTCCCGCTTTAGTTCAGGAGGCGTGGGCAGGGGATATTTTTCAGCAGTCATGAGCAGGCATCCTTCAAAGCGGTGAGCTTACGGAAACAGTCTTATTGAGCGAATCTTCTGTGTCTAAACAAGCCGTTTGTTCGTTATGTACGTCTATGTACACGCCTCACAAGCCGTTTGTTTTTCCTTGAATCTTCATCTCACTAAACCTTTTTCCGTAAGCTCACATTCTATACTTATATTGTATCGCTTATAGAAGACAATGGCAAAGGCTTCTATAGAAAGCTCTATAAGGTGCCGAAGGTACGGTCGCCCGCATCGCCAAGCCCAGGGACGATATATCCCTTTTCATTCAAATGCGAATCAATCCCTGCGGTGGTGATTTTCACCAGTGGCAAATGACTATGCAAGTGCGCCACCCCTTCAGGAGACGCCAACAAGCAAAGAAATTGAATGTTTTCTTCCTTCACACCCTGCGATTTCAACACATCAATCGCAGCTACCGCCGAACCACCTGTCGCCAACATAGGATCCAAGACCAAGACATGCGCTTTAGCATAATCCAAGGTATTGGTAGAAAGCTTGTTATAATAAGTAATAGGTTCAAGGGTTTCTTCATTACGAGCCATACCCAAATGGCAAACGCTCGCTTCAGGCAACCATTCTAAGGCCAAATCTGCCCACGCAAGTCCTGCTCTTAAAATCGGCACAATCAACAAGGGAATTTCCGCATTACGCACCAAAACCGTGGTTTCTTCTAAAGGCGTTTTCACCCTTGCTTCCACACGAGGCAAGTCTTCTGTCGCATGACTTAACAACACATGACCAATCTGACGCATCGCCAAGCGAAACAAGGAAGGCGGTGTTTTTTCGTCTCGGATGCTCGCTAAGGCGTGACTGACGACCGCATGATGATTCAAATTAAGAACGAAAGATTGAACAATATTTGCTTGCATGAAACGGCTCTTTTTTAAGATGCTACGTTTCTATTCTACGCCAAAGCAAGAAAAAAGTCTAATCCCTAAAACCCCGAGGATCCGCCCCTAATACACGCAATTGATTGGTAGACGTTTGCGTACACGTATTAGGAAGCAACGTCCCTAAAGTACGCACCCGTGAATCTTCATACAAATATAAAAACACACTATCATTAGTGGTAGAGTTGGTGGAATCAGGATCGTACAGGAAACGCATAGCTCGTTGTTCAGGGTTGCCACAAGTTGTAAAGGCCGCACTTGAAAAATCTTGAGGAAACGACACCAAAGTGCCTCCAAACGGCATAGTGTAGGCATTCGCTCCCACGTTACTTAGATTGAAGGTAAGGGTTGTCTCTGTTGCATTGGCTTCATTACGAGGGGGGGCATCGAACGTCATAGAACCGCTGGTGTATCGACGAGAATACGTCATATTTTCTAGCACATTCACATTCGTGGCAAGATTCACATCATTCGTGCGTTTATAAGTTGTCATCGCATTGGCAAGTTCCGTTTGCATCCGCTTGATTTTGGCACCCTTGGCACTTTCAATGGAGTTCTGCACCGAAGATAAAATCACAGGGAGCGAAACCGCAATCAAAACGCCTGTTAACGTTAAGGACACCATGGCTTCGGCTAGAGTAAAACCGTTTTTAATTTCTTTAGAAACAATACTACACATAGAAAAACCTCTATTCATACCATTTAAACGTTTAAATGGTATCATGTGGATACTTTAATCCACTATCGGCGTATTCTCTTCAAAACTTCAGACATTTCAATCATTTGTAACAAAAACCGCCTTCTCCATAATGAAGAAGGCGGTTTTTTAAACGAAAAAGTCTGACAACTACATATACTGCTCAATTTCCCAAGCAGACACATAGGTACGGAAGCTGTCCCACTCGGCGTTCTTGGCTTTTAAGAACTCATCATAAATGTGTTCACCAAGGGCTTGACGGGCAATTTTGCTCTTCTTGTACAAGTGCAACGCTTCATTCAAGCTACCAGGTAAAGACGCAATACCGTATTCTTTACGCTCGGCTTCGTCCAACTTGTAAATGTTTAACTGCGTCGTGTTGGGGCAGACGGTCTTGTTTTTGATGCCATCTAAACCCGCTTGTAACATGACCGCAAAAGCAAGGTAAGGATTCGCTGCCGTGTCAGGCGAACGCAACTCAATACGAGTGCCTGCTCCACGTTTGGCGGGTACACGTACCAAAGCCGAACGGTTTGCGGTAGACCAAGCCACATACACAGGGGCTTCATAACCAGGTACCAAACGCTTGTAGCTGTTCACGGTTGGGTTAGAAACAGCGGTAAAGCCTTGAACATGTTCCAAAATGCCTGCGACAAAGTGATGAGCCGTTTCAGACAACTGATGCTCGCCTTCAGGATCGTAAAACAAGTTTTCACCTTCTAGGCTCGCTAAAGACATGTTACAGTGCATGCCTGAACCGTTCACACCAAAAACAGGTTTTGGCATAAAGGTGGCGTGCAAGCCGTATTTAGAAGCAATCTTACGGGTGGCGATTTTCACGTTAATGACGTTGTCGGCTTGACGCAAGGCATTGTCATAACGAAAATCGATTTCATGCTGACCTTCAGCCACTTCATGGTGATCCGCTTCCATGTAAAAGCCCAATTCAAGCAAGTAATCCACAATTTCAGAACGCACATGTTCGCCCAAGTCATCAGGTGCCAAATCGTAATAACCTGCACTGTCATGCGTTTCAAGGGTAGGCTTGCCGTCAGCGTCTTTTTTGAACAAGAAGAACTCAAGTTCAGGTCCGACATTGAAAATGTAGCCGAGTTCTCTCGCTTCTTTTAAAACACGTTGCAAGTTGCCACGGGGGCATCCTTCAAACACGGAGCCATCTGGGTTGTGGATGTTACACATCACACGAGCGGTCACCCGCTCACCGTCTCTCGCTACAGGCAAAACTTGGAAAGTGTCTAAATCAGGGAAAAAGGCCATATCACTGGTTTCAATGGTTCTGAACCCTTGAATAGAAGAGCCGTCCAACAAAATTTCGTTGTTTAACGCTTTTTCAAGTTGAGCCACGTGAATAGACATGTGCTTGGGGCGTCCGTTAATGTCAACGAATTGCAAACAGACTTGGCTGACTTTTTTCGCTTCAGCTTCCTTTAAAATATCGTCAATGCTACGGCTTTTGGAAAGCACGCTTGAAGTCATCATCATAGAATAATCTCCACACAAAAACACGGATAATATGTCTAAAGCGTTCCTAATGGCGAATGGTTAAATCAGTATAGAATGTTGTCCAAGTGGACACGCTTTTTAACTATCTTAAAAGTCTAGCATAAACAATAAAAAAACAATAGGGGAGGGCTTTAAAACGTTACGATTTCTTATAATAGTGTTTTAAAATTTTCTGTTTTTGGATTTCTAGCTTCGTTTTTAGCTGGTGCTTGGAGACTTTTGCGTCGCCAAAAGCCTCCAAACCTCCAAAGGCGATTTAAGGAGGGGGAAGGGAGGACGTATTGCGTTTCTCCTCCTTTTCCCCCTCCTTGAAAATCCACCCCCTTTAAGTCGAAAAAGTCACAGACTTTTTCTCTTGGGAAAGAAA
>JBKDRU010000055.1:0-90042 GCA_046341215.1 Vampirovibrionales bacterium | reverse complement strand
AAACCTCGCTGATTTAGGCATCAGCGAAATCAACTTGGGTAAAACAAACGATGTGAAAAATGCCGAAAACTTTGATGGTCAGGGTAATGACTTGATGACGCAAGAAGGTTCCACCTTCAAGCTCAATGGTAAAACACAAGACTACGCAGATGTTTGGCATCAGTTGAAGTAAATTTTTTCAAATGAAGACGTGACATTAATCGGCTTGCGGATCAAACGTCAAGTTGATACGTTCGACTCCATTGAGGCGTTTTAAGCCTTGCTTCCACTTGCTCCAATGCGTCACATAATGGTGAATATCAATCACATAAGTCAAAATCAATGTGGGGTTTTTATCCCCTTCTTCAGACGCACTACGACACGTTTCCACACTACGGACGCGTTCTTCCAACTGATCTTCCACATACGCCATCACCGCTTGCTCATGCGATTCCTTCACATACACGGTAAGCTTGAGAACTTCCTTGTCCTTAAAGCGTTTGAAATTCTGTAAAAATGGGATCTTTCCCATGGTGTAAAGAATGATAATGGTGATAAACGTTGCAAAAATGGCTAAGGAATGAAGCCCTACGCCCACTAACATACCAATCGCCGCTACATTCCACAAGCTGGCTGCCGTGGTGATGCCTCGAACAGAACCGCCTTCTTTCAGCAAGGCTCCCCCACCAATAAAACCAATGCCTGTGACGATTTGAGCCCCAATACGAGAGGGGTCAAAGTTTAGGTTCGTATTGGGATTCTGGCTTTTGTCTAAGCTAAAGGTCGTGAGTTCAGCCAAGTTCGTCATAGAAAGCACCATGAAAATGCACGCCCCCATGCAAACCAGCATGTGCGTTCGAAGCCCTGCGGCTTTGTGCGTGACTTCTCGTTCAAAGCCAACAACGGCTCCTAAGACGGCTGCCACAACAATTCTAAGCATCATATCATTCATTTCAAACATAACTTTAGTTTAACAAAAATAAAGGCTTTAGACGAGAAAGGCTTTAAAAAGTCATTATGTTTAGGGAGTTTTCTCCAACAAAAAAGCCCCTGAAGGAAGGGGCGTTTTTAATGGCTATGGCGGGATTCGAACCTGCGACACTACGGGTATGAACCGTATGCTCTAACCAACTGAGCTACATAGCCAAAAGGGGTACTCTTTCTATTATCCACAAACCAAGCACTCATGCAAGAAAAAATCTTGTGACACTTTCAAAAATGCTACACCGTGCTTTTGTGATACGCCTTCTTCAGGACTTGGGCAGGCACTAAGTCCTGCATAGCAACCTCATCCCACACTTTAACGATGTTGTAAAACGCATCACGCTCCACAGGCAAGCGACCCGATTGACGAATCAAATGCGTCAATTGACGCATCGTTAAGCCTTGCGAACTCTGGGTACCTGCCGCATGAGCGATCTTTTCTTGAATGACGGTGCCGTCAATATCGTCCACGCCAAAGTTTAAGCCCACTTGAGAGATCTTTTCACCAATGTGGATCCAAAACGCTTTAATATGAGGGAAATTGTCCAAAACCAAACGAGACACCGCAAAATTCTTGAGGTTTTCAAAGCCTGTTAACGCATATTTCGGATCAATACGGTTGCCTTCATAATAGCAATTTAGGGGAATAAAGCTCAAAAAGCCCCCCGATTTGTCTTGCTGTTCGCGCAAGGAAATCATGTGAGCCACACGCTCTTCAGGGGTTTCACCAAGCCCAGCGAGCATCGTGGCATTCGATTTTAAGCCCATGGAATGTGCCAAGCCGTGAATATCAAGCCATTCTTCACCCGTGATTTTACCTGGGCACACTTCTTGGCGGATGCGTTCGGCGAATACTTCGGCGCCTCCACCCGGTAAGGCTTGCAAGCCTGCATCGATGAGGGTTTGAATCACTTGCTCAATCGGCAAGGATTCAATTTTAGCGATGTAATCGAGTTCCGCAGCGGTAAGTCCCTTGACATTGACGTGAGGGAACTCCTTTCGCAAGGCTCTGAAGAGATCCGCATAGTAGGCGAGATCGGCTCCTTTGTAATGCCCTGCCACAATATGGAACTCCCGTAGGGTGTCTTTTTCAGGATAGGCATGAATATCGGCGATGACCTTGTCGATTGCCCAAAAATAGGCGTGAGGTGAGGCGGGTCCTTTTTTGAAGGAGCAGAAATGGCAGGTGTCTTCGCAAATATTGGTGGGGTTAATGTGGTAATTATGCACCCACCATACATAGGCTTGTTCCGCTTCAGGGGTGCAGATTTTACGTGCCAAGTCCGCCAGCATACCCACACCAAGAAGGTCAGGGCTGTTATAGAGGTGAACGGCATCTTCATAGCTAAAGCGTTCGCCAGCGAGGACTTTTTCTAAATACGGTTTAAGGGAATCGTGTTGAGCGGTGAAGTAAGCATCGATGTAATCAGGCACGTCGTAAGGCATGGAGCATTTCCTGTTTTCAGGGGGATGATAATACGTTTATTTTAGCATAGACATACACAATCGATTTATAAATCCTGATACAAAAAAGGGACTCGACGTTTTCGCAGAGTCCCTTACCTCCAAAAGGCGATGTTCAAACAAAAGGGATCGAACCCTAGCGTTGCATCTTAATTTGCGAGGTTGTTAATAATCACGTTTTGTTCTTCAACGGCTGCGGCAACCGAAGAATTGGCGGCACTGATATCGCCCACCATACTAATAATTTCTTCAATGGCTTTAGACGCTTGCGTGGTTTTTTCTTGAATCGCAAGAACCTGCGTCTGAATGTTTTGCGTCGCTTCAGCGGATTTGCCAGCTAAGGCTTTCACTTCATCCGCAACAACGGCAAACCCTTTACCAGCATCCCCCGCACGAGCGGCTTCAATCGTTGCGTTCAACGCCAACAAGTTGGTTTGACTGGCGATGCTTTGAATCAAGCTGACGATGCTGTTAATTTCAACGGCTGAATTGGTCAAGGCTTCCATCACTTCTTGGGTATGAAATCCTTGTGAACGAGTATTTTCCGCCATGTGAGCAGCACGGTTCATGTTTTCCGCAATTTCACGACTGGCTAACGCCGCTTCTTGTTGAAGATCCGTCTTACCAAACTTTTCAAGGGTTTGTTCTAGCAAGAAACGAATGTTCTTCATCGCATTACGACGATTTTCCGTATCTCTCAAATAATTCGTACTGAAAAAGTCAAAGGTTCCGATAAGATTTCCTTGTACTACAACAGGGAATACATTACCAGATTTTACCCCAGCTTGACGAGCCGCTGGAGCTCGTACACAATCGGTCACATCGGCTAAATCGGCAACGAATAAAACATCATCCGACGCCCATGCACGCCCACTGACACCAACCCCACGCGTAAAAGTCGTTGATCGCGTAACTTGTGCGAATTGAGGACTAACCGTCCCTGATTCTTTGTCAAACACCAAGGCATTCTGTGAGCCATCATATCGCCAAAAACTGGCATAATCCCAACCAAAGGCGTCTTTAATGCCAGTTAAGGCGGTACTAATGGTTTCTTCTTTGTTATGGACGCCTGAAATCAAGCTAAACAAACGTTGTACACCATTGAGGCATTCCGCGCCATGGTGTTCTTGTAAGGAATTTTCAATTCGTTCAAAGACAAAAGAAATAGCAGTGGAAAGGGCTTCAATTGTCGACAAGCGTTCAGGTGAAATTTCATAATCCGTGGTAGAAAAGAAGTCTATCGTTCCCACCGTTTTATCGTTGACACGCACAGGGAAGCAAACCCCTGCTTTAACACCGGCACGTTGAGCGGAATCACGACGCACACAATCACTCAATTCGTTTAAATCTTTAACGTAAACCATTCGTCCTTGCTGCCAAGCACGCCCTGCAAAGCCAACTCCTTTTTCAAAAGACGCACTTTGTGTGACGGCTTCAAATTCAGGATTCACTTGCCCAGATTGCACACTAAAAACAAGAGCTGTGCCTTTATTATTCACTTCCCAATACGATCCATATGCCCAACCAAAGGTTGTGCGAATGGTTTCTAAAAGGCTTTGAACAGCTCGTTGTTTGTCGGCAGTACTTTGTAAAACACCCAAGCTTTTTATTTTTTTCAAACTACTGGTTAAGGCATTATAATTTTCTTTAAGCTCGTAGGATTGAAGCTCTTCAGAAGGCTTGTGTGACGTGCTTGAATGATTGGCGACTTCTTTCGGTAAAGTGCTGTTGAAAAAACCCATTGATTGAGTGCTCCTTGATTTAAGAGATATCATAGAATAATAAAAACTAAACAAAATATACTTACATGTAATATAAATATAACGTTTTGCAAGTTGTTTTCCTGAAAAAAATCAAAACATCCTCTATTTGTTCGTGTTAGACTATTGTCAATTAAGCCAAATATACGAGGATTCTCCTTTATGACCTCTTCTTTAGATGCCCTCTCTCCCCTTTTGGTGGGGATGAATCCTGCCCAAGCCCAAGCCGTCGCCTATGGAGCAGGTCCCCTGCTCGTACTGGCTGGAGCAGGCAGCGGCAAGACCAAAGTCTTGACGCATCGCATTGCTCATTTATTGCAAGGGCAAGGCGAAGGCTTGGAACCTGTTTGGGCAAGCCAAGTGCTTTCGGTAACGTTTACCAATAAAGCCGCCAAAGAAATGAAGGCTCGCTTGGCAACTTTGATTGATTCTTCCGTCGTCAATGACATTTGGATGGGAACCTTCCACAGTGTTTGCGTGCGTTTGTTGCGTCGAGACATTGTACATTACACGTCGCCTTCAGGGGCGAAGTGGAAGCAAAACTTTGTGATTTATGACGAAGCCGAAACGCTTGCGGTGATTAAAGATATTTTAAAATCCAAGAATTTGGATGAAAAACTCTATCCTGCTCGTGGGATTAAGTATCAAATTTCCGCCGTAAAAAACCAAGGGCTCGATGCCTTTGATCACGCCACCAACGCCAAAGACTATAAAGCCGAGCGTTTGTCTGAATTATTCACCCTTTACGAACAACAAATGGCGGAAAATAATGCCTTAGACTTTGACGATTTATTGTTGATGACGGTGAAATTGCTCCGCCAGCACCCTGCCTTATTGGCGAATTATCACCAGCATTTTCGCCATATTTTGGTGGACGAATTTCAAGACACCAACGAAGTCCAGTACGACCTGATTCGTATGCTCGCCACAGGGCAGACCAGTCGCACACATGAAGCCATCAACTGGCATAACCGAAGTTTGACGGTTGTGGGCGATGTGGATCAATCCATTTACTCGTGGCGTGGGGCGAACTTCCGCATTTGCTTAGGCTTTCAAAAAGACTTTAAAGAAGCCCAGCTAATCACCCTGCAAGACAATTACCGTTCCACGGCAAAGATTTTACAAGCCGCCAACGCCGTGATTGAACGCAATAGCGAACGCCTCCCCAAAGAACTGCGAGCGGTGAAAGGCGACGGCGAAAAAATCTATTGCTATGAAGCCACCGACGATAGGGATGAAGCCCACTTCGTGCTTGAAAAATTGCAAGATTACGCCAAGCGTTCCAATCAAACGCTGAATGAATGTGCCGTGTTGTACCGCACCAACGTGCAAAGTCGTGTGATTGAAGACTTGCTCATTTCACGAGGCATCCCCTACACCATGGTCGGCGGCATCAAGTTCTACGAGCGTCGTGAAGTCAAGGACGTTCTCGCTTATCTCACCGTATTGTTTAACCCCGACGACAGCTATAGCGTCAAGCGAGTCTTGAACGTCCCCCGTCGAGGCATTGGGGCAAAAACCATTGAACACATCGAAAATTACGGCAGAGCCAAAGGCATTTCCTTTTATCAAGCCTTGTTTGAAGTTGATCAAATCCCCGAAGTCAAGGGCAAGGCACGCCAAGGCATCGCTGATTTTGTCACCGTGATGCAACGGGTCACCGAACAACAAAGGCAAGGCGTTTACATCGATGAAGTCATGCTCACGATTCGCCAGTTGTCAGGCTACGACAAGGCCCTTGAAGCGGAAGATCCCAAAGATGAAGAAGGTCGTTTGGCTAACTTGGATGAACTGATGTCTGTTGCTCGCCAGTTTCATGCGGACAACCCCGAAGGCGAAACGCAAGACAAGCTGGGTGATTTTTTGGCTCAACTCGCCTTGATGAGCGATTTAGATACCGCCGAAGCAGGCACCGAAATCCAAGCTCGTTTGACGCTGATGACGATGCACGCCGCCAAAGGGCTTGAGTTTCCGATTGTGGCGATTGTCGGCATGGAAGAAGGTTTGTTTCCGCATAACCGAGCCTTAAATAGTGCGGATGAAATGGAAGAAGAACGCCGTTTGATGTATGTGGGCGTGACTCGTGCGGAAATGTTCTTGATGTTGACCTATGCACGGCGACGCATGATTTTTGGCGAGCTGAAATACAGCGTGCCAAGTCGCTTTTTGAGCGAAGTGCCTCGTGAATTGATGACGGGTAGCTTTAGTTTGGATGCCGAAGCATCGCCGTACAGCAGTTATGAAGAGCGCCGTTATGGCTCTAGCCGTGTGGACGGTGCTGGTCGTGGGGATCGTGAAAATCGTGGAAGCACAGCGTCGCCATCTGCCAACCGTTATGCCCGTCGGGATGACGGTCGTTTAATGCCTCCTAGCTTGCCAAGTCCTGCTCGAAGCGAAAAGTCGTCTGTGGATACGACTAACTTGCCTATTTACAAGGTGGGCGATCGTGTGGCTCATGCGAAGTTTGGCGAAGGTAAAATTGCCCAAGTGCTAGGCTCAGGCAATAAAGTGCTGTATAATGTGGAGTTTGAACGCTTGAGCGGCAAAAAGTTGTTGGATCCTCGCTACGCCAAGCTCGAACTCAAGGGCGAATAACTCGTTTAAATGGTATTAGCTATAAGGCTCTAACATATCTTTAGAAACACCACAACTCGGGCATTCCCAATCATCAGGGATGTTTTCATACGTCGTACCGGGGGCAAGCCCACTGTCGGCATCGCCAAGGGCTTCATCATAAATCCATCCACATAATGAGCAAATATACTTTTTATACATGGGTAAAATCCTTTAGAATAATTATGCTTTTAACGTGTCTAAGGTCGCCTGATAATGGGCGGCATGACGAGCTTCCACACTGGTTAGCCCCTTAAAACGCTTGGCGGCTTTTTTAAAGGTTTCCGCATGCAAAGCGGATTCTGCGGCTTGTTCGGCGAATTCTTTAACCGCTAAAGCATCACCTTCTTCATTCGCTGTCTTCTCAAATTCAGGATACATATGCTTGCTTTCATAGAGTTCACCTTCAATGGCGATTTCAAGCATGCGTTCGACGGTCAAATTTTCGCCCGCAAGCGTCAATTCCAAATGAGCAAAAGCATGTTGCGTTTCTTGTTGAGCGGTGGCTTCAAAGACTTCGGCGACGGCTTCATTGCCCAATTCACGACATTTTTTGGCAAAGTACAGGTAACGACGGTTCGCCATCGATTCCCCTGCAAAGGCGGCTTCTAGGTTGTCTTGGGTTTTATAGTGATTCATGGATTATTCCTTTCATTCTATTCAGACGATTGCGTCAATTATAACAGCTTCTTTTTCTTTGGTCGAGATGTTCAGAAAATCGCAAGACTTTAGCTAGCACAAAAGTTCAGTAAGATTGTTTTTATATAAATACGCCCCCATGGCGATGACCCTATACCTTAATTTACCTATTGAACCCGCCCCGTATCCCTCCCTATCTAACCTTTGAAAAGGATTATTTTATAATGATTAATTTTGCCCCTAATAATAACGCTTTGTTGAGCTTGCTCACTTCAAACAATCCAACAACAACAGCAGTAGCTGGTCAGCCACAAACACCGTCAATACCACAACAGCAAACGTTTGGATTTCCTACTGTTAATGCAGCTGCAAACCCCCTCCCTTCCTTTAGTGGAGCGGCTGCTAATGGAACAGGATCAAGTATTTTTGCTGGTCTGATGAATCCAAACACACAACAAGGGCAAACACCTCTTACTGGCACGAATCCCATGTTTGCCCAACCTGCCACGACAGCTCCAAGTGGAAATGACGCTCTAGGACTCGCAGGCTTAGACCAGTTGCTTGCAGGAGCCAATCAATTTGTAGCCTCGATGCCTCCGTCTTTGGCAGGAGCCAGCGCAGCAGGTGGTATTTCCCCAACCGCTCCACGACAAGCGGTAGCCCCTGCTCCACAGGGTTCGCCTACGATTGTTCTAACACCTGGTGCCCTCAAGGAACTTCAAGAAGGTCAAAACCTTAGTGAAGCAACGGCTGAAAATCCAGAAACTCAAGCAGCACTTAATGCCAAAATTGAAGCTTTAACAGCTGAAATTAACAAACAAGAGGGTTTGCCTAAAAGCACTGAAGCTTTAGCAAAAATTGCTTCACTTGAAACACAACTCGCCGAACTACAAGACGCTCAAAATAAAACAGGATGGCAAACACGTGTAGAAACCTTAGAAGACCAAATTAGAGCTTTAAAAGACAAAGCAACAGCCACAACACCAAAGCCAAAAACCAGCCCAGTCGTAGCTCAGGCAGCTAAATCCAAACTCAAAACTACTTAAATTCCCGATTAGAATCAAAAAAAGTCCCCTCTTGCTTTGGCAAGGAGGGGCTTTTGGGTGAAAGTCTCCACAAACGGCGTATTTGTGCTTTAATAGAAGCACGTTGTGAAAATAAAGGTGCCACCTGCCACCCCTTATAGCCGTGTAAAGGAATGCTCATGCTTTTAGATATAATAATGATTCTAGCCTTACTTGTTTCCATTGTGTTGGCGTGTAACGTCTTCACCAATGCCATTGAATGGCTGGGTGAAAAGCTCAACTTGAGTGCTGGTGCTGTGGGATCAGTCCTCGCCGCCGTGGGAACCGCCCTGCCTGAAACCATTGTGCCAATTGTCGCCATCGTCACTGGCGTACTTTCCGCTGGGCAAGAAGGTGGCATGACCGCCAAAGCAGGCGAAGACATCGGCTTAGGAGCTATTTTGGGTGCCCCTTTTATGTTGGCAACTTTAGCCATGTTCGTCAGTGGTGTGGCGATTGTGGTCTATCACTTGATGGGCAAGCGTTCGCTAGAACTGGTCATAGACCGTTCGCAGTTCTTTCGAGACAAAGGCTATTTTTTCGTGGCGTATGGTTTAGCCATTGTGGCTGCGTTTTTACCTGCCAACCTGCTTCACTTTAAGTGGGTTGTCGCCATTGCCTTGTTGGTCGTTTATGGACTGTATCTCAAACAAACACTTTCGGCACCTCACGCTCCGTTAGATTCACACGATCATGTGGATTCAGAAGGACATGAGCTGGATCCCTTATTTTTCGATCCTAAAGCGGAAGAGCCTCCCATGAGTACGATACTCGTCCAAACGATCTTAGGGGTTTTCGCCATTATCGGCTTGGCTCATTTATTTGTGCATGAAATTCAACACATTTCCGAAAAACTCCACCTTAATGCGATGATTCTAAGCTTGATTATCATCCCCATTGCGACTGAATTGCCTGAAAAGTTCAATAGCGTGATGTGGCTCGGCAATAAGAAAGACACCCTTGCCATGGGTAACTTAACAGGAGCCATGGTCTTTCAAAGTTGTGTTCCTGTTGCCGTTGGTGTAGCGTTTACGCCGTGGGTCTTTAATGAAGAAGCCAAGTTGAGCATTTTACTGTGTTTATTGTCTTCTGCGGTGATTACGGCGTTACTGTTTCGTTGTGGAAAAAACGGCTCACCGTTTGTGTTAATGCTCGGTGGGATTGCCTACGGTATTTTCGTATGGCAGGTGGTTGCTCCATTGTTGTAGGTGTTTAAGATTTCTTGTTCTTGGGGATTACTATCTCTTTTTATAGCTGGTCGTCGTCAGAGACCTTTGCTTTCTAGTTTTGGCTAGCTCCGTTAAACGCTGGTGCTTGGAGACCTTTGTGCCGCCAAAGGTTCTCCAAACCTCTAAAAGCGGTTCAAGGGGGGACGGGGGAGGACGTATTGCGTTTCTCCTCCCCTTCGTCCCCCCTTGAAAATCCCCCCTGAAACCCCACCTCGTCGCATCCTTCCTTTGCACGACGTCCGCAAAATGTCTCGGAAGCCTCGCATTTAGTGCGTTGACGTCTGTTTGAAAAGGCGTCCGTATTATTGTGATTAAGTGTAAAACACTCTATTACTCATACCGTAACGCCGACGTCGACACCTGCTGGCGTAGGAGCCACATCGGCACGACGCTTGCCAAAATGCCAGCCGCCAACACCCACAGAATATTCGTGCCTAAAAACGCCCACGGCGCTTGCAACGGAACGCTCCAGCCGAAGGATTGGGCATTTAGCACATAAATCAACACAGTCGCCAGCATCATGCCAAAAATAAACGCCATGCCGTAACCCAGTATCGACAACAGAACGCCCTGATTCATCACCAAACGCAGACGCACCGCTTGCGTCATGCCCAAGTAATCCAGCGTCGCATAGATGCGTTTGCCGTCCAAAATTAAAGCCGTCAAGGCATGCAAAACCGTCAAAATCGAAATCAACAAGGCGACCCCTTGCATTAAATAGGTAATGGCAAAGGTCTTGTCGAAAATGCCTAAAACCTCTTCTCGTAAGGCTTTGTTGGAACGCATTGCCAAAACCACCCCTTGAGGCACACGCTTTTCAAGCCGTTGTATCACCGTTTCAGGATCTTCATTCGGCTTTAAATACAAGGCTAAACTCGTCGATGCATCGGCTTGCGTCCCCCCAAACGCCTTATACACCCCACGATGAATAATCGCATAACCAAGGCTTGACGCATAATCATAATAGACGCCTTCCACCTTCAAATTCAGCACGCCTTTGGGCATATTAAGCGAAAAGGTATCGCCTTTTTTGAGCTGGTGCTTGGTGGAAAACGGCTCGCTAATAATGGTAGGAAACGGGGCGTTTCGATCCAGCACCACAGGGCGACTTTCCGCAAGCGTGCGGTTCAGCACAGCAGAAGACGCTTCCCCATGCGTAAAGGTCAAACTGGCGTGATGGGCAAACGTATCAAGGTTGGCAGCCCCTAAGTAAAAGGGTTGCCCTTGATACGCAAAGGCTTGCTCAAGAAAGGGATCCGCCGAAAGAATCGAAGGATCGTGGCTCAAGGCATCCACCGTTTGAAAGGACAGCAAACCCACGCTACGGTTGGTCGTGGCACTTTGTGGTTGAATGAAAATATCGGCACGCAAGCTTTGGTGAATCCAGTCTTCCACACTATGACGAAAACTGCCAATGAGCGTCGTTAAGCTAATGCTCAAGGCGAGTGCCACCATAAGACTAGCGACAGCAACAGCCGATCGGTGCATGCCCCCTTGTAGCAATGAAATCCCGAGCCTTGCCCAAATCGGCAAATGCACTTGTGCAGACAAACGTTGCAGTCCCCATAGGAGCTGGCTTAACAAAATCGGTGTGAGGAGCGTGCCTCCTGCCAAGATGAAAAAAGCTGCAATGTAGCCCCCGATCGGCAAGTGATAGAGGGGTGGCAAGAGCGAAAAGCCCACGGCAAGCACCAGCAACACGGCGCCGATTTTGGCGAGCTTGGCACGGCGTCCTGCTTGGTTGGATGTTTCCGTTAGCGGACGAATACAATCGACAGGCTCAATCTGTAACGCTTCCTGCACAGGGAAATACGCCCCAATAAAGGAGGTAAACAAGCCAATCAAAAGGCACACCCACGGCAACCAATCAGGCGGACTAAAGCTGGTCGTCGCTTGCCCTGTATACACATTTTGCAAGGTTTGAGACACCGCCTGCCCCACAATCGGCAAGACTTGGCTCCCCAATACCAACCCCACGAGACTTCCCAAAAGCCCCAAAGCGAGGGCTTCTAGCTGGATAAAAATAGAGAGCGTCTTGGCACTTAGACCGAGCAAACGATAGGTGCCGATTTCTTGCCGACGCTGCAAAACCGCCATGCTCAAGGTGTTGTAGATCAGAAAAGCGGCGACAATCAAGGTAATAAAACTCAACGCCATAAGGTTGACTTGATAGGCTTTGACCATTTCACCCAAGTTGGCACTGCGTTCTTCAGGCGTGCGGATCTTTAAATCTTGGGGGATAACGGCGTCTAGCTTGGATTTGAGGCGGTTCTGCTCCGCCTCTTTCAAGGTGCTGAAATCCAGCTCGATGCGACTCAACAAGCCTGCCGTATGGCTTACGTCTTGCAGGACGCTAATATCGGTAAAACCCACGTTGCGTAAGGCTTGGTTACGTCCCGATACCTTGAAAATCCCGATGACGTTAAGCTTGACGAGCCGTTCTTGTAAAAGCACTTGAAAGCCACTGCCTCGATGCAAGCCGTATTGTTGAGCCAAGGCATCTGAAATGGCGATACTGCCTGCTTGCAAGGGACTATTTAGCCCTGTAAAAACAGGCTCTTCCAGCCAATCGATTTGGCGGTGAGACGCATCATTAAAGGTATCTACGCCCAGTACGTTTAAGACTTGTCCTGTAGAGGCTAACGCCCCTTTTTCGTTGCGTTTGACCAGCAAAGCAGGTAGTTCCAAAACAGGGTGAACATCCGTGTAATGCGTGTTTGGGGAGGCTTCCAGCGTGTCGTAAATGTCACGCAAGACGCCTTCTTTCATTAAGGGAGCGTTTTCACTTTTGACTTCAAAGGTGGTGGTGCCAGCGATTTGATTGACGCCTTGTTTGAATTGATCAAAAGCGGAAAACGTCGCCGCATTCATACTAAATAGCACCGCCACACCCAAGGCAATACCTAAAACAGCAAGTCCGCCCTTCCAAATGCTATTTTTGTAGTAATGCCACGAAAACAAGCCCAACAAACGCAAAAAGTTCGCCAGGCCTAAGCCGAGCATGCGAAACGAAATCGGACGCTTGGTCGTTTTTGGGGACGAATTCCCTTGCGAAAACGCCTCACTCATTGCACGTGTACCCTTGCTTCATGCGAACGTAAGACCACGTCTTCGACGATTGCCCCGTCCTTCATGCGGATGATACGATCCGCCAAGCGAGCCGCGTCTTCGCTGTGCGTGACCATCACGATGGTGGCTCCTAGCTCACGGCAGCGACTCATCAAGACGTCTAGCACTTGCGAGCCGTTTTGGCTGTCGAGGTTGCCCGTGGGTTCGTCCGCCAAGATGAGGGGGGGCTGATGCACGGTGGCTCTGGCAATGGCGACCCGTTGCATTTGTCCGCCCGACAATTGTGACGGAAATTGTGACGCCAATTCTTCAATGCCGACGCTTTTTAAAGCGTCTAAGACACGTACTTGGGCTTCTTTGGGGCGAACGCCGTTTAAATCGAGCGGTAACTGCACGTTTTCGGCAACCGTCAAGGTGGGCAATAAATTGAAAAACTGAAACACATAGCCGACGCTTTCACGACGGAACTCGGCTTTTTCGCCTTCGCTCAAAAAGGGTAACGCTTTGCCTTCCACGATGATTTCGCCTGTGCTGGGGGTATCCATGGCGCCTATTAGGTTGAGTAGGGTGGATTTACCGCATCCGCTGGCACCCATAATGGCGACAAACTGCCCTTGGGGGATGTGTAGACTCAAGTCATTCAAAACCAGCGGGCTTTTCGGATCGTATTGTTTCGACAGGTGTAGAATATCAACGGCGTTCATAAGTGTGTCTCTTATTTTGTGGGAGTATACCTTTAATTATACATCAAAAGCCACCTTATAGCTTTGTCAATGTATATGTTAGAATAGAGAAAATACCACACACTTTTTTAAAGAAAGATCCCATGCTCAAACGTCTAAGCCTGCTTCTTTTTATCCTTTTCTTCACGACGCTCGCCCCTGCCTTCGCCGCCCCCGTGACGCCTAAGCTCGATACGCAAGCGTCTGGCTTTGTGTACGATGCCCTCGCCCCCATGCGGTATGACGAACTCAAGCAAAACTGGTTTTATCAACACCCTAACAGCACGCCCACGCCTGAAGAGCTTGAAGGGCTAGCGTCACAAGCTTTTTACTTGCAAGCCACTGAAACGCCCGTGTGGAAGCCGATTGTGCATTGGCGAATGGTGGGCGGATCGCATCCGTGGGTGGTGGTGCCTCGTGTGCAGGTGGTGAATCCGAAGGGGAGTCCTGCCGTGCTAGACTCCAAGCTCAAGGTTCAGATTTTCGCCGATTATGGCGTGTGGTATCCTGAAGCCAAAGGAGCCATCACCAACGTCAAACGCCTGATGCTCAACAATCAACGACAAAGCTTGACGGCTTATGAGCGTCCACTTGAAGCCCTCGCTACAGGGGATCGTATGCTGGTGAGCTTGCCTCCGCTTGCGTTGATGCCTTTGCTAAAGCCCTACCCCGATCGCTTCCCGAATCGCATCACCGTACAGATCCAGCTATTTCAAGCCCAAACGCTGGTGGACACGCAAAGCCTTGTCTTGCGACTTTATGCGGATCTCTTTGCTTTACCGATTTATCTGTATTAAGTAGCCACTTCCACAAAATAATCAACGAGGGCTTGCCCAAACGCCACCGATGCATCAGGACTATTGGCGGTAATAATCGAACCGTCCATCACAACGGACTTGTCAGAAAGGGTGGCTCCACCTGCTTTTAGAGCGTCGTGGGTTTCAGGCATCGACCACACCGTCGCCTGCTTGCCAGTTAAAATACCTGCTTTGGCTAAAACAGCAGGAGACACACAAATCGCCGAAACCAACTTGCCTTCGGCATAAAACGCGTTCACCAAATCATGCAAAGGTGTGGATTCCCATAAATACCCAACACTGCCATATCCACCAATGATGACCAAGGCATCATAATCATGCGAACTACAGTGATCCAAATGCACATCGACATTTTCAAACATGCCATGCATGCCTTGAGCTTCGCCTGTTTTTGTGGATGCAATATGCACCAAATGCCCTGCGGATTCAACCGCACTTCGGGTTTCTTCAAGTTCCGTATCGTTAAATTGTTCAGGGGCAATAATTAGTAAAAAGCGTTTACTCATGGTCTTCTTCCTCAGATTTGGCTTTTTCTTTGCTGAAATCAATTTTACCGTTCGCTGAATTCATCACCACCCCTTGCAAACGAGATGCTGGCGTGTCTTCTGCCTTTGATGCCACATTCACACGCTTGACCAGCGTCACCACACCGCTTAGGGTAAGACTTACGGCTGGTTCACCGTTAGGCCCTAGCACACGTTTACCTTGTAATAAGCCTAAACTAGCACTGACCATTTCATTACGGCTATTACTATTGGCGGTAAACACACGTTCTAAACTGTTTTGAGCAGGAGCCATCACACGCATGGCATTCACAATGCGAGGGTGTGGATACACCATTTCTGATCGGTTAACCGATGTCATGGCTACGCTATTGGGGGGGAACCCTGCTTCTACAGCAGCGGTATAGCTTTGGCCTGCAAAGACTTTATCAGGCACGGAAAACTCAATTTCCAAGCCGTCGGTCTTACCATAACGTAAGACGGCGTCTTCATACAGGGATTGGTCACTATCAATCCGCCAATGATCTCCGATTTTACGAAGGTACATCAAATTACGAGAGCGTGTCGCAAGGGTACCTGTTTCGTTTTTCTTTAAAAATAGTGATGAATCTGCCGCCACGCCTGTAGCAAGCATATCCATTGGGGTTGCCAGTCCTGTGGCTAAGCTCACATCTTCCGTTTCAACCGTAATCCAGTTACCGTTGATGCGAATTTCAAGCACTGTTGAATTATATTGCATATTAGGGTACTGTTCCCACGTTTCTAAAATCAACTTGCGTAATTCAGAACGGGTCAGGTTGTCTCCGCTAACGTAGGCATTGGCGTAATGCTTCATAAATTCGTCGATGTTTCTAGCTTTAGCAGCGTTGAGCAAGCCTTGTACGACTTCTAAAACTTCAAGGACACGTTCATCTGAAGCGGTTGCCCCTGTAATGGTGACGTTTTTTAAGGCGGGGTTGGTTTTTGAAAGCCCCCATTGAGGCATCCATGCCTCAGCCGTAGGCATCACTTGAACTGATGAAAACATCGCCAGCAATAAGATGGCAAAAACGCATCGCATGAAAGATGAAAAAGGCATAGAAGAATCTCACTTTAGAAAATTGAAACAGTTTGTATCTATATAGTATCACTTTTTTCAATTTTGTTGTACAGTTATTGTGAATGAATGCTTAATTTCATAAAGGAGCCACTCATGTTCAAACTTAATTACCCATTACTCTTTTTTGCGATTGCCTTAATCCCAAACGTATCGTTTTTACTAGCGACCTTTCGTTTCTGCAAGCGTCGGCATTTACAAAGCTTGCCTTGGGTGGCGTCTACTTTTGTGATGCCCTTTATTGCGGTGCCTTCGTTGTATGCTCGTTTTCAGCCTGAAGACAAGCAACAGGCTATTTTTTGGCGTCTGTTTGCGATGGTTTTAATCATGAATCTGCTCTTCTTATTTGTAGCAGGCGTGGTTGAAAATTCGGGATCTCTTGAGCTAGCAAAACTTTTTTCTCACTAACACCTCTATATTATAGAAAGATTTCATCCTCTTATGGCAAACCTATTTGCAAAAGCTTGCCCGATTAAAATCCACGACAGTAAAATTATAATTTCCGTGCCAAGCAAGATACTCGCCCCTGAAGCGGAAGAAGGCGTGCCTGAAATCGTGATGGTGGGACGCTCAAACGTGGGCAAGTCGTCGTGGATTAATTCCATGCTGGGACGAAAAAATCTTGCCAGAACATCGAACACACCTGGTAAAACACGGCTGATGAACTTTTACGAAGCCACCTGTAGTAGCGAAACCCTTGAAGTGCCTCGTCGTTGGTCGATGGTGGATTTGCCTGGTTACGGGTACGCCAAAGTCTCTAAAAAAGAAATGGCGGAATGGAATAAAAACTTTCAGTATTACCTTAAAAACCGTACGAACATTGACATGGTAATACAGTTGATTGACGCTCGTCACGGCTTTATGGAGTCTGATATTGATATGTTGGATTGGCTCTTGTTTCACGATTTGCCGATTATGATTGTGATTACCAAGGTCGACAAATGCACGAATCGTGAGCGTTCGGAAAGCTTGCAGTCGGCCAAAAAATTGTTGGACAAAGCAGGACTGGCTCAACTGCCGATTATTCCTTATTCCGCTGAAACGCATGAAGGACGAGTCCCTTGCTGGATGTATCTAGCGGATCAAGCAGGCTTACATCACTTGCAAGAAGCAGAGACTCATTAAAAGATTTAAGTAGCGACAGAACCCTATAAGTGGCTTATCTTTTGGGGACTAGAAAGAGCTTCACTAGAAAATCTCTAGACGGTTTTCTAAAGACCGAATACCATCTTTGTGTTTTAATAAGAATAAATCTTATCAGTAGAGGGAATCTTTTTTATGAAAAGCGCCTTACATCATAGTTTAATTCAAATCCTTTTACCCTTAAAGCCCGTCTTCCAAACGTGTGATGCTTTAAGTGATGAGCAATGGCAAGGCATTATCTCACAAGGCATTAAAATGGAACAGCCTAAGCATCGTGAACATGGCGATTATGCAGTGAATATCTCCTTTTTGGCTCGTTATACAAAGTTAGCTCCCGCTTTGATTGCCACAACTTTATTGCCTCATCTTACTATTAAAGGCTTTACTGCTACAGCCATTGGCGGCTTCATTAATTTTAAGGCCACGGAATCGTCTTTATTGGAAACGCTTTTGCCTACTTTACAAGGAACCCAAAAGGCAGGTCAAAATACCAGTAAGGAAGGGGAACGTCTGCATTTAGAGTTTGTGTCGGCGAATCCCACGGGGCCTTTGCATCTAGGGCATGGACGCTGGGCAGCCTTGGGGGATAGCTTACGCCGTATTTGGCAACACAATGGGGCAAAAGTCGTCACCGAATTTTTAGTGAATGATTACGGTCAGCAAATGACGAATATGGCAAATAGCGTCTGGTTTAGAGCGTTAGAAGTTTTAAAACTCGCCCCCTTCCCAAAGCCTGTAGAAGGTGAAAAGTTTTTGTACTATCCCGGTGATTACGTTACTGATCTAGCGTTAGAGTATTTGGAAGATGATCAAAATGCCCAAGCCATCACCTATTTATTTGAACAAGTCGGGGCAAAACGGCTAGAGCAATTACCTTCCCAAGAATTATTGTTTGAACTACGTAATGTAAGCCGTAATGCGATGTTAACCCTTCAACAAGATTTGCTCAAACGTTTTAGAACGTCTTTTGATATTTGGCAACTTGAAAGTCACTTACATTTGTCTGGTGTGGTTGAAAAAACCTTAGAACACCTGAATAGTAAAGGGGTGACTTTTGAAAAAGATGGGGCGTTGTGGATAAAATCCACCGAAGTGGGTGACGATAAGGATCGCGTGCTGGTAAAAAGCGACGGTTCCTATACCTATCTCACTGCGGATGTGGCGTATCATAATGATAAGTTTAATCGTGCGGAACAATTTACATCGATTGTTAACATTTGGGGAGCGGATCATCACGGTTATGTGTCTCGTATTACGGCTGCCATGCAAGCTTTGGGGCATGATTCTAAGCGTTTGGTGATTATTTTAGGGCAGTTGGTGAACTTGGTGGTTGAAGGTGAAAAAACCCGTATGGGGAAACGTAAAACCATGTTGACCCTTGAAGATGTGATTGAAGAAGTGGGCATAGATGCGGCTCGTTTTTGGCTGGTATCTCGATCTGCGGACAGTACCATTGAGTTTGATGTAGATTTAGCCACTTCCGCGAGTGATGAAAACCCTGTGTTTTATACCCAATACGCCCATGCGAGAGCTTGCGGTATTTTACGAAATGCCTTTAATAAAATTGTGGACATCGAAACAGGTGAAGAATCTCCTGCTCGTTTTAATAAAAAGGACTATGAAGCGTTTAAGAAAAGCATAACCGCCGAAAACTGGGAAACTTTGCTGCTTAAACCTTTTGAAAGCAATCCACAAGCGTATAACAAAGTTCGCGAAACGGTTTTGCTTTTGGTGTCTTTCACGGAGCGTGTGGAAGATGCTGGACGAGTGAATGCGCCGCATTTGATTGCCCGTTATGCCCTTGATTTGTCAAGTGATTTTCATTCACTCTATGCGGCGTGTCGGGTTTTATGTGACGACCCACAGGAAGCATTGGCTCGCTTGTTGTTGGTGGATGTCTTACGTTTAACGTTGGCTCAAGCGTTAGATTTGCTTGGTGTAAAAGCGCCTGAGCAGATGTAATGCCAGATAAACGAATAAAACACTCTATATACTATTTATTCGATTATATGGCATGCGTCTATTGGGAATCAACATTTTTGAAAATTACTCTCAAAAAGACATACGTATTGATTATTTTTCTAGGTTTGCTTGTCTTTTTTTGTGAGTGCATTATAATGAATTTAGATTGTTTCGTCTAACGAACACGAGATGTGAGCGTTTGACCGTTGTGATGTCTGAATTATGTGTAAAGGAGCCTCTGCAAAATGCTAGAAGCCTTCTTGTCGAAAAACCTCGTCACCCAAGGATTTGGCAAAACCGACCGTAAAGATGCATGGTGGTGGGAACAGGTTTTCACCGTTGTTGCCTTAACCGTATTTGGTTTGTACGGCATGTACCGTGCCTATGAAAATGGCTTCTACGAAGTCGGTCCTTACTTGTCGCCTTTTTATTCGCCGAACCTCAAGGCCATGTTTCCGCAAGCCTTTGATTGGTTTCAACTATCCCCTGCCTTTTTGATTTTGTGGGCGCCGTTGGGCTTTCGAGGCACCTGCTATTTTTATCGTCGTACCTATTACCGTGCGATTTTTAACGATCCCCCTGCTTGTGCGGTAGACAAGCCCAAGCAAGGGCTGTTACGTCCTTTGGCGGATTACACGGGTGAAACCTTGTTTCCCTTTATTTTGCAGAACTTCCACCGCTACTTCTTATATGTAGCACTTGTCCTCGTGGTTTTTCACTGGGTTCACGCCTTTGAATCCATTTTCTACAATGGTCAAATCGGCTTTGGTGTGGGTTCTTTAATTGTATGGTTAGATACGATTTTGCTCACCCTGTATGTGTTTTCATGCCATAGTTTGCGTCACCTGATTGGTGGGAAATTGAACACCTTTACAGGCGGAATCTTCAGTCGCATCGCTTACTTTAAATGGTTCAACCAAACAAAGCTCAATCAAGAACATTGGTTGTATGCGTGGGTTTCACTATTCACCGTCGGCTTATGTGACTTGTACATTCGCTTGGTCGCCAACGGTACGATAACCGATTGGAACACATGGGGCATTGATTGGCTGAACATGGGTTGTTCGGGTTAATTATCCTTCGTTATTAGACGTTTAAAATGAAAGAGTTAGGACTCCTATGATGTCTGTTCATTACGAAACAAAAACCTACGACGTGCTTGTAATCGGGGCGGGTGGGGCAGGCTTACGAGCCGCCATTGAAGCTTCCGCACAAGGCGTTTCGGTGGCATTGGTCACCAAATCATTACTCGGCAAAGCCCACACGGTTATGGCAGAAGGCGGAATGGCCGCTGCCCTTTCCTACGTCGATGCCGACGATTGCTGGCAAGCCCATTATAAAGACACCATTCGTGGTGGAAAATACTTGAGCAATTTCCGTATGGCGGAATTGCACGCCAAAGAAGCCCCTGAGCGAGTCAAAGAACTCGAAAAATGGGGAGCCGTCTTCGACAGAACGCCTGATGGTCGTATTTTACAACGTCCGTTTGGGGGGCATACCTACCGTCGATTGGCTCACGTCGGCGACAGAACAGGGTTAGAACTCATCCGCACCTTGCAGGACAAGGGCATCCATTGTGGCATCGATGTTCACATGGAATGCACGATGACACATCTTTTAAAAGACGGCGATCAAGTCGCAGGTGCCTTTGGTTACTGGCGTGAAAGCGGTCGCTTTATTTTGATTAACGCCAAATCGGTGATTCTTTGCACAGGTGGTATCGGCAAAGCGTACAAAGTAACGTCCAACAGCTGGGAATATACGGCTGATGGTCAAGCGATGGCAATGAAGATCGGTGCGGAACTCATTGATATGGAGTTCTTGCAATTCCACCCGACAGGTATGGTTTGCCCGCCTTCGGTCAAAGGGATTTTGGTTACTGAAGCCGTGCGTGGTGAAGGTGGTAAATTAACGAACGCCTTAGGCGAACGTTTTATGAAGAACTACGATCCTGAACGCATGGAATTGTCAACTCGAGACATCGTGGCAAAAGCCATTTACACCGAAGTGAAAGAAGGTCGTGGATCGCCCAATGGTGGCGTCTTCCTCGATATTTCCCATCGTGGCGCCGACTACATCAAACGCAAGTTGCCGTCGATGTATCACCAGTTCCTCGAACTCGGCGATGTTGACATCACCAAAGGCCCGATGGAAGTCGGTCCTACCATGCACTACACCATGGGGGGCGTTCGGGTGCATCCTGAAACGCAAGAAGTCTTGAATGTTAAAGGGCTTTATGCCGCTGGCGAAGTTTCTGGGGGCTTGCATGGAGGCAACCGCTTAGGCGGGAACTCCTTGAGCGACTTGATCGTGTTTGGTCAACGAGCAGGTCAGCATGCCGCAGAATTTGCTAAGCAACAAACCGTTCTGCCCAATATTAACGACGAAGAAGTTAAAGGCTACGCCGAAGAATTGGTCGCTCCCTTTGAGCGTGACTCTAAAGCGGAAACGCCTTATCAGATTCAAGCCGATTTGCAGGACTTAATGGCAAACAAAGTCGGTATTGTGCGTGAAGAACAAGGGCTAAAAGAAGCCATTGAAGAACTTCAAGTTCTAAAAGCTCGTGCGAAAGTCGCTCGTGTGGATGGCAGTCGTGCGTACAACCCCGGTTGGCATTTGTCGCATGACATTCACAACATGATTTTAGTCGGTGAAGTCGTGGCTCGTGCCGCCCTTCAACGTACCGAAAGTCGTGGTGGGCATACCCGTTTGGATCACCTTCAACCTGACAATGAGCATTGGCGTTTCGTCAATAGCACCATTCGCTTGAACGGATCGGGCGAGCTGGATGTTTCGACATATGAGAAGCCTCAAATGGATGCAGCACTTCGTGACCTGTTTGACAAGTCCGACGAGCTAGCCATTACACAAAGCAAGCAGAAAATATAGGAAAGGAACGCTCTTATGATGATGAGTCTAGGCGTTGTGGATCGTGAGTTTCACGTTTTTCGTGGTTTGCCTGATGCAGATGGCGAGCATATTGGAGAAGTCAAATCCTTTACCGTGCCTGTTCAACCAGGTTGGGTTGTTTTGGATGCCCTGTTATATTTGCAGGCACATAATGCCCCTGATTTAGCGATTCGCTGGAATTGCAAAGCGGCTAAATGTGGTTCTTGTGCAGCTGAAATCAACGGCTTGCCCAGCTTGATGTGCAAAACTCGTTTGGATCATATGCCACTAGACAAGCCTGTTTTGGTTCGTCCCATGCGGACGTTTCCGTTGATCAAGGATTTGGTGACGGATGTAAGCTGGAACTACGAAGTCAACAAGCGTATTACGCCGTTTACACCTTATAATGACGATCAATCCACATGGCGATACTTCCAAGAAGACGCCGATCGTGTGCAAGAGTTCCGCAAGTGTATTGAATGTTTCTTGTGTCAAAATTCCTGTCATGTCATTCGCCATCACCGCAAGTTTAATCACTTTGCAGGGCCTCGTTTCTTGGTGCGTTTGGCGTCCCTTGAAATGCACCCCCTTGATGTGGCAGATCGCATCCCCTTCATCAAAGAAGAAGCAGGCATTGGGCTTTGCAACATTACAAAATGTTGTACGGAACGTTGCCCTGAAGATATTCGCATTACAGATAATGCCATTATCCCCCTAAAAGAACGTGTGGTGGATCGTTATTATGACCCGATCACGATGCTTTTACACAAAATTGGCATTAAATAAGCCTAAATACCGCACGTTTAAACCCTAAACGTGCGGTACTTAAAAGAAAGTCTTACGTTTATGTCGTTTCGTAGCCCTCAACAAGTCATCAATATGCACCAGTACCGAAAAGTGCCTATTTGGCAACGACTTTTGGGAGCTATTGCGTATCCGATTTTCTTTTATTACAGCTTGAAATTGGGTGGCATGAACCTTTTTCCCTTTTTGATGATGTTTATCGTGATGTGGGTGATTTGTCGCAGCGGTAAGATCAACACGCCTGCGTTTGTGAAGTATCATGTCGCCCAAGCCTTTGCAATCGGCGTGATTGCGGATGTAATTCGTATGCTGGTGAATGCTCTTTTAGATGTTTTTCTAGCAGCGTTACCCTTCTTTCCTTTTTTACCGTTTTTGGATTGGACGACCCAAATTAAACTCGGTTTTATTAGCATATGGTTACTGCTTTTGGCGGGCTTTGCTTTATATAACGTCGCCTTAACGCTTATGGGTCGTCAGCAAGAATTTCCGCTTTCAAGCAAAGTCGCCAAACGCATTGTCTATTAAGGATGCCTTTCGTATGTCCGCTTCAAAACCAGTCGTTTTAGGCTTAACAGGTGCATCTGGTAGTATTTTGGGCTTGCGTCTATTGAAAGAATTGCTTTTACTCGAGGTTCATGTGGACGTCATTTTTTCCGAACACGCCAGCCTTGTGATGCAACAAGAATTGGGCGTTTCGGCAGAAGGCAACACCTTAGACGAAAAAAAAGCATCGCTATTGCGACTTTTAAAGCTCGATGCCTCCATCTACGACGCCTTTTTGAACTTGTATTCCAATAAAAATATCGGAGCCAAACCCGCCAGTGGCACGCATCTTCACCGTGGCATGATCATCGCCCCTTGTTCGATGGGCACGTTGGCTCACATCGCCCAAGGTATGAGCGACAGCTTATTGACTCGTGCGGCGGATGTCACCTTAAAAGAAGGGCGACGCCTGATTTTGGTGCCTCGTGAAACGCCGTTAAATGCGATTCATCTGCAAAATATGTTGACCCTTTCACAACTGAATGTGCGTCTCATTCCCCCGATGCTTTCGTTTTATAGCCCTGATTTCTTGAGCCTAGAAGGTCAAATTTTATACACGGTGGGCAAAGTCTTGGATCAACTCGATCTTGAACATCAGCTTTATGAGCGGTGGCAAGGCTTGAGTTCATCACTTCAGTCACCTGAAATTGCCAAAATTTACGACGAGCTTCTTTAGCCAAGCATCCCCAAAAAAGGAAAACCCTATGTTTACCGCCACAAACACCCCCTTACCGACGCCCTATATTTCGTATTGGCAAACGCAGTTCGACGCTTCTGAAGCCTTGAGCGAAAGTGCCACCATCCTTGAACGCTTGCAATACGCCATTTTAGACGGTGATTCTGAGCAAGCCACCCTATTGTTAACAGAAGCGATTCGCGTGGTGAAAGCCGATATTGTGGCGACTGAATGCTTGCTCCCCACCGCTCAACTGTTGACGGACAAGTTCAATAATATGGAAATGCTCTTGCCTTTTGTGTTGCAAAGTGCGGCGATTTTGCGTCATGCGTGGGAAGCGGTGCTGCCCCAGTGCCAGCATTTTAAATCCCCAGCGTCTTGCATCATGCTCACTGTGCAAGGGGACACGCACGAAGTCGGCAAAAACATCGTCGATACGCTCTTGCAAGCTCACGGATTCACCGTCCGCAATTTGGGTTCGCAAGTCACCCGTGACCAATTACTTGAAGCGATTGCCACGCATCAGCCTGATGCCGTAGTGATGAGCGGTTTGTTGATAGAATCCGCCAAGCAAATGAAGGCGAACATCTCCGCTTTAACGGACGCTGGCATTAAGCTCCCCATTATTTTAGGGGGACCTGCTCTGACCCCTGCTTTTGTCTTGAAGGAGTGCCGTCCCTTAACGAAAACGCCTGTCTTGCACGCCCGAACGGCGATGGATACCTTGGCGTATTTGCAAGGCATTGGTGAAGCCAAATCGCAAAACAAGCCGTGGCATCCGCCAGCGAATGCAGAGCCGCAGCCGCCGACGCCGAATGACATGATGAATCAAGCCGAATCGAATGACGATCAAGCATCGAGTAAACGCCCCTTGCCTCGTGCGAGTATGACGCCAGCGACGACCATTCCCACGCCTCCGTTTTGGGGGGTGAAGGTGGTGGAAGATATTTCACTTGAAGCGATTTATGCGTTTTTGAATGCCAAAGTTTTGATGAGTGGGCATTGGGGCTTTCGCCGTTGGGACAAAACCCCTGAAGAGCAAGAGGGTTTCATTCAATCCGACGTACAGCCGTTGTTTGATTCCCTTAAGTCATTGGTGCAGGAACAGGCTATTTTTACGCCGAAGGTGGTCTATGGCTACTTCCCAGCAACCGCCGAAGGCGATGAAGTCGTACTTTACAATCCGCAAAATCATGACGAAGAAATCCGCCGTTTTCAGTTCCCTCGTGGCGGACAGAAAAACGTGTGTTTGAGCGATTACTTAATCGAAACAGAAGGTTCGCAAAGGGATGTGCTTGTGCTTCAATTGGTGAGCATGGGGCAAGGTGCGGCTGATTTTGATCAAACCTTATTCAGTGCGGGTAACTATATGTTGTATTATTTGTATCATGGTTTTTCGGTTGAAATGGCGGAAGCTTTGGCGGAATACTGGCACACCCAAGTTCGCAAGGAATTACAGATTGACGCAAAAGAAGCAGGCAAAACAGGCTTGCAATTATTGAAGCCTTCGGCTTATCAAGGCTGTCGATACAGTTTTGGGTATCCTGCTTGTCCAAACTTGGCGGATCAAACGGTGTTGATGGATCTGTTGCAGGGCGAACAAATTGGCGTGAGCTTGAGTGAAAGCTTTATGTTGATTCCTGAACAGTCGACTTCGGCGATCGTGTTTCATCACCCTGATGCCTATTACTTTGACGTGACGCAAGGTTAAATGTAGAATTCGTGGACTTAATTCTAGGGGTCACGGATTTAGTAAAGTCGGTATTTTTCAGCGACTATATTACAATTGTAAATAAAGGGCTTGCCAAAAATATAGTCGCTATTGTATGATGTTTCCTAGAGAAGTACATCAATGTTTTTTACTTTAAATACATTGAATAATCCCCAGCAATATGTAGAGAACGGCCCCAACCCATAATCTGGAGGTATCCACAATGCCCCATGCTCTTGATCTGTCATCTTTTCATTCTGAAGAAGAAGAATCGGTTTATGTAACCCTAAACATGATTGATCACGCCTTGCGAACCTTTCAAGCGTGCTTGAACCGCCATATTCGAGGCAACGAGGTCGTGCGTTTGCTTTACCAGTGCAACCGCACCCATGACAGCATGAAGACGTTTTTGTCCTTCATGGTGGGGGCGCACCCACGAGTTCGGCAGTATGTGAATACGGAAGAAACCTTTATTGCGGTGGAAGAGAACGTCTTGGAAAACTATGCAGGGCAAGCAGTCTTGGATCCTAAATCTATTTTTCATGTGGATTTTATTCAGAAGAAGATCCGTATTTTACAGCAGTTGCATCGTGAATTGCAGATGACCGATCGGGCTATTCGCTCTAGCCAGCATCCGCCTGTCATTTTTTAGTTAGGGGCTGTCTTCAAAGAGTCAAGAATGGTGGAATTTCAAGGAAAAACAAACGGCTTTGACTGCATGTACATAGACGTACATAAAGGAAAAACGGCTTGTTTTGACACAGAAAGTACCCATTATGGGCTTTTTGAAGACAGTCCCTATTTAACGAGGCGTTGACCTCGTAGGTAGGCCTCAATAAAGGGATCCAAATCGCCATCCATAACGACGGTGGTATTGCCGTTTTCATGCCCCGTGCGATGATCCTTCACCAGCGAATAGGGATCAAACACATAGCTGCGAATCTGACTGCCGAAGTTCGCCGACAAGGTATCGCCTTTGACGGCCGCCATTTTGGCGTCATGTTCGGCGATTTTCAAGGCAAGCAACTTCGATTTTAGCATATCCATGGCGATGGCTTTGTTTTGAAGTTGACTGCGTTCCTGTTGGCATCGTGCCACGATGCCTGTGGGTAAATGCACCAAACGTACCGCCGTTTCAACCTTGTTGACGTTCTGCCCACCTGCTCCCCCTGCGCGAGCCGTGCTAAACTCAATGTCTTCGGGGCGAATTTCAATGTGGCTGGCTTCGACGCCTTCCACCAAAGGCGCCACTTCAATGCTGGCGAAACTCGTTTGACGCTTGCCGTTGGCGTTAAACGGCGAAATCCGCACCAAGCGATGCACCCCATGTTCCGCTCGGCTATAGCCGTAAGCGTAACGCCCTTTTAGGCACAAGGTCGCCGATTTTATGCCTGCTTCTTCGCCGTCGCTGCGGTCAATGACTTCTACCGTATAGCCTTTGTTCAGTCCCCAGCGGGTGAACATCCGCAATAGCATTTCCGCCCAATCTTGAGCATCGGTTCCGCCAGCCCCTGCACTAATGGTGAGCAACGCATTGTGAGCATCATATTCTCCGCCGAGCATTTGCTCGAGTTCCCAGCCGTCAAGAGCCGTTTCCAGCGTTTTGGCGATTCCCAAAAACTCCACTTCAAGGGAGCCATCTTCTTCCAAGAGTTCAAGCATCAGCGTCGCTTCTTCGATCTGCCCTTGCCATAAGTCGGCTTGGGCGAGCGTGTTTTTCACTTGCGTAAGGGCTTGCATCACGCTTTGGGCGTTTGTAGGGTCGTTCCACAAGTCGGGGTCTTGACTTTGCACATCCAGCGTGTGGAGCTTGTCGAGATTGCTCGTGCTTTTCAGCACGAGGCTGGCTTTGCCCACCCGTTCAGCGAGTCCGTTTAATATGGTGTCGAGTTCATGTTTTTCCATTAGTGACTTTCGTTTTTAATCTATATGGCATCGTTGTTCTTCTATAATGATGTTGAGCAAATCTCTTATATTGCTACCATGATACTTTCGTATTAACTGAGAATACTCTTCTTGGATACGATTTATAAGTGTCGCAGCATATTCTTGATTAAGTTTTTGTGTTTCTGTCTCTAACGCTTCAGGTAGTAATTCGTCATGTTTCCTATGTTTGATAGGTTTTGTTGTACATAGAAGGTTGATTACTTTGCTAAACTCAGTAACGCTTATTTCACCCTCTTCTTGAAAAGTGAAAAAATAGATTCGTAAAAAATACTTCTTAAACGTTTCTAAGTATTGTTCAAACTCATAAATATCATTTCGATTTAGCCATAATTCGACTTGTTCCCAAAACTCTGATTCATCTAAAAGTCGTTTCATGACTTTGTAATAAAAGCTAGGTTTTGTTGATTTTAATAAAAGTAAGAACTTGATAAATCCTTTATCATAAGGTAATTGAATTCGAGGCTCTTGAATCTTGAATTTAGGAGCCAATTCATCCTTATGACGTTTGTATTGTATCAAACTTCTTAAATCAGGTCGTAATAGGTCAAAGCTTGTTTTTTCAGTTGGATCATCATAAAATTCTTCTAATTTGAAATAAACTGTTCTCGGTAATAATACCGATTTTTGAAAAAAGCGTTTCAAATAACCTTCTGCATCATAGCCTTGCCCATAATAATGTTGAACGGTATGTTTTAACTGCTCATTATCTATTCCTAAAACAACGTTAAGTTGGGGGATCCCTCCTAAAAAATGTTTCAGTTGTTCCAGTAACTCTACCGCATAAGTGGGTTTACACCGTTCTAATTCATCAATAATTAAAATAAAAGCAAAGGGCGTGTCCCCATTTCTCATCTTTTCTTGGCAAGCTTTTTCAATAATAGATTTTAAAGCGAGTTTGAATTGTTTTCGTTCTTCGATAATCTTCCCAAATAAATTCAGAGAATTAGAATTGTCAGGGTCTGTCTTTAATAGAAAAGATGCGTAATCACTTACATTCGAGAAACCTAGTAATTTGATAAGCTCTAAGGAGTGTTGTCTCACACTCTCATCATTATCCACCATATCCTTTGCGGTTTTCTGTCTTTTAAAAGAAGATAACATATAGTGCATAAAAGCAACTAAAGGTTCTTGAGCAAAATCGGTTTCCCACGCACTAAAATAGGCACAAGGTATGTTGCGATTTTGTAAATCCTTATACCACGATTCTAAAAAATAAGTTTTCCCACTTCCAAAAGGAGCGTTTAATGCCACAATAGTAGTTTCTTGTGCTTCTTCTTTTGGTTTTTTCTTCTGTACCTCTGTCATTTTCTCTAAGAAACCTTCAAAGCTTTCAGCAAATTTCTTCCTATTCAGAAGGTCTGTAGCCCAAATGGGTTCAGTATTGTTTTCTTGATTCATATTCACAAAACGTCCTTACATTTAAGATAGAGGGCTTTAGTCCTATTTTACAACAAAAACCCTAATGCCCACGATGCAGAATAAACGCCTGTATTTCGGCTAACGCCTCAACATCAAGCCCCGACTGCTTTAAGCGTTCCAACGCTTGAGACCCTACTTCGTGCAAGCGATGCACCTCCGCCTGCGTGCCTTCAAGCCCCAAAACACTGATATACGTAAGCTTGTTTTGATCCGCATCTTTACCCGCCGTCTTGCCCAAGTCCTGCGACGTCGCCGTGACATCCAAGAGGTCATCCGTGGCTTGAAAGAGCTGACCGATGACATCCGCCCACGTCGACAAGCTGGTTTGCACGTGCGAAGACGCCCCCGACAAAACAGCTGGTGCCACAATCGCATAACGTAATAAGGCCCCTGTTTTATTGGCGTGAATGTAGCGTAATTGCTCAAGGCTGGCGGGCGATTCATGGCTCCACATATCGGCATACTGCCCGTTGACAAGTCCGCCAAAACTGCCGACGCTCCCCAAACGTTGCGTCACCTCTAGCAAGGCTTCCAAATCCGCCAAGTTGTTTTGTGGACTGTATTTCACCACACATTCAAAGGCAAAGCTGGCTAAGGCGTCCCCAACTAAAACGGCGGTCGCTTCGTCAAATGCTTTGTGCGTGGTGGGTTTGCCTCGACGGAGATCATCATCATCCATGCAAGGCAAGTCGTCAAAGACCAAGCTTTGGGCGTGCATGAACTCACTGCTCAAGCAAAGCCCCTTGATCGTTTCCACATCGTTGCGAGACAACGCCTGCCACACCAAGACCGACAATAACGGACGGATCCGCTTACCGCCGAGCAAGGTTGCATGACGAGACGCTTGCCACAAGCGTTTTAAGGACGTCGCCAATTCAGGCAAGTTTTTCAACGCCTCTTCTTGCGGATGCCATGCCGTGTCCAACGCCTCTTCAAGCCACTGGTTGATGTGTTGTTGAAACCTGCCGTAACGCCATTTGAGCCACGTGGCACTCGCTAAAGGCGGCGGATTGCCTGCTTCAGGTTCGAGTAAATGGTGCATGTGAAGGGTATCGTGCATTTAAAAATCCTCGTCGTTTAGGGCGTCTTCATCATAATCCAGCCCGTCTTCAAGGCGTTGATGATGTAAAATATGCTGTTCTAATTTTTTAAGGGCTTGGCGGTTTTCTTTGCGATTGGCGTCTCGCAATTCGGGATTCAACTTCACCACATTCACAGCTTTTCCGCCTTTTTTGGACTTGCCTTGTTTAGTGGCACTTTCCGTTTTTTGCGATTGAGCCAACCGCAAATGCTCGCCAGCGAGCGCTTCTTTCACCAAGTCGACGTAATGCTCATAGCGACTTTTGAGGAGGCGTCCCTCGTCGACGGCATTTTTAACGACGCAACCCTGCTCATCCACATGAAGGCAATCTTCATACTCGCATCGGGTGGGATGCGTTCGGGCGACTTGGCATTCGGGAAAGGCGTTTTGAATGGAGGTCGGTTCATCCAGCGAAAAATCCAGCTGGCTAAAGCCTGGTGCATCCGCAATTAAGAGACCGTTTAAGGTTTCGAGTAATTCAGTGTGACGTGTGGTGTGCGTGCCTCTGCCTCCTTTGTGAGAAACCTCATTCACCCTCAATTTTAATTGCGGATCAATCGCATTGAGAAGCGACGACTTGCCTGCCCCGCTCACGCCAGCGAGTACCCAACGCCCGCCGATGCTAGTGAGCGTCGCCTTCAACCCGTCGATGCTTTCGGCGTCATAGATACTGGTGGCAAGGGTTAGCACGCCAGCCGTTTGGCTGTAATAGTGCAACCATTCGGCGAGGGTTGATCCGTGTTGTGCGTCGTTTGGGTAAATATCGGCTTTGGTGAAGACGAGTAAGGGCGACAAGCCTGAAAGCAGGACTTTCGTCAGAAGTCGGTCGACTTGGCGAAGATCAAGCTGCGGTTCCTGCCATGGGCAAGCGATCAAGACATGGCTGATATTGTGGATCTTGGGTTTGCTGAGGGTCATGGTGGGCGGTAAGATGCCTGTAATCCAGCCCATGCTGGATTCCGTTTCATCGAGGGTGACAAAATCGCCAACAACGACGCTTAGCCCTTGCTTTTTAAGCAAGGCTTTTCGCTTGCATTGCACCAAATCACCGTTGGGTTTTCGCACCGTGTAAAAGTCGGAAAAATACGTCACCACCAACCCGTCGGCATTAGGGGGAAAGGCTTGGCTGGTCAGTGTGGGACTCATTGGCAGGGGGCATCCTTTCAAGGGGGCATCATGCTCTTCATCTGTCGAACACTATAGCACAAAAATAGTGTGTAGAAAGCTCTGCGAAAGTCATTATTTAAGCTATACTAGAAGTACAAACCCTCACGGAGTCCTTCGCCGATGTCATCCGCCGAAATCGTCAAAAGCTTGCAAAATCAACATGTCAAAGACGCTATTGCCTTACACACCAGTAAGCATCGCTTGGCAGAAGAGGCGTGCTTGGTTGTGGGGGACAAAGCCATTGACGAAGCGAAAAAAGCGGGTTGGTCCGCCAAACGCTACTTTTTCAGAGACGATGTGCTGACCCCTGAAAGCTTCGCTGCTGGCAAGCCGTGGCAAATCGTGAGTAATGCCGTCTTAAAAGCCATTGCCGAAACAGAATCGGCTCCGCCTGTGGTGGCGGTCTTTCATCTGCCTGCTTCGACGAAACCCTTGACCTTGGAAGAACTTCCTTTCCCGCAAAGTTCCCGAGAAACCCTGCTGGTGTTGGACGGCGTGCAAGATCCCGGTAATTTAGGAACGATCTTCAGAACCGCCGTCGCCTTCGGCGTCAAGCAAGTCCTACTCATCCAGCCTATGGCGGATGCCTATGCGAGCAAAGTCATCCGCTCGTCGACAGGCTTACAGTTTCGTTTGCAGATTCACGCCATTCGTCACGAAGAAACCCACGCCGTGCTAAAGGCTTTGAGCCAAAAGGGCTGGCATCCTTATCTCGCCGATGCCTTTGATGAATCGCACGCTTCGCCCTTGTATTTGCATGAGCTGAAGACGTTGCCGACATGTCCAATGGCGGTGGTTTTGGGTCAAGAAGGGCAAGGTTTGCGTTTGAGTGAGTCTGAAAAACAAGCTTTTTCAACCTTGAGCGTGGGCATGTGTGATGAGGCTGAATCGCTGAATGTCGCCATCACAGGAAGCCTTATTCTACATCATGTGTATAGCCTCAAACACGCTGCTGGCAAGGAAACGCTTTAATGAGTTATGACGCCATTCCCCCCCACTTGCGTCCGCCAAGCCAAGTGCCGTTGGCGGAGGATTTAAAGCCTCCTGAGTCTGAACCTACAACAATTGAAGATGAATGGGCATCGGTGGAAACACCTCAAGCCCTTTGGCAAGTCGCCAAACGACGCTGGAATCAAGGCGTGATGCCTCACCTAGAAGAGTTACGCCTGCGATTGGGCATTAGTCTTGGCACTTGGCTTTTCACCGTGGGAGCCTCCTATTTTATCGCCAAACCGCTCTTGCTCAATTTACAACAGCTCGCTCCTGCTTCGACGATCTTTGTGCAATTGGCGCCCACGGATGCCTTGTTTGCCGTCTTTCAAGTGATGATGCTGGTGGGGAGTATCCTTAGTTCGCCTGTTATTTTGTGGCAATTTTTCCGCTTTTTAATGCCCGCCTTAAAGCCTCAAGAAAAAGCGTTTTTATTCCCTGCTTTAGTCTTGGCGTGTGGGGGAGGAATCTTGGGTGTTGTTTTTGCGTATATGGCGGTCTTACCGACCAGTTTACAGGTATTGTTGGAATTTTCAGACGGCATTGCGGAGCCTCAAATGAGCTTGCTGCCTTATGTGGGCTTTTGTACGATGATGTTAGGCGTGATGAGCCTCACCTTTCAGATGCCTTTACTCGCCTTTTTGTTAGGCAGACTAAACCTATTAAAGCGTTCTTTTTTGAAGAAGTATTGGCGAGAAAGCTTCATTGGCATGCTTGTAATGTCGGCTATATTAACCCCCAGCCAAGATCCCTTTACCTTGATACTCGTCGCTTTAGCCTTATTTATACTGTATGGCATTTGCTTATTGGTGACACCTTAAATACAAATGAAGCCCGTAAACTTGTGATTTGGATGCCTTGCGAAAGCCTAGTGTTTTTACTTTACTTTAAATAGTTGACACACTTTCTATTTAAACTAAAATTAGAGTTTAATCCCTCTAAGTTGAGACTTTTCAATGTCTGATAAATTAGTTGAATGGCTCGCTCCCATTGCAAAAAGTTCCTATAAACGTTTCTTGTGGCAAGAAATTTTAGGTAGTGGTGTGCCTCACGTTTTGTTAGGCATGAACCTTAATGAACGTATCGATCAATTTTATCAACAAGCGGCTCAAGAAGTCGGTTCTTACATGGCGACGTTTCAGTTTAGTAAGCTCGTTGAAAAAATCTATGATGCCCATCTTAATACACTCAAAAAGGGGACTTCGGAACAGAAAAAAGCGATGGCATGGAAAGGTTTGGGGGTTGCACTAGCGGCCTTACCCGTGCTTGCTGCCACGGATTATTCGGCGATGTATCTGCGGAATTACCTCACCAGTAAAACCTTTAAAACGCATGATTTTGTGGATTTGGTGGGCTTGGGTAATGATAAAAAAGACGGCAAGAAAAAGAAAGCTCCTGAAACAGAGGCTCATAAAAAGGAGCGTTTCGCCTTTGAACAAGAGCAATTGGTGGCTATAGGTAAAGCCCTTGGTTTAAGTTTAGCCGTCGGGGGCGTCGCTTCAGGATGGGCGTACCATCAAATGAAAAAAGGAGCCGACTTACCTGCTTTTTTAACGAAGCAGTTCAAAGTACCATTCACTGAATCGCTGGCTAAGGTGAATCAACATTTAAAAAAGGGGCGTTTGGCACCGTTGGCAATTCTTTTCCCTGAAAAAGGAGTAAGCACCTCGTTACAGGACTTGCTTAGCTTCAAGAACCGTAAAACAGGTGATTACACAGGCAAAATGGATGATATTAGCGATTTACAGGTTTTTTCCAGCTTTGGTGTTTTTGGTTATAGCGGGTATATGTTGTCGGCTCGGGATGCCGTGGAGCGTTTTGAAGGTTTAGTTAAGTTTGCGTGGTACGGACTTGCGAACATGGTGGTTCCTAATGTCATAGAAAAATACGTTGAGCCTAAATGGGCGAAAAAGTACGGTGCCAGTTCTGATAAAAAAGCGGTTTATAGCTTCTTAGCCACCGTGGGCACAGGAGCCTTTTTATATGCGATGCCCCCCACCTTGGGATGCTTATTCACCCGAAAAGACCGTGCTGAAAACTATAAAGCCCAGCAAGTCAAGACGGCTCCCCCGATGAAGAAGGCGTACACCAGCCCCATGCCTTCGCGTCAAGTAGCACTTTATAACTAGTTCTGACTTTCGATCGTGTTTAGATGTTTTGCTTTGTTTTCAATACGACAAGCACGATATTAATCGTCTACAGGGCACAAAATCCAACTAAACAAAATGATAAGAACTAAAACCTCGTAAAAGGGTGTATTTTTTTGTAAAAAAACCTAACCTTTAGATGCTCAAAAGCCTTTGGGAAATCCTCTATTATAAGGATATGAATCGAGAGACAAGCCCGAGAGAAAAGCGCTCAACAAGTGCAACTACTACTGAATTTAAGGGACATTTAAACACCTAAACAACATAGTACACCTCCAACATGATTGAATAAGAATGACCCCCCTTGCTCCCCCTTCTTCTTTTTTAAATTGATGAGAGAAAAACAAAACCCAGTCTTATACACACCATTAACATAGGGACACGTTGCGAACGCTCCCCTGTTTCAGAAGATCCATTTTACATTGCCCCTTGAACATAATGACAAGCCATTCGACATAAACACCAATTAAGAAACCAGACCCGAGAGAATAAAAGAGAATCCACGCCATGACACAACAGCCTAAAACACAACCCCTATTTAAAGAACCTCGCTTTACCCAAGAAGATAAACGGCATGACATCACCGTAACACCCTTGAAACGTGGCCTAAAGCAACGCATTACTCATCGCAAGCACCCCGTGCGTATAGCCCCTAAAAAAGCGTTACTACATGACGCAAAACGTCCAAGTCCTCAAACACTGGAAGCCTCTTCCCACGCCTTGCAAACAGGCAAGGGCTTCATGCTAGATTCGCAATGGAATGAAGCGATCCCTTATTTAAATGAAGCCCTTGCGTTGAATCCGAAGTCCGTACCCGCATGGCAAGCCTTAGGGCAAGCCTACCACGCCTTAGAAGTGAGCGAACTGGCGTTTGATGCTTTTCAAGAAGTCTTACGTCTAGACCCGTTTAACTCAAGCGTTTTAAAGCCTTTAGCGAACTTGAGTGAAACCTTGCGTCTGTGGGGTAAAGCCGTTCACTACTTTCAGCGTTATATCAGTCTTTTTCAAGCGAGTGAAGGGGAATACTTTGCTTATGCAGTTGCCCTGGAACACCAAGAATGCTATGCAGAGGCCATTGCTGTGTACGATACACTGGTGGCGAAAGATGCGAAGCATTTACCCGCTTTGAATAATCGTGCAGGTTGCTATATGAATTTGAATGAATACGAACAAGCCATTGCTGGGTTTCGGCATGTACTCCATCTGATGCCTAACTTTTCACGAGCCATTTTAGGTCTAGCTATTGCGCAAGACATGGCAGGGCAACCTGCCCATGCGATACTGGGGTATCGTCGTTACTTGCACTTACAACCTTGTGGGGGTCATTCCCAAACGGTTCAGGAACGTTTGGAAGAGCTTCGTTCGGTTCGCTAGATTTTAGAAGATTCAAACAGATCAAACCCACGTCTTTATTGAGATGTGGGTTTATTGTTACAAACTGTAAAGACTCTGCAATAAAACCCGTTGTACTGTTTTTATTAAGATGACCCTCTTGTTCAACAAAACCATTAAGCAAATACGTGGTTTCACAATCATTTTTAACGAATTATTTCTGTTGGTACAGAAAAGATTCCCTTGTTCTATATCGTGCGTCCCTATATTAAGTTTTTAGAGATACTATTACTATGATTAATTTTATTGCTTCTGCTCCCTATCAAACAGGTTATCCATATCCACAGCAGGCTAATAGGTCGCCTCAAATGGTTAACAATAATTATTTTAGCAATACTCAAATCACCAATAACACCAATACCTTTTACAATTATGGTGGCACCATTTACAACAATGGTTCAAACTACAATAGTCGTCCTCCTTACTACTACAACCCTCAATCACGTCCAAACACGCCTTACGCTTATGCTCCACTGCCAGCGTCTTATTCCAACCTGCCCGTATTTCAAGCTCGATCGGTATGGGAAGCTAGTGGCAACTCTAATAAAGAAGAAGGCTTTGAAACAGGCTTTGGTGACGATCAATATAAATATGCGTCTGTTTTTAACAGACCCGCCCCCCCACCACTTGTAAGACCTGTCCCACCACCGGCACCCCGTAAGCTTGTTGCGGCCAATGAGCATGCCAGTTACTGGGGAGATCCCCACGTCGCGGATGCAGATCGCAGTGAAAAAGGTAATAAGCGCCAAAACAGTTTCATCGTCAAAGGCGACGGTGTTTTCAATCTGTTGACCGATAAAAACATCAGTCTGAATGCTAAACACAAAAAGTATGACAAATGGGATATTGAAGTCACGGATCAAATTGGGCTTCGCATTCCTTATGCTAACATTACGTTTAGTGCGTATGGTACCCCCCAACTCAATGGCAGAACCTTAGGTAAAGGAACAACCACACTGCCCGATCAAACCAAACTTTCGTGGGATGGCACCACCTTAAACGTCACATCAAACGATTCCGGTGAATATAATGTTTCAATCGCTATTGTAACCAGTGATCATAAAAATCCGGATGGCTCGCCTATCAAGTATCTTGATACCGACCTTAGCACCAAGGGCAATGGTGTCGGCAACGACGGTGTGATGCCTAGTGGTATCTTAGGCGAAGGCTTTGATGATGACAACGAAGCTCGCTCTGCCTTGAAGAAAGACATTTCCACTTATAAACGTAATGGTCTGTTAGACTGAGCGGTTGTAGAACTGTTTTCAGAGTCTTCCTGTCCCCTCTCCTAAAATTAGGAGAGGGGACAAAAGCACCTAATGTAACACATTGTAACAGATTGGCAATTGTAGGTTTGAAGATGTGTTTATTAATGCACAGGGAATCAACTTAAATGACTAATCACTTTGACGGTGAAACAGTTAAGTGATTGATAAAGGGGCGACATTCAAATCAACACATAAACAAGGCACCTTTTGCTAATGTTTTATGAAAAGATTCTGACTAAAAGAGATAGGGGAAATCAAGGACTACGACAAAGCGACTAAATGAAGATATACATCGGGGAATGTATGAATCGTTCAAAGCTTTGAAAATACCGTAACGCTTGAATCGCCTAAAGGTTAAATAGTTTATACATAGATAAGTGAGAAAAAGGGGAAATGAGAAATGATGGGATCGTATATGGGAAGTGGTACTTCACAAGTGATTAATTACACACCACCGCAAGTCAACAATTTTTATAATCAAGGTACTAATTACGGGCAAGGCTATCCACAGCCTCAACCACAGCCGAATTATGCACAGCCTCAACCACAAGCCCCTCAAGGGTATGGACAAGGGCAAACGCAAAACTTTAGCTATTCGGCACCTCAGCCAGCACCAAGCTACAGCAGCTATCCAACTGCTCCACAACAGAATTATGGGTATAATAATACACCGAGTGTGTCAAATTATTATAACCAAGGTAGCAGCTATTCTACACCTCAGCCAGCACCTATTTATTCTGAACCTCCAATCTATAGTTACCCACCTGCTCAAGGGCAAGGCACTAACTATAACGCCAACGTGCCTATTGTAAATGTGTATAACCAGATTCCAGGACCTCGTTATACCAGTGGCAATAGTGGTCCGTCATCCTATTCACGGCTTCCAGCACCAAGACCGTACAATAATGACAAACCCTACGGTCAAGGCATGCAAATGTCGCCTGACTTCATCAGAGGCTTTATGATGGCAAGCTTAGGTATGGGTATGCTTGCAGGACAAGTGGCTGGCAATCAATATAATGGGAATGATTATGGAATGGGCGACGCCTATTGCCCACCAGGCATGAAGAAGGGACCTTATGACGTTCAAAACCCTTATGCTCCAAAACCAAAGGCGTCTGATGATACGGGTACCTTACCAATTCTTAAATATCCACCTAGTATTCAACCCAACACTAATATGTTTTGGGGGCAGATGCCTCCAACAACAGGAAGCAACAATGACGTAAACGCTATTGGAATGGATCAACAAGCTGTTGAAGAAATGAGTCAATTCTTCTTCTTCTTCCTTGCTGCGTTTTCTCAAAGTCAAGGTGTTGAAGCAGCACAGCCTCAGCAGCAACAACCTCAACAGCAACAACAAGGGTTTCCATTCCCTCCTGAATTGTTACAGTTGATTCAAGGATACATGAATTAGTTTTGATAAAAAACATGAAGCTTTTTGTAATGCCTCTCGTGTCACTATGAAAAAAAGGGTAATTGGGTTTAGGGGAATTTTAGAAAAATACTTTTGGGTATTTAACGAAACATGCCGTTGAACACGAATACCGACTCTCTCTCTCAGAAGAAAAAAACAGAAGAATATCGAAAAAAATGAGCCATAGCACTGATGATTAGATTCGTAAATTAGGGGAAAACAAAGGGGAAAAACAGAATAGGAATCGGGGGTATGATCCTCCCTTTTCAGAAGAAAGAAAAATCTACTTATTGTCCAATTCATTGATTTGTCTTCCCTGTTTAGAAGAAAGAAACCGTTACAACTTTACTAGAATAGATCCTTCATAAACGACTCTCTCACGTTTATGAAGCCTTAAGCCCTCGTCTTGCCAAGGACGAGGGATTTCTCTATGTAATAGCATTTAGACGATTATGATGTGACTAAAAAAGCTGTCCCCACCGACTCAAACAAGGTACGACCGTCGCCTGTAAAGCCACTCAACGCATTCTTCCACAAATTGCGTTCAGGGTGAGGCATCAACCCCATCACATTCCCTGCTTGATTCGTAATGCCTGCAATGCGGTTGACTGAACCATTGACGTCTTCCACATAACGAAACAGGACTTGTCCATTTGCTTCAAGCCGTGCGAGGGTTTCAGCATCCGCATAATAGCACCCTTCTCCGTGAGCAATAGGCATTTCAATGACTTGCCCTTTGGCGTACCCTTGCGTATAAACCGACGCATGGGAAGCGACTTCTAAGCGAGTACGTTGCTGGCAAATGAAACGCTTGGTCGTATTGGGAATTAACGCCCCTTCGAGTAAACCTGCTTCGGTCAAAATCTGAAAACCATTACAAATTCCGAGTACATAACCGCCGTCTTGAGCGAATTGTTTCACCGCTTGCATGAGCTTAGAGTTTTTCGCCATCGCACCACAACGTAAGTAATCGCCGTAGCTGAAACCTCCTGGGAGAATCACCCATTGAAACGCCTCTTTTAGGGAATGTTCAGGCACCTCATCATGCCATAATTCAACGACGCGGGCTTGAGGCAGGCTGGTTTTGATGGCTTCAACCACATCTTTATCGCAATTGGTACCAGGGAAAACGACAACGCCGACGGTGAGGCTGGACATTTAAACCGCCTCCACAACACGAAGTTGGGTAATCTGTGTGTCTTCAATCACAGGATTGGCTAATAGTTGTTCTGCCATGCGATGAATCACTTTTTTGGCCGTTGCTTCATCTCTAGCGGCTAAGCTGAAACTAAAATGTTTACCAATTTGTAAGTCTTTGACACAATGATGACCCAAGCCGTGTAGGGCTTCTTGCACGGTTTTACTTTCAGGATGTAAGACGTTGGCTCGTGTAGCGACTAAGACTTCAGCGTGATAAGTAGGCATCGAAAAGGCTCCTTTGGGGGCTGCGGTAGAAAGCTCTAACCGAAAGTCTATTTTGCGTGTCCCCCCTCCTAAAATTAGGAGAGGGGACAGGACTCTTACAGAGCTTTCTTATAGTATTTTATTATAGCCTAAAAAAAATTATTTGATCTTCTTTTGGACGTGTGCTTTAAATGCATGGGCTTTTTTAGCCCCATGTACATTGCCCTGCTTTTCATGCAAAGTCGCCGAATGGTGAGCATCTTTCACCGCATGGCGTGAATGCCCTAACAGGCTTAACACTTGGGCTCGATGGTAGCGCGCTTCGGCATGTTCTTCATCCAGCTCAATGACCTTGCTGTAATTATGCGCGGCTTCTTCTGTCTTGCCTAAGGCTTTGTACACATGACCACGCTGGTAATGAGCGTCCTTATGGGTGGGATCCAACGCTATAGTGGTACTTAAATCTTTCAAAGCGGCTTGATGATCGCCTTTTAGCAATAAAATAGACGCCCGTTGATAGTACGATTCCGAATGCTTGGGATCGAGTTCAAGCGCCTTGTTATAATCCGCCAAAGCCAGTTCAGGCTTTTTGAGTAAAACATACAAATCCGCCCGATGGGCATAGACTTCACCAGCGTCTTCTTTGGCGTCGCTTTTGTCAACCTCTAGGGACTTTGTATAAGCCACTAAAGACTCTTCATACTTACCTTGACGTTTGTAAATCCCTCCCAAATAACGATAGTTCTGCCAGTGGGTGGGATCCAACTTAATGGCGGTTTGAATATCGCTTAGGGCTTCGTCCAAATTATTGAGCCGCTTTTGTAGCGTACCACGATAGGTATAGTAAATCGCTTTGGTAGAATCCAAATCAATCGCCGCCGTGAAATCGTCTAAGGCACTGGGTAAGTCGCCTAAACTAGCCAAGGCTTCGCCACGATTGATATAGGCATCACCGTATTTAGGGTCAATCTCAATGGCTTGGTTATAGTACTCAATGGCTTTTTCAAATTCTTTTCGTTCCACATGAATGTTGCCTAAGTTGTTGTAGGCGGCTTTTTTTTGAGGATCCAATTCCACTGCGGTTTTATAGTCCTTAATCGCACCGTCGATATTGCCAATTTTTTGTTTGACTAGAGCTCTATTATAATAGAGTCCTGATTTGGATCCTGACAAAACTAAGGCAGCGTCATAATCAGCCAAAGCCCCTTCGTAATCACCGAGTTCTTGCCGTAAGCTCCCACGATTCATCAATGAAGCCACATGCCGAGGGTCTATTCTTAGTAGTGCGTTGTAATCTTCTAAAGCACCTTTGGTATTGTTTAAATATTGACGGGTTAAGGCGCGGTTAAAGTGTGCCCCAATGTTTCGAGGTGAACGCTCAATAGCTGCACTATAATCAAGTTCCGCATCGGCGTAGTTGCCCTTACGAAAATCTTCATGCCCATGAGACACGGCTTCTTCTAGACTGGTGTAATTAGCGAAACTCGGCAGATTGAAAATCATGAGCAGGCTTAAAAGACTAAAGAGTTGAGTGGTGAAGGTAAGGGGACGCATGGTTCTATTCCTTAAGGGTTTGATATCCCTTGTCCCCATCTTAATTTTAGGAGAGGAGACAATATTATCGTAGAAGCTTCTTTAGTTTAATTGATTTTTCATGCCTTTGTAGACTTATGGCTTGACTTTTACATCGCTTGCATTATTGTAAAACACTGTATACCATTATTGTTAGGAATCATTATGCCTCACCTTGTCATTGTCGAATCCCCTGCCAAAGCAACGACGATTAACAAATATCTCGGCAAAGACTATGATGTGGTCGCTTCTGTCGGGCATATTCGAGACCTACCTGCCAAAAACGGATCCGTCGATCCCAACGACAATTTTCGTATGGAATGGGAGCTTTCGCCTCGTGCCAAGGGTGTGGTGAGCGATCTAAGCAAACGAGCCAAAACCGCTGACAGCATCATACTCGCCACTGACCCTGACCGCGAAGGGGAAGCGATTTCATGGCACATTTACCAAGTGCTTGCTGAAAAAGGTATTTTTAAATCAGGCAAACCTGTGCAACGTGTGGTCTTTAATGAAATCACCAAAACCGCCATTTTAGAAGCGATGCAGAACCCTCGACAAATTGACGAGCCATTGGTTCATGCGTATTTGGCTCGTCGTGCCTTGGATTATTTGGTGGGATTCACCCTCTCGCCTGTCTTATGGCGAAAATTACCAGGCTCTCGCTCCGCTGGGCGGGTGCAAAGTGTCGCCTTGCGTTTGATTTGTGAGCGTGAAATGGAGATTGAACGCTTTATTCCGCAAGAGTATTGGTCGGTACGGGGCTTCTTCCAGGCCACGCCTGAACTGAAAGCCAACTTGTTTAAGTGGCACGGCAAAAAGCTCGAAAAACTGTCGATTGCTAACGCTCAAGACGCTCAAGAAGCGAAAAGCACGCTTGAAAGCAGTCAAGGCTTTACCGTCACCAGTATTGAAAGTAAGACCGTGCAACGGCATCCTGCTCCGCCATTTATTACGTCAACGCTTCAACAAGAAGCCTCTCGTAAGCTGGGCTTTGGCGTGACCCGTACCATGCAGACCGCTCAAAAGCTCTATGAACAGGGGCTTATTACCTATATGCGTACCGATGGCGTCAACCTTTCCGCCGAAGCTTTAGGAAGCATCCGCAACCATATTCTTAAAACCAAAGGCAAGGCGTACTTGCCTGAACAGCCTCGTGCGTATAAGTCCAAAGCCAAAAATGCTCAAGAAGCCCACGAAGCCATCCGCCCCACCAATGTGGACACCGTGCCTTCGATTTTGCCGATTACGTTGACGGATGATCAACGCCGTTTATACGATTTGATTTGGAAGCGAACGGTGGCGTGTCAAATGGCGTCGGCTCAACTAGAAGCATCGACCGTGTTGATTGACAATGTGGAAAAAACCGCTACGCTTAAAGCCACAGGCTCCTTCCTCTTATTTGACGGTTTCTTAGCCGTCTATCAAGAAGGGCTAGACGATTCCGATGATGAAAGCAATCAACACCTGCCTAAATTAAGCCTAGGGCAAGCCATTACGCTTAATCGTGCCGAAAGTGAACAGCATTTCACGAAAGCACCGCCTCGTTTTAGTGAAGCCAGCTTGGTCAAAGCCATGGAAGAACTCGGCATCGGACGCCCTTCCACCTACGCCAGCATCATCCGTGTTTTGCAAGAACGCAATTATGTCAGGTTGGATCAACGTCGCTTCATCCCTGAAGATCGGGGGCGTTTGGTCACCACCTTCTTGTCGACCTATTTCCCCAAGTATGTGGAATATGATTTTACGGCGTCCTTAGAAGACCAGTTGGATGATGTGACTTCAGGTGAAATTGATTACCTCAAGCTCTTGCAAGATTTTTGGGTGCCGTTTTTAGCCACTGTGGATTCCACCAAAGATCTCACCATTACCGAAGTTATTGACACGCTAGATGCCACCTTGTCTCATCACTTTTTTCCCTTTAAAGAAGGGCAGACCCCTGAAGAAGCGCGTAAATGCCCCAAATGCGGGGAAGGTCGTTTAGGGCTGAAATTGGGCAAGTTTGGGGCATTTTTGGGTTGTTCGGTTTACCCTACCTGTAAATACAACAAACCGCTCGCCGAAGCCGTGAGCGACGCCAAAGGCGATGGTGAACCAAGCGAAGTCTTTGAAGCGAAAACGCTGGGGCAAGATCCCGCTACAGGTAAGGATGTGACCCTTCAAAAAGGGCCTTATGGCTATTATGTTCAGTTGGGTGAAGAAGAAGAAATCCCGCCTGCAGCGAACAGTCGTGCGAAAAAGCCGAAGAAAGTTAAGCCTCGTCGCTCTAGTCTTGAAGTGGGCATGAAGCCTGAAACCACAACGTTTGATGTGGCATTGCGTTTGTTGAGCCTGCCAAGAGACATCGGCACCACGGCGGACGGGCTAAAAGTCATTAGCAATAACGGGCGTTTTGGACCTTACATTCAAGTGGGACCGACTTTTGTTTCGTTGAAGCCTCCGTTAAATGTGTATGAAATCACCTTAGACGAAGCCGTGGCGTTTTATGCCAATAGCGGTAAAAAAGCCCTCGATTTAGGCGAATACAAGAAAAAATCGATTACGGTGAACAAGGGGCGTTATGGCTATTACTTGACCTACAAGCGTCAAAAATATGCGTTGCCCAAGGGGACGGAACCTGAAAGCGTGACGCTTGAGCAAGCCATTGCGATTATTGATGCTAAATCGTCAGACACAGGTTCGGGTAAAGGTAGCACCAAAAGCACGACCAAGAAAGCTTCTGCCAAAACCAAGACGGTTCGCAGTAAAAAAGCCTAGCCACCCATTTTTGTAAAATCCAATAGCAAAAAAGGCGACACCCAGATTCGAACTGGGGATAAGGATTTTGCAGACCCCTGCCTTACCACTTGGCCATGTCGCCTTAAGCTATTCAATTACCCTTAGTTTAGAGCGAATAAAGTGAAATGTAAAGGCATATAGCCATCTGTCTGTTTTTTGTAAAGGTGGCTACCCGCACAAAAGTAAAGGCCGTTGGGTTTTATGCTGGTAAGACGTAGATTTTTTAATTTAACCAGGCATTGCACGCCTGTTAATCAGCATATCAAGGACCAATCATGAATAGCATTCAACCAAATGGATATCCTTATCCACTTCCAGCACAATCACAAATGAATGTAGCTTCGACACCCACACAAGGGGGGCTTCAAGAAAATCAAGTCGCCTTTACGGAAGATGAAGCACGTGTGCTTCAGCAGATGATTCGAGCAGGAGTCGTGTCTGCGGCTGTTGTAGGGATGTCAAGAAAAACCGAACTAAATACGAGTTCATTAGGAGCGCTCGGCATTTTGCAACCTTATTGGCAAGATGACGACCGCTTGAACAATTTAGGGTATAAGTTAAAGGGTTATGGCGATCGAATCGATGCAAATGCGGTTAATAGGTTCTATCTAAACAAGGACGGTAAGACAGGCAGAGACATTTGGGGTGCCACGACTAAAAAAAATGGATTTATCTTAACAGATAGTGCAGGGAAACCTATCAATCCAAAATCAACCAATATCGCCGAGTCAGCTTCAGGCAAACCTTTGTTCACGACAGATATGCACACCGTTGATGCTGATGGCAAGGTCTTAAAAATGACAAAAGCCCAGAATGGCTTTCCCCAAAAATTTGGCAATGCCATGCCTAATATAAAATATGATAATAGAGGCACCTTCGGTGATTCCAAAATAGGTGGACACGCTGGGCCTGTCGCTGAAAGTGCGAGTCAATATGCCAAGCAATTACGAGAACTTGAAAATTTGAAGGTGGCTCAAAATAAAACATCTATCAATCGTGGGTCCAATGGAATAGTGATTCCACAAAAACGTGATTCTCTAGGTCAAATTATTCCTCGAACACCAGAAGAATTAACCGCTCTTAAAGAGACAAAAGCAGCTCGTGCGACTAAAATCGCAGCGGCTCAAAAGCAATACTTGGCGTTGGATCAAATCCGATTAGAAGAAGCCAGTAAAGCCTTAAAACAACAACAAAACGTTTTAGCCATTGAAAAAGCTGCCTTAGAGTCGGCGAAAGCGAAACCCAATTTTGATGCGAGTAAACTCACTAATCAAGAAGCACGAGTGGCTAAGTTGGAGCAAATGGTCCAGGCTCAAAAAGAACACGTCATCAAACTAAACCGCAAAAATGCTCAATTTGTGGCGGCAAATACGGTAAAGAACATCGACACATTGGCTGAACAAATCATGAAAGATCCGAATTGGCGACAAAAAGGAGCAAACCCTTTTAATGCAAAAGGAGCGAAAACAACGCAATTGGATGTTCTTTTAGCGGACCATGGGTTTAACAGTGCACAGAAGCAAGCCATTCAAGAAGCCGCTGAAAAATCGCCAGATGCAGTTAAAAAAGCATTGAAGGAGGCCATAAAAGCTAATCAAGTGAATGTGAATACGATTGCGACAGGACTTGACGCGGGAGAAGCGGCTTTAAAAACAACGGTGGATGCTAAAGCCGCTGCTGGAGGAGTACGTAATACTTTAGGCATAGCGGGTAAAGTCACCAAAGGGCTTGCCATTGTCGGCACGGCCTTAGAAGTCTTAAACTTTGGAAATAACATGAAAAACGGAGACCATCGTAAGGCGGCTGCGGATTTAACAACGGCCGTGATTACAGGGGCAGGTACAGCCCTATTGGCAGGCATGTTATTTTCAGGGGTTGGTACTCTTCCAGCACTAGCCATTTCGGCAGCCATAGGCATGGGTATGAGTGCAGGTGTTGCGCCTTTGGTCGACAAGGGCTATAAAGCTTTAGGTTTAACCAACCAAAACGAGCGAGACGCTCAAAAAGCCAAAATTGAATTGCAACAATTCAACCAAACGTTGGCGTCGGCCCCAACGGCAATGGCTACCGCTTAACGCAGGTTCACACCTAAAGACGCCACCAAGTCTTCACGGATGGCGGACATGGCGGTATCCACTTCCTTGTCCGTCAAGGTACGGTCAGGGGCTTGCCAAATAAAGCGATACGCCAAACTACGGTGCCCTGCTTCAATGCCTGTGCCTTGGTATTCATCAAACACTTGCACCGACTGCAAGGTTTCATACGCCAAGCCCTTAATACGGCAAACAATCGCTTCGTGAGACAAGCCCTTTTCGGCGACTAAGGCGAGGTCTCGTTCCATTTCAGGGTAAGGCGACAGTTGAATGACTTCTGGCAACGCTTGATTTTGGCTTTGCTCTGCCTGTTCAATGGTTTTAATGAAGAGATCTAAATCAATTTCCATGACGTAGACAGGCATTTTCAATTTCAAACGCTTTTGAATCGACGGATGCAACTGCCCTAAGTTCGCAAATACCTTATTCTTTGCCGTAAAGTTAGCGGTAGCCGAACGCCCAGTGTGGAACATGGCATCGTTTACATTGGATGAAAAAGCAACCGCATCTTGCAAGGCGAAACGCTCAAGCACGGATTCCAAGACGCCTTTTAGCGTGTAAAAATCAGGCGATGCGGACTTTATCCACGAGGTGGGAGGCTCCTGCTCACACAAAATCACAGCGAGGTTCAATTTTTCCTGCACCCCTGTATTTTTAAAGCTCGATTTCCCACGTTTGAAATAGGCACGCCCTAGTTCAAAGGCGTTAAAAGACGCCGTGCCTTGCTGGATATTCGTCAAGCAGGCATCCAACAACGTGGGCAAGACACTTTGACGCATGAGGGTATGTTCAGACGAATGCGAATTGAGCAGTTTTACCGCTAAGTTCTCGTCAAAACTGGCACCCACACGATCCAACAAGGCATCACCCACCAAGCTGGTGGTCATGGCTTCATTGAGTCCTAGCCCTGTTAACGTATGACGAAGCTCCTGCAGAATGCGTCGACGCAAGGTAGAGGTCACCTGTTGATGACTCGCGGGGAAGGTGGCTTCAATATCGTTATAGCCTGCAATACGAACGACTTCTTCAATCAAATCGATCGGTTTTTGTACGTCTCGCTGGCGAAAACTGGGGACGTCTACGTTTAAAGTATCGTCGCTTTGCGTTTCAACGTCAAAGCCCAAACGACGCAAGCAGGCTTCCACAACGTTCGCTTCATAACGCTTGCCCACGACTTTTTCCAAATGCGTCAAGCTCAACGCCACGGTTGATTTTTCCGTGACTAAAGGAGCCGACTCGCTTACGGCATCGAGCGTGGCACCTGCCAAGTCTTCTAATAAGTAAATCGCACGAGCAAAGGCGGTTTTGACGCCCCCTTCATCGATGCCTCGTTCAAAGCGAGCCGAGCTTTCGGTGCGAATACCTGCTTGGCGTGAGGAACGTCGTGTGCTGGCACTGGGGAAAAACGCCGCTTCCAAGAAAACAGTCGTACTGCTTTCATCAATGCAAGAGCCTTGCCCCCCCATGACACCTGCTAAGGCGACAGGGGCGTCGTTAAAGGTGACGACGACGTTTTCCTCATCCAAAGTATAGGTCACTTCATCGAGCGCTTCTAAGGTCTCTCCTGCTTTGGCACGGCGAATATCGATCGTGCCTGTGGTGCCGAGCTTTTGAGCATCAAAGGCGTGGAGTGGTTGTCCCATTTCAAGCATCACGAAATTGGTGATGTCTACCACATTATTGATACTGCGAATGCCTGACGCTTCAAGGCGTTGCACCAACCACGACGGCGAATTCCCAACTTTAACCCCACTAAGGGAGGCCCCTATATAATAAGGACACACGCTTTCATCGCTTAATTTTACTTGAATAGAGCTAGCATTTTGAGAAAGCACGGCGTCTAAACGAGCGTCATCAAAAGACGCAATCGATTGCAAAGGACGCTCAAACAAGGCGGAAAGCTCCCGAGCCACGCCCAAATAACTCATCCAGTCGCCACGGTTTGCGGTGGGAGCCGTTTCTAAAATCGCATCGGCATCGGCATCTAAGCCCAAGGCGTTTTCTAAGACTTGCCCAACGGCATCATCACCCAATAAATCATTTAAGACCCAAATGCCACCGTCGGGTTGTTCATACGCATGGCTCAACGCCAATTCTTCCAACGAGCAAACCATGCCTTCACTGGCAACCCCTCGAATCACGGCAGGGGTGAGGGTAAACCATTCGTTTTGTTTGTAGCTAAAGACGGTGGCTCCATTTAAGGCAAACGCAATGCGTTGCCCTTCTGCCACATTCGGTGCGCCACAAACGACTTGCGTTTGCCCGCGTTCAGTGCCGCAATCCACCGTAACCAAACGTAATTTATCTGCGTTGGGGTGGGGATTCAACGCCAGTACTTTAGCGACAATCACGTTTTTAAATTGCACGCCTGATTCTTCAATGCCTCCTTCGACTTCAAGCCCTGCGTTGGTAAGCGCATCGGCGAGGGTTTGGGGCGTCAAATCACGGACATTGATGTAATCATTTAACCAAGTGGTGGAAACTTTCATAGGGGGCATCCTTCACAACATTTACGATTACTCTATATTAAAGCACTTCCATAGGAATATACCAGTCTTGTTTATGGGACAAAAGCAAGCCTTACTTTTATTTAATAAGGCGGGACACCGAAGAAGTTTGCATCAAGCATTTTTCGCTATAAAATAGTAGAAATACTTGTTCCAAAGAAATAGATAGGCTTTCATAAATTATTATGGAAACGATTTACATCTCCTTCTATCGACTAATCCTGCTCAGTGCTATTTTAGGCTGTTCTTTACCGTTGTGGGCTTCCACTGCTCATTTTGGGCTTGAACTGGCTCATGCCTTTAAACCCTTTTTCTTGGTGACGGCTTGCCTTTTATGTTTAACGGGGATGCTGTTATTGTTTAAATCGAAGCATAAACGGTTCTTGACAATCTTTACCGTACTAAGTGCCGTTATTTCCTTGGCGTTGGGTATTGAAATGTATACCGATCTCAAACCACTTGAACCGACGCGTCGTGTCGTCCCTCAAACATCTTGCGACGTTAAAATACTTCAACATAACGTCTACCGACACGCAAATGAATGGACTAAGGTGCTGAGCCTATTTAAATCGACAGACGCCCAAGTTATTTCGCTAGAAGAAGTTTCGACAGAATTTTACAATCAACTCACGTCAGAACCCGAAATCAATACCCGTTTCCCGTTCAAAGCTTACAGAAAAAATGAAGAGCTGGTTGTTTTATCTCGATTCCCCATTAGCAAAATGACGTTTCATTTTTTAGGAAACCGTGGCTACTATGCCTTTACGCTCTTAGAAACGACCATTCAGCATCGTTGTGGCGACTTTGCTTTTCTTGTGTTTCATCCGCCTCACCCGACTTCAAAGCTAAATTATATCGAGCATCGGCAAATTTATCAAAAAGCGTCTGACATACTATCAAGGATTAAACGCCCTTTAATCGTCACAGGCGACTTTAACAGTACTAAATTTTCTCCGCAATTACAGCAGTTTGTCCGTCAAAATAATCTTATCAATCCGCAAGTGGCGTTACATCATTATTTCGGGACGTGGCCTTCTTCCCTCCCCCCTTATTTGCGATTGGATATTGATCAACTACTGGTATCTAAAGGAATCCAAGCAAAAGAAATCAAGCCGTTGGCCCCCACAGAATCCGATCACGTTCCACTAGAAGCGACCATTCTTCTGAATACCTTGAATAAGTAACGTATTTCATATAGTATTGAAAAAGTTATCCCCCTTAAAGGACTTCATAAACCCTATGCCCCAAAAAATCCTGTTACTTAGCAATTTACTAGGCCCTTTTGGCGGTGGGGAAGATGTGTTTTTACAAACCTATCAAGCCCTAGTTAATGCAGGGTGTGAAGTCGAGTGTTTTGGAACCAATAAGCAACCTTTTTTTGACACGATTCAGGTGACCTACCAAAAACAGTTCCCTGATTATGTGGATTACGACAATGCCCACTCTCTTTTAGAAAAGCTTGCCTTAGTCAAAAAACCCTTCACCAATCCTGATGCCGCAAAAGGCTTAGATGCGGTTTTAGGAGCATTTAAGCCAGATCTCATTCATATGCATAGTGTTTTTTGGAATTTAACACCGTCTGTTTTAAAAGCTTGTACCAAACATGGCATCCCTATCGTGATGACCCTTCATGAAGCTCGCTTGATTTGCCCTGCAGGTACCTTAATGAAAGGCAACGACACATACTGCGATGAAGCTCCCTGTTCCAGAGGTAACAGCTTACCTGCGGTGATGAATCGATGCTATGACGGCTCATTAACAAAAAGTATGCTTGTTGCAGCAGAGTTTACTTTTAGAAGACTGACCCATTCTTTTGATCATGTGAATTACTTTGTTTGCCCAAGTGAAGCCTTGGCTGAGTTGGTGGTGAGTCGATACGGTATTCCCAAGCACCAAGTTCTCTCCATATCCAACCCTATTGAAAATTCGTGGCTTGACTTGCCTAGACCAACAGAGCTGGGTAAATACTTTTTATTTGTGGGCCGCTTGAGTAAAGAAAAAGGCGTTCACACCTTATTAAGGGCCATTCATTTGGTAGATCCCGAGATGCCTTTAAAAATTATTGGTACGGGTCCCGAAGAAGACGCCTTAAAAAAACTAACCCTTGAACTAGACTTGCCGAATGTTGAGTTTCTAGGCTTTAAAGCGAAAGCAGACATTATTCCTTACTATCAAAATGCTATTGCGACCGTCGTACCCAGTGAGTGGTTTGAAACTTATGGGATGACCATTGTGGAAAGTTTGGCGTGCGGTCGACCCGTAATTGCATCACGCACAGGCGGGCCTAAAAACATCATCGAGCAAAGCAAAGCGGGACATTCCTTTAAAATGGGCGACGTGAACGATTTAGCCAGTTTACTTAGCGAATGCTATGAGTTTCCTGAAAAGGCTTTAGCTCTGGCGGATCAAGCACAATCCTATGTTAGATATGAGTGTAACTTGAAGCATTATGAAACACGTTTAATGGAACTGTATCATCAAGCCTTAAATAAAGAAGAATCACCCAACCATGCTTAAAATAATTGCCTTTTTTGTCATGACGTCTATTCTGTCCTTTTTAGCTTCCCAAGTGACAGGGCTTCCTTTCTTCCTGATTTTTCCCCTCTTGAGCCTTGCCTTCTACGCAATAGCCACGAAAATTGGGGGCATCTACACTTCCAGACAAAATCTTTCTTTTATCGCCTTTTTCTTTCAAGGGGCTTTGCTTTTTAAAACCTTGGTGTTTAACCTTGTGGGGATTAACTTCCCCCTTCACATCCCGATGATGGGTGCACTTGGCTTGTACGCTGTGTATGGTATTTTGTTTCGCTTCCACTATATTTGGCAATACCCTGTGGTTCGCTTGCTCAGTGGTTTTGCACTTTATTCGTTAGGATGCTATGTCTTTGGACATGCGTCTGATTTTTACATTAACACCGCAGGAGTAGGTTACCCCGTTGAGTTTGAAGCCGACTTGGGTGATTTTGACGCCAAGTTTATCGTTATGTTTACGGCGGTGGGTGTTTTACTTTCATACATTGCGGGACTGCTCATGTTTTCCCCACAAGAAAACCCAAACCCTTCGTTAGATTTTGATAAAATTGTGGAAAAAAACTTGGCGTGGACGGCAATTTTACTCGCTGTGATGGGTGTGGCTTACATACTGGGGTTTGTTCTAACCCTTGAAGATTCTGGGCAGGGCATGTATTTAACCGTATTTGTTACGCTACTCATTGCCTTTCGTCAGTGGTTGCCAGACTTGCCGAATATTCAACTCGGTGTTTTTAGTAGCCAAAAAACATTACCATTCGTTTATGACGCCCTATTGCCCCTGATTTTGATGACCACTCCTGTTGTGTTGAATAAATCAAACTTGGCGTCGATGTTCTTATTATTAGGCGTCTATTTTTGGTGGGTCTATAAATTTAAACTGCCCTTTGATTTACCGAAACAACTGTATCAAAAAATAACAGGTGGCACCGCCGCAAGAGTTTCCATTGCCGTAGGACTTCTCCTTTTTGTGGGCGTTTTCTTCGCTCTGGGTCTTAACAATGTGATTGAAGAGCGCCTTTCCTATTACATCGACGGTTTCACCAGTGCTTCAAAGGGAAGCGGAACGCTTGGGGTTCGTATCGACAATTTACGCTTGTTATTCGGTCAGTGGAAAGACAACATCAACGCATGGAACTTCACCTTCGGCAACGGACTCGCCGCCAGTCGTGAAGCGATGTTCTACAATTCCGCTGCGATGCGGTTCACCTTTGGACGCTTGGTTCAGACCGCTCATAATACGTACATTGAATTTTTCTATGATTATGGATTATTTAGTTTTCTTTATTTTGGGGCTTATTTCGCCTTACTCAAGCAGTATTGGACGACCTTAAAAAATACTCAAGTCCGTGAACACCTCCGTTTACTTTCAGCCAGTGGTTTGGTATTGATTGCTTACGTCGGTATTTATGGCATGACCGACGGGATTAAAGTCCCGTTTCAGATTACACAGTTCGGCATACATGGCTTTTTAAGTGCCTTACTCTGGTATTACAATAATCAATCTTTAAAAAAGGAAATTTAGATGAAAAAAGTTTTACTTAAAGGCTATTATGACTTCACGAACTTTGGTGATGATTTATTACTCATTGCGATTGTGGACTTTTTAAATCAGGCGTTTCCTTCAGAGCAAAAAGAACTTTATTACGAAAAACAGCATGACAGCCTTGTTCTGCTGGATGAAAATCGCTTTGGCCTAGAACCCTTTGAAGAACCGATTAAACATTTTGTTAAGCGTTTAAAAGAAAAGAACCTGTCTAAATGGTTGATTGCGGTGCTTACTTTTTTAAGTTTTGGCGTGATGTATGTAAATTGTTTAATCTATCGCACAACGTCTTTAAAACTTTTATGCCCTAAAACCATCGATTACTTCAAAAACTTAGATGTGATTCATTACATTGGTGGGGGCTATTTTACCGATATTTGGCATTTTAGTTTTCAATATATCATCTATGAATTACTGCTCCTTCATTATGCCAAGCTTATTAACCCAAATCTAAAAATTGTGGCGACAGGCATAGGGGTTGGACCTGTTAAAACGTCTTTTTACCCGATTCTATTGAAGCAATTCTTTAGCTTATTTAATAACGTGGTTGTGCGTGAAGTCAAATCCTACCAAACCCTCCTTAAAGCAGGCATTACGCATGCCAAGTTTATTACAGATGATGTCGTGCTGTTGAAGCCTCGTTTACAAAAAGCGGTTTTAAATCTCGAAGGATCTGATGAAAAGGTACTGGGTTTCAATCTCAAAAATGACAAAGATCATGATTATAACGAGATTGCCACAGAAGTTGTCAAGCTATTAGAAGCCGCCAAAGAAGAAGGCTATGCGGTTCGTTTCTTATGTTTTGGGATTGATCAAAACGTACTAAGTTGCTTGAACGAACGGAATCCTCATCTTGATATTGAGGTGGTTAATCCCTATGAGCAAGACTTCCAAACGTTTTTAGAAAAATTTGTCACCACTAGCGTGAGTTTCGGATTCGCCTATCACTATGCGATTGTGTCTTGCTTGTTTGAAAAGTCGACGACTTGCGTCTATGCCAACGACTATTATCAACAAAAAGTCGGAGGCGTCTTAAGTCAGTTGTCACCTGAGCAAAGCGTTTTGCATTTGAATGATTTTCTCAAATTAGACTTTGAAACCCTTAAACAAACTGCTGCGAAACAGATTTCGCATGAAGAAACAGACAAGCAGTATCAAATGCTTTTGGACGAATATACGTCCATCTACAAACACTTCGGGTTTCAATAAAAAGCCCCTAGTCGATGTAACGCTCTGTTCGATGAAAGAACTTGGCAACAGGGTCGAGCTTCTTCATAAAATGAGCAGGAACCCCTGAATATAGACCATACTCTTCATCAAAAGACTTATGAAGGGTAGAATTACCCGCCAAAACGGAAAAGTTAGGCAATTTTGCACCCTTTAACACTAAGCATTGTGGACCGACCATACAATAATCACCAATAAGAATAGGATTTGTCCCTTGGCGACTTTCATTAAAATCAATACCATGTGTGAAAAAAGAAGTTCCAAAACCTGCCAAAATGGTAAACTTGCCGATCTCTATAGCATCATTGCAATCAAAAAAATGAGCGTTCACAATGCCAGCATGATCGTTCATTTGAAAAACACGCTTACGTTCCATACAATGCGTAAATTGCTTTTCAGATGCCGTTGCTGTAAATCGATTCATTGTACCGATGGCACAGTTTTTACCCAATTCAAAATGTTCTAGCCCCTTGACCAGATTCATTGCACCCATGACAGAATCTTTACCGATGGAAATGTGTTCAGCATCCAAATACGTTAAAAAACCAATTTTAGCAGAAGGGTGAACGTGATGCTTTGGGTGCATATTTAAGCACATAATTTTCAAAACGTTAGGCAAACACATAATAAACAACGGAAATAGCTTAAGTTTCATGGTTAATGACCTGCCCTTCAGTCACAATTGACTGGAGTTCATGACGATGTTGCAGAATCAATATGTTTTTAATAATAAACTCAACGACTTTTAAACCTACCACACATAAACATCCGCCCACTACGCCGTAAGGTTTAACAAATAAATACAAGGCCCCAATGTAAAAGGGGAATAGAATCGCTAAAATCACCGCATCTCGTTTGGCTTTACCTGTGCTTTGCATAAAGCTTGAACTTAAACTGGTGAGGTTTAAAAAGTAAAAAGACGCACAAATCAGCACGGTAGGCAGATAAGCATTTTGAGCAAACTCGGGATTGATCCACATTTCCATGACAGGTCTAGCGAGCAAGGCAACCGTACCATACAAGATTAATAAGCCCACCGCCATAACCCCAAGCAACTTGAAGTACATGCGAAGTGCCGTTTCTTCACTATGGTTTTGCTTCATTCTAAACATGGGGAAGACCACCTTCATCGCCGATTGCACAAAAACCGAAATGCGACTTAGTCCAAAGTTCGGCGTGGTATAGTAAGCAATGTTAGACGCCCCTAAAATGTTGGAAATAATACTTTTATCGAAGCTTCCCATTAAGGTTGAAAGCACGCTATATAAAGAAAGCCACTTACTATAACCCAATAAAGGCTTGACTTCTTCCAGTTGAAAACTCAATGTTTCTGAATCTTGCTTGGGAAAAAGTTGTTTGACTTTTTGAATGGACATAACTAGACTGACAAAGCGACCTAGTAAGACGCACCATACCACGATGCTAAGCGTCGGGAAACTAGGAATAAGGAAAATAGGCAACACGAAGTTGGAAATATAAATCGGCCATAAGGTATGGTTGATCGCCTTAAACTCTTGAAAAGCTTCAAGCACCCCAACTAAGATCAAATTTGCCACCATCAGCGGGACGATAAAGCCCATAATACGTAAGGAAAGCAAGGCATCCGCATGAAAGGAAGGGCTGATAGATAGGAAATCCACTAAAAAGTTAGCCCCCATATAAAATAAGCCTGTTCCCATACAGCCGAATAAAAAGCCGACCAGAACCGTCGAATAAATAACCGAAGGCAAACCCTGTGTATTATTTTCACTTAAGCAACCTGCAATATGACGAGTTAACGCCGAACCCAAGCCAAGATCTAGCATCATACCATAACCGATGAACGACCAAATAATGGTTAAAATACCAAACTGTTCTTGCCCAATTCCTTTGATAAAGAAGGGAATCGTCACGACGCCTAAGACCATAGGAATAATTTTGTTGACCCCATTAACGAGCAAACTACTCAATAGCGTTTTACGACTGGTAAGATGCGTGAAGGCGTTTGGCGTATTAGTCATTTGGGTTTTCCTCAAGGACTTCAAGGTGACGATGTACTTTGGCGGGATTTCCAAAAGCTAAAACACCTGCTTCTATATCTTTAGTTACAACACTCCCTGCACCAATGACGGATCCTTTACCGATGCGAACACCCGGTAAAATAATGCAATTCGACGCAATCCATACGTTATCTTCTATTATAATAGCATCTAATTTAACATCATCTCTTCTTTTATGTTCTGAAGGGACTAAGGTATGTCCCATCGTGGTCAGTACGGTATTCATACCTATTTGAACATGTTCACCAATGTGAACCGTACCATCTAAAATAACACGTTTGTTGATAAAGGTATTTTTTCCAATCGTAGAAGTATAGCCTATTACCACATGATCAGAAAGCATGACTTTAGGGGCTAATTTGTAACCAAAGCATCTTAAGACAAAAGGTCTTAAAATGTGACCTATTTTGGTGTCTGCTAAAAAGAGATCTAAGGGTTTGTAGAAAAGGTTTTTTAATACCTTATGAAAGTCATACCATAGAACAAGAATAATATTACCGAGAGAGAGTTTTGTTTTCATTTCTTTACCTAAAGTTTCGTGTGGGATCAAAAATCAACGACCATGCGTTAATCCCACCCGCCACAGCAGCAGCTGGGGCGACAACACGTCCAACAACCGTAGCAAATCTATCCAATTTCCCTAAGAATTTTTCGGGTACGTAGATCAAGTCATTGGGTAACAAGGCCATATCAGTCGTTTTGGGATCTACTTTAAGCACTTCCATTTTTCCGTCACGATTTGTTCGCATCACGGTAATTTCTTTAGGGGCATACGCATAATCGGTATAATAACCGCCTGCCTGCATAATAGCGGAGTTTAAATTATTGGAACGCTGAGGATTGACCTGAACCAAACCTGGAGCTCGCACATAGCCATAGACTCGCACAGGGAAGGATGAGGGAGAAAAGGTCGCTGAACTATATTGCTTAAACTTTGCATCAGTGACTTTGACATCGGCAGGTAAATAGTCAACATGAATACGGTCGCCATAAGACAGGTAAATATCGCCATTGGGGTGGTTCGTCAATAAATCCAAGACGTTAATTTCAAAGGATTCTGCGGTGAAATCGTTAATGATTTTGACTTTTTCAAGGTCGGCATCGTACTGAACGCCACCTGCCGTAAGCAGTAAGCTTGAAAGCAAGGGGGTGGCACGGTCGGGTTTGTTACCTCCTGCGGCGGAATAGAAGCCAGAGTTACCGACGGGGTTAATGTTAATTTCATAGGTACCAGGGGCTAGGACGGCGCCTGTAATACGAATGGCAAAGGGTTTTGCTTGTAATAAATTGAGCCAAACCAAGTTGTTTTTTAAATACGGAGACATGGATGCTCTGATTCTGTCACGCAGTTGTTCAAGCGTTAAGCCCGCAGCCGTAATATATTCCGTACCAGGGAGCATGATTTTTCCATCGGCAGGGATTCTAAGACTTTCGACGCTAAGTTCAGGGGCTCCGAAGAAGTTGATTGAAAGAACGTCATTAGGGCCTAGTATGTAATGTCGTGCGAATTGTACGGTAAAATCGTTATTATGAACGGCGAGATTAGTAGCAGGATCTGCCAAGGACGTACAAGGCGAACTTAAAAAGACAGACACCGTGAAGATTGATATTAAGAAATAGATAAAGACGTTAGACATGTTTATTCCCTTATCGTTTAAATGTTTGTTTTGAATCTTCAGGTTGGACAACCCCAGGAATTAAGCCAAGAAGAGGGAACTTATTTCTTACCATAAACGAAACCGTTTTTAAAAAAGCAGTTTTTTTACTTTTATGCGAGGTTAAAAGAACCGTTGAATCGACTTTGGCTAAAACCGTTTTGGTTTCGGGGTATTCCACAGGTGCAGAAGGGGTATCCACCAAAATAAGATTGTAGCTTTGTCGTAGACGATCCAATAACTGTTCAAACGCATAGGACGCCACAACATCATAGGTGCGTGCTAGAGGCTGATAAATACCTAAATAGTGAAGAACCGTATCCGAACCAGGTATCGTAATTTTCGTGACACATTGTTCGAGCAATTCTTGAAACTCAAGATCGCTCATCTCCGTTTTTAGGCGGTGGCCTTTATTTAGTTCCGCCACGAGGGTTAGAAGATCCGTATTTTTAAGCTTTAGGTTAGGAAAATGTGTTGATTTCGCATTTAGGTTTGTGTCAATTAACAAAACGGATTGCTGAGAAACAGAGGCATTTAGAGCAATGTTGCCCACAATATTGGATTCTTTTTCCTCATTATCCGTCGAAAGAAACCCAATGACAGAAGCCTGCTGATGAGAAGATTCTTGCACTAAATTAGAAACAATTAAGGCGTACTCTCTAAATACGTCCGCATCCACTTTAAGCCAATCTTGATACAAGTTGACCGTCTTAGACGCTTGACTCAGCGACCCCAATAAGTCCAAACCGCTTAGACTCATTAATTCTGAAGGCGTGTTCCATTTGTCTTCTAGTTTTTCTTTTGTCCACGCGGTTGCCAAGCCCAAAAAGACACCAAATAATAAAAAGCCCAGCAAATTAACATAAAGCTTTGTTTTTTCAGGCTCACCTTCAGACGGAGAACTTAAGACAAAGAGGTTGTCAATCAAGCCTTTGTCCTTTAATAAAGACTCCATGCTAGAATCGCTCAGCTTGGTGTAAGCATTCTTAAGCACGTCTTCTTGCTTGAGCAGTTCATCTAGGTATCGCTGCTTTTCAGGAATAGAGCCTTCAAAGCCTTTTAAGTGGTTAATACCATTTAAAAGTTCATTCTTTTTGGCGGTAAGGGCTTTTTGTTCCACGCGTGCCAAAGCCATTTGTTGGACGAGGTTGTCGCCACCTTCGTCATATACCCTTCTCTTGCTTCCTTTGGCATGAGGCGTTTGCTTTGAACGTTCTGCAATCGTACGTTTTAAGCTTTTTACTTCTTCTTTGGCTGTTTGGACTTCAGGGTAGGCATCCGTAAATTGGGCTTGCAATTTACTTAAGCGTTGTTCTGCTTGGGCTAAATTAGTACTAAGCTCCATAATCAAGGGATCACGCCCCAAAGAGGTGGCAACGAGTGCCGAATCGACATCTTTAAAATTCAACAAGCGTTGAAGTTCATTCATTTTACTCGTATTAAACGAAATCTCCGATTGAATGGATTCAAAATCTTGTTGCAAACGTACGCGTGATGCCGTTAAATCCGATCGTTCTTGATCTAAATCAACACTATGACTACCTTCACGATAGTCCTTTATTTTGGTGCGTAAGGCTTCTAGTTTTTCTGTGACACGTTCTAACTGCTCTTCCGCATTAAAACTTTTTTCACTAACGGTTGATTTTTGAATATCCAAGTTCAACTTTTTATATTCTTGAACCAATAAAGCTAAAACAGGTTCTGCATTTTCTTGGGTGGGCCAGCTAAAACTACTTTTTAGAATGTCTGTTGAAGCGATGACACGACTTTCCAAGTTTTTTGAATAATAGGCGTACCAATCTTTGGTATCTTTAATACCAAGTAAATCCAAATCATTAGGGTATTTAGCTTTGATTTTTTCAAATACCCGAGTCGACAATTTTTCGGATTCTAAAATGGACTGATAGTTAAATAAAGGATTACTAAAGGTACTTTCAGATTTGACAGGGTTGCTAGAGCCAAAGTTGCTTAACACGTTTTCATTACTGATGCTACGAATATAAATTTCTGTAGAACTTTTATACATAGGCAAATAAAACAGAAGGACGTAAATCCAGATCATGGCAACGGAAACGAAGACGCCTCCTAGTAATATAGGTTGTTGTCGTTTTGCCAATTCTACAATGTTAGTGGTTGCCACGTTTTTTCACCTTTTGAATCTAAATATATTGAGGTGTTTCAATATACTGTTTTAACTGTTCTTTAAAGTATTCTACATCAAACCGCTGAGTTGACAACTCAATGTAATTAGAATCCCAGGTCATATCATCCGCAAGTTGTATAGCTTTGACAAAGGACGCCACATTATACTCTTCAACGAGAACACCTGTTTTCAAATTTTCGACAATATCCAAGGCCCCGCCAGCACTAAGTGCAATAACGGGCTTACCTGCTGATTGGGCTTCTGCCATGACGATGCCAAAGTCTTCTTTACCTGGGAAAATAAAGCCCTTGCATTCATTCATACACTTAATAAGTGTCGCTTCATCCACTCGACCCAACATTTTGATATTCGGCTTTGCTTTAGCTTTAAGCTTTTGAAACTCTGGACCATCCCCAATCACAACAAGGGGTTTACCGTTTTCGTTAAAGGTATCAATCGCCATTTCAAAGCCTTTATAAGCGACTAAACGACCTGCAATCAGGTAGTAATCATCAGTGCCTTGGTTTTGAAACTTCGTTGTATTCACAGGTGGGTACAACACATTGGCTTCACGACCGTAAAACTTTTTAATGCGTTGTGCGGTGAAGCTAGAATTGGCAATGTATCGGTCGACCCGATTGGCGGAAGTGACATCCCACATTCTTAAATAAGAAGAAACGCCTGAAACGGCTAACTTTTTAAAGAAGCCAAAGTCATTGAGATCGGAATACACCCAAAACATATCCCACAAATAACGAGCGGGTGAATGACAATAACAAACATGGTACGCATCAGGGCGAGGAATGACCCCTTTAATCATGCTGTGATGCGAAGAAAACAAGACATCATAGCTTTGTAAATCGAGCAATTCAACGCCTAAGGGCATTAAAGGTAAATACGCTTTGTATTTTTCAACCGCCATAGGAAGTTTTTGAATAAAAGTCGTATGCACTTTTTTAGCGTCATAAGGACTTGGCAAAAAGCCTTCCCGATGCACAGTCGTATACAAATCGGATTCAGGGTACAAGTCTAAAGCCGCCAACAAGATACTTTCCGCACCACCTAAGCTACCCGCGAGTTGATCGGAAAGAATGGCTATTTTTTTATTTTCAGAACTCATAGTCACTTCCTAAAGCAAACTTTATTAACATACTTCAGGGTACAACAAACCAAGTGAGATGTCTAATAAACGACTCAGTAAATAAATTTAGCTCGCACCACGAGCAGTTAAAACCGCTTTAGGTGTTTTGATTAAAATCTTCAAATCATGCCAGAGAGACCATTTTTTAATATAGTCGACATCCAACTGTACCACTTCATCAAAACTTTTAATACTGGCACGACCACTGGTTTGCCAAGCCCCTGTCAATCCAGGGATGGCTGAAAAACGCAAATAGTGCCATGAATCATACTGTGCAAGTTCACGTTCAATAGGAGGCCTTGGGCCAACAAGACTCATTTCACCCTTTAAAACGTTAATGAGTTGAGGAAACTCGTCAATGCTATATTTGCGGAGAAACTTCCCAACGGGGATAATACGCGGGTCATTTTCCATTTTGAACATGACTTCGTTGCCCGTATTGTGTTCCATCAATTCATCTAAACGAGACTCCGCATCTTCATACATGGAACGGAATTTGTACATGTTAAAGCGTTTACCGTGTAAGCCGACCCGTGTTTGCTTGAAGAAAACAGGACCTTTTGAACTAAGTTTTATTGAAAGTGCGACGATTAACAAGGGCCAAATCGCCAGACTTAATCCTAGCAGGGTTAAGCCTACATCCATGATGCGTTTCAGAGCAAACTGGAGGATTTTATGGTCGCGAGAAGACATTAAGTGCGACACAAGAAAAGGGGATTCTAAAGAATAATGAGCCAAGTAAGGGGATGTAGAGTCATGATCCTCATGATCCTCATGATCCTGAACAGGAATGGGGGGGACGCTCACATACGCAGGATTAACCAGTTGAAGTATTTTTTCTTGCGGTACGTTATTTACATCATTGAGAGAAGTCGACATGAGAAATTAGTTCCTTTATTATTTTATATTCTTTGGTAGTCATCTTGTAGGCGAATAATGTCGTCTTCACCAAAGTACTCACCCAGCTGTACTTCTATAAATTCAACGGATTCTTCAAAGGGATTACTAATACGATGCACTTCGCCTTTGGGGATATGAATATAGGTCCCCGTTTTAACATCGTGTTCTTGTTGGCCAACGGTAACGATACCCTTACCCTTAGTAACGAGCCAATGTTCTTCACGTTTATGATGCTTCTGCAAGCTTAAACGTTGTTTGGGTTCAACCACAATACGCTTGAGTTTGAAATGGGGTTCATCTTGCAAAACAAAAAAAGCACCCCACGGTCTTTCTTCTACATATTGATTGAGAGAATGATTAGACAAAATAGATAAATTTCCTTAATATACCTTATACACTTTTAATACACATTAAGATAAAAATGTAGATTACCTTCAACACAAGAGCTCACATTATTTTATGAAAGCCTAACACACTCTTATTGTAGTAGAAAATAATCAAATGTCAACAGTTTATTTTGTATAGTTAATTTTTTTAAGAAATAGTTCATCATAGTTTACGAAGTCCTATAAGGGACTAATCTTCAGCTAAAACTTATTTTAAACTAAAAAAATACCGATGATCAGACTTGAACTGATAAGGATTTCTCCGCTCGATTTTGAGTCGAGTGCGTCTACCATTCCGCCACATCGGCATTATATTTAGGTAAGGCACAAAAGCCTTTTGACTTGACTTTAAGCATAAGGCGAACATAATAGAAATGCAAGCCTTTTTTAGATCTAATGTAAGGAAAATGCTCATGTGCTCGGCTGAAGAAGCTTATGAATGTAATGAAAAAGAGTCGAAACGGCAACAACAACGTAAATTATTGCGTCGTTATATGAAACAGTTTTACTTGTTTCGCACGCCTTATTTTAAAGCTTCGACTGAAGAAGCGTCGCATTATGGCTTTGGTGCCTCGACGTTTTGGGCATCGGTGGGCTATGCGATTGAAGGCTTGAGCTTTGCCTTTCAGCAAGAACGCAATTTTCGGCTGGATTGTTACCTCATCGCAGGCGCCATTGGTTTAGGGGCATTCTTTCACATTCCTTTGGCGGAATGGGCGATATTGCTTCAAATGGCAGGCTTTGTCTTATTTGCGGAATTAGCAAATACGGTGGTGGAATGGCTGGTGGACTTGTTGACGCTAGGGCAGTTTGACATTCGCGCCAAGCGGATTAAGGACATCGCCGCAGGAGCCTGTTTGGTCGTGGCGATTACCAGTTATGGCGTGGTGGCGATTGTATTTTTCCCGTATTTACAACGACTTTTTCAGAGCATTTGGTAGACGTTTATTTCTAAACTATTGTGAAGCAAGTAGTCTTTTCTCATCTTGACGAGTTTTTCTATCAATATCGACAAGTTCACTTTAGTGGTGTGAGTTGTTTTTTTTCTTACTCTCTAAAATCAAAGGAAGATTTTATGAAATCGATTGCCTCTCCTCTCTCCTTTCAGGCGCCTTATACACCCCAAGCAAAAGTAGCCTCTCACAACAGTAAAAACCTTGCGAGATCAAGATCTGTACCTCTAGAACCGGATCGCACTGAAAAAATAATAGGCCATTTAGTAGCGTCTTTTAAAGGCACCTTATCTAAAAAAGCTATAAAGCTCTTAAGAATAATGATTGAGCAACTTGATACTCCAAAGCGAGGTTTATTAATTTTTGATCTCTACCCAAGAGAAAAAAAAGACCCTATCTTTAATCTTTATTATCGTCCCATGGAAGAGGAGGATATGACTATTTTGTATGGCGCCCGTTTGGAAAAACTTGATTCACCCTCTTTCAAAGATGAATCTGAAACATTCTTTGAATACGTTAAAAAACTTATGGGTGAGACATTTCCCTCAAATATGACTTCCGCTAAATTTTTCAAACGACCTCCTAGGACTTTCGCTGAAGTTTTGCGAGACGCTTTAAGAATTTTTTCATGCTAAACTAGAAGCATCCCCAAGCCACGGAGCCTAGACATGAGTCCCCTCATTTTCGACAGCCACTGCCACCTCGACTACATTGAAGCAGGCATCATGGGTCACGCCCCTGATACCGACCTGCACGCCGTGCTAGAACGTGCCAAAGACTACGGCGTCGGCTATGTACTGAATCCTGCGGTGAACATCGCCGATTTTGATCGGGTGCTGGGCGTTGCTGAACGTTTTGAGCAGGTCTACGCCAGCATTGGCGTGCATCCGTGCGAAGTGGAAGAAACGCTCACGGTGCCGAATTGGGTGGCTGAAGTCGAACAACGTTTGGGGCATCCGAAGGTCAAAGCCATTGGTGAAACAGGCTTGGATTACTATCACCAAAGTGGCGATTCCGAACAGGCGGATTTACAACGCCAGTGTTTTAAGACGCATTTAGAATTGGCGTTGCAGTACGATTTGCCCGTGATTGTGCATGATCGTGAGGCTCATGCCGATGTGAAAGCCTTGGTCGAAGCCCATTCAGGCGTCAAAGGCGTGATGCACTGCTTCGGCGGCGACGCTGATTTCGCCCTGGAAATGGTCGAACTCGGCTTTTATGTGAGCTTTGCAGGGAACGTCACCTTTAAAAAAGCCACGGACTTACACGCCGCCGCCAAACGAGTCCCACTAAATCGCTTGTTGATTGAGACGGATTCACCGTTTCTATCGCCCATACCTGAGCGAGGCAAGCCAAATGAGCCGTATCGCACCAAGTTTGTTGCCGATTTCATCGCCGAATTACGAGGCATCCCCGTTGAAACGGTCATTGAAGCGTCGACGCAAAACGCTTTTACGCTCTTTCAGTTAAGCCCCCTAAAAGCGGAGGTTTAGCCTAATGAAGTGGATGCTTTCGCTATTTTTGACGGGTTTACTAATTTTGAGCCTCGCGAGTTGTGGAAGCGTCGAGCAAAAAGGCTCTGAAAAGCATATCACCCTTGAGTTTTGGACGCTTCAACTGCGGGATTTCACCCCCCTCATTCGCTCATGGATTCACGACTATGAAGCCACCCATCCGCAGGTACGCATTCACTGGGTGGATGTACCGTTTGCCGAAGGCGAAAAACGAGCGTTAACAGCGATGCTTAGCCCTCAAGTGCCTGATGTCATCAACCTCAATCCCGCTTTTGCCAGTACGCTTGCCGAGCGTCACGCTTTGCTGGATTTAAGCCCCTATTTCAAGGGCGAATCCCCTTATGCAAGCGCCTTATTAAGCTATTGCCAGTTTTCAGGGAAACTCGTTGCGGTGCCGTGGTATACCACCACCGTGCTTTCGTTTGAAAACACTGCTTTGTTGAAATCCCCACCTGCAAGAAGCGTTTACAACCGCTTCCCCCTGCTCACCAGCGGAGGCAACCTACTCAAAGCCATGGCCTTAGCGGGGGACTTCCCTACCACGCAAGACGCTTTTCACGAAGGGATTGTCGCCATTTTAGCGCCTGTGAAAGAAGAGATCTTACAAAAACGTATTCCTGCTGAAAATATAACAGGGAGCTACGCCACGGCCTTAGAACTTTTTATGGCAGGTTCACTCACGCATTTAGAAGCGGGAGCCAGTGCTTTAAAGGTGATTCAAAATAACGCCCCCAGCGTCTATGCATCGATGCGTTTGCGTCCGCCCGAAAATACCCGTTCAGCCCAGCGGATCGATGCTAGCCCGATGGTCTTGGTGATTCCACAGAAAAGCGCGCATCCTAAGGAAGCGGTGGATTTTGCTCGTTATGTCACGCGAAGCAGACATCAGCTACAGTTAAGTGAGCTGGCCCCTGTCTTGCCGTCTACAATAGAAGGTTTGCGAGTGTTGAATCTCAAAACGCCGAAGTCTTTGGCGGAAGAGGCCTTGGTTCGTGGAGCAAACAAGGTGCTACAGGCTCGCGAAGGGATTGCTCCTTTGGCGGAACAAGCGGTCTTAAATGATTTAGCGAATGCGGTGGCTCAGTCTTATTTACTGGGGAAAGAAGCGGATTTCAGGTCGTATGAAGGGCGTTTGTGGCAAAAACTCAGAATCCCCACGTCATCGTGAGGATCTAAGTTTTAAAGAGGAGTAATTATGAAAATTTATTTTGCGACTCCGCCACCAACAAGTGGTAATTCCACAATGGGTAAGGTTGTAGAGCCAATGCCAGCCATCACCATGCCGACACCGTAAGGATTTTGCATATCATAGCCGCCTTGACCGTAAGAATAAGGATTTGGCATACCGTAGCCACCTTGACCGCCACCCATGAATTGAGCCATGGCGTTTTGAAGCATAATTATAGACATCTTGAGGTGAGAATTTTCTTGTTCTAATAGTGAAGGACCGCGGTAGCCGCCTTGACCGTAAGCATAAGGATCAATGCCTTTTAAATTAGCTTCTACATCGTTGACGCTAGGGGGCAAGCCAAATTGCATACCTGCTCCTGCCGTTTTGTCTAGAAAGTTAATATAAGGAACAATTTTGCCGTCAGGTGAAATGGCGTATTGAGGGAAGGCCCCTGCACCATTCCATGCTTTAGTGCTATTCGTGTTATACGAGGTTCCGAAACCTTGTTGGAAAGCACCACCATAGTTCGTACCAGCTGTTTTGAGTTGGCCTTCTATAGTCGTTTTAAGTGCTATAGCGTCCTGAGAAGCAACGTCCGCTTTTGTTATAGATGCCAATAGATCCGTAGTGGAATTGGTGGCACCTGTGATTGTGGGTAATGTAAAATATGGATTAACTGTCATTTTTGTAATTGTCCTAAATGTGTCCCGAAGTTAGAAAGTTTATTTCGTGGATATAAAATATGTCCCGTGCCTAAAGTATCGGCAGGGGACTGCCAAACTTTAAGTTTTGTTACATTTTTTTACAATTAGGTTTAAATCGGCTGTTTTGGGAGCAATGCTCTAAAACAAGGGTATTATTGACAGACTCCAGTTATTTAGACAGTTTCTGTTAGAGGTTTTTCAAATGGTTATAAATTCTTCTATTTAGGTTTGATCAAGTGGCTGCTTAAGCTCGAAAGCTCACGTGAAGAAAGGGTGCCTTATTTGGCGCCAACAATGGGTAAAGTCGTTACTGTATCGACTTTAGCCGTAGACGTATTTCCTAGAAGGCTTGACAAATCGATGCCAGCTAAATCCGCGGGCGTGATGCCCAATTGTTGCATAAGCCCCTGAAGCACAGCAGGATTTAGAGTATTGCCTTGGGAAGCGGTTAAGCCCGGCCGTCCAGCTTGTTGCATCGAACCAAGATTGCCCATTTGTGGCGCATATAGGTTGGATTTCAGGGTACCGAGATTCATAGGTCCGGCTCCATTGCCCGCCATGGGCATGCCACCAGTTAGTTGGGAGATCATGGCTTTTAGTTGGGCATTTTCTTGTGCTAAGGACATACCACTGCCCCCTTGACCATACGCATAAGGATCAATGCCTTTTAAGTTGGCTTCAACATCATTAATGCTTGGCGGTAAACCGAAGGACATACCCGCCCCTGCGGTTCTGTCTAAAAAGTTCATGTTTGGTACGACGCGACCATAAGGATCCACCGTATATTGAGGGAAGGCCCCTGCCCCATTCCATGCTTGGGTGGGGTTAATGTTGTAGGATGTTCCTTGCCCTGCTTGGAAGCTTCCACCATAGCCTGAACCTGCAGGCGCAGGGGGGGCTTGTCTACCATCGACTAAAATCTGATTGCCATTTTTAATGACAAAGCCTTTGGCAGCGGCTTCTGCAGGGGTCATTTCTAATAATTTGCCCTTCATGTCTTTAATATCAAAAACAAGTCCTTTGGAAAGCGCATCGGCATCACTAGCGGTGGATTGAATACTGCTTGTAGAGTTGATGGACGAGGTAAGTCGTTGAAGAGAACCGAGTTCCCTGTTAACATTACCTAGCGTATTGTATAAACCCTGTGTTACTGCCGTGACGCCTGTTACATTAGGTATCTGTATATTGTTCATAGACATGTGTTTTGCTCTTCCCTGTTAATTCTTCTTAATTAATTCTTTTTAACGCTTCGTGAAGAGCGGTACTCTTCTCTAAGTGATAAATATTCCCTATGTTGACTTTCGGCAAAACGGGTCTGAACTTTAAGTTTTGTTACATATTTTAACAATCAGGTTTAAAACGTTGAAGGGATGTACAAGTCGTGTTGTTCTTTTTCTAAAATGAAGAGAAGAAATAGCACCGTCTTCTATGCAGGGCATCTTTTCATTGTATAATAGAACATAAACTCTCTAAATTCTATATGGACACTTCATGTACTCGTCGCCCCCCTTAACTCCTTCTTTTCGCCACCGCACTGAACGTCGCCACGTTCAGCGACTAGGGCATGAAGCCACACGTCCTACTAAAAAACCGTCGCCTGCTAAAGAAAACAGTGAAACGACTTTGGTTAAAAGTGCCATTCCCACGCCGTCCGAGTTCCTGATTTCTACAGGGCTTGGCGTTATTGGGGGCTTATTGCTTTCAAGTCTATGGTTTAAACACAAAATCCCCCAAGGAACCAATAATTCACTGGGCGATTTTGTAGAAGAAGTGACGCATTTAGACCAGCCACCTCCTCCAAAACATCAAGATGAATTGGTCACCTTTTTAGGAAACCCCGCCGTTTTATTTATGATGATTCCTGTATTGGCGCCCCACTTAACCAAGCCCGCCTTAGGGGCTACAGGTCTTTTGGGCTTAGGCTATTTGGGAAGCAACGCCCTCAGTGGTTTGCAAGAAGTATGGGTGCGTTGGCAAGAAAGTCAAATACGGGCGAATTTGGTCGGTAATTTAAGCACGGCGTATCAACAATCGATTGAAGCGAAAACACAGATCGATGAAGACAATCACGCCTATGCGGAAACGCAAATCCGTCAAATTTTGGCAGAAGAAGGCATCCCCAATGCGGAACCGTACTTGTCGCCCTTGCCCTTTGACTGCACACCCCGATCCAACGACCCGAGCAAAACCCGTCAGCAAGACGATTTCAGGCATAAGCAAAGCAATTTTGCGATTCTCCCTCAAAACCGAAGCCCCATGCCTCGTCAAGCGAGACTAGGTGAAAGCTCCGCCATTTCTTCTGAAAATCCCCGTCCAGCACAACAGAAGAATACGCCACCCACTGCAAGCGACCGTTACATCAAACCCCTTCAAAACAAGGACGATTCGCCTGTTGATTTTAAAAAGGCGTCTCGATGGTCGTTAAATGCTGTGGGCGTCGGTTTGGGTTTAGGCTTAAGTAGCATGGGACTTTATGCATTTAAAGCCGTTTCTGAAAAACTAGAACCTGTGACAAAAAAAATCGAAGACGGTTCCCTTAATAAATTTGAAGACGTTAAAAAAGAATTGAAGGAATTACCCTTCAAAAATACGCTGGCACCTAAAGATACGGAAGCCCTTCTACTCTACTTTCTCCAAACTAAAGAAGGCTTAACTATGGCAGGGCTTTTTGTGGCGATGGGTGTGATGTTAAGCACCATACAATTTTTAGTCGAAGGCTTGCGTGAAATTGAAGTGACTCGCTTGAATGCGGAAACGGAAAAGCAGTATGAAAGCTACAAGCTCACCAAGCTAGAACCCCACTTTAAAGCCATTAGTGAGCGTTCGCAATTAAACCACGCCCTTGCCAACTTGAAAAAAGGCTTGCAAGAAAAAACGATGGCGCCTGAAGAGTTGCATCAGCAGATTCAGCGTATTTTAGACAACATTGGCTACAACTGGTCCGCCCCGAACTACTACCCGATGGCTCCTGCTACGCAGTTGGTCACCGCGCGTTCGTAACTTTTCATCTAATTCTCAAATGTCATTCTGCGCGTAGTCGCAGAATCCACACCAGCGTCATCAGTCAGGGAGATTCTGCAAAGCGTGCAGAATGACAAGGAATTTTTCAAAAAAAAAGACTTCGCTATAAAACGAAAAACTAGCTTGCTTTTTTCAAGCCCAGCTGATGCACCATAAAGTCCGCGATCCACACGGCACGCTCGCCTTGTGGGTTCATTGCAAAACGCAAGACATCTTCACGCACGGTGTTGCCCATACGAATCAACGTCATGCTAGCGAGTTGAATATCCGCTTGAGAACTGCCTTCAGATTGAAGGACATCAATCAAAAAACCAGCGACATGGGCATGACCCATCGCAAGCAAGGCATCTTCCAACACATGAAAGTTGGCGGAAGAATTGTTGGCCAATAAAAACAAACCCTTCACCCGAGCCGTACGTTCCTGCAAAGGAAACGCCAGTAATTGAGGTAAAATGATTTCGGTTTTATTAGATGCAACGACTGCCATAGCAAGAATCCATTTCTATTAGGTGAGGGGATACCTTTAGTATACAGAAAGGCAGGCGTGTTGACTAGCTCGATTGAAGGGCTTTTTTCAAGCATCTTTGCACCAACGGCAAGGGTGTCGTTTCACAACGTAGGGGAATGTCCCCAAAATCCTTTAAAATAAGGGCTTGAAGTCGACGTCACTTCAAGCCTTAGGGGTCATAGTTGGTTTATTCAGTTGTAAATTTGTATAAAATCTTTACACCTTCTTTATATCGTCATCCATTAAGTAGTGGGGGGGAATATGTGCAATGTACGACGCCAAGTGATGCCCCTGCCCAGCGACTTTAATCTGTTCGTTCGGGCGAAATGTGTTGAGTTCCCCTGACTTCCACGGTTGCCAGCAACAGACCACGTCCAGCGTCCCCCAGACGTTGAGCCAGTCGCACGGCACGCTGATTTTATCACCTGTGCGAGCTAACACTTGGCGCTTAATAGGCTGCCTGTCTAACGGGGAACCGAGGCTAATGAAGCGGATGACTTTGCCTGTTGAAGCGGTTGGCGTCTGCAGGAACTCGAACGCCAGCACGCTACCCATGGAATGTGCCACGAGGATGACATCGCCCGCTTGCTCAAGAATCAACGTTTCTAGCCGTTTGAACGCATTTTGACGGACGCTGTTATACGCCAAGACATCGGAACACTTGTCTAGCCATTGATTCAAAAGTGGCAGGGCCACATACTGAATACCCGCATTAATGAGGCTTTGCAAATTCACGCCCCCACTAGGAAGCATGATGGGAGCAAAAAGGGGCGTAAAGGTCTTCAGTGCCTTAATGAGCGTGCCAGCGAATTTCCCCGATGGGCTTTGATCGAATAAATCCGCCCAAAAAAAGGAAGCGCATCGGGGGACAAGAGCAGGGGGTAGGGCATCGAGCACGTCGTTGATCCACGCAGGGCTTTGATTCCCAATGCCGTGCATGAAAATCAAGGTGGGGGGGCTGGATTGTTCATGCACGTCAAGAGAAGACGTCGCCGTTGGTGGTAACATCGGGGGGACTCCTTATTGTAGCGATTGAAGGTTACTGGAAAACGTAAGTTGTGACTTGTGGATTCCTGATACTCTTAGCTTAGCAAAGGATTCTTCCTTTGCATAGTGCATAAAACCCACTATTTTTAGGGTTCTTCTAAACGATAGCCCCCCCTAACACGAGTGTGGCAGGAGGGGCTATCGTAAATAGGTGAAATCTTAGCCGCTACACGAAATGCAGTCATCGGGGTTGTCCAACGAACAGGCGAGTTCTTCTTCGCGCTGTTCTTTCAACATGGTTTTGTCCACCGTGAACTTAATGGCTTCCACCGCCGCATTTGAACGCAAGTAGTACATGCCTGTTTTCAAGCCTGCCTTCCACGAATAGAAGTGCATGCTCGCCATTTTGGCAAAGTTCGGATTCGCCAAGTGGATGTTCAAGCTCTGGCTTTGGCAGATGTAAGGCCCACGATCCGCCGCCATATCGATAATGTCTCGCTGGCTGATTTCCCAAACCGTTTTGTACATCGCCTTGATTTCATCAGGAATGTTGGGGATGCTTTGAACCGAGCCGTTGGCTGAAATGATGCGTTGACGCATGCGTTCATCCCACAAGCCAAGGGCGATGAGATCTTTCACCAAATACTTGTTGATAATCGTAAACTCACCAGAAAGCACTCTTCGGGTGTAGATGTTGCTCGTGTAAGGCTCGAAGCACTCGTTATTGCCGAGGATTTGCGATGTTGACGCCGTGGGCATCGGAGCCAACAACAAGCTATTGTACAAGCCTGACGTTTTAATCTTCTTCTTCAAGGCATTCCAATCGTAACGCTCATCACCCGGATCCACACCCCACATGTCAAACTGTAAAATGCCTTCACTCGCAGGAGATCCCGCAAACGTTTGATACGATCCGTGTTCTTGAGCCAACTCGTTGGATGCTTCTAAGGCACCGTGATAAATGGTCTCAAAAATCTGACGGTTCAGCTCTTTGGCTTCGTCGCTGTCAAAGGCGAGTTTGAGTTGCAAGAAGGCATCGGCTAAACCTTGAATACCAATGCCAATGGGGCGATGACGCAAGTTCGAGTTTGACGTTTCAGGCAGTGGGTAGTAGTTAATATCGATAATTTTGTTCAAATTACGCGTCACCACTTTTGAAATGTAATGCAAGCGTTCAAAATCAAACTTACCGTGTGCCACAAAGCGACTTAGGGCGATACTGGCTAAATTACAGACCGCAATTTCATCTTTAGCCGTGTATTCCACAATTTCGGTACACAAGTTGGAAGACTTAATCGTACCAAGATTTTTCTGATTGCTCTTTTCGTTACAGGCATCTTTATAAAGCATGTAAGGCGTGCCTGTTTCGATTTGAGATTCCAAAACAGCAAACCACAATTCACGAGCCTTGACGATTCGACGAGGCTTGTCGGATTCTTCGTACTTCGTGTAAAGCGTCACAAAATCTTCGCCGTACACATCGGAAAGACCAGGGGCTTCATTCGGGCAGAAGAGTGACCAATCGCCGTCTTCTTCCACACGTTGCATGAACAGGTCAGGGATCCACAACGCCAAGAACAAATCTCTGGCTCTGAACTCTTCTTTGCCGTGATTCTTACGCAAGTCTAAGAACTCAAAAATATCGGCGTGCCATGGTTCAATGTAGATCGCAAACGCCCCTTTGCGTTTATTGCCGCCTTGATCCACATAACGAGCGGTGTCGTTAAAGACTCGAAGCATCGGCACAATGCCGTTTGACGTGCCGTTGGTGCCACGAATATAACTGCCTTTGGCTCGCACGTTGTGAATGTGTAAGCCGATGCCTCCCGCGTTTTTGGAGATTAACGCCGTTTGCTTGAGCGTGTCGTAAATGCCTCCGATGCTATCGTCTTGCATGCCTAACAAGAAGCACGAAGAGAGCTGAGGGCTTGGCGTGCCTGCGTTAAACAAGGTCGGCGACGCATGGGTAAACCATTTTTCAGACATCAAATTGTAGGTTTCAATGGCAGCGTCCACATCGCCAGCGTGAATACCAACCGAAACACGCATCCACATGTGTTGGGGGCGTTCAACGACTTGCCCGTACAAACGCAACAAATAAGAACGCTCCAGCGTTTTGAAACCGAAATAATCGAACAAATAGTCACGCTCATAGCGAATGGCGGCATCTAAACGAGCGGCGTTGGCTTGGATGAAGGCATAGACTTCATCACTAATTAAGCCAGCAGGCTGTTCGCTTTTGGGATCAATATATGTATACAAATCTTCAATTACGGCACTAAAGGACGCTTTGGTCTTTTTATGAAGGTTAGACACCGCCACCCGAGCCGCCAAGTTCGCATAATCAGGATGCAAGGACGTCATGCTCGCTGCCGTTTCAGCCGCCAGCTGGTCGAGCTGTTCGGTCGTCACACCGTCGTAGATACCATCAACCACTCGTTTGGCGATTTCAATGGGTTCGACGTAGCGATGATCTAAGTCAAAGCAGAGTGAATTGACACGGTCTAAAATTTCATCGAATCGAACTTCCACGCGTTGCCCGTTGCGTTTAATGACGTGCATCATAAAAAGGGATCTCCTCAAAGTCAAAATAATAGGGTATGGCGTTTTGTTTGGAAAGCAGAGCCATAGATTGATTCATCTAGTTTACGCAAAGAGATACTATAAATGCAAGTAAAGTTCCATGTAACAGTTTGTTGACTTTTTTGAAAAGCTTGTGAACTAGTACTTATCTTCAATACAGGGCTTGTATTGTAAAAAAATGTAACAAAAAAACAATTAATGAAAGCAAATTTCTTTTGTTAAGTTGAGGGTTTTCAGAAAGAATCATTCGTAAAGTAAACAATTAAAACAGTGATTGTTGATTTCGGGGACCTAAAAGAGTATTTAGGGATTAATAATTATAGAGAAATACACAGAGGGGAATAACGTTAATGTTAAATTTGAGTAATGGTAATTCAGTAAATTCAGTTAATCGTTTACAATCGTATCTTGGGGGAGCGATTTATTCTAAACCTGTTTTGAATACAGCTTCTAGCAATAGTAATGGTAATTTGGTAAATTCAGTTAATAATTTACAATCGTATCTTGGTGCAGCGATTTATTCTAAACCTGTTTTGAATACAGCTTCTAGCAATAGTAATGAAACGTCTTCCATTAATAAAAGGCTTGATGCACTCTCTGTTTTACTAGTTTTATTGTTGAGCAAACTGAAAAACAATGCGTCTCCTTCTACAAATCCAGTAACAAGCTCTGGTACTTCTATCTTTAACCAAGTACCTCCTCCAGTAACAAGCTCTGGCGCTTCTACCCTTGGGGAAATACTTTCTTCACTTTCGAATAAGAATAGCACTGTTATTGGTGCCAATACCCAAGCTCTAAACACCAATAGCACTGCTATTGGTACCAATACCGAAGCTCTGAACACCAATAGCACTGCTATTGGTGCCAATACCCAAGCTCTAAACAATAATACGACTTCGCTAGATCGTAATTCAGTAAGCTTAGATAAAAATACGAGTGTTGTGCAGCAAACTATAGACAGAGCTATTCTACAAAATAAATCCCCTATTGAACTTTTCTATAAAGATATTTTAGGAAGAGAAGCTGATGCAGGGGGTCTCGCTTTTTGGAAAGCGCAAGTAAATAGTGGTGCGTTGACGTTGGATGGGGTTGCTCATGCGTTACGTAACAGTGCAGAAGCGCTTGGTACAACAGCACCCGCAGCAGCAGGAGCAGGAGCAGCAACACCCGCACCCGCAGCAGCAGCAGCAGGATCAGGAGCAGCAACACCCGCACCCGCAGCCGCAGCAACATCCACAGCTAGTGCAATTAGCCAAGTGTATTCAAGCGCTTTAGGAAGAGCTCCTGATGCTGGTGGTGCTGCCTTTTGGCAAGGACAAGTCGATAGTGGTAAAATGACGGTGGCTCAAGTTACTGATGCGATACGTAATAGTCCAGAAGCGCTTGGTAAAAAATAGATTGACGGCATCTGAGTCGAAATAATCGGTATGACCAATACTTTGGGTAAGTACCACCATAGATCGATTTTATGAGCTTATGCAAAGAACTGTTCCTTGGGACAGTTCTTTGACTTTTGTGAAATTTTGGATATTAATTGTTTACAAAAAACTATTTTTAAGATAGTGTGAAATTTGATAAACGTTTGTTTCAATTTTGTGTTTTATTTTGTGATTATAAGTCAGGAAAGGTTTTTATATGAGGTTATCTGTCTCTGGTTTACTTCCTGCTCTTTTAATTAATACGCATGGCTTATCTCCTGCTCTAGCTTCCAAAGTTCCGCCGTCTCAAAAAATAGGAATAGAGGCAATTAGTTGTGTGCGTGGTCAATCGGTTGGAGATACTTTCATGGGTCAAGTCGTCGGTCAAATTAGAGCAGCGGCTAAGGATTTTACGCCTTATGTCACTAGTCATGAACCATCTTATTTTGACCCTAAAAAAGTCGTACCGACGGTACATTTACCTTCACCAGGAAAAGTTCAAACAGAAAAATCTTTAATTTCTGTTTTTCCGTTTGAAATAAGAGACAGCACGGACCCCAACTTTAGAGGACTCCATCTTGGGGCATCAGGCTTATGTAGCACTTTTTTTTCGACTGAACCAGGACAACAGTTTTTGGGTATCCCTCATCCTTACATGGGTACAAAACCTATTAAAGGTCCTGATTCACGTCAATTGTGGTGGGATTTTTTAACCAATCCCCCAAAACCAAGGATCCTCCTGGGAATTTAAAGGATTCTGTAAAAGTCTATCTGTCTTCCCCCTCTCCTATAGGTAAATGGGGGTAGGATTTTCATAAAACTACGCTATAATAGGCGTATGCAAAGCTCGTTTCACACCAAAGTTCAACGTCTCAAAAAAAGACTCCCCCACATCAGCTGGCTGGACTCGCCTGCCCAACGCTTGGCATACGAACGAGACGCCAACGTCCTGATTGCTCAAGCCCCTGCCCTCATCGCCCTGCCTGATTCATCAGAAGCCGTGGCAAGCGTGGTCAAAGCCTGTCATGACCTAGAAATCCCCTTCACGACTCGTGGGGCTGGTACAGGTTTGGCGGCAGGAAGCGTCCCCCACTCGCCCGATTGCCTGATGATTTCCACCGCAAAGCTCAATCAGATTATCTCTATTGATGCGGATGCTCACACCGCCCATGTACAAGCAGGGGTCGTCAATGGCGTACTCAACGAAGCACTCGCTCCTTATGGACTGATGTACGCCCCTGATCCGTCTAGTCAAAAGGCTTGCACCCTCGGAGGCAACTGGGCCGCCAATGCAGGAGGCGTGCATTGCATCGGCTACGGCGTCACCACCGATCACTTGCACGCCTTAGAAGTCGTCACCCCCCAAGGCGATCTACTGTGGACGGCTTCTGTTAATGCTCAGAAGGAAAACAGCTTAAATCAAGCCTTTAACGCCTTATATTGCGGTAGTGAAGGCACGCTAGGTATTTTAACCGAAGCCATTGTGCAACTCACACCACTGCCGAAGCATGTTGGGGTGGCGTTATTGGCATTTGACAGCGTCGAAGTCGCCATGCAAGCCGTCACATCGCTTACCGCTAGCGGACTTTCCCCCAAAGCCGTCGAATTCATGGATGCCCTGACCATTCAATGCGTCAACAATACCTTCCACGTCGGCTTGCCTGAAGACGCTCAGGGCGTGCTATTGGTAGAATTGGCGTATTATTACGAAGCTGAACTCAATGAAGCGTACAACGCCTTAGATCGCTTGGTGCAAGACTGGAACGCCCTTTCCTTTGCGTGGGAAACATCTGGTCAGCGCCGAGAAGCCTTGTGGAAGGCTCGCAAGGGGGCGGTGGCCAGTTACGGTCAGCTTTCGCCCATGTTTTACATTTTAGACAGCGTGATTCCTCGTTCCGCCTTGCCTTATGTGCTTCGAGAGATTGAAGCCATTTCAAAAGCGGTGGATTTACCGATTGCAAACGTCTTTCACGCAGGCGACGGCAACTTGCATCCGCATTTGATGTTCCGCGACACGCAAGACGCGACGATTGCTCGTGTTAAAGCGGGAGCCGATGCCATTTTTGAGCTATGTCTTGCGGTGGGAGGCGTCTTAAGTGGGGAGCATGGCATCGGGCTTGAGAAGGTGTCGCACATGGGGCAACAATTTGACGAAGCCAGTTTAGACAGCCAGCGTGCCTTGTGGCAAGCGTTGGATGCTCGTGGCTTGGCGAATCCGATGAAGCAGTTGCCACAGAAGGGCTGTTGTGGGGAGTCAGGGCATCACGGGACGCATCGGGCGAAGGGGCTTTCGGTGGAAGGCTTGGGGCATAAGGGTTTGTGGATTTAGGGGTTCTATAGAAGGTTTTGCGAAAGTCCTTTTGCCTTGTTCCTCCTCCCTTAGGGAGGAGGCTAGGAGGAGGGACACCAGCTTATGGCGGGGTATCCCGAATCCCTCTCCCCAACCCTCTCCCTAAGGGAGAGGGAGTAAAGCCACTTTCTTAAATCTTTCTAAAGAACGTTTCCAACCCTTTTAAAACAATCATGTAACATCATGTAACAAAATACCGACTTTGAGTAAATAACAATCTTAATGAATCCTTTATTACAGTAAGAAATCCCCCTTGTTCACAAAGCTTAAAAAAATAACGCTTTTCACTTCACTAATTTTTCCTGTTCATTTCTGTGAATCCCCCATTCACACCAAACCACATAATCCCCCTTCTATAATTTAGAGAGTCCCCCCTTACTATGTCTGGAATCGTCTCCTTTGCTATGATGCAACGAAATACAGCTTTATTGTATGATTATCGTTGGCAACAACAACTCCTTTCCCAAGCACAACAAAACTTGACCAGTACGGCCAATTCCTTGAACCAAGTGGGTCAAGATTTACAAAATGGCTCCGTTTACTTTACCTTATTTCAACAACAGTTAGCCGCTATTAACCAACTTGAAAAACAAATCACCTTGCAAATGGCGCAGCTTCAAAATACGATCACCATCTTAGAAAAAGATAGTGAAAGCCAGCAAAAAATTGTTGAAAAATGGCGCGAAAAAGCCTTCAGCTATTTTGCATAGACTTTGTTGTTCTCTCATTTTCTAAAACGTCTAAATAATTCCATAGCCCTCTGTCACACCAGCCTCTCTCTACTGCTTTGACGGGGGGATTTGTGGCTTTTTAAGGTTATTCTTGAAAGGCTTGCGGATTCATCGTTTCCGTTTTAAGCGAAATGGTCACGCGTTTTTTGTCTCGTAAAACACCTAAGCGCAAACGCTTGCCAATGCCTTCTTTACGCACAAGATCCTGAAATGCTTTGGGGGTCAAGACTTCCACCCCTTGCACGTCTTGAATGACATCGCCAAGTTGTAAACCTGCCTTAGAGGCGGGCGAACTTGGCATAACTCTTCCGACCACCACACCTTTCACCGCAGGAAACAAATTCAATTGCTCGATAATTTCTGGCGTTAAGGCTGAAAGCATCACCCCCACGTAAGCTCGCTTCACTTGGCCGTGAGCAATGAGTTCATCCGCCACTTGTTTGACGGTATTCGACGGAATCGCAAAACCAATGTTCTGTCCATTGCGTAAAATCGCCGTGTTAATACCAATCACTTCCCCATACAAATCGACTAAGGCTCCGCCTGAATTACCAGGATTAATCGCCGCATCCGTCTGCACAAAGGGGACTTCTTCATTGAGATCAGGCACTCGCCGAGCCATCGCCGAGACAATGCCCAGCGTCACGGAATGGTCGAACCCTAGTGGGGAACCCATTGCAAGCACCCAGTCGCCTGTGCGTAAGTGGGAAGAATCGCCAAGCTTGGCTGCGGTTAACGTTGCTTCTGGTGACTTTAATTGAATCACGGCTATATCGGTTAAGGGATCACTCCCCACAAGTTTCGCCGTATAGGCCTTTCCATTATTCAGACGCACCTGCATTTGCGTCGCCCCTTGCACCACATGGTTATTGGTGATGATGTAGCCTTTTTTAGCATTGTAAATTACCCCGCTACCTTGACCTCCCTGTTCTTGTGGTGCCTGTGGAAAGGGGAAGCCTTGATTGCCAAAAAAATAGCGAAACAGTTCATCGTCCGCATTGACGTTTGCTGGACGCATTCTCACTTCAATGTTCACCACACTTGGTGCCAGTGATTCTGAAATATCCGCCAACACGGTTGAAAAAGGACTATTAATCGATTGGCGTGTGTCACGAGAAGGGGCTGGCATGGAAGGAGACGTATGCTTGGTTTCGGAAGAAAACGGTTCTTGCAGGCTCGTCAACACGTGTGGAAAAAACTGAAATACCAAGCTAGTGCCAGCCAGCAAGACGGCGACGATGCTTAAGGTCAGCGGCAAGGGAGAAGGGCGACGTTGACGAAAGGTTAATAAGTTGGACGCATTCACATGAGTGGATTCAACAGGCATAGCGAACTCCTTGTTTTTATTTATAGATTTATGTTCAGACATCCCCATTATATCAAAAAATGCGATATACTGGATATAAAGAAATCGTTTTCCTTAGAAAATGCGAAAAGCTTGAAATAGGTTTTCTAGCTCCTTCTTTAGCTGGTGACGTCAGAGACCTTTGCTCCGCAAAATGTCTCGGAAGCCTCGCATTTAGTGCTTGGACGTCTGCTCTTCGTTTTTGTAAGGAAGCCTATAGAAAATATATTGAAGGAACGATACATGACGCAGAATGAATCCCTTGAATTGCTTGAATTGCTTGAAGCCCCCACGCTTTCCACCGTCGCACCCCTCATCGAAGTGCAGAACCTCAAAAAATACTTCCCTGTCAAAGAAGGCTTTTTTAACACCAAAATCGGCGATGTTAAAGCCGTCGATGGCGTCAACTTCACCGTCAATCACGGCGAAACGCTCGGCATTGTCGGCGAAAGCGGATGCGGAAAATCCACCCTCGCCCGATGCCTCATCCGCCTTGATGAGCCTGATGCAGGCGAAATCCGCTTTGACGGTGACGACTGGCTCGCCTTATCGTCCGATGCCTTGCGTCAAAAGCGTGCCGACATGCAAATGATCTTCCAAAACCCTTACGCCAGCCTAAACCCACGGCTTAAAGTGGGGCAAGCCATTGGCGAACCGCTGGAAATCTTCAAGCGAGCCAGCGGTCAAGCCTTGCGAATGGAGATCTTAGCGTTGTTAGACATGGTCGGACTTTCGGGGAGTGTGATTGATCGCTACCCCAGTGAACTTTCTGGCGGGCAACGCCAACGGGTCTGCATTGCACGAGCCTTAGCCTTACGCCCCAAGCTCATTATTGCGGACGAAGCCGTTAGTGCCTTAGACGTTTCCGTGCAAGCCCAAGTCCTCAATCTCATGGATGATCTCAAAAAAGACTTAGGGCTAACCTATGTGTTTATCGCTCATAATTTAAGTGTGGTACAGCATTTTTGCGATCGTGTGGCGGTCATGTACTTGGGTCAGTTTATGGAAGTCGGCACCACCGAAACCATCTTTGAACGCCCCCAGCATCCTTATACCAAAGCCCTCTTGGATGCGATGCCCATTGCCGATCCGTTGCTTGCCAAGCAACAGCGAGCGGGTCGTCACCCGTTGGTCGGTGAACTCCCCAGCCCAATGAATCCACCGAGCGGTTGTCGCTTTCACACCCGATGCCCCGACTGTTTTACCCCCTGTGCCTTAGAAGAGCCTGCCCTGCTTGCGGTTGCAGGCAACGATGCCCACGTTTCCGCGTGTCATTTGTCTCGTATTGAACATGAAGAAGGTATTTAGCGATGTCCACGCCCGAAGATGATTTTAAGAAGTTTTTAAATGCCTTTATGAGTAACGATTTTGGGGCGGCTTTTGACTGCTTTTCCAAAGAAACCCGAGACTATTTTTTGAACTATACCTACGACTTGCTTAAAAAGCGGAATACCGAAGCGGTGGAAGTCTCTGGTATTGGCTTGAAAGAAGTGCAAATGATGTTTCGTATGAACGAAAAAACGTTGATTCACACGTTCTGGAAGACGTTTTACTTTAGTAGTGGCACGCAAGAATTGTATCAATTTGGTTCGTACACGCTCAAAGCCCAGCAGGGCGAAAAAGCCCTTGTCGATTGCGTCTTACAATACCCTAATGGCCAGCAAGGACAGGTAGATATTTGCATGGTGAAAGAAGGCAGTTCGTGGAAGTATGGCTATATTGAATCGGGCATGAAGTTAACCTAGTTTTATATTCAAGAAGAAAAATCGAACTGATTTTCAAAAAAAGCTGACATCTATTTTTTTGCTCGTATAATACTAGGGTATATCAAATAAGGTTGAGGTAACTCACACTCATGTTCAAAAAGATTCTTATTGCCAATCGTGGCGAAATCGCCCTTCGTATCATTCGTGCTTGTAAAGAATTGGGCGTCAAAACCGTCGCCATATACTCACAGCCCGATGCCGAAAGCCTTCATGTGTTGCTTGCCGATGAAGCCTATTGCGTGGGGCCAGCCCCTGCGAGTCAAAGCTACTTAAATGTGTCGAACATTATTTCAGTGGCGTTAATGTCAGGGGCAGAAGCCATTCACCCTGGTTATGGCTTTATGGCAGAAAATGCCGATTTTGCCGATATTTGCAAGGAACATGACCTTGTTTTTATTGGCCCTAGCTCACAAGCGATTCGCCAAATGGGCGATAAAGCCACCGCCAAGCAAACCATGTTGGATGCTGGCATGCCTGTCGTACCGGGGATAGACGGCATCACCGCTGATGTGCCGAAGATTAAGGCATGGGCGAAAAAAGCGGGCTACCCTATTTTGGTGAAAGCCACCGCCGGCGGAGGCGGAAAAGGCATGCGTTTGGTGGAAGATGAATCGCAGGTGGAAGCCATGATTCAAAGTGCCAGTGCCGAAGCTCAAGCCGCCTTTGGCAACCCCGATTGCTACATCGAAAAGTACATTTTAAAGCCTCGGCACATTGAGTTTCAAATTTTGGCGGACAATTACGGCAACGTCATTCACTTGGGCGACCGTGACTGTTCGATCCAACGCCGTCACCAAAAGCTCATTGAAGAAGCCCCTTCGCCTGTTATGACCCCTGCCTTGCGTGAAAAGGTGGGTATGACCATTGTCAATGCGGTGAAAAACATTGGCTATGAAGGTGTCGGTACCATTGAATTGCTGTTTGACAAAGACATGAACTATTACTTCATGGAAATGAATACCCGCATTCAGGTGGAACATCCTGTCACCGAAATGATTACAGGCATTGATTTATTGAAAGAGCAGATTAAAGTGGCGGCTGGGGAAAAATTAACGATCCAACAAAAGGACGTGACCTTTAACGGTCATGCGATTGAATGTCGTATCAATGCAGAAGATTCGACCAAGAACTTCATGCCCATGCCCGGACTCATCGACGGGTTTATCGCCCCGGGTGGCATCGGCATTCGGGTGGATTCGCACGCCTATCAGGGCTATAAAATCCCGCCGTTTTACGATTCCTTGGTGGGTAAGTTGATTGCGCATGGAGCGACGCGAGAAGAAGCGATTATCCGCATGCGTCGGGGCTTGGATGAGTTTGCGATTACAGGCATCCCCACAACGATACCCTTTCATCAGAAGATGATGAACTTTGCCCCCTTTGTAGAAGGCAAAGAGATTTACACCAACTTTATGATCGAACATAACTTGGTTTAAATTAATTTTTAAACTTTTTACAAGAAAAAACAAGAAAAATTATTGCTACCACTTGTTTTGCTCGTGGTATACTGAAACTGTTAATCCTAAAAGTGTTTAATCGCTTTATGTGAAGGTATTTCCCCATGAGTTCAAGTCATATTGCTTCTAAAGTCTATCAATTTGGTACGTCCGGCTATCGTCATGATGCCGATGATGCGTTTAACGAAGCCGTTGTCACACAAATTACCCACGCCATTGCCGATGTCTTGATTCAAACCATGCAAGCTGAACATATCGCTCGGCCCGTCTTGGTGGGAGGCGACACTCGTGAAAAAACGAAAATGGCGATTCCCATCATCATTGAAACCCTTCTCGCCAAAGGCTTAGACGTCTATGAAGTGCAAGGCGATGTACCCACGCCTGTTTTGGCGTATACCGCCGCTCACCTGGCTGAAATTGCGGGCAACGGTGTGGGTTCCGCAGGAGCCATTTTAATGACCGCTAGCCACAACCCCTGGAATTACGGCGGATACAACTTCCTCACCAATGACGGAGCGGTTGCCCCTTCTTCCATGACCAAGCAATTTGAAGCCTTACAAGCGAACCCTCTTAACTTGGTTTTGGATCGCAAGGCACTTGGCCTTGAAGATGCCCCACGTATCTACCATCTTTTACCCTATGAAGCATATTTAGACCACCTTAAAGAAGTCATTCACTTGGATTTCGACGCCATAAAAGCAGCGGAATTGCATGTGGGGTACGATCCCTTGTACGCCACGGGTCGTCACTATTTCCCCAAACTTATGGAAGATTTAGGGGTGAAAGACGTCAAGCTGATTCATACCGAAGATGAACGCCCCCAAGGCTATGAAGGCGAACCCGAGCCTTCGGCGGAAAACTTGAGCGAACTGTCGCAGATTATTAAAAAGTGGACGGCTCAGCAACCCGATGCCTTGATTTATGGCGCTTCCAATGACGGTGATGCGGATCGTTTCGGTATTCTGGATGAAAACGGCGACTTTTTGCATCCCAATATGATTTTACGTTTGATTGCCTATTTAATGGTGCATCACCGCAAGGCAAACGGCATCGTGGTACGTTCACAATCCACCACCCACGCCTTGGATGAAATGATGAAAGCATATGACACCCCTGTGCTTCAAACGCCTGTGGGTTACAAATATATCGCCGAAGTCTTTTTAGATTATGAGAATGACCCCAATAAACCTAGGGTAGTACTAGGTGGTGAAGGCAGTGGTGGCTTGAGTATTTTGAATCATGTGCCTGAAAAAGACGGCTTGCTCGCTAACTTGTTAATTGCAGAACTCATTGCGAAAGAAAACTTGCCCTTGTCTCAAATCGTGAACAAAGTGGAAGCCCTCATAGAAAATCGCTTCATTTTCACGGAATGGTCGATTCACACCGAACTTAAATCGCAAATTCTCAACAAAGCCCTGAATCTTTTTACTGAAGGCGGTAGTTTGGGGACGGATTTAATCGTGGATGTAGCACGTTCTAATGCAGAAGCAGAAGCCTTGAAAGCCGAGTTCCACACGCAGGACGGCGTGAAGCTCTATTTAACCGATGGATCTTGGGTTTTGGTGCGGGCCAGTGGTACGGAACCCTTGGTGCGTGTGTACTTAGAAGTTCAAGATGCCGACGACGCACGCCTTCAACGCAAGCAAGATGCCCTTGAGACCTTTTGGCTCGATTCGTTCGATAATTTGGGAATTTCACCGTCTCACATTAAACGTAAGGCCTAAATAGGTAAACGACATGACCGCTCAATTTATCGTCTTATATGATGCGACTTGCGGCTTGTGCCAGCGAAGCCAGTTGTTTTTAAATATGTGGTTGAAGCATCCAAAACACCTGCGTTTTGTGGATGTGCATAGTGAAGAAGCCTCCCGTTATTTAGAGCCTTTTGATTTGTCGAGCGACGACACCACCCAGCGGATGCATGTGATTGATGTGGAAAAGAACGCCGTCTTTCAAGCGGAAGAAGCGGTGGGGCTTTGTTTAGAACAATGCATTGCACCATGGTCGTGGGTGGGGCATCTCTTACGATTGCCTTTTTTGAAGGGTGTGAACCGTCCTGTTTATGATTGGGTGGCTGAACGACGTCATCGTTTTTTGCCCCCCTTGCCCGACAAACCAACCGTTTGCACCCTAAACTCATGTAAGCCATTAAGCGACTGATTCAATAATTTACAGAACCTGCTAATAAAATATAAGACTTGCCACAGCGGATTTCTGTGCTATACTATTGGTACCAAAACCAAAGAGACTACTACCAATGTTCCCGACTATCTCTTCCAACACCCCAACCGTCACACAGCGACAAGGCCTTCTCTTGATGAAGAACATCCCAGCGGGGGATCTGTCCAATGTCTTAGAGGCCACAAACAAATCCATTCTAAGCACCGAATCCGTTGCCTACGTCAAGGAACCCCCTTTATTGAAAGGCAAAAGCTTTACGCGGCGCTATCTTCACGAAGATCATATGATTTACCAACTGGTGCAACCCTCTAAAAATGGCGATACCTTCACGCAAGCCTTGATTTCCGTGCCAACGCACGTGAGCCAAGGCAAGGCTCAACTTGCTGAAGAAAATGCTCGAAAAAAAGAAAATGTAATCTTAAGTAACCTAAGCGTCCAACTGGAAGCCAAGCATATGTTGGATCACTACTTACCAAAAGGTGGTGTGGGAAAAAATTTGTATTACATGAGCTCTTCACCGCTGGATTTTCAAGTAGGCATGGATTTTTATCAGAACGTAAAGCACCAGCGAGTGGTGGATATTTTGGACGATTCCACCTACGATTTAACTCGAATTTCTAAAAAGGAAGACCGGCTCTTTAACCCCAATACGCATCATTAAACGCGAAGGTCTGCTGGATTTTACTTATTCATGCGATAGCGAGAGCGCTTCACCGCAATGACATCAGGTAATTGCTTGATGTTGCGAATCAGTTTTTCAAGCTCTTCTAAGTTCTTTACTTCAAGCCCAAGTTCAATATATACACTCTTTTCGCCCGTTAAACGCTTGCAATTGGCAGAAAAAATGTTCACCTGCATGTCCGACACCTTCGCCAGCACATCCTTAAACACACCCACTTGATCCATGACCTGCATTTCTAGCAAAACATTATGCAAGCTCTGTTGCATTTCAATCGCCCCCGTCCACGAAAGGTTCATCACCCGCTGCGGATTGGCTTGAATGATGTTCATGCAATCGTCCCGATGAATCATGACCCCACGACTGCGAGTCACAATGCCCACAATGGCATCCCCAGGGACAGGCATACAACAGCGAGCAATGTGGTATTGCAAGCCTTTCAGGGCTTGCAGGGAACTACTCGTGTTCATGGCATCAGAGATATTACCCACTTTTTCAAGTTTGGCGAGCTCTTCGGCAAAGCGTTCAGACGTACTATTTTTTGCCTGCAAAGCTTCAGGACTTTGCGAATTGGGTAAATCGACATAGCCGTGTTCTTTGAGGTGTTCCGCTTGTTCCGCTTGAATCTGGGCATGGTGATCCGACGTGGTCGAAATCATTTTACCCTTTTTGACACGGTTAATAATGCGAGATAGCGTGATTTCACCATAACCCAAAGCAACATAAAGATCTTCGATATTCTTATAGTTCAGTTCGTTAGCCACTTCCAGCATTTTGCCTGATTTCACCAGCGTATCGACTTTCGCACGAGTGAGATCCGCTTCCAAGAGTTGGCGTCCTTGGGTTTCGTGTTGATCCCGATAATGCTTTTTGTACCAGTGACGAATGCGGTTTTTCGCTTGTTGCGTCACCACAAAGTTCACCCAATCGAGGCGAGGCGTGGCTTTTTTATTGGTGATAATCTCAATAATATCGCCGTTTTGAAGCTCGGTGTCAAGCGGTACCATTTTTTCATTAACAATCGCCCCCGCACATCGATTGCCCACTTCACTGTGGATGCGAAAAGCGAAATCCACAGGCGTGCATCCACGAGGCAAGCTAATGACCGTACCTTTCGGCGTAAACACAAAGACTTGATCGGGGAAAAGATCCAGCTTCACATTTTCAACAAACTCTAGCGCCGTATCGGCATTGGCTTGCATTTCAACCAATTGCTTTAACCACTCGAGTTTTTCATCTTGTTTAGAGCTTTGATACGCGGTGGCATCATCGCCAAAACGCTTATAGTGAAAGTGCGCAGCAATACCAAATTCCGCCACCTTGTGCATTTTTTCGGTGCGAATCTGCACTTCCACAGGGCGTTTATTCGGCCCAATAATCGTGGTGTGCAAAGACTGATAGAAATTGCTTTTCGGCATAGCAATGTAATCTTTAAAACGCCCAGCGACAGGTGTATATTGATGGTGAATAATCCCTAGCACTTCATAGCATTGGGCTTCGGTCTGCACGATGACTCGCAGGGCGGAAATGTCAAAAATATCGTTGAGTTCTTTTTTTTGGGAACTCATTTTCTTGTAAATACTGTAATAGTTTTTTAAACGGCTATAGATTTTTGAATGAATGTTATGTTGCAAAAGTCCTTTTTCAAGGTGTTGTGTCATTTCTTGAATCACACGTTCACGTTCTTCTTGCGAATCGGCGAGTTGCCCTTTGATTTCGTGAAACTGTTCAGGATCCAAAAAGCTTAGCGACAAATCTTCCAATTCCGCCTTGAAGTTCCCCATCCCGATGCGGTTGGCGAGCGGGGCAAAGACTTCCAGCGTTTCATTGGCGATTTTTTCTTGTTTATGGGGCAACATATGCTCAAGCGTGCGCATATTGTGGAGCCTGTCCGCCAGTTTTAGCGTCAAGACGCGAATATCTTCCGCCATCGCCAAGAACATGTTCCGAAAATTTTCCGCTTGCTCTTCTTCTTTAGTATTAAATTGGTATTTATATTTACCAAGTTTCGTCACACCTTGCACAATTTTGGTGACTTCCGCCCCAAAGTTCTTTTCCATGTCTTCTGCGGTGGCGGTGGTGTCTTCTAGCACATCGTGCATCAAAGCGGCTTGAAGCGTTGGCACATCCACCCACATATCCGCCAAAATCAGGGCGACGCTCACAGGGTGCATGATGTAATTGGTGCCGTCTTTGCGTTTTTGACCGTCGTGGTGGTGGCGAGCATAGTCAAACGTGCGTTGCACCAATGCCAAGTCATCAGGCTTAGCACCATGCCGAGCCAGCTTGGCGAGAAGCTCTTCGATGAGGACATCTTCAATGAGCCGTCCTTCTTGTGGGGGGGTGTTAGACGCAGTCATACGCAGGGGCTTTCATCACAAAGGAGTGGCAGAATTATCGTACCACTCCCAGTATAGCCTATTTTTCGTTTTTTGGGGAAAGACGCTTACTCACAGGGGGGGGTAATTTTAGGGAGTCCTATTTCACTTCTTATCATTTGTGCCCACTCGTTAGTCATTCCTGGCATTTTTATAAAATTTCTTACTGCACGCAGGAATCTCCATTTTCTGCTAGAATATTCTAAACCAGTAACACCATTAGCTTTAGCAAGTTGTAATTTATCAGCAAGACCTCTACATTGCTCTAATCGTGGGATTATATCCAACATGTTAGCGTCACCACTCCGTTGGTTATGTTGAGTCTTCAAAGCAGGGGGGGAGGGGGGGGTATAACGAGAAATATAGTTCAGCATAATAGTTCACTTTCATCATTTCTTAATTTGCATAGAGACGAGCCAATCAGCTTCACTTTTAATACTATCAAAAGAAGGCCTCGTGTCAACCTTATAAAACACCTAATTTCGTATTTTCTTATAAAAGGAAACTTGCATTATTCCCCACTTGAAGAAACGGCGGGTTTAGGCTAGACTAGCCTTATGATTCAAACACTAGAGAAGGACAATCCCCTATGAGTTCCCCTAAACCCTTTACCGTGATTGCTGGCCCCTGTATTTTAGAAGGCGAAAACGGCGAAATGAACTTGGGCGTCGCTAAACGCCTAAAAGCCATTATGGAAAGCTACGGCAACGATGTCGACTTTTACTTCAAAAGCTCTTATGACAAAGCGAATCGAACGTCTAATAGCTCGTTTCGAGGCTACGGCGTGCGTGAAGGCTTAGACATTCTAAAAGCCATTAAAGACGAAGTCGGCGTCCGCATTTGCACGGATGTTCACAGCCCTGAACAAGCCATTTTAGCCGCTGAAGTCGTCGACTTCTTGCAGATTCCCGCCTTTTTGTGCCGTCAAACCGACTTGCTCGTGGCCGCAGGGGAAACAGGCAAACGCATCAATATTAAAAAAGGGCAGTTTTTATCGCCCCAAGAAACGCAGTTTTGTGCGGAAAAAGTCTTCGCCACAGGCAACCGTGACGTCTTTATTTGTGAGCGTGGCACCACCTTTGGCTACAACAACTTAGTGGTGGATATGCGATGCTTCCCCATCGTCAAAAGCCTTGGGCTTCGCACGATTTTTGATGCCACCCATAGCGTCCAACAACCAGGGGGGCTAAACGGTAAAACAGGCGGGAATCGTGAGTTTGCGCCTGTTTTGGCACGATCCGCTGTGGCGGCTGGGGTGGAAGGCTTGTTTTTTGAGACGCATCCCAACCCGAATGAGGCGTTGTCCGATGGGCCGAATCAGATCCCTGTGGAATGGGTGGAGCCGATGATGGATCAGCTTTTAGAGATGCGTCAGATGCTGGCGAAGTATCCTGATTTTACAATGGTCAATGCGTAAGTTTAGATTGATACGCTTGCTTTAGGTTTAAGCACAAACACTCAACGTGTTTGCTATTGAATCTGTCATTTGGTATCACAATGTAAAGAAACGCCCTAATTTCGTGTGTCGGAAAGTCGGTTTTCTGGCCACAAAAGTCGGTTTTTTGGCCACAAAAGTCGATTTTCTGGCCACAAAAGTCCGTTTTTTACTCAATTTTTCAAGGAATGTGCTGGGTTGTGAAGGCTTCTTGAAAAAAGCCACTCTTTATCAGTATATCCTATTTTTTAGCCCTTTGCCTAGTGGCTAAACTGCACGATTTTTGGGGCTTTTTGTTCTCTTTTATTGCTGGTGCTTGGGTTTCTCGTTTGTTTTTATCGCTGGTGCTTGGGGGTCTTTGTCCCGCCAAAGACTCCCCAAACCCCCAAAGCGGCTTAAGGGGCGGCGGGGGGAGGGACGTGTTACGTCCTCCCTCCCCCCAGTATGC
>JBKDRU010000054.1:0-62623 GCA_046341215.1 Vampirovibrionales bacterium | reverse complement strand
CCCGCAAAACTGTTCGTTCCGTGAACAGCTTTGTTAAATCCGAAATTGACTTCAAAAACATTGTACGTCGATCGCTCTCGCTAAAAAACAATCGACCATTCTTTTCGTCTTAAAATTTCCACTATTGAGTTGTCAATGAACAAGTCGTTTGCTTTAAGGCTGTTTACCTCTCAACAAAGCTATCATCACCCAAACGATTTTCCACGTCAATACCCAATTTCAAAAAACTTATTTTTTTATGACTTTTGTATGACAATTTAGCGATTCTAATGTAACATTATAATCAATGTAGTAATAAAAGGGAGAATGACGATGCCACAAGAAAAAGCCTATTTTGCTGCAGGATGCTTTTGGGGAGTGGAGGCGATTTTTGCAAGTGTTTCAGGTGTTTTGACGACATCTGTGGGGTATATGAATGGCTTGACCAATGCCCCTGTTTACAAAGAGGTTTGTACGGGACTTACTCAGCATGTTGAAGCGGTAGAAGTTGTTTTTGACGGTGAAATTATTTCATTTAATCAGTTGCTTTGGCTGTTTTGGCACTTGCATGACCCCACTCAATTGAATCGTCAAGGCGCTGATGTGGGGACGCAATACCGTAGTGGGATTTACACCACAACATCCACACAGACGGAAATAGCTCAAAAAAGCAAAGCTTTTGCACAAACCTTGTTTACTAAAACGATTGTAAGCGAGGTTTTGCCTGCAGAGACTTTCTGGAAAGCAGAAGATTATCATCAGCAATATTTGGCGAAAAATCCTTGGCGTGGGGCTTGCCATGTGGTGCATGATATAGAAGGCCTGTTGCAATCGGCTCCTGCCTTATAGAAGATTCTGCAAAAAAAACCCTCAATAAGAAATTGAGGGGACGAATTAAGAGAGAGAGAAATAAGAGTATTTTCACCTGTAAATGTACATCGAAAGATGAATAAAAGCAAGCTCACTTTCTAAAAAAGTGAGCTTCTGTAACAATACGTTATATCTCAAAGGGACTATCTCTTTTTACAGCCCAATTAAAGACTGCATAATCTCTTCGCTTTCCCCAAGTAGTGGTGCGATATGTTCGCATAAGGCTTGCACCTCTTCATCGGTTTCTAGCCTAAAGAAGGTGCATAAGGCGTCAGGTAATTGATCGCAATTAATACGTGTGAAATCATAGTCTACTTGAATCACAAGAGCTAATAAATAGTGAGCCAGTGCTACGGCAAAGACCGCTGGATCCGTCTCGTCGCCTGTGAGCAGAGGTCTGTGATAACGACTCATAACGGCTTGCATGACTTTAGGCAATTGCCAACGCTGTGCCAATTCTGCTCCTAAATCTACATGGGTAAAGGCTAGCACCGAATACTCAATCGGCAAGGCTTGAGGGGCGTATCGCCAAACTTTCTTTTTCGCTAAGGCATTGTGTACGACCACATCGCTGACCACATCTTGCGAATGCAAGACCAAGACTCCGATATTATGGATCATTCCTGCACTAAAAATGTCGTCCGCTTCAGGTAGTTTGAAATGTTCTGCCAAATGCTTGGCAAAAAAGGCAGTCATCAACGCATGTTGCCAAAACCCTTCTAAATCAAGTCCCTGTTGCTTTTTGGAGGTAGGATTGCCTTTTGAATCTAAAGCGGGAGGTGAAAAAATTTGGCAAATGGATGCCCCTAACACCAAACCTCGAACGGCGTTATAGCCAAGCATGGCAATGGAATGTTGAATACTGGTGACTTGGCGAGGGATCCCGTAGGCACTAGAATTGACCATACGAAGAATACGAGAGGTTAGCCCCGGATCGTAACTAATGAGATCTGCAATTTGCGAACTGCTAGAACTGGTCTTGTTAAGTAGTTCCACCACTTGGGTCACCACTTGTGGTAGGGCGGGAATATCCCGAACACCTTTTAGAATCCGTTGTTTATTCGGTGGAGGGGTAGGGCTGTAACCTGTATGAGCGCCTGTTGAAAAAGGTGTTGAAGGCATTTTGTCACACTCGATTCTAATCTTAAAAGTAGAGATGGATATACTCGACTTATCGTCATAAGACACCTGTTCTTTAGACTATTTGAAGTGTGACATATTTTGATACAAAACGCCTTATTATTTAGGCGAATTTCGTCTTTATAGTGGGGGGAAATCGTTGTGCTTCAAGTTTTAATGGGACTGCGCCGAAAAGCCTATTTTATGAGTCTTTTAGCATAAGGTTTTTAAAAATGAATAGAGCCCCATTAATTACTATAAAACCTACTTTCCAGTTGTGGGTAAGATTTTTTCAAATACTACCACTCACCTTGTTTTTGCTCGTTTGGGCAACAGGTTTTTTCGGTGGCATCGCTTATTTCTGCCTGCATGCCCTACAAGCGAAAGGGCAATTCACTTATATCCCTCTTGAATGGGTTTTTATACCTCCGCCTATTCTTGTTTTTTATTTAACTCAGATTCACGGTATGCATATTGAGTCTCAACAGTCTAAGAACACCACCTATTCTTTTTTTGAAGACGAATTGATTGTACGCAAGGAATACTGGGCTATTGAAGAAAACAGCATACCGTATCATCAGGTTGTCGAACTCACCTTAAGCAAAGGTATTTTTCAGAGAGGGAGTAATTTGGGTTCAATAAAAGTGACGACACTCAGTACTGGAGAAAGAAACTCAACCGTCACACTGAACAATATTTCAAACCCTGATGATGTTTATCAAAAAGTAAAAGCCTTAATTAAGAAAAACAATGCATTGACTAAGTAAATTGAGGTAAGTAAAATGTCTTTTCAAGAGAAACCCCTCTTCACAATTCTTCCTTTAGATCCTCTGAAAGAGAGCAGCTTATATCAGGGGTGGGTATTGGTGAAATGGATCATTAGTCTTTTTCTATCTGTATTTATTTCAGGAATTGTCACGGGGGTTTCCAATATGGGTAACCTTGTATTTGCAATACTGTGGACACATCGGGTGTCCCAACTAAACGAAGGTCTTATATTTGGTGTTAGCCTGGGGGTCTTATTGCTTCTTTTACCAATGCTCCTTGATTTAGTGTTAAAAAAGCACCTCAATAGTACAATTTACACGGTCTATCAAGACCATATTCATTATCAGTTTTCTTTCCCTGTTTCTATTGAGTCAGACTTGCCTTTTACGGATTTAGTTCGTATTGAAGCTATGCAGTCGCCTCAAGATTTGCCATTTAACAAGGGTATACTACTTTTACATTACAAGCATACGATTGTTCCTTTTTGGCTCCCCGCTGATTTGCAAAAGGTTCGAGATACTTTAAAAGATTTGCAAAAACAAGCTCATACCAATTCTTAGTTTAAATAGCGTCTGGCGTCTTTGTTGTCGCTACGATTCTCGATGTGCTTATGTACGTCTCTGTACAATCACACATCTGCGAATCTAGGCTCCTAGAATCCACCTATACGCTATTCAATCTAAGAAATGGCATCAAAAATATAGTCCCATTTATATAATACCGGCTATTTCATTTAACTATCGTAAAGTGTCCCTGTTGGTATCGGAGCTTCAAAATATAAACGACGCAAACGATTAAACAAGGGATGCAAAACATTGTCTAGATCTTGACGCATTAAGGGGTGAGGCATCTGCCAGACGGTTTCAAGTTGCAAAAGCTCAGGGTCAAAGTGGAATGCCACTGGCGGACTAGTCAGTAATATCGTATTTTCTAGGCACGCAAAAGGGCAGTGCAGGGGTCGCTGAAGCACATCGATGCCTTGCTTTAAGAAGTTTTGATACGTGCGTAAGTCCACAATCAAACAAGTGGGCCTGTATTTTTCATACAAATACTCAAACATAGACGCTTGTAAAACAGGATGAATGTGCTGGCTTAAAACCCCTTGAGATTCAAGGTAGTTCCTCAGGCGTTCTTGGTCTCGTTTATTGTGTGCCACAATTAAGACTTTAAAATGACGCTGCCACGCTTCTAGAGAGGGTTCCACCCTGCGTTCTTGAAGGCTTAAAACCGTATTTAGCTGGAATCGTGTGGCTTTTTGAGACGCTGTTTTTTTTAAAATGTAACGAAGAATAGACAGCTCTAACGGTTCAAGCGTCCCATTTTTACGTTTAACAGAGCAACATTCTAAAACAGAAATCCCACTTTTTTCTAGCGTGTCTAATGTTTTAGGGCCGACATGTTGTCCCTCTTTTAGGAGTAAGACGTTTTTGGTGGGGTGGTACACATCCCGATTGGCAACCACCACCACATCTATTTCTGAAGCGTCATTTTTTTCTTGAACCACAGGGCGTCGTATCCCAAATAATTCAGCGAAAGGTTGCATCCAAGTTTTAAGAGTCGTAGGCTTAGGCATGACGGTTCCCTTTTTGAAATTGGTGGCGTATCGTTTCAGTCGCCCTAAAGCGGACAATGAAATCCTTAGAAATAAAACTTGTTAGACAATGATGTTCTTGCTATGCTATTTCTAAATTCTGTTAAAAAGTGTGGCAAAGATCTTTTAATCTAGTTACTATAAGTTTAGTCCATTAAATAATGTAGAACTAGCTTCTAAATGTCTACACCCTAAGATGAATACATGAATCGAATCCACATAAGTTAACAGTCCTTTTAAATTACACCTGTTCATTGAGAATTAAAACTGGAGTCCCCATGACCACTTCTTCCCCTAATTTATTACAAGGCCGACGTGTGGCTCGAAAATTTGCTTTATTGGCGTTGTACCAACTTGAAGCCAGTCGTGGAAGCCTACCTGCTAAAGTCTCTGAAGACAAAAGCCTCACCAGTTTAATTCGATCTTCGGCTCAAACGCTTGTTCTTCATGCTCAAGATGATATTGAAGCCGCCGCTGATTTGTTTAAATCAGTGAGCGAGCAAATTATGACGGTTGAATTTGAGCACCCCACCAACCTAAACTCGTCTTTTGATGCCCCACAAGTAGCCGTGCCGTTGCCTAGCACGCAAGACACCTTGCATCGCCTAGACAAATGCTTGCTTGCCTGTGAATGGGTGTGGAACGTGTTAGCGGTTCCTCAAATGTTGGTGCATTTGGAAGACCAACATGTGGAAGACTATGCCACGCACATGATCGCATGCGTGTGTGAACATAACGATGCCCTAACCGAAAAGCTTGAAGCGTACACCGCCGATTGGAAGACGGATCGTTTAATTAAAATGGATCGCCTTATTTTGAAATTGGCGTTGGCTGAAATCTTGTATGAAGATGATTTGGATTACGGCGTTTCTGTCAATGAAGCGGTTGAATTGGCTAAAGCGTATTCGTTGCCTGAAAGCTATAAGTTCATCAACGGTGTCTTGGGTAAAATCGTGCAAGATTTAAAGAATCCACCTGCTGAAGCGGTTGAAGAAGCAGAAGCATCCCCTGTTGAAGAAGAAGTCCGCATCACGGAAATCGAAGCGTAGTCATGTGGGGCAAATTATTGGCTAAAACGAATGCCTTGTTTGAGTCGTTTCGTCAAAGTGACGCCACAGACACGGGGCAAGCGTATTTTGAAGATCGCCTAGAATCGCTTGAAGAGGCCTTGTTTCGTTCGGATGTAGACGGAGCGAGCATTCAAGTGGTGCTAGATGCGTTAAGAACCCAAAGCCTTTTACTCAAGAATACGGATCCGCAAGCGTGGCAGTCGGTGATTATGGAAACCTTGGCGCCTTTCCTCGAAACAGCGAAAGGCTTTGATCCTAATACTCTTTTGACGTCTCACGATGTGCTAGTACTTATGTTGTGTGGGGTTAATGGATCGGGCAAAACCACGACGCTGGCGAAACTCGCCCATGCTTTTAAGGAGCATCACGTTTTTGTCATCGGCACCGATACCTTTCGAGCGGCGGCGGATGCTCAACTCGCTTCGTGGTGTAATCGTGTAGGGGTGCCATATTTCACCCAAGAAGACGGCAAGGGAAGCTCTCCTTCGGCGGTCGCCTTTCAAGGGATCGAAGAAGCCTTGAAGCAAAGGGATTCAGACAAACGCAAAACGCTTATTTTGGTGGACACCTCTGGGCGTTTGCATGTGGATGCCCCACTCATGGAAGAGCTGGCGAAAGTCAAGCGTAGCTTGCTTAAGGCGTTAGACGCTCATACGGATTTACGTTATAGCTTAAAAAGCCTCTTGGTGATTGACGGCACCACAGGGCGAAACGCCCTACCACAAGTGAAGCAGTTTGACGAAGCCGTGCAAGTGGATGGCTTAATCTGCACGAAATTGGATGCATCTGCTAAAGGAGGGGCTTTGCTGTCGATTGCTCACCATACGCAGATTCCCACGATTTATGTGACCGCTGGCGAATCCGTCGACGCCTTGCATTTGTTTCAGGCAGAGGCTTATTTGAACTCGTTGATATAATGTGTTTTAGATAAAAAAGTGGGGATGCTTAAATGGTTGCACAAGCAGACGTCCAAGCACTAAATCCGAGCGGGTGAGCGCACTGCGAATCCCCGAGCGATTTTGCGGACGTCGTGCAACGTGCATGATGCGACGAGGTGGGTCAAAAGGGGGTGGATTTTCAAGGAGGGGGAAGGGAGGAGAAACGCAATACGTCCTCCCTTCCCCCTCCTTGAACCGCCTTTGGGGGTTTGGGGAGTCTTTGGCGGCACAAAGACCCCCAAGCACCAGCTCTAAAAGGGAGCTAGAAATCCAAAAAAACAGGCAATCTTAAAAAGAACTCCCTAAACATACAACACTATATAAGCGGATAAACATCGCCTAATTGATACAAGGATCCTGCCACCACGCTCAAGGGTTGAACATAACCATTCGTGCTGGCATGAGACCTCATCAAACGATCCAGCATCCACCAAGCCGTTTGTGGATCGCTTGCTGACCATAGGGGACGGGTCTGTAGTTCAGGCAAGGCATCTCGCAAGGTTTGCCGTAAGACTTGGGGCGAATGAAATAAGCTGGCCTCTTGCGACGTCGGGCAAGTCAACAAAACACCATAAGTACGGTGAGCGTTTTTGCGAAGGAGCTTTTCTAGGGCGTGAATGGGACGGTTATTCCGCAAGGAAAGCATCCAGTAAAGCCCGTGGTGGGGGAAACTTTCATCCAGCCCGATGCTTAAGGCTTGCAAGCCGTCATCATTATGTGCACCGTCTAACAATACTGAGGCTTTGGCGTTGAAGTCAAAACGCCCCTGCCAATGGCAATACTTTAAGGCATCGCAAAAAGCCTTGGCATCACTGACGATGCCTTCACGCTGAAGAACGCTCAAAATTCCCAAGACGGTGGCGAGATTCTTCAACTGAAAATGCCCCAATAAGCCCAACTCCAAACGTTCACGGCTCACCATATTGCGAATGCGTTGTGTGCCGTTTTTCGTCAAGGCATCTTCTACGACCAAGCTGTCATGCGTCGTTTCAACAATCGGTTCCACATGATTGGCTTTGGCGATTTGATAAATCACGTTGCGGGCTTCATCAGGTAAGTGAGGCCCTAAAACAAGCGGTACGCCTGCCCTTAAAATACCTGCTTTTTCAGTGGCGATTTCTTCAAGGGTATCCCCGAGCCTGTCCATATGGTCATAAGCGATGCTGGTAATCACGGTTAAAACGGGATTCGACACCACATTCGTCGCATCGAGCCTTCCGCCCAAGCCTGTTTCCAACACGGTGATGTCGACATGTTCGTGCTTGAACACATGAAAGGCTAAAATCACCATAAACTCAAAATAAGTCGGCCATTCAGGGTGATCTTCTTTAAAGTCACCGATTAACTGCTCCAGTCGCTTCCAGAGTTGATTGCCGTAAGCTTCAAATGCCTCTTCAGACAAAGGCGTGTTGTTGAGGCAAATACGTTCACGAGGGTGCATGAGATGCGGGCTATGAATGCTCCCCACCTTGAGGTCTTGGCTCAATAAGCCAGCCACCGTCATATGCGTGACGCTGCCCTTGCCGTTGGTGCCAGCCACATGAATCGTCGGCACCAGCTCCTGCGGATGCCCCAGCAGTTCTAGGATATTCAAGACAGGTTCAGTTCCTAGTCGTAAGCGTCCGATATTGAGGCGATTGAGTTTTTCAAGAAATGTCGGCATGGCAAGAACTTTCAATAACTAATGATACAAATAGTTTAAAGGACTTCGCTAGTTTTGGCATCCTTTGAAAAGAGTCTTGACTAAATATTGTTGATTTGCATTCTACTTTTTTTTGTGGTTTGATACACCTTAATAGAAATGAGACTTAAACGTTGTAGGTCTCAACTGATTAAGCTCACCTTGCGTGTTTAGTTAAAAAGGTATACGTTATATGATGAACGCATCGGATTCCCCTTCGTCTCAATTCCCTTCAGCAGGCTTACTTAAAGGCAAACGTGCGATTATTACAGGCGGTTCTCGCGGGATTGGCAAAGCCCTCTGTGATGTGTTTGCTCGTGAAGGGGCGTTAGTGGCGTTCAATTACAATAGCAATGACGAAGCCGCTCAAGACACGCTACGCTTGATTGAAGCCCACGGCACCAAAGGCAAAGCCTTTAAGGTTTCGGTGACGGATCGTGATGGCATTAAAGATATGGTGAAAGAACTCACCGCCGAATGGGGTGGGATTGATATTCTCATCAATAACGCCGCCATTAACAAGGCGGACAATTTCGTCACCACCACTGAAGCGTCTTGGCATAGTATTATTGACACCAACGTCAACGGCTTGTATTACATGACCAAACCTGTATTAAAACAAATGATGAAGCAACGCAAGGGCAATATCGTCAATATTACGTCGATTGCGGCTCAACGCTGTATGCCGACTTCGGTGCATTATTCAACGTCTAAAGCCGCTGTCATTGGCTTTACCAAAGGCTTGGCTCGTGAAGCGGTGGGTTTTGGTATTACCGTCAATGCAATCGCCGCCGGGATGTTCAACACGGATTTAGGGCATTCTTTGCCTGAAAAATTGCTAGGCATTTATACGGATTGGGTACCCAAAGGGCGTTTGGGCAACCCTGAAGATTTAGCCGAGTTTGCTGTCTTCTTGGCGTCGGATCGTAACACCTACATGCAAGGTGAGATTGTCACCATTGATGGTGGAGCCACCGTTTAAGCATTGAAAGACTTCCATTAGGCGTATCGACGGTGTCTCGATAGGGGAAAGCAATGATGTCTATACCGAAAACCATGCACGCCGTGATCTTTCATGCTCCCTTAGATATTCGCTATGAAATGGTAGAAGTGCCGAAGCCTCAAGCAGGCGAACTGCTGGTGAAGGTGCATCATGCCTTGACGTGCGGGACGGATTTGAAATGCTATAAGCGTGGGCATCCTGTTTTGTTGGGGGATTTACCGAGTCCCTTTGGGCATGAGTTTGCGGGGATTGTCGTGGGTTTGGGTGAAGGTGTCACCCAATGGACGCTTGGGGACAGAGTGGTTTCGGCGAATTCCGCACCATGTTACAACTGCTTTTATTGTGACAAAGCACAGTACAATTTGTGCGAAAACTTAAAACTGTTGAACGGAGCGTATGCGGAATACATCATCATTCCTGAAAAAATTGCTCGCTATAATACGCACCGCTTGCCTGATGACTTACCCTTTGAGATCGCTGCATTTACGGAACCACTGGCGGTGGCGATCCGTGCGGTGCATGGCATTGGTATTCAAACAGGGGACAATATACTCGTGCTAGGTTTGGGTCCGATCGGGCAATTGATCGTGAAAGTGGCGACGCTTTTGGGAGCAAACGTCACCGCCGTGGCTCGCACGCCGATGAAGCTAGACATGGCACGCTCCTTTGGGGGAGGGGTTCAAACGATTTCGATTGCCGAGGGTTTAGATGCTCAAGCTTTAGTGAAAGACTTTAGCCCCCAAGGGCGTGGGTGGGATGCTGTGATTGAAGCGGTCGGCTTGCCTGAAACATGGGGAAAAGCGGTGCAATTATGCCGACGTGGGGGAAAGGTACATTGGTTTGCAGGGTGTGCAGGCGGAAGCACGATCGCCCTTGACACCAAGCGTGTGCATTATGATGAAATCACGCTGTATAGCTTGTTTCACCATACGCCAAGCGATGTGAAGCAAGCGTTTGATTTACTCGCTAGTAGGCAGGTGGATCCTCGTCCGTTGATTAGTGCCAACTTTGCTTTGGCGAATGTGGAAGAGGCGTTAAAGGGCATGGAATCAGGACGTTTTTTCAAGGCATCCATTCAATGTTAAGAACACGCCTTTAGTTTTTATGTTTGTACTAAACTAAGACGATATAACACTATCGTTAATGAGGGCAAGCATTATGAGCAATCACACCATCACCAAAACCAAAACCGTCGTGTTGGTGGACGGTCACGCACTGGCGTATCGCATGTATTTCGCCTTGGAACGCACCCAAATGCGAAATAGTGACGACATCCCCACATGGGCGGTGTATGGCTTTTTCAACGCCATTTTTCAACTGCTCAACCAACGCCAGCCCGATGCACTCGTCTTCGCCTTTGATGTGGCTCGTGAAAGCTTTCGCACCGAATGGTACCCCGACTATAAAGCCAACCGTAGCAGTATGCCTGAAGACATGCGTCAACAAATGGATGTGCTTTATGAAGGCATTGAAGCCTTGGGTTTGCCTGTGTTTCGCATCGCTGGCGTTGAAGCCGATGATGTGATTGGTACCTTGTCCAAAAAAATCATTGATACCTACCCCGATTGGCATGTCGATGTACTCACAGGTGATCAAGACAGCTTTCAAATGATCGACCGAGACAACCGCATCAACATTTTGATTCCTGCTCGCAATACGCAAGACGGCTTAACCGTCTACGATTGGGACGGCGTCATCAACAAATGGGGTATCACGCCTGAACAAGTCGCCGACTTCAAAGGGCTCAAAGGCGATGCCAGCGACAACATCCCCGGTGTTAAAGGCATTGGAGACAAAACCGCTGCCAAACTCTTGGATGCCTATCAGAGCCTTGAAAACATCTACGCCCACTTGGATGAAATCACGCCTGCAGGCGTCAAACGCAAGCTTGAAGACGGCAAGGAGATGGCGTTTTTGTCCAAAAAATTAGCGATTATCGTGCGGGATTTAGATGTCGTGCCTGATTTAGAACACGCTCACTTAGGCAGTAGTGACGCCACTGCCGAAGCGTTGGGAGCCTATTTCGAATCCTATAATTTCAGAACCTTTCAACGTAACTTACCCAAGTGGACGAAACTGCTTAGCCTCAAAACAGATGGCTCCCTTGTGGAAGAGGTCGTCGAAGAAGCCAAAACGGATTCAGCGGCTCTAACGGTTGCCTTGCCGAAAATCACGTTCCCACCGTTTAGCTATGAAGTCGTGCAAGATTTGGCACGCCTTGACGCCATTTTCAAAGAAATTAAGGACGACTACGGCATTTGTGCCTTTGATGTCGAAACCACAGGCTTAAATGTGCATGAAGTTGAACTGGTTGGGTTTGGTTTGAGCTGGGGTAAAGGCCTCGCCAAATCTAGCTTTACGGCGAAAAACGTCTTGCGTTTGAAGGATGCCCCCACGACTTACGATGCCGTCACGCCGAACGGGGAGATCCACTTGCAAAATGTGTACGTCCCCTTGGCTCATGTGGCGGATTTACTCAGTGATGCCGAGGCTCAACGCCAAATCCCCTATGATGAGGCGTTTCCCCTGCTGAAAGCCTTTTTGGAAGACGCTTCTATCCTCAAGCTGATTCACAACCTGAAATATGAACGCAATTGCACACGCCACTGGGGCATTGAGCTGGCTTCGCCTGTGTTGGATACCATGATTATGAGCTATGTGCTGGCCCCTGAAAACAAGCACGGACTCAAAGGTTTGGGCGAGCGTGAACTCGATTTTGCCATGACCCCAATCGATGAACTCATCGGCAAAAAGGGCAAGAAGCAAATCACCTTTGCGGATGTGCCGATCGACAAGGCGGCTCCCTATGGGGCGTCGGATACTTACGCCACGTGGTGTTTGGCGGTTTTGTTTAGTCAGCGTTTAGCCGCACAGCCTGATTTAGCAAGCTTGTTTTACGAGATTGAAAATCCCTTGACGTGGGTTTTGGCGGAACTGGAATACAACGGCATTCGCCTAGAAAAAGCCCCCTTGCAAGCCTTGGCTCAAGAGCTTGATGCCCAAGTCGAAACGCTCAACACGCAAGCCCAAACCTATAGCGAAACACCGATCAACCTTAATTCGCCGAAGCAAGTGGGAGAATTGCTCTTTGATAAGCTGGGCATTCAGCCGAAGCGAAAAACGGCCACCAAAAGCTATTCTACCGACAGTAAGGTGCTGGAATCTCTGATTGGGGAGCATCCGATTATTCAGGTCTTGCTGGATTATCGCCAGTTGTTTAAGCTCAAGTCCACCTATGTGGATACCTTGCCCCAACTCGTGAAGCCCCAAACAGGACGGCTCCACACGAGTTTTAACCAGATTATTACGGCAACAGGGCGTTTGTCGTCGAGCGATCCAAATTTGCAGAATATCCCAGTGCGGTCGACGTGGGGGCAACGCATCCGTGAAGCTTTTGTGGCAGAAGAAGGTTGGGAACTGATTTCCGCCGACTATTCACAGATCGAATTGCGGATTTTGGCTCACTTGTGTCAAGATAAAAACATGATCGACGCCTTTCAAAGTGGGGCGGATATTCATACGGCGACCGCCAGCCTTGTTTTTGGCGTGCCGATTGAGGCGGTCACCAAAGAACAGCGTTATGCGGCGAAATCGGTCAATTTTGGCATTGTGTATGGTCAAACGGCGCATGGGTTGTCGCAACAAATTGGCGTGCCTTACGCCGAAGCCCAAGATTTCATCAATCGCTATTTTAGAACCTACCCTGATGTGAAGCGGTGGATTGCGGATACCATTGAAACGGCTCACGAAACGGGCTTTGGCACCACGATGTTTGGTCGTAAGCGGGACTTAAGCCGTGATCTCAACAGTGGCAACAAAAGCATTCGAGAGTTTGCTGAACGTGCCAGTTTTAACACGCCTGTGCAGGGGGCGGCGGCGGAACTGCTTAAAATTGCGATGTTACGCCTGAACAAACGCCTAAAAGCCGACGGTTTGCACAGCCGTGTGTTGTTGCAGGTGCATGACGAACTGGTGCTAGAAGCCCCGCCGAACGAGGTGGACGCAACGAAAACGGCGATACGTTGGGCGATGGAGTGCGAGCAACCCTTGCGGGTGCCGTTGGTGGTGGATCTAGCGGTGGGGCATCACTGGGGGGAGCTTGGGTAGTCGTCTAGCCTTTATTTCGTCCTAAGGGATCACCCAAGCGAGCATTCACCGCTTCGAGCGTTTCACCCTCCGCCGTTTTCCACTCTGTAAAACCTGCACAAGTTGTGCCGTTGACGAACTGCCCTGCTCCTGAAGGGCTTGTACAGGTTAATTCTTCGTCCAATTTAAGGAGTCGAGTCCCTTCAACAGGGGTGCTTATTTTATGAAGCGTCTCAAGTCTGTCTTTTTTATCATTTGAAGGCATGTTCCAACCTCTCACGGTGCTATCTATTTGCAACACAAACTCTCTTTGACCAAGCACTTTTAAGTAAGCCACAAAACCATCTTTTTTATTTTTAATTTGAAAAATAAAATCCTTAAAAGGATTGTCACTGTTTGTCGTGTCAATTTTTGTTTCCATGAGGGGAGCTTCTGCTATTTCTGGAGCCGTTACAACAGGCATCGACGCATAACGAGCCTTGAGTTCATGGGGTTCTAGCTCCCAATCTTGAATGAAGTAATACCCTAAGGCTGAAAGTACCAAGACAAATTGTTCTAATAGATTGTCACAATACGCTTTGTCACTAGGTTGAAGGGGACTTGCTTGTCCATTATTTCCGTTGGTGGAATCTACTAAAGGGTGAATCTTACAAAACTTAATGAGCGTTTCTTCAATATAACGGGTATGGTCTGTATTAAGTTCATTGTCACTGGTATAGGCTAAAATAATGCGTTCAAACTCTTTATTTGTATCCGCTTTATGGCGTGTCATACGGGTGAGTAAGTCTTTACTTTCTCCCACATAAACACTAAAAGGTTGAGCCACATTAGGGTTTTGTTGGACTAAGAGATAAAACCCTCTTCCTATATCACTTTCAGACATATAATCTGAAAGATGATTTTTAGGTAAAGAGACAAGTTTTAAAGTATCCCCTTTAATCCCTACTTGAATAGATCCTGTAGAATCTCCTTGAACGAGGAAAAGTGTTAAAGTTTTACCGTTATTCTTTTTTGCTTGCATGTATTTAAGCGTCCCTTTTTAAATCTGTTCCTTTAGAAAACATCAAATAAGTCCTTTGCAATGGCGTCTTTCAAGCGAGCCTTGACATAACGCAAGTCCCCTAAATCAACTTTGCAACCCAACTGTTCTTCTAGCAGGTTCCACAAGGTCATCAATTCTAAACCCAAGGGCTTGCTGGGTTGATACAATAAATCGACATCGCTGGCTTCAGTGGCTTCATCTCGTGCCACTGAACCGAACAACCACAAATGTTCAATGCCGTAATCTTCTTGCAAGCTAGGCTTTAACAAGATTAAACGCTTTAAGACGTCCGATTTTGACTGTTTCATGGTATCGTTTCAATAGTTTATAGCTGAATTTAGAGTTTTCTGTACTTAGGTTAGACGAGGAGCCTAGATTATTTTGTGAGGGCGTGTAGAGCGACCTACATAGCGGAACAAAATAATCGTAGCGACAAAGTATAAACAAGTACAGGAAATTATCAATTCGGCTATTAAGGAATACTTTCCTTCATTCTAAATCGAAACGGCTTAAATGGCTAGAGGCTTACCCCTAGACCACGCCTAAAACGCCGATCGCTTCTTGGGATTCACCAAGGCTTTGGTCGGCACAGCACGGTCGTCCAACGCAATTTTTGCTAGCACTTGTCGGGTATAACGCTTGTAAAACACCAAGTACAACTGTTGCGTGGGGTCGTCCACATTAAAGCTCACATTGCCTTTCAAGCGAGTGTTGGGATCAATCTTGTTGAACCACAAGCCTGTATCCCCAAACGGTGAGGCGAAAAACGTGCGTTGATCTTCATCCATCACCGCCACATCCATCATGGTGAAGGTGTTGGTCGTGGAATTGCTGACATCCAGCGTCAAGGTGACTTCCTTATTCTCGCCAAAGGGATCCTTCGCCAGCTGAAAACCCAAGAGCTTCACATTCAACCCGTCGAGCTTCACATCATCGACGCCGACTTCGGGCGTCGTCATCGAAGGCAAAACCATGCCTTCCTTGAGCTTGATTTTCATTTCCGTGCCTGTTTGCAACATGGCACTTTCGCCTTCTCGCAATAGGTTGTAAGCCAGTCCGCCCAAGGCACCGACACCTGCCCCAATGGCGAGCGAATAGCCTTGCGATGCAGCCACTAACGCCACGCCTCCGAATTTCAAGGCGGCAACGGCTCCTAAGACGCCTCCCCCTAGGGCATAGCCTGTAGAGGTCGCCACGATTTTTGCCCCTGTTTTGAACTTGCTGTCTGACGTTGTGGAGCCTCCTTCAATGGGGATTTCACGCCCATCGGGGGTAATCATGTAATCGAATTTCATCGTCATGTGACCGTCTCGTGCCATGCGTTTGGCACTGGTAATATCGGCGATGCTCCCGTGAACAATGGTGCCTCGGGGGAGTAGTAGCTTGCCGTTACTGACGTAATCTTTGCTGAGTTTGGCGTAAAATTCGTCGCCTTCCATGCTTAAGCCTTCGCCGATGGTGGTGACGATTTTGAGATCCAAGCTTTCGCTTTTTTCGACTTTGGTCAGATCGTTATAATTGACTTGGGGAAAGCGTTTTTGGAGCTGTTGCGTGACACTAATCCCTGTGCGGTAGGGGGCATCTGCCGTGCCTTGCCTGGTTTCGGCAAGGGCTTGAAGGCTAGGGCTCATCAAGGCTAAAAGCATTAAGGCAATGACGCTATTTCGTTGAGTTTTCATACGCAGGTTTACCGTAGTTTAGCGTGATTGATTCATAGAAACAGGCACGACTTCTCTTTCCTATAATCATTGTAACAGAAGCGACAAGCACTCACAATCATTAGAAGATCTAAACCCTTCAGACAATCCATTAGAGAAAATTATCGATGGTCTATTCGTTGTCGCTACGATTTTTTTGTTTGGTTATGTAGTTCTGTCTACACGCCCGCACAAAAAAATCTAGGCTCCTAGAATAGCCTCATCGCTTATTCCCTCTAATAACCGTATATCGATGCTAAAATAAACGTATGAAAAACAAATCAAGCCTCGCCTTGCTCCTCGTCGTATCCTTGCTTGCCCTTCTCCCCCTTTGGATGATGGGCATCTTGGCGTTTTCAGACAGCACGGCGGTCATGCAACATCACGGCGTCTTATGGATGCCGCTTAAGCCTAGCCTTCACGCGTTTCAGGCCCTTTTTTCAGATGCTCGCTTGGGGCTAGCTCTCGGCAATTCGATTGCTGTCGCGGTCGTGGCGACGACGTTGCACGTCTTTAGTTCGGCGATGGCAGGCTACGGCTTGGTGCATCTGCCGTGTGCGGGCAGGCAATGGATCACGCTGGGCGTATTTTTGACGATCTTGGTGCCTCCGCAAGTCAATAGCATCCCCTTGTTTATTTTATTCAAGCAAGTGGGATTGCTCAATAGTTATGTGGCGTTGATCTTGCCAGCGGTCGTCAGTGGTTTTGGCGTGATGCTTTTTCGTCAGTGGTTTTTAAGCTTCCCGATCGCTTTGAAAGAAGCCGCCGAACTTGAAGGGGCAACGATTTGGCAGACGTTTTGGCATGTGGCGTTGCCGAATGCCAAAAGCCCGATGATTAGCCTCGCCGTTTTAGGCTTCATTAGCCTGTGGGGGAGCTTCTTGTGGCCTTTGTTGGCTGTGCAGGACGAGCGTTTGATGACGCTTCCGTTATATTTGGCTCAAATCAAGCAACAGTATCGTGATGTGTTGGACTGGCCGATTTTGATGGCATCCGCAACCCTAGCGATACTACCTGTTTTGGTCTTTTTTGTGATGCTTCAAAAGCCTTTCTTTGATCAAAGTTCGGCGAGTGACGGCATCAAATAACGAGGGTATTAAGGCTTAAAAGTTTCTTAATACCCTTGTTATTTGTAGCGAAAAGCCTTAGACTTGAAGAGAGTCGAATCAAAAAAGGAAACCTCTGCTATGTGGAAACAATTTAGTCTAATCACCCTAACACTTATTCTCTTTTTTATGGGGATCGCCATGCTTTTACCTATTTTTACAGGTAAACCATCAGAAGTATTAGATGCCACTGGCTACGAAAATACCTCTATTGGCAAAACGCTCCCTAAAATGACCTTTGAAGCCACAGGGCTTGAAAGCAAACGACTCACGCTCCCTGATGACTGGAAAGAGTCTGCTTATCAGGTTTTTATCTTCTACCCCATGGATCAAACCCCTGGATGCACCATTCAACTCTGTGCCATGCGAGAATCTTACAAAGAATTCAAGGCTGAAAACATTGCAGTGGCTGGCGTGAACACGGCACCTTTGTTGAGCCATCAAGCGTTTGCAGGTTTGCATAAATTGCCGTTCCCACTGTTGGTGGATAAAGATCGTCAACTGGCGAAACACTTTGAAATTCGTGAAAATGTGGGCGTCAATAACCGAACGGTTGTGGTGCTTTCTGCCAAACATGGCGTGATTTGGAAGAAAGAAGGCATGCCGTCTCCTCAAGAAATTCTAACGGTGATTCATACCAATTCAAAGATTAAATAGCGTCCGAAGTATAGCCGTATTTATTTTCTAGAGTTGACAATTCGCAATGAAAATGTTAAGGTGATTCCATATTAAATTTAGTTTAAGGAATGTCCTTGTGAACCTTACGTCTTGCACCATGATGATGTGTATGATGATGCCGATGCCAATCGGCTTAGGTGAGCATTCCTTGAAAAAGACGCGTCATTCTTTTGAATCCTAAATAAAAGAATTTCCGCACCCCCATTTTCAAAGCTCCCTAAGCCTCACCGCAAGGGAGCCTTATTGTTTTTGTTCGTGTTTCGTGTTTTGTTATTTTAATTAGAATGTTAGTTTAGTTATTTTGAAAAGGAAAAAGAAATGTCCGAAAATCAGTCCCTACAGCACTTTGAAACCACTGCTTTACACGCAGGTTACACCCCAGATGCCACCAATTCCCGAGCCGTCCCTTTGCATCAAACCACCAGTTATGTCTTCAATGATTCCAAGCACGCTGCTGATTTGTTTGGTTTAAAAGCCTTTGGCAATATCTACACACGCTTGATGAACCCTACCAATGATGTCTTTGAACAACGCATCGCTGAACTTGAAGGTGGTGTCGCTGCTTTAGCCTTGGCGTCAGGGCATTCTGCGGTTGTTGCCACTATTTTAACTATCGCTCAAGCAGGGGATCACATTGTCGCTTCCACCGATCTATATGGCGGTACCTTGAGCCTGTTTACGCATTCTCTCAAGCGTTTAGGCATTACCACCACGTTTGTGTCTTCCAACAACATTAGTGAGTGGGAAGAAGCGATTCAACCCAACACGAAGCTCTTTTTTGCCGAAAGCTTGCCTAACCCCCGTTTAGAAGTGGTGGATTTGGAGCCGATTGCAGCACTCGGTAAGACGCATGGCATTCCGTTGGTGGTGGACAATACCATCCCCACGCCTTACTTGCTTAGACCCATTGACTTTGGCGCCGCCATTGTGATTCATTCAGCAACGAAATTCATCGGCGGACAAGGGCTGTCTATCGGTGGCGTTATCGTCGACAGTGGCAAATTCGATTGGGCCGCAAGCGGACGCTTCCCCTTATTAACGGAAGCAGAAGAAGCGTATCACGGTTTGAAATACACCGAAGCCTTCGGCAATTTAGCCTTTATTTTAAGAGCCAGAACCGTTACCTTGCGTGATTTTGGCTTCGCACTAAGCCCCTTCAACGGCTGGACCTTCATTCAAGGACTGGAAACCTTGGCCTTGCGTATTGAACGCCAAAGCGAAAATGCCTTGAAATTGGCGAAATGGCTTGAAGCCCATGCGGAAGTCGAGTGGGTGAAGTACCCAGGTTTGGCGTCGAGTCGGACGGCTCACCTCAATGCAAAGTACTTGCCTAAGGGTCAAGGGGCGGTGCTTGGTTTTGCGGTGAAAAAGGGTGCAAAAGCCGCACAAGCGTTAGTCGAAAATACAAAGCTAGCGAGCCATTTGGCGAATATCGGCGACACCAAAACGCTGATTATTCACCCTGCCAGCACGACGCATAGCCAACAAAGCGATGCTGAACAAATCGCTGCAGGCATTGAACCTAACTTTGTCCGCATCAGTGTAGGCATTGAACATATCGATGATATTATCGCTGATTTGTCTCAAGCCTTTGGAAAAATCAATTCAGGTGTTTCAGTATAGATCAGTTAAGCAACTCTTATAGCGTTATAAGAGAGAATGCTTTTTTCAGACGAGGGAAAGAACCATTGGTTTTCTCCCTCTTTTTTTGTCTATCGTGCTTTCATGCCAAAAGCGGGAGACGCCCCATCCAAACCAAGCTGAGGCGTTGGCACATGAAGCTGTATCCCTGAACGAGGGCGAGCTTTAAGTTCCTTAATCAGGCAAATGCTTTGCTCTTCAACGGCTTCTTGCAAGAACGCTTCCACACCGTCTTTTAACGCCGTTTGAATAGGATTCACTTGAAGCCTTATCACCGCTTGAGCATCAAGCGTATGAATATAACGTGCAAACAACGTTATAATGCCCTTCGCATCCACCACTTGATGCAAAGGTGCCAAGATCCACAGATTCCACACATGAGACGATTGGACTGGTGCTTTAATTTCAACCAAAACCCCACAAGCCTGTGTTTTCGTTTGCCCCTGTAAGGGTAAATACCAACGTTCGACGTTGGGCTTAGATTTAAAATGCTGAGGCAACTTACTCAAGGCCTGCTTCCACAACACAGGCAATTGTTGATTATAATGGTCACAGACCACCGCATAATGGGGCGACATCACACGCTTATAACCTGCTTGCCTTAAGGCCGTTTCACCTTCTACAGATTCAGCCCCCCCCTCAATTAAAGACTTCGGGACATAAAAATAAGCATTATGCATCGCCACCTGAAAGCCCTGATGCTTTAAGAGATTCAAACGCTCCGTGTTTAAAGGACTTAATTCCGCCAAAATAAAGCGAACCCCACGTTTTTGGTTAAACTGAAACAACGCCTCTAAAAACGCCACTTCAATCGCTAAGGGATTTTGAAGCGAAGCGTCCACATCAAAGCCTGTTAAATAGCGCCGAAACGTCATAAAAGGGTCACTTTGCATGAAAGACACGCCTAAGACGGCTTGCCCCTGTTGCCACGCTTGAATGAGCGGAAAAGGCATTTGCCCGCCTGAAAGCCCCACCAAACAAGTATACAGCCATAGCTTGGGTGAATAGGGCGACATCCACTGGGTTGCTGTGAAACCCTGTGCTTGTAAAAGTTCTGCCACCGCAACTGCATTTTGGGGGGATAGCGTGTGTAGCGACATAAGAAAGATCTTTTCTATGAATTTTAGTGAACTATTAGGGGTTTCCCTCTTTCTATATTATACTATGAATTGAAGTACTCTCCCTAATTTACCTTAATAGAATGGTGTGCCATGTCTAAAACCATTGTATCAAACCGAAAAGCCTACCATGAATACCATGTACTTGAAACATACACGGCAGGCCTTGTGTTGACGGGTACTGAAATCAAATCCCTACGAGCAGGCAAGGTCAGCATGGTGGATGCCCACGCCCGTATTGAAAAAGGCGAAGTTTTTCTGTATAGTTTAAACATCTCCCCCTACGAATCAGGGACGCATTACAATCATGCCCCCACCCGCATTCGCAAACTGCTCCTCCAAAAAAGGGAAATTACTAAACTTTCCGAAAAAATTCAAGAAAAAGGACTAACATTAATACCATTAAAGCTTTACTTTAGTCGATGTTGGGTGAAGGTGGAACTCGGTGTCTGTCGTGGGAAAAAGCTCCATGACAAGCGAGACAGCTCCCGCATTCAACAGGTCAACCGAGACATGGATCGTGCCAAGAAAAGTTTTAATTCTTAATCTTCCCTGCTTTACATCATGCTTAGCTCACAAACAAGTCTAAAAGGTCACATCGCCAATGCCTTCCCCACTCACACCCAATGAAGCCTTAGAAACAGAGAGTGCTTCCACGTCAGAAATCAAGCGCCGTCGCCTCGCATCCTCTTCCCATACGGATGAATTTGGCATTCCCATTAGCACACCTGCCAATTACGAACCGCTCGCCATTGGTGTAAAAGATGAATTGCTGTGCGTCTTTCCAAGATCTCTGCAGTCCGTGCCGTTTGCCTTGTTGCCTTGTGGTGTGGAATTGAGCTTGTCCAAAAAAGTCGTGCAACCGCAAGATGCATCTTTGTTGAATCAGATTCTAAGCAAGGCATTTCGTTTCTTAAGCAATGTGCCTGTTGAAACCGACCTGCCTGAAAAAACGACCAAGAAATCCAAAAAAACGACCGCCCCCCTCAATGAGCTAGATGACCTAAGCACGGCGTATTATAAGGGAAACATCCCAGAAATTTTGTTTGCTCACACGGCGTTACCTGAAGCGGAAACGGCCTTGATTGAAGATTTGGCGGTCTATGCAGAAAAATTACTGAGCATGGGCTTTATTTCTGCCGATGCCCGTCGCAACAACCTATTGACGTCGTTGAATGAAGATTCGGCGATTCATCGTGCCGTGCCGTGCGTGGTGATTGTGGGTCATGGCTTTTTGTATCAACGCTTTTTGAAGCACTTTCTCGCTCGACTGTCTCATATTGGGCATAGTCAAGCGGAGCGTAAAGCCTTGCAAAAATTGTTATTGGGGCGTGTGTGCCGTGGGCAAGTAATCAGCTTAGTGGAATCCAGCAAAGCCCCTGTGATACCGCCTATTGATGCCGTACAAGCCGTCGACGGGAAAATACCGCCAGTCCTAAACTCTGTTTTCAAAATTGCAGGGGGCTTAAACCAAACCCAACGACAAATCCAACAAGCCTTAGGACGCCATGGGGTCACCGTGACCGTCGAGCATAATTCGTCCAACCCCGCGGAGCGAATCGAGCTAGTGGCGTTGAATCATGTCTTGCAAAGCGTGGTGATGCCTCATGCCTATACTGCTTGGGAAGGCACCCAAAAACGGCGGGCTTCTTTAAAATCCATCAGCCATTTTAGGCAGCAGTTGCTGAAAACCCTCTTTGATATTGGGGTAGAGCGACATGCGTTTCACAGTTATGAATTGCCTGTGGCTTTAGGTATGCCTTGTGAAAAGGGTGATTTAAACGTACCTTCTGAAGATGTTTTTCACTTTATTAGTGATGAATTGCGTGATTTTATGCCTGTTATGGTGGATTACGCTCGTGAGCTTCAGCTTTTAAAAGACGACCAAACGCTTGCGGAAATAGCCAGTCACCTCACACAAATATAAAAAATAAGGGTAATTTCGACCCACAAAAGTCGACTTTTTGACCCACGAAAGTCTGTTTTCTGGCCACAAAAGTCCGATTTCTGGCCACAAAAGTCCGATTTCTGGCCACGAAAGTCCGATTTCTGGCCACGAAAGTCCGATTTCTGGCCACGAAAGTCCGATTTCTGGCCACGAAAGTCTGTTTTCTGGCCACGAATTAAGGGGTTTTAAAGGATTTAGGCATTTTTCGCCTTGTGTTACCTAGATTTTCAAAGAACTACTCTTCTTTAGAATGACACGTTTTTGATGTGTTGCCTAGTGGCTAAACCCCACTATATATAGCTATATAGTGGGGTTGGTATAAAAAGTAAGATGCTCAAAATCGTTGCATAAGCAGACGTCCAAGCACTAAATCCGAGCGGGTGAGCGAATTGCGAATCCCCGAGTGATTTTGCGGACGTCGTGCAAAGGAATGATGCGACGAGGTGGGTCAAAAGGGGGTGGATTTTCAAGGAGGGGGAAATGAGGGAGGAGAAACGCAATACGTCCTCCCTTCCCCCTCCTTGAACCGCCTTTGGGGGTTACGAGAGAGTCCCCCATTTATAGACAAGCTAACATGTAGACCGCCATAATGGCGGTTTGGCGGCACAAAGACCCCCAAGCACCAGCTATAAACGGAGCTAGAAACCCCAAAAGTAACACCACTTATTTTCTAAAAAACACTATCATATACAAAAAGAGAGCCTCTACAAGAGATGCTCCCTTTTCTTAAAAACTACAATAAAGGACTAGCCTTCAGTCGTAAAAGGCTTGTAAGCCAAGGTGATACGACGATCGTAAGCGGCAATAGACACCACTTCAAAGTTGTAGGTCACATCCTGTTCAAAGATGCGTCCATGTTGGCCGTAGGCACAGTAGGCTTCCACCCCAGACGTCAATTCCGCCAAGACACCGCTAGCGAGTTGCTTAGAAATGCGACCTTCCACCTGTTGCCCTGCTTGGAACATCTCATCAACAACCGTCCAAGGATCAGCTTCCATACGCTTGAGGCTCAAGCTAATACGCTGACGGTCATGATCAACGGTCAAGACTTGTACGGTGACATGTTCGCCCAAGTTAATCACATCGCTAGGATGCTTAATACGACGCCACGTAATTTCAGACAAAGGCAATAAGCCGTCGATGCCGTTGATGTCCACAAAGACACCGAAATCGGTAATCTTCACGACTTCACCCGTAACGACCGTACCTTCTTCAAGATCTTTGAGGGTATCGGCACGCATAGCAGCCTTCATTTCAAAGACGGCTTGACGATGGCTTAAAATCAATTTGTTGCGGTTACTGTCGACTTCCAAGACTTTAACAGGCAATTCTTCACCTGAAAGATCGTCCAAGGACTTGGTGACTCGCAATTGGCTCGATGGAATAAAGCCCTTAATGTTCATCACAGAAGCCAACATACCGCCTTTGGTCACGCCTAAAATAGTGGCTTGCATGGTGCTTTGATCTTCTTTGGCTTGGCTTAAGGTTTCCCAGTTTTTGACTTGTTGGACTCGACGCAAGCTCAAGACATATTGATGATGCTCTTCGTTGTCTCTTAAAACGAAGCATTCTATGTTTTCACCCACTTGAAAGGTTTCTGCCAAATCTTCGGCCGTATTGGCGTTAGGCACTTCCTTCATTGGCACAAAGCCTTCGTACTTGCCGTCAACATCAACGAGCAAGCCGTCTTTTTCAACACGCAAGATAGATCCGACGCACAAGGCGCCCATACGGACTTCAGCGTTAAAACTTTTTTCGAGTAAAGCCGCAAAACTAGCTTCTAAGGATTCATTCATAGGTAAGGTCAAGTGTTGTAGAACAGCCAAAGCAATTCTCCTAATTGGGTTCGTTGCCCACATACAAGTGTGAACAACACAAACAGTAACATGTGACAAGAAATCTAGGCGAGAAAACCTGTTTCTTATACTGTCGTTAGCGTAAGACAAACGAAAAACCGTGTCAAGCAAGGGTGTGGTTTTAGGGGGACAATGAGAAGGCCGTGACGCACAAAGAAATGTAACGATTTAGCTCACCCCGTGGTTTTTGGGCATGAAAAACGCACCATTTTTGCTTGACGCTGTATGATGAATAGTAATGCTTGAATAGGAGTAAATCCTAGACTTAACAATGTATTGCCTATAACCCAAAAGGACCCCCCCCATGTTACGAACGATGCCTCAATTTACCCCCTCAGCTACACCTCGTATAGCGAATGCCCGCCCTGCGTATTCCACCCAACCACAACGCCAAGGGATGGACATTAGTACACGAACCGAGGAGACGCTTGGGAATTTTTTTGAAACGGCTTTAAGTAAATATGCTTCTGTAAATGAGAGTTTACCTATTAGTGAATATCGTGTCGTATTTCAGGCGTATTTGAACCAGCTCAGAAAGTTTAGAGACCCTTTTTATATGCATGTGGCTATTGGTCAAAAGAACAATTCTCTTGTGGTTCAAATAAAAAGGCCTCGTTTTTGGGAGAGGGTTGCTCACCGTTTGTTGCTAAGGCCTGCGGACCAGCTTCCAGCGGACCTAGTCGTGATGAAAAGAGTTTTTCTCCCTACCCCAACTGACGTTGTGGAAAGTTTAGATAGTCTTCTTACAATTGATCTTCCCGACTGGAAAACACGCGGGTTCAAGCCTAAAACTCTCAGGTTCAAGCCTAGAACCATCAATAAAAATCGCACCAATACAGTATAAAAAATAAAAAAACGCAAAATTCGTAGGCGGGTGTGGCATCCCCAAAGCCCTCCGAGATTGAAGCTTAAAACATCCTTAAGCAATCGCCCGTTTCTGGCCCCACGTGCTAAAATCAGGGCATCCTAGAAAAGGAGCCTGCCCCATGCTTTACACGATTGCGATGATTTTACTTGTACTATGGATACTCGGTTTTAGCTTCCACTTTTTCGGTGAGTTTATTCACGTCTTGATTGTGCTAGCCATAGCTTCCGTGTTGATTCGGGTGATTCAAGGACGCAAACCCTTGTAGGGAGGAGACTTATGTCTGTCACGCCTTCACAACACACGTCCCACGAAGCGTTTCGCAAATTTGCCCATCGTGTTTCAGAACTCGCTGGTTCGCCCAAAGCCTTTGTGGTTGCCAGTGCCACGATTGTGATTTGGGCAAGCGTGGGATCCCTTTTTCATTATTCAGACACATGGCAATTGGTCATTAACACCAGCACCACGATCATCACCTTTTTAATGGTGTTCTTGATTCAAAACACCCAAAACCGTGATGCTCGTGTGGTGGGCTTGAAGTTGGATGAAATCATTCGTGCCAATAAGAAGGCTCGGGATTCGATTATCGAACTTCAGGCGTTGTCTGATGATGAGCTTGATGCTTTAGAAGCCGAATTTCGTCGGATTCGTGAAGAGAGTTCGGACTTGCATCATTCGCTTTACGCCGTGGAACGAGTGATTGAAGCCCATCATTCGGCGAAACAAGGCAAAGAGCTTCTACCCAAAGTGCAGGCGGTTTAAGCGGCTGTATTCTAAGGATTTAACCGTTGCCACAGGTTTGAGCGGCGTTTTAGGCAAGGTAAACAACGCCTTCATCGGAGCCTTGGCAGGTGTGTCCTGACGACTTTTTTGATGATGACGAAACGCAAAATACGTCGGAGCCTTCAATTTTCCCAGTTTTGGCAACGCAGGAGCCGAAACCGTCGTAATCACAGGAGCTTCCACCACTTCTTCAACGGCTTGAGGCTTTGCTTCCGCCGACTGATATAAAAGTGGGACACTGCTAATGTTCGGGGTTGGCATGACAAAAACGGTGTTTTGCGGAAGGCTTGGAATAGGCGTGGCATCCAGTGGGATGAGGGCATCGAGCTCGTCATCTTCTGCCAAGGTCTCTTCATTGGGACGTTCTGCAACGTTGTCAACGGTGTCTGAAGCGTCTTGTGCATCAGGCATGAGCCAGCTAGCAAACGGTTTTTCTTCATCACTATAAGGCGACGCTTTTTCGATATGCCCCGATTTAGGCGAGGTATTTTGACCCGTTTTTAAAAGCCCTGCTCTAAAGCGAGCCATGGCTTGTGCCAAAGTGGGATTCATCTTAAAGGCGAGTCCTAAAGCCACCGCTAAGACCATGCCTCCAATACAGAGGTACATCATCCACAAGCTGGCGTTGAGTTGAGCCACATCGTAAGCCAAACTGCTTTCCACACGCTCAGTCAACCAAGTTTCATTGTCCCAAGGCAATTGTAGGTATCGCAGGTAAGCGTCTTCTTCCGAAATCACGTGTTCCACCGCAGGATTGGGATCATACATTTGATCGCTAAAGGGATTGACCACAAAGCTTTCAGGCGTTTCTTCCACCGCAGGCATGGTATTTTCAGTGCCTTCAATGGGCAGAACCGCTGTATTTTCAGTCGTTTCATCAAGCGGCATACCGCCTTCAAGGGTCGCTACTTCATCTAAAACCGTATCAGACGGATGAGCCTTTTGAGCCGACTTTGGCGTTAAAGCAGACGCCCACGAAACGGGCGGTGCTGATTTGGCACGGTGCGTTAGTGTTTGGCGATGTGCGAAAGAAGCACGTGATTTCTTATGCCATCTTGATTTTTTGGAAGGTTGACTATAAGGTATGAACCCCTGAAACGCAGAAGCTTCTGTATTTTCGCTAAAATCAAAAGACGGCAATACCTTTGTACCCGATGAAGAAGCAGACGGCGCTTCAAGGGTACTGCCTTTAGGCGCCCATGTATTGATCATCGCATAGCCGTCTGAAGCGGGACGCTTAAACGCCTCATCATTGGCTTGAAAGTTTAAGTCTGTATTAGAAGCCGTACTGGTGGATTCCCCTGCCGCTGTCCGCATATTTACACGAATATCTTTAGAAGACACACCTGGTACAACGACCGAAAGCTTACCATTTTCGATATTAAGCCGTGCAATATGCTGCCCAGACGCATCCATGACCAAGGGCGTGGCCTTTACTTTGTCGGATGTTTTGCCTTGTAAACCTAGGGTATAGACGCCTTCCGCATCGTTTTCATCGGGGGCGAGTTCTCGGGCGTTGCCTGTGACATTCACATTGATATTCAATTTACCGTCGGCTTGTTTTTCAAGTGAAATCTGTTCAATGGTATTGGCAGAAGCCACGCTTACGGAAAGCCCGAGAATTAAGCAGGCTCCCACGAGCTGTTGCATCGTGTGGCGTTTTAAGGCGTAAAAAACGGGGGGGATCCATTGAAGTAAAAACGACAACATAACAAAAACCTTTCCTATTGAATCCTATTAAAGCATTGCAAATCCCTTTCACCTATCCTTCACACGAAGGAGCTTTTCCGAAACGGGCGTAATCTCCTCTAGGTGGAGGAACAGGGGAGACAAACCCGCTTTCATTCGCTACAATAAAGATAAAAGAGAGAACGTTCTCTGTGCATTCTAAAGAATTACTATAATATTTCCCCCATGAGGAAGCCATGCTCGCTGAAGAACCCAAAAAAACACAAAACATGATCCAAAGCATCGAAGAGCTCACTTACGTTCAGAAGGTGGCATGTTTGTTGATTTCTTTAGGGCCTGGCACGGCTGCGGATGTGCTTAAAAACATTAAAGATGACACTGAAGTCGAACGTCTCGCCTTTCACATTGCAGCGATGGACAGAGTTGCCCCTGAAGTCTTTCCTGAAGTCATCACCGAGTTTTATGTGCTGTTTGAAGCCCAAGGCTTCTTGGTCTCTGGTGGGGTGTCTTACGCACGAGAAATCCTTACCGATTCTTTTGGTGAAGAACATGCTCAAAAAATCTTAAACAAACTCGTGCAATCCTTACAAAATACGCCGTTTGACTTCTTTAATAAGGCGGATCCCACCCAGTTGGCGTCTTCCTTCCAAAATGAAAACCCACAGTTGGTGGCGTTGGTTTTGTCTTACCTCAAGGCAGACCGAGCAGCGGCTATTCTGTCTTTACTGTCACCAGAAGCCCAAGTGGAAATTGCCTCTCGTATTGCGGTGATGGATCGTACTAACCCTGAAATTCTGCGTGAAGTCGAAACCATTATGGAAAACAAGTTCTCAAGTGTGATGACAGGCGACTTCAGTCAGGCAGGCGGTATCGAATCGCTGGCTGAAATCCTCAATTACAGCGACCGCACCACCGAAAAAGCGATTTTGGACAACATGGAAATGCGAGATCCTGAAATGGCGGAAAATGTACGTAGCTTGATGTTCGTATTTGAAGATGTCGCCAAACTCGACGGCCGAACGATTCAACGTATTCTGCGTGAAGTGGAAACCAAAGACTTGGCACTGGCACTCAAAGGAGCCAAAGAAGAAGTGCAAACCGTCATTTTTGCCAATATGTCTGAACGTGCGGCAGCCATGCTTAAAGACGACATGGAGTTCATGGGAGCCGTACGTGCCAAAGATGTTTCCGAAAAACAAACCGTTATTGTTACGGTGATTCGTGGGCTTGAAGCGTCTGGTGAAATTCAAATCGCCCGTAGTAAGGATGAAGATAGCTTCGTTACTTAGGGATAATTACATACACACTGCCTTCTTCGTTTAGAATAAGAGTGCAATAGGGATCTACCATGAGAGAAAACGTCTTTACAGAAGTCACACTAGGCAACCCTGTTGAACTTCGTTCTATGAATCCTGCCGAAGAAGAAGCCTTGCGAGATATTAAGATCTTGTTGACGGATGCTCACAAAACACGTGCATCCCTCATGAACGATGCCCAAGCAGAAGCCGAAAAAGTCGTCGCTCAAGCTCGGCTAGAAGCACGTGCCTTACTTGAAAAAGCGCATACGCGTGCCGAAGAAATTGAAGCAGAAGGTCGCTTAAGCCTAGAAAACTTAGAAGCCGAAGCCAAGCAGAAAGGCTACGACGAAGGTTTTGAATCAGGGGTGTCGCAAGGATATGAAGCGGCCGCAATGGAGACCATGGAACTCTTAGAAGCGGCGAAACTCATCCTAGAAGGTGCCAAGCGGGTGGAAACCCAACGCTTGGAACACGCCGAAGCCCAGGCGGTGGATTTAATGGGCTTGGTGCTAAAAGAAGCGTCCTTGGTCGTGTGGCAGGAGCTACCCCATCAGGTCTTGGTGGAAGCGTGGAAGCGTGCGGTACAAGTGCATGCTTTGAAGGGCGATATGACGTTATTGATTCACCCTGTGCAATTGCAACTGATTGAAGCCCTTGGGGAAGAAGCCTTGCAATTGGTACAAAACTTGCCCAATACCACCTTAAAAACCGATGCCCACTTACCCACCGATGCGATTTATCTATTAAACAATGAAATCAACCTGAACCTAAGCCTAAGTTCGGTGATTCAAGAACTTTGCCAAGATTTATTGAAAAAGTCGTAGACACTATTTTTGGGATATCTAGCTTCTTTTTTACGCTGGTCGTTGTCAGAGACCTTTGCTCCGCCAAACTGCCATAATGGCGGTCTACATATTAGCTTGTCTATAAAGGGGGGGATTACTCATCACCTCTAAAGGCGGCTTAAGGAAGGGGGTAAGAGGATTTTTGACTCGTTGCACAGGCAGACGTCCAAGCACTAAATCCGAGCGGGTGAGCGCACTGCGAATCCCCGAGCGATTTTGCGGACGTCGTGCAACGTGCATGATGCGACGAGGTGGGTCAAAAGGGGGTGGATTTTCAAGGAGGGGGGAATGAGGGAGGAGAAACGCAATACGTCCTCCCTTCCCCCTCCTTGAACCGCCTTTGGGGGTTTGGGGGTCTTTGGCGGCACAAAGACCCCCAAGCACCAGCTATAAACGAAGACAGAAAGCCATCCTTCAGACATAACAAACTTTACGCATTATTATTAGGAAGCATAAGTATAAATTAAAGAAAACTCTAAAAACTAAAACGCCAAGACGTCTTGCATGGCACGCATGACACGCAACGGGTGAGGCATGTACACGGATTCTAAACTATAGGGGTAAGGCGTATCTAAACCCGCGACTCGCTTAATGGGAGCCTTTAAGTATTCCACCGCCTTTTCAGCGATAATTGCGGCAATTTCTGCCCCGTAACCGCCTGTTTTAGGGGCTTCATACACCATTAAGGCACGCCCTGTTTTACGAACACTGGCTAAAATACTGGCTTCATCAATTGGGGAAAGCGTTCTTAAATCAATGATTTCAATGCTGACGCCGTCGTTTTCTTGCATCTTGTTGGCGGCGGCTTGACAAATATCCACCATGGCCCCGTAGCAAAAAACAGACAAATCCTTACCGGCTTGCACCAAACGAGCAGGACCTAAGGGAATAGGAATCGCTTCAAGTGGTACCAAGCCCTTCGGCGAACGATACAAACGCTTTGGTTCCATAAACAAAACAGGATCAGGCGATTGCAACGCCGAAAGCAATAAGCCTTTAGCATCCGCGGGCGTAGAAGGAATCACCACTTTAATACCAGGGGTTTGAGTGAAGTACGCTTCAGGGCTTTGAGAATGATAGGTGCCCCCACGAATGCCCCCACCGTAAGGCGTACGAATCACCATAGGGCAAGCACAATCACCCCCACTACGGTAACGCAGTTTCGCCACTTCAGACACAATCTGATCAAAGGCTGGAAAGATATAATCGGCAAACTGTATTTCAGCAACAGGGGTCATACCCGACACCGCCATACCATAAGCGGATCCGATAATGCCTGCTTCGGTTAAGGGCATATCGATGACACGCTTATCACCAAATTGAGCTTGTAAGCCTTCTGTTACACGAAAGACGCCCCCACTTATCCCCACATCTTCACCAAACACAATCACATTAGGATTGCTTTGGAGGGCTTGAAACAAGGCTTCATTAATGGCTTGCACCATGGTAATCGGCGTTTGGGGATTACGTTGTATAAGGGAATGTGAGGTTTGTGAAGAAGGTGTCATGGTGGCGTTCATGTCAAAGCACTTTCATAAAATAAGGTAAAACAATAAATGGCTATAAAGGGAAGGCTCCAGGATGAGGGAGGCTTAGCCCCTGCTCATGAGCCAGCAATTCATCCAAATCGGCTTGCAAATTCGCTGGAATTTCCGCATAAACGCCTTCAACGAGGGTTTGCCATTCAGGCAATGGCGTTTCTTGAGCGATTTTTGTCGCTTCCAAAACATCCGCTTCCACTTGGATTTTAAGGGCATCCACTTGAGGAGGGCTTAACACGCCTTTTTCTAACAAAAACGCTTCAAAGCGAGGGATCGGGTCTTTATCAACCCACTCTTCCATTTCGCCTTTTAGACGGTAACGGGCATCATCGTCGGAAGAAGAATGGGGATTCAAGCGATACGTCACCAGTTCAAGCAGGGCAGGGCCTTCTCCACGTCTGGCGCGTTCTGCCATGGCTAAAGTGCTTTGATAAACGGCTAAGACATCATTACCATCAACCCTTAAAGCTTTTACGCCATAGCCAATGCCTTTGTCTGCCAAGTATTTGGCCCCTGTTTGTTGAGACACATGAAGAGAAATGGCATAATGGTTATTGACACAAAAGAACAAAGCGGGGGCTTTTTTTGCCCCTGCCACTGTTAAGGCAGAATGAAAGTCATTCGCCGAAGTGGAACCGTCTCCAAAATAAGTCACCGCTACATCATCCGTGCCTTTGGCTTGAGCAGCGAGGGCGGCTCCGCTAGCGTGAACGATCTGCGTGCCAATGACACTAGACACCGACGCAAAATAAAACTGATGAAAGCTATAGTGATTCGGCATTTGATGACCTAAAGCAATATCTTTCGCAGAACCAAAAATCTGATGCGCTAAGCTTTCTAAGCTTGCCCCTCGCCACAAAGGGATGCCAGGCTGACGGTAAGCGGGGAAGACCCAATCGGTGGGACGGAGGGCGGCAACCGTCCCCACTTGCGTCGCTTCTTCACCCTTTGTCGTAACGCAAAAGCTAATGCGTCCACTACGTTGTAGCTTCAGGGAACGTTCATCCCAAAAGCGAAGGGTGAGCATAAGCGTATACATTTTCAGCAACTCTTCATTGGACGGCATGGCTCCCTTGGGGTCAAAGCCAATGAGATCTTGGAAAGATTGCGTTTGAGAAGAAGCGGATACAGTCATTGTGAAAGCAACTCCTAGCGGGGCTGTAGGCTACAGAGTTAATTTTAACATACCCAAAAAAAAATGCTAGTTTCGCAAGGCCTTCATCCTAACGTGATTTAAATCGAGCCAAATACGCCACAAGCCCGTCTATAAAGCGTTCGATGAAGGGCTGGTAATACGCAGGACGGTGCTTCTTAGAAGGTTCTTCACACTGGTACATCATCAATAAATCAGGGGGCAGTTCCTGCCCTTGACTCAAGTAATGCCCTGCTTGCTTCAACATTTCAAACTGAATATCTGCATAAAAGGCATCCGTTTTATGGGGACCTTTATTTTCAAGCCCCATGTCGCATTCAAAATGCCATAACATTTGATAACCCACATTCAAGGAGGCATCTTGTCGGTTTTGACTTAGCATAGGCCAATAACTTAGACTGAAGTTAATAAGGCGTTCATCGTCCAAGCACGCCAAAAGTAAATCCCCTGCACGACATCGTGCCTGAACAATGGTGTCAAAGGTAACCTCCACACAATCACGCACCCTATGCGTTAGAGGGTTTAAACCCGTATGCCAACGTTCAGCAGGCGCTGTCGTAGGGGGCTTGGGTGTGCTTGTCGTCATCTTTAAAGCCGTTTCGTGTTGTTATAATACTATTTGGGATTGTCCTCTCCCTATTAGGCCCGCAACTAGAGGTTTGGGGTTGTTGTTTCTTAATTCGTCCCTCAATGGGGTTTGTTTTCTTTTTTTCTCTCTCTCAAAGCAGTACATTTAATATACAATACAAGGATGCGACTAAATAACCCTTAAATGAAGGAACTTGAATGAGCGATTCCTTAAAAGCCCTGAATACTTTCAAAGTCTGGATGCCTCGAACCCATGTGGCAGAAGGGGGTTCTGCCCTGTCTCACGCCCTTGAAAAAGAAGGCATCGAGGTGCTAGAACAAGCATGGCAACGTTTAAAAAATCTCAACCATTTGGAGCTTGCTCCCGATTTTTCAGCGTCGTGGTGGGTATTTACGTCCGCTATTGCCGTAAAAGCGTGGGCGGATTATTTGGAAGACTCCCCACAAACGCATCGCATCCATACCGTTCAAATCGCCTGTGTGGGGCAAGCCACGGCAGACGCTGTTGAAAGCCACTTCAAGCGATCCGCCGATTTTGTACCGAAAGCCGCTCAAGATGCCACCTATTTTGCCGAAAGCTTCAATCAACAGTACACAACCCCCACTTCTTGCTTGTGGGTGTGCAGTGCTTTAGCAGATGAGACCATCATTCAGCTTTTAAAAGCAGGGGGACATAACGTTCAAGCCTTGCCTTTGTACAAACCCGTAGCTTTAGAAGCGTCTGCTTTAGACAAGTTCATTGAAGACGCCGTCGCTTTTTCGCCTGATGTGGTACTTCTTACAAGTCCCAGTAATGTGGCCGTACTGGCGAGTCTAGGAGCCTTTGATCGAGTGCGTCCTAAAGAATGGATCTGCTTGGGTAGACGTAGCTTCGAAGCAGTGAAACACTTGGGAGTGAACATCCCGCTTAAAATGTTGGAACATCCCACAGCAGAAGCATTGTTGGACGCTTGTGCCGAACTCCGTTATAGCTAAGTCTACTACTGTATCCTTAGGAACTCGAATGCTTATGTTAGAATAAAAGGAGAGCTTTGTCGGATAATAAAACATAACCCCTTTAGAGAGAGTTAAAAAATGACGTGGTTAGGCAAACTTAAAAAAATATGGGCAAGCATTACCCATGCCCACGACCATGTGGACCGCTTTGAACAGGCAGGCTCCGCAGGCTCTCCTGCTTTGGCGTTTATGACTCTTGCGGTGCGACAAGCCGAAGCAGGGGACTTAGATGTCGCCTTGCAAAACTTTCAACAAGCCATCGTTATAGAACCTGAACGAGCCGATATTTACGCAAATCTAGGCATTGTACTTGCTAAAGCAGGACGCCTAGAAGACGCTGAAAACCGCTTTGCCTTCGCAAGCGAACTAGAGCCTGAACGTGCGATTTACTATGTTTTATGGGGAGCCTGCTTAGTGGATTTAGGCGACTTAGACAAGGCTCGTGTGCAATATGAAACCGCTATTGCTCTGAAGCCTCGACATACAGAACCTTGGATGAATTGGGCGTTAGCCTTGAGTCGAGCAGGGCATACAGAAGAGGCCTTACTAAAACTAAAGCGGGTCTTACAACTTAGCCCCACCAATCCACAAGCCTTTTATTTATGGGGAGCCCTATTGGCCGAAGAAAAACAGTATGAAGACGCCCTCAATAAGATCAGTACTTGCCTGAAATATGAAGCCCATCACCACGATGCCTTATTCCTGTCTGCAGTGCTGAAGCAGAAGCTAGGACAACCTAAAGACGCCATTGTGTTGCTTGAAACCCTACAGACCCTGCTTCCAGACAAGCCTGAAGCCCTTCACATGCTGGGGGAATGCCACCTTAGTTTAAATCAATTAGACAAAGCCCAAGCGTACATAGAAGAAGCACTTTTCTTACTCCCCGAAGCGCCTGATATTTTGTTGAGCCAAGCCCGCTTATTAGAGGCACAAGGGCATACGCATCAAGCTCTACATTTACTAGAGCAATTAGGTGTTCAAGAGCAAGAACCCAAAGGGCTTTTTCAGACTTGGGCAAATCTCTTATTGCATATTGGGGATTTGCCTGAAGCCTTAAACATTTTAAACAAACAAGATGTTTCCACTTTAGACGATGAAGACGCTTTGTCCTATTTTCAAACACGTTTAACTGTTTTAAGTCGCTTAGAAGACAAGGTGACCTTAAAGCAAGGCTTAGCTGAAGCCCAAGCACGCTTCCCACAAGAAAGCGGGTTTCACTATGCCGAAGGATGTCTTTTTGCCCAAGAAGGTCGCTATTCTGAAGCATTGCAAGCCTTTCGCCGTGTTTCTGAAGCAAACGCTCACCTTAAAGAAGCCTCGCTCAATGTGGGTTTACTATTATTGCAATGCCATGACTTAGAAGATGCCTTACGCCACTTAAGGGTGTTGTATCGTAAAAGCCCTACCGACCCTTTGACGGCCACTTTTTACGCCCTTGCTCAACTGGCGAATGGACACGAGAAAGAAGCCCTTTTAAAGCTAGATGTCGTCGCCACCGATGTAGCCAACCCTCCTTTGGAAGCCTTGTCAGGGTTAGTCTATGCGACAGCTTTAACTAACCCTGAAGACTTAGGAGGCTTACTAGAGCGTTTCTATCCTTTAGAAGGAGATTTGAGTCAGGCTTTGTATTGGCAGTTTGCTGAAGCAGTGGCCTATTACGCCATGCATCTATTGGATCCAAAGGCAAAATTTCCTATTGGAAGCTTACATGAAGCCAGTCTGTTGTGGCAGGACTTACAAAGCAAGGTTGTGGAGCTAAAGGGGCATCCGCTAGAGGCGTGGAAGGATGTGACGCCTTGGCACTTGTGGATGCTTGATCTATAGTGTTTTCTATCTTAAGAAATGGTATCTTAAGATCTCTTGTTTTTTGGGATTTTTTTCTCTGTTTTCAGCTGGTCGTCGTCAGAGACCTTTGCTCCGCCAAAGGTCTCCAACACCTCTAAATGCGGTTTAAGGAGGGGGAAGGAAGGACGCATTGCGTTTCTCCTCCCTCATTTCCCCCTCCTTAAAAATCCTCCCCCTTTTGACCCACCTCGTCGCATCATTCCCCTTGCACGACGTCCGCAAAATCGCTCGGGGATTCGCAGTTCGCTCACCCGCTCGGATTTAGTGCTTGGACGCCTGCTTGTGCAACAATTCTCTCAATCAACACTTTTATCAAAAACACTACACACTATAGAAGCTCTAGCCTTGCCCCTTGTATCTCAAGTGGCGTATGGGCAACGGAGCCCCCCCATTGGTGTTGCCACTGCTTTAAGGCGTTCATCACATGATCTTGATGGGTTTCTTCAAAGATCACCAAACAGGTTGATCCACTGCCACTAATCACCACACCTAAGGCTTCGGTTTGGGCATGAATATACGATCGAAAGGCATCAAAGCCTTCAATTAAAGTTTTTCGATAGGGCTCATGAATGACATCCTGCTCAATGACACGACGTAACACATCGCTTCGCTCATGTTCCACGGCATACAAAAATGCCGACGCATTGCGTATCGCCGTAACCACTTCCGCTCGCTGATAAGCTTTGGGCAAAACATGACGAGCCGCTTCAGTGAGCAAGGGATCTTCAGGCATCCACACCGCCAAAGTCCAAGCCTTTGGCCATTCTAATGGGTAGATATGCGACGCATCGCCAAAGACGCAACCGCCCTTCATCGCAGGCGCCACATTGTCAGGATGCCCCTCAAAAGCAATCGCCAACTTTAGCAAGTCACCCTCATCAAGGGGACTCCCTTCTAAAGCATTGGCTCCCATCAGAGCCGCTACAACCGCCGTGGCACTCGAACCTAGCCCACGAGCCACAGGGATTTGAATAAACGCTCCCACCTCATAAGCAGGCAAGGGGCGTTTGATATACTCATAATAAAAGGCAAGGGCTTGAAAGAAGATATTTCCCCGAACGGCGTCCCAACCGAGCTTGGGTCCGATGCTAAAGGTGGAACCTTCAAGGGTATGTAAGGAAGGAGCCTCGCCTTCAGGCAGACGTTTGATGTGAAAGGTATTCCAAAGATTCAACGCCAAGCCAAAGGTATCAAACCCCACCCCTAAATTGGCAGATGTCGCTGGCACATGAACTTGGCACGCATTAGTCATCAAGAGGCGTTTCCTTTTTAATCTCTTTCGTTTCTTTCGCTTGAAGTGCTTTTCCCAAACTTAAGCGTAAGATGGGTGATTTTCCGAGATAAGTCTTGACAACTCGTTGAAAATCAGAGGGCGTCACCGCATTTAAACGCTTGGTGTAATCTTCAATATACCCCAAAGGCAATCCCTGATTCAAGAGGCGTCCTGCAAAGGTCGTCCATTGTTCAGGGGTGTTTAGGGCAATGTCAAAACGTCCCAAACGCTTTATTTTCAAGGCATCGATGGCTTGCTTACTTAAAAGCGTCGTATTCAGATCGTTGAGTATCGATTGAAAAATAGCTTCTGTTTTGTCCACATTTTCAGGCTTAACGCCAGCATACCAACTCATCATCCCACGATGCAAATATGTATCCATCGAAGAACTCACTTCATACGCCAAGCCCCGCTTTTCACGCACTTCTTGGAAGAGAACGGCACTCATGCCTTGCCCCAAATAGGTTTGCACTAAATGTAAAGCAGGAATATCCTTGTCTTGCACCGAAGGAAACGTCCACCCCCATAGGAACCACGTCGTTTCTTGATCCGCCTTCAACACATGCTTGGTGCTTGGCAAAACAGGCTCAAGGGTTACCGTCGGATGAATCGCTTGCTCTACCACAGGCGAATGCCCTTTTAAAACACCACTAAACTGCAAGCCCGTTTTCAAGGTCGTCACAGCATCTTCAGGGCCTGCCATCACCAACCCCACGGGACTTTTCTGCCACAGGGTCTGCCAAGCGGCTTGTACAGATTCAAAGGTCAGGGCGTTTAAGGCATTTTCCGCCTCATCCAACTGAATACCAACAGCCAACCCCTTACCCAAGATCGATTGAGCATGAGCCTGTAAAAACCCTTGCGGATTGCTAGGCAGTTGCTTAATCGATTTAATCGCTTGCTGACGTTCATTTTCAAAGGCTTTTTCGTCAAAAATAAAGCCTTGTGCTTCCTTCAACAAAACCGTTTGAGCCTGCACTAACGCCGTAACATTGTCTTGCGTCGTTTCAAAATAAAGGCTCACGCCGTCTTCGCCGTAACGAAAGCTTGCGGTAACGCCTAAGTCATCCAAATACGCTTGAATGGAGACATTTTTCTGGGCGTTTAAAGGACTCTTGAGCCATAAAGCACTTAGAAGATCTAACGCAGTTTTATCGTTTAGGGTGCTTTGGTTCAAAGGGAAATGCCACGCCACCCCCAAAAGTTCAGAAGCAGGCAAGATCTTTTCATAAGCTTGAAAATCTCCAATTGATGTCGCATGGAGCGATCTAAGATTGGGCATCGACGCTTTGGACGTCACCAGTTTCATTCTCGCCACATTCGCTTGAAGCGAAGGGGTTTGAACCGCTAAGCCCGCTAAGTTTCGTGACGCTTGATTCAAGACAGAAGACGTCGTCTTCTTCGCCGTTTCAGGCAGAAGCAATAGGCTCAACGTCTTACGCTGTAAACGCAACAATAAGGCCCGATGGGCATCCTTTATATCCTCTAAAGTCAAGGCATTCAAGGTTTCAAATTGGGCGTTTCGCTCGTCTTGCGTATTTTGCACGATCGCTTCACCCAAGCCGTTCAAGTAAGACGCTGGCTGGCTACGTTCTTGAGCCAACACCAATTTAATCGCTTTTTTGGCTTGTGACAACTTTGCGGAAGAAAGCCAAGACTCATTACTCAAAACGGCTTGAATACGTTGTTTCGCCAAAGTTAAATGCTCGGCTTCCGTCATCGCATAAATATAGCTAAAGCCCTCAAAACGATGACGCGTCCAAGCAGCCCCAACCGCATAGGCAGGGTGATTTTCCTGATGCAAAAGGGCTTGATTCAAGGCACTTTCATCATGCCCTGCCAATAAATAGAGATACAATTCCAAGGCCAAACGCTCCTTGATGCTCGCCGTTGGAGGCGGTTCAGGGAACGCCCATAAGATTGTCGGCAGAGGAACCGTAGGGGCGTAGAGGGTTTCTAGTTGGGGTGATAAACTCTCCCAAGCAATGCGATCGGTAATCGGCGGAATCGCCCGACCTGCTTCGATAGATTTGTCGGCAAAAAAAGCATTCGCCCATTCAATAACTTGTTTATCTTCATAAGGACTTGCGACCAAAAGATTGGCAGACTTGGGGAAATAATACTGTCCGTAATAGTCTCGCACCTTAGGGGCATCAAAGCTGGCAATTTGAGGCACAGGCCCTGCAATCGTTTGAGCAATAGTGGGGGAACTGACATAAAGTTTGCTATAAAGCGTGTCGAATAAGGCTCTAAAGGGGGCATTTTTGGCTCGACGTATTTCTTCTTGCACAACAGGCTGTTCTTCTTTGACCGCAAGCGTGGGAAACGCAGGCTCAAAGAGCATCGAAAGTTGCAAGCTCAAGGCTTGCTTGAGCTGTGTGGCAGGAACGACATAGTAATAATGCGTATAATCACGAGAGGTGGCGGCATTGGTATAGCCTCCGTATTTTTCCACTTCCACATCAAAGGACGGCTTGCCTTCCGCAGATTTAAACATCACATGTTCTAAAAAGTGAGACATCCCGTTATAAGTGGGGGATTCGTTGGCACTGCCCACCCCAAACCACGTATCCACAACCGCTTGACGAGAGCCTTTCACCTGATACGTCACCAAGGTCAAGCCATTGGCAAGGGTGTGAAAGGTATAAGGCAGGGTATCATTAGCATACAGGCGATTTATCCCTAAGGCATATAAACACAAGAATCCCAAAAGAAAAATACGCATACGGATCAAAAACATACCTTACCCTTTCATAAAAAATACACCGTATATATAGCATACACGGTGTATTCAATATGGGAAAGCCTAATTTCTGACGAAACTAGAACTGAAGTCCTGCTTCGCGAGCAGCATCCGCAAGGGCTGCCACACGACCGTGATAGAGAAAGCCACCACGATCAAAAACAACACATTCAACACCTTTGGCTAAAAGACGTTTAGCCACGAGGTCTCCAACGACTTTAGCCGCTTCAATGTTTGCTCCAGATTTCACTGCTTTAAGTTCTTTGTCCAAAGAACTTGCCGCCGCCAATGTCACACCTGCCACATCATCAATAGCCTGCACATAAATGTGCTTGCCACTACGATGCACCGCAAGTCTTGGGAACTCAGCAGTTCCTGACACTTTTTTACGAACACGTAAATGACGCTTGCGTGAAATTTGCTTACGGTTTATTTGTTTAAACATGATAAAATAATCCTAAATTTCAAGATCAATACGATCCGTTACTTCTTACCTGATTTACCCGCTTTACGACGTACCACTTCATCCGAATAACGAACACCTTTGCCTTTATAAGGCTCGGGCTTACGTTTGGAACGAATCAACGCAGCAATATCACCGACGGCTTGCTTATCAATACCTGAAATAGCAACCTTTGTATTGGCTTCTACTTTGGCTTCAATGCCTTCAGGCAATTCAATTTCAACAGGATGACTGTAACCCAATTGCAAGGTCAACAACTTAGGCGTTGCTGCTGCTCGGTAACCCACACCAACCAATTCCAAGTTTTTGGTGAATCCAACAGAAACACCTAAAACCATGTTATTGATGAGCGTACGGGTCAAACCGTGCAAAGAACGGTGCAAACGAGTTTCACCATTGGGGGTGACTTGAATGATATTGTCTTCAATGACAATGTTCATTTCAGGTCTAAACTGACGTGAAAGCGTACCCTTAGGGCCTTTAACCGTTACCAAATTTTCACCAACGGTTACCGTAACACCTGAGGGTATACTAATTGGATTTTTACCAATTCTTGACATAATCTATACCTTCTTGAAAATTTAGTATACGTAACATAAAACTTCGCCACCCACACCTAGCTTACGGGCTTCATGGTCGGTCAAAATACCTCGACTGGTCGAGATAATGGCGATACCAGAACCACCCAAAACACGGGGGAGACGATCTGTTCTTGAATAGACACGCAAACCTGATTTCGAAACCTTTTTTAGGCAACGAATCACAGGCTCGCCTGATTTATGATCGTACTTCAGTACAACCACAAAATGACGATCAGATTCAAGACGATATTCTTTCACAAAACCTTGACGAACCAAGATTTTGGCAATTTCCACTTTGATTTTTGAAAGTGGAACGCTTACTTCAAGATGCCCTGCACGCTGAGCGTTACGGACTCGTGTAAGCATATCAGAAATAGGATCAGAATACATAAGTGTAAGACCTATAATTATTACAAAGAAACCTTCGACTCTTCCCAAATCATAGGGAGAAGGCTACTTTTACACTACCAACTTGATTTTGTAACACCAGGCAACTTGCCTTCGTGAGCCATTTTTCTTAAGCACACACGACAAATACCAAACTGGCGATAATAAGAACGAGGACGACCACAGATAGAACAACGGTTCTGTAAACGTGTCTTCGGGTATTTACCCTTAGCCACCTTTTCTTGACGTTGTGCTTCTTTGACCACCATGGAAACCTTAGCCATGAACGACCACTCCTAAGTACTTGCTTTTGTTACAAATGGAAAGCCTAATTTCTTTAGCAAAGAAAGGGCTTCTGTATCAGAAGACGATGACGTAACCACAGTGATGTTCAAGCCACGCACTTTTGTGATCATATCATAATCGATTTCAGGGAAAATGAGCTGGTCTTTCAACCCGAGGTTGTAGTTACCACGCCCGTCAAACCCATGATCGTTCAAGCCTCTAAAGTCACGAATACGAGGTAATACGACATTGACAAGTTTTGAAACAAAGTCATACATACGATCACCACGCAAGGTCACCATCGCACCAATCGGCATCCCTTCACGAACTTTAAAGCCCGCAATAGATTTCTTAGCACGAGTAACCAAAGGCTTTTGACCTGTCATCAACGTCAAATGCTGAATGGCTTCATCCAACGACTTGGCGTTTTGAGCAGATTCACCCAAACCCACATTAATAACCACTTTGACAAGACGGGGAACTTCATGAACATTCGAAAGCTCCAAGCCTTCTTTTAAAGAAGCGAAGATCTCGTCTTGATATATTTCTTTTAACGTTTTCATAAAGCACCTAATCTATTCGGTTACAACCTTTAAATTAGAAATGTGAATCAAACGCTCTTTACCGTTAACGATATTAATACCGTCGACGACTGCTTTTGTCACATCTCTATCCACTAAGCGAACAATACCTTGCTTACCCTTGTCTTTTCCAGCCAAGATAAACACGTTATCACCACGCTTGACATGAAAGGAAGATTGTTTTTTGACGAGCTTTTTTTTGTAAGCTTTCATAATTTTCTAGCCTTTCTTTAGAGTACTTCAGGAGCCAAAGACACAATTTTCATAAAATTGCTATCTCTAAGCTCACGAGCAACGGGACCAAAGACACGGGTTCCACGAGGGTTCCCTTCTTTGTTAATAATAACAGCAGCATTTTCACCAAACGACACTGTACTACCATCCGCACGCTGTAAAGGTGACTTCGTTCGGACGACAACCGCCATCACGACATCAGACTTCTTAACAGGCATATTGGGTGAAGCGGATTTCACTGTTGCAATAATACGATCACCCACGCTTGCCCGTTTACGCTTTAAAACACGTATACAGAGTAGTTCCTGAGCACCTGTATTATCTGCCACAACCAATCTTGATTCTTGTTGAATCATAACAACCCCTTATAGCACTTCTGCTTTACGTACCACTTGTTTCAGCGACCAACGCTTCAACTTACTTAACGGACGAGACTCCACAATAACGACTTCATCACCCACATTGAGCTCATTAAGCTCGTCATGGGCATGAAATTTTTTGCTCGTCTGAACAACTTTACCATATTTGGCATGAGACTTACGACTAACCACCAAAACCACGGCGGTTTTGTCTGATTTTGTCGAAGATACCACACCCTGCAATTCACGAGTAGCCATTAAACTTCCACCTCCGAAAGGGATTTTTGCGTAATGAGCATTTTAATGAACGCAATTTTATGACGGGTCTTTTTAAATTGAGACAAGTCATTCAACTGCATCGTTTTCTGCTTCATTTTCAAATCAAATAAAAACTTTTGAAGATCGAGTTCTTTGGCATGAAGCTCGTCTATGCTGAGTTCCCGAATTTCAGATAATTCATTCTTTAGCATAATCTAAGTCACCGCTTTCGATAATTGATCTCTTTTAACAACACGGACTTTAATGGGAAACTTTTGAGCCGCAAGTTTTAACGCCTTCGTCGAAAGTTCTTCTTGCACACCGGCAAGTTCAAACATTAAACGACCAGGCTTTACAACCGCTACCCAAAACTCTGGACTTCCTTTACCAGAACCCATACGAACCTCAAGAGGCTTCTTCGTGACAGGCTTGTTAGGGAAAATACGAATATAAATTTTACCGCCACGCTTTACCGCACGAGCAATCGTACGACGAGCCGCTTCAATTTGTCGACTTGTGATCCAACCAGGCTCCATTGCCTGAATCGCAAAATCACCGTATTCGAGTTGCGTACCACGAGTTTCAATACCCGTCATGCGACCACGATGTTGCTTGCGATATTTGGATCGTTTTGGCATTAACATTTTCAAAACTCCTAAATATCATTAGACTAATTATAGTATCTGAATTTTTAAATTCAAGACCCCATTAATAAGGTGTTACTTTGCGTTACGTTGAGGACGACGGGTCGACTTACGGCGAGCGCCATCTTTGTCCTGCTGATTTTGCTGAGGCTTAGAGCCTGCAGGGCGGATATTATGAAGCGTCAACAATTTCGTATCGCAATCGCCACCATAAATCCAAACCTTCACACCAATCACACCAAACAAGGTATGGGCTTCAGCATGAGCATATTGAATCCCTGCTTTAAAGGTATGCAAAGGAATACGACCTTCTTTCGCCCATTCAGAACGAGCAATATCTGCCCCTGCTAAACGGCCTGAGATCATGATCTTAATGCCTTTAGCTCCAGCACGCATTGCCTTTTGAATGGCTTGTTTTGTCGCACGTCTAAAAGCCACACGACGCTCTAATTGTTGAGCAATCGATTGAGCCACTAGTTCAGCATCCGCATCGATCTTATCGACTTCTAAGACTTCAATGCGAAGATCTTTCGTCGTGACCAAAGCCAACAATTCGTTACGTAGAATATCAAGGTTCTGACCGCCACGACCAATCACAACGCCTGAGCGACCTGTGACAATGGAAACCACCACTTTTTCACTTTTACGTTGAATCAGTACTGAACTCAAAGAAGCAGCTTTCAGCTTCTTTAGGATATAACGACGCAAGACTTCATCTTCTTTAATGTATTTGGCAAATTCTAAAGAAGATTTAACATACCAAGAAGACTGCCAGTCTTCAATAATACCGAGTCTTAAGCCACGGGGGTGTACTTTTTGTCCCACAATTATGCTCCTTTTCGTGATCTTGATACGATAAGCGTTAGGTGTGAAGACCGACGTAAACGTTGGTAAATACGACCTTGAGCTCTTGGCTTGAAACGCTTCATTGTTGGGCCTTCATCGGCAAAGACTTCAGACACAAACAATTCATCAGGATTTAAACCCTGTTGCTGACGAGCACTGGCAACCGCTTCTACAAGCTTCTTCAATACAATTTCAGAGGCTCGGTAAGGCATGGTTTTCAAAAGAATATACGCTTCATTAACACTTTTTCCACGTATTTCGTTAATGACACGTCGCATTTTGCGTGCTGTGGTCATTATATTTCGTTGACTAGAAACAGACATCATAACACTACTTTCTCTTGACTTTTTTATCGTCGGCGTGACCACGATACGTACGAGTAGGAACAAACTCACCTAATTTATGACCAACCATTTGTTCAGTGACGAACACAGGCACATGTGCCCGTCCGTTATGAACCGCAATGGTATGTGTCAACATATCAGGTGTTATCATCGAAGAACGACTCCATGTACGAATAACAGATTTAGAACCTGACGCATTCGCTTCATCAATTCTTTTTTGTAGCTTGGGGTGTACATACACTCCCTTTTTTAAAGAACGTGCCATAAAATAAAAACCTTTTGATTACTTACGACGACGAACAATAAGTTTCGTTGACGATTTCTTATTATTACGTGTCTTCTTACCAAGTGTGGGCTTACCCCAAGGTGTCACAGGAGAAGGACGACCGATCGGTGCTTTCCCTTCACCACCCCCGTGAGGGTGATCGCAAGGGTTCATAACCGAACCACGCACAGTAGGGCGAACACCCATCCAGCGTTTACGACCCGCTTTACCGATGTTAATGTTCTTAAACTCGGCATTATCCAAGACACCCAAGGTGGCGTGACAGTTAATGAGAACTTTACGCATTTCGCTTGAAGGCATACGCAAGGTTGCATATTTTCCTTCTTTAGCGACGAGCTGAGCAGAAGTTCCTGCACTACGCACCATCTGCCCACCACGCCCTGGAACGAGTTCCACGTTGTGAATCACAGAACCAAGGGGGATATTCTGAAGAGGCAAGGTATTACCTACCTTAATTTCAGAATCCTTACCACTGGTAATAGTATCGCCTACTTTCAGCCCTTCAGGATGAAGAATGTAGCGACGCTCACCGTCCGTATAGCAGACCAATGAGATACGGCAGTTACGGTTTGGATCGTATTCAATGGTTTCTACACGAGCAGGAATATCAAATTTATTCCGCTTGAAATCAATGATACGATAGGTTTTCTTGTGACCTGAGCCTTTGTGGCGACAGGTTATACGACCATTGTTATTACGACCCGCTTTCTGATTTAACGCAGAAAGCAAAGGGCGGTAAGGGGCTGATGAGGTGAGATCCGAATTGTCAATTTTAGACATTCCTCGAACACCAGCTGAAGTCGGCTTTAATTGCTTTGTTGCCATGATGTTATACTCCAGGAATCAATTCAATAGGATCGCCTTCAATCTTGAAAACGGCCTTTGTATACGGCTTACGATAGGTCGGCTTGCGACCCGCACGCTTCTTTTTAGAAGGAATACGAATCGTACGCACTTCTAAAACCTTGCGAGTAGGAAACAATTGTTCAAAGGCAGAGGCAAGCTCAATTTTATTGACCGTGCCATCAACTTCAAACACATACTGACCTATTTGAGAAAGCCCGAAAGCTTTTTCAGTCAAAATAGGACTTTTAATAATTTGGTGTAGGCTTTTTTTAGACATTATGCGGTAAGCCTTTCTTGGATTTTCACTAAAGCATCTTGAGCGATTAAAATTTGACTAGACGCTAAAATATCATGCACACTCAAAGCAGACTCCACACGAACAGACACATAAGGAATGTTACGAGTGGCGAGCAATAAGTTTTCATTGGATTCGTAAGACGAGACCACAATAATGACCTTGTCAGATGAACCGATATTCAACTTTGCCAAACCTTTAACCACAGCTGCCGTCTTAGGAGCAGGCAATGCCGTCGTTTTAAGTACGGAGATTTTAGACAAGGCGTTGGTTAATGCTGAGCGATGTGCCAAACGAACCAACTTCTTGTTTAAGCTAATGCTAATTGAGCGAGGCTTGGGACCAAAGGTCACACCGCCTCCACGCCATAACGGACTGCGGATCGATCCTGCTCTCGCACGACCTGTCCCTTTTTGCTTCCATGGCTTACGACCACCACCACTGACTTCTGAACGAGTCTTCGTGTTTGCCGTGCCACGCATTGCATTAATGCGTTCACGACGTAAAGCCAAAAATAAGGCATTTCGGTTGAGTTCCACACCAAAAACTGCTTCTAGTGCTTCAACCGTTCCTTGTTCTTGACCTTCTAATGTAACTGATTTCAATAGAATCGACATTAAAATTTGACCTTATTAATCTTATAACTAACGAACTTTAGCGATTAACAAACCGCCTTCAGCACCAGGAACGGAACCCCTAACCAGTACCACGTTTTTATCCGCAATGTAGCGAACCACAGGGAGATTTTGAACGGTGACCGTGGCATTACCTGTGCGACCAGACATCTGAAGTCCACGATAAACACGACCCGGTGTCGTACCAGCCCCAATGGAACCCGGTAAACGGTGGTTTTTTGACCCGTGCGACATGGGTCCACGATGGTGACCCCAGCGACGGATACAACCCATCGTACCCTTACCAATGGACTGACCCGTAAAATTCAAAAGCAAGCCCTGCTTTTCAAGAAAGGAAAGATCTACCTTGTCACCCACTTTATAAGTAGCGACAATCTCTTTACTGACTCGAAACTCTTTTAACGTACGAAACAAAGGCAGTTCATTCTTCGTCAAATGCCCTTGGCGGGCTTTGGTCAAATGCTTGGGCTTTGCTTCAATCACTCCAACCTGAATGGCATCATAACCATCGGTCTCTTTTGTCTTGACTTGCGTTACCGTCATGTCAAGTACTTCAACTACAGTTACTGCGATAGCGGACCCCGTTTCATCAAACACCTGGGTCATACCGAGCTTCTGTCCTAAAAATCCAGGAGCAGTCACAACCACTTTCCCTTTCACTTTATTTAAGACAACAACCAATTAAGTCCACACGCTAGGGTGTCTATCGGGTAGACTTAAGAAGATGCGAACCTATCTGAACGACTCATTCGCACCTTCTAAAACCAATCTATTACAAACGCACTTCAATATCAACCCCTGCTGGCAAATCAACTCGACTGAGTTGACTTACTAAATCAGCACCAGGATCCAAAATATCAATTAAACGCTTGTGAATGCGAATTTCAAAATGTTCCCGTGAATCTTTGTTCACGTGAGGTGAACGAAGCACACAGAAAATACGACGTTGCGTAGGAAGGGGAATAGGCCCAACGAGCTTGGCATCCGAAGACTTTACCACTTCCACGATCTTTGCGGCCGATGTATCAATCAACCGATGATCATAGGACTGTAAACGAATCCGAACACGATTTTGCTTTTGATTTGCTTGCTTTTGAGCCATAATTCCTTTTAAACCTTCTAATCGTAACGCTGTTTTGAAACAGCTTGCTAACTTATGATTTCCTTGAGCTTACTCAAGAATGGTGTCCACAACACCCGCTCCGATGGTACGACCACCTTCACGAATAGCGAAACGCATACCTGCTTCAATCGCAACTGGCGTCAAGAGCTCAACAGTCATAATGACGTTGTCCCCAGGCATAACCATTTCGGTATCGGCTGGAAGTGTAATAGAACCTGTTACATCCGTTGTACGAACATAGAACTGTGGACGGTAGTTGGAGAAGAATGGGGTATGACGACCGCCTTCTTCTTTTTTCAACACGTACACGTTAGCCGTAAACTTCGTGTGAGGCGTAATCGTACCGGGCTTTGCCAAAACCATACCACGTTCAATGGTTGTTTTGTCAATACCACGCAACAAGGCTCCGACGTTGTCGCCCGCTTGCCCTTGATCCAAGAGCTTACGAAACATTTCAACACCAGTCACAACCGACTTGCGAGTGTCGCCAAGACCAATGATCTCAACTTCTTCACCCACTTTAACGATACCACGCTCAATACGACCTGTTACAACCGTACCACGACCCGTGATTGAGAATACATCTTCAATCGGCATCAAGAACGGCATGTCCAAAGGACGCTCTGGCGTAGGAATGTCGGCATCAACCGCATCCATCAACGCCCAAATGGTGTCAACCCACTTGTCTTCGCCACGCTTTAATTTAGGGTTTGCTGCCAAAGCTTCTAAAGCCTTGTAGCCAGACCCTTGAATAATGCTAGCATTGTCGCCGTCGAAGTTGTATTCGCTCAATAATTCACGAACTTCCATATCAACCAATTCGATCAATTCGGCGTCTTCCACCATATCGCATTTGTTCAACCAAACAACGATCTTAGGAACACCAACTTGGCGAGCCAACAAAACGTGTTCACGAGTTTGAGGCATAACACCATCGGTGGCAGCCACAACCAAGATCGCACCGTCCATTTGAGCCGCACCGGTAATCATGTTTTTCACATAATCGGCGTGACCAGGACAATCCACGTGAGCGTAGTGACGGTTGTCCGTCTCGTATTCCACGTGAGCGGTAGAAATGGTAATCCCACGCGCCTTTTCTTCAGGGGCAGCATCGATTTCGTCGAACTTCTTGAAATCAGCATAACCTACTGCAGCGAGCGTTGCCGTAATCGCAGCGGTAGACGTTGTTTTACCGTGGTCAACGTGACCAATGGTTCCAACGTTAACGTGAGGCTTGTCACGTTTAAATTTTTCACGAGCCATCATCATAAAATTAAATCTCCTTTAGTATTGGGCCCAGAAAGGATACAACTAAAATGTATGTTTTTTCTGTCTCGTTGGTTAAAACGAGCCGTCCAATCAATACACCTCAACACAAGTTTAGTACATGAAGCATAAAAAACAAGTCCTTATCTTTCATGGCATACTAAATTGAACCCTATGTAGCCTTTCCATTAAGTCGCAAACATAAAAAAGACTCAAGCCTTTCTTTTAAAAGGGTATCAATTTGTAACAATTGCTTTGAATAACGCCCCTTTTTTGATTTATTTTTGCTTTAATTGTTTCTAGCGCTTAAGATAAGTTCAATATTGAACTTTCTTAAGCCTTTTTTTAAGATGTCTTCTAAAAACCCCCCTTACTCCTACTGAAAGGTTATTTTATGTCAATCAATGCTCTCCCCCCCAATCGTTTTACCCCCTCCCCCCAACAGGCGCGTTTAAATCCACAGGTCGCTCAACAACGTCAAGGGGTAACGTTCCCTAAGCAGGAAACAAGAGCAGCCTTTAAGCAGCTTGGTCAAATCATGCATGTTGTGGGTGCGAGGACTAATGAAACTAGGCCCATTCGCCTATACGGTTACGTTCGGGATGGACTCAAGGCTCTTATCGGTAACAAAGAAGATAGCTTTACAGGTCTACTCGAGGTCGTTCCAGACTTGGATGAACCTCACCTCTCTCGAATGGTAGTTTCTCTCGAACGCTCAAATGCTCACTTGGGTAAGGATGCTGAACCATCCATGCATAAAGTTGAACTTTCGCCTACTAGCGACCCTGATGCAGTACAGACTGCCTTTGACGAAGCTTTAGCTTCCGTCATAGGCAAAGAGAAAGAAATCGCAGAACATCGATTTAATGAAAAAATTGGTAACCAAGTCAGTTCAGATGTAAAGAGGATTATAGATAGAGACGTTGAGGAACTATTTGGCGAAAAGACCCCTGACGATGATACGCTTAGGGTCCTCACTCCCCGACCAACTGAGCCTACATGATCGGGGAACTATAAACCAGGCTTCCGAACTTCCCTCCCTTACCTAAGGGAGGCGCTTTGTTTTTGGCTGGCTCGTGGTATAATAGAAGTCTATGAAAAAAATGAGTCCCCCTTCTTCATGGAAAGCCCCTCTTCACGCCCCGTTCGTCGTGATGCTTGGCTGTGCCGTGATGATGAGCCTCACCTTGCCGATTGTAGAAGCAAAGTCGCTCAAGTCAAAGGCCCCAACGCCTCGTTTAAGCTTTGTGCCCGCCTTACTTTCGCCGAATCACGCCTTACCCACCCAAGTAGGCCTCCTCAAGGATGTTCCCGCCCCCGCTTTAGATGAAGTCGTCACCCTAGAAGGCGTTAAGCCCAACCAAAGCTTAGAACAACTGCGTCAAGCCCCCAAAGCCAATATCAAGGTCGTTACAGCCTTGTCGGTTCAAGACATTCAAAAAACGCCGACATTGGCCAGTCAAGCCAATGCCGTCACCTTACTTAACTTGCAAAGTGAAGTGGCTGAAACGGATCTTAAACACCTTTGGCGAGCCACCATTGAACGCAATGCCGTGGTGCGTTTTGCGCTTGAAAAAATCGCCCTACCCTCTGAACGGCACCTAAGCCATTCCAGCGAATTTTTACGCAAAACCCTAAGCGTACTGATTACAGGAGCCGCCTTAGCCACCAGCACAGTCGCCCCTATCGGCGGTTACGAAAGCATGGGTATGATGACAGGATCTCAAGTCGCTCAAAACTATGTGATGGGTCGCAACAAGCCCCTCAGCGAACTCACGCCGACGGAACATATTCAACTGTCTTATTTAATTGATGAGCTTAAAGAAGCCTTGGTCAAGCATTACCACGCCTATCAACAAGCCTTGTATAGCTTGAACCAGCTCCAAAACCAAGAAACCCTTGAAGAAGCTTACTTTCAGAAGCTCCAAAACACCCCCGATGCCACACAAAAGTTTTTGGCGATACAACGCTATTATGGGTATCGTGAAAATCTGCAAAACGCCCAGCACAAAGCCGAAAATGCCCGTATTCAACTTGAACGCATGGCAGGACCTCAAGCGGTGGATACCCTCGCCTTAGGGATCCGTCCAGAAGCGTCTTTGGTGGCGGTGCATCCCGAAACGAAGACGACCGAAGTGGCTAAAGCCAAAGGGATCCTCATTGGGGCAGCGGTACCTATTAAAAAAAGCTCCCCGAAAGTCTTGAAAAAGCGTTTGCCTTTAATTGAAGATGTTGTGCTCAAATCGCCGCCGCCTGCCCCTCCCTCACCCCAAGCAAGCCCTCCTTTATTGGAGGATGCCAAGCTCTGATGTTGTGTTTGAATCAAAACCTCGTCCCTTTTAGGCTATTTCTTGTGTTACTTGTACTTACGGCGTCTGTTGCCAAGGCTCAGGTGACCCCTCAACAACTCGAAGTCCTGCAATCCAAAAATAGCCAGTTGAGCAAAGCCATTGAAGCATCTCAAAAAAATGCCTATACCGATTTAGATGTCAAATACCACCAAAAAGTCCTCCAATTTATAGATGCCCTGCCCCCTGAACAGCAAGTGATTTTAAAACGCAATGAAACGCAGTGGGTGACGTCGATTCAACGTATTCGTGAAAATACGTTGGACACCGCCGAACAACAAGGTAAAGATATGAACTTGTTGTGGCAAGCGGCGGTCTATCGTAGCCAACCGATCCGCTATGCGATTGAAAAACTCAGCCGTCAGGATGCGTCTGGTAAACCCGTGAAGAACAAAACAGGCTTAAAGCGTCTCATCAACACGACGGCTCAAGTCGGTGGAGCTGCGGCGTCTATTGTTTCAGGTACGCCGATTGGTTTGCTTTCAGGGGCTTTGGTCAACGATATTGTCAATCAAAGTAATACAAGCACCACACGCCCTGTGACGGATGCGGACATGGTGATTTTGGCTCGTGCGGTGGACAATTTACAGCAAGAACTCCTCGATTTATATCTGAATTATAAACAAACCAAAGATGTTCTCGCCTTGCAAAAAGGCAAGCTCGCTATTTTGGAGCAGGCTTACACCATCGCTCGCAAAAACGAAATGGCTCAAGCGACCAGCGATTTTAACCCATCGGAACAACTCATGCGATACATGTTGAATGATGCCAAACAATCCGTGCAACGAGCGGAGCAGAGCTTTCAGCAAGCACAGCATAGCTTGGGGCTTAAAGTCGGGGAGGAAGCCTTGCTCTTATTGGAGCAAGGATCTGAATAATTTGATTGAGTCCACTAAATGTTTGGCGTATAGTATTTATGCACTCAACACTAAAAAGGACACCCCCCATGATCGCCACCACCGACTACATTCATTCGATTCCTGCTGAAAAAGCCGTTTACCCGCCGATTGAAATATGGGAAAATCTCAACCCTCATCGAGACTACACCATCACTGTTAAAGTCGAAGAGTTCACCAGCGTCTGCCCCAAAACCGGCCTGCCCGATTTTGGCACCATTACCATTGAATACATCCCTGGGGATGTGTGCATCGAACTGAAAGCCTTCAAATACTATATGCTGGCGTATCGTAATGTCGGCATGTTCTACGAAAACATCACCAACAAAATCACCGACGACATCATCGCCGCAGCAAACCCTCGTTGGTTACGAGTCCATAGTGAGTTTACGCCTCGTGGGGGCATTTGCACCGAAGCCGAAGTCATTTGGCGAAACCCTTCGTGGGAAGGAAGCTTGCGGTAATGACGTTTACAGAAGACTCGACGCCCTCAAAAGAAACCGAAGCCCAAATCCAAGCGTGGCAAGAACGCATTCAAGAAAACCTCATGATTTTGGGCTATCCAACGGCGCCTTACTGGAAGGGCGTCACGCTGGTGGCGGTCACCAAGCACGCCGATATTTACGCCATTGAAGGGGCGGTACGTTGTGGTTTGCTTGCGATGGGTGAAAATAAAGCGGTTGAAGCCTTCGCCAAGCGAAACACCTTGCCGAAAGACGTGAATGAGGCGATTGAATGGCATTTCATCGGGCATATTCAACGCAATAAGCTCAATAAAATCGTGGGCTTCTATGATCTAATCCACAGTGTAGACAGCCTCGAACTGGCGGAAAGCATCGCCGAAAAAGCACGAGCCTTAAACATCGAACAATCGATCTTAGTGCAAGTCAACACATCAGGCGAAGACTCAAAACAAGGAGTGGACCCTGAAAATCTCCTCCATTTGGTGGAGAAAATTTTAGCCTTGTCCCCTGCGGTAAAAGTCGTTGGTTTGATGACGATGGCACCCAACACCGACGATTTTGAAGCCGTTGACCGCTGTTTTCATGCCCTTAAAGCACTCAAAGAAATGCTTGAGAAGCGCTTGAACATTGAAGTTCCACAACTTTCCATGGGAATGTCAAATGACTATAGCCAAGCTTTGGCAAATGGTGCTACAATAGTTCGTATCGGAACGAAACTATTTGCATAAAATCGTCGTTCAGGTATGATAGTAGTGAATATGGTAAGCAAGGCGCTTGGTTTTTTCCTGCCTTCTTACAAAAAAGCCCATACAGTCCACAATATTAGGGAGGTTTTTACACACGATGTCAAACATTATGATGAAATTGAAGAACTGGGTCACTGGCGATCCCTTTGAAGAAGAAGAATACATGAGCGAAATGGAAACGCACACCCCTGCGTATGTGCCTGAAAACACCCGTGTGATTAGCGAAGTGCGTCCCACCTCTCATGTGCGAGCCGTGAGTTCCACCAACGCTTCTTTTAGCCAAGTTATTGTGATTGAACCTCGTTCTTTTGAAGATGCTTTAGAAGTGGTCTCTCACTTAAAAGCTCGCAAAGCAGCGATTCTGAACTTGCACTTGTTGGATACTAACCAGTCTCAACGTGTCGTGGATTTCCTTTCAGGAGCGACGCATGCCATTGAAGGCCACCAACAACGTATTGGTGAAGGTGTGTTCATCTTTACGCCAAACAATGTGTCGATTGCGTCTGAACTCGGTGAAGAAGTGTCTGATGGATTAAGTCTTTCCCAAGCTTACTGGAATTAGTTTCTATCGTTTTGTTAAGAAAAAGGAGTTTTCTTTTGTGGAGGCTCCTTTTTTGTGTTTTTAAGATACAATTAAGAAGTTTAAGGCTTACAGTATTCATTCGATAGGAATTTAAATTATGCTTTCTACCCAAACCCAACTCGAAGGCGTTAGCTTGTTTCGTGCCACAGGTGCCAAACAAGAATACCGCTTACTTGAATCCCCTCTCAAAAAAGATCAGTTTTTGATTCAACGACTTGATGAAGAAACGCCTGTCGCCTGCATTGAAGGACGACTCCCTAAAGGACTTCATTTTGAAGCCTATGCCAGCCGCGGTGGCGATGTAGGCGTTTTACATAGCACGTCGCAAGACGCTTCAGGCTTGGTTTACTTCTTACTGCCTGGTGCTTCCGTTCAAGGAGACGGTTTTAAAATCACCCTATTTGGAGAAACCATCCCTCCGACAGAGGCTCAACAAAAGCCGAAAACCATTGCGTCTCAACAATCTTTTACCAAGCAAGCCATGATTCTTGGGGCAGGCTTAGGCACTCGCATTCTGCCGTTGACCGAAGACTACTTAAGCCTTGCCAAACCTGCCCTCCCTTGGGTCGGCGATTCCACTGTGATAGGCTCCTTAGTCGGATTGCTGACTCAACAAGGTATTGAACGCATTTATGTCAACACCTTCTTTCAACGTGAATCTGTGCAAAAATCGTTAAACGAAGCCGCCAAAACACACGGCGTCGAATGGTTTGAGATCCCCGAAGAACGTCCCACAGGAACCGCAGGCGGTGTACTCCATATTTTGAATCACTTGAGCGAATTCCCCAGTTTTAATCCTGAAGAACCTTTGCTTGTTTTACAAGGCGATGCCGTTTCTAATGTAGACTTAGCGGCTTTGGTGAATGTGCATGAAGCCAACAAGGCGACTGCTACGGTGGGTTGTCAAATTGTCGCCGATGAAGACGTCCCCAAATTTGGGATTGTCGCCACCCACGCGACGAATACTCAAGATCAATCGGGACGAGTTCGCACGTTTTTAGAAAAACCCAGCTTGGCTCAAGCAGGCTCTAGCCGTTTGGCTTCAACAGGATTTTATGTGTTGGCGCCGAGCTTGTTTCCGTATTTAAAAACGTGGTATCAAGAACGTTTAACTACTGTGCAAGCCGAAGCAAACGCCAAGCATGAGCCGCCTCCAACAGAATTAAAAGAATTTGATTTCGCTCAAGATGTTTTTAATATGTGCTTAAAAGAAAACTTACCTCTATTCGCTCAAGAAGTCGAAGGCTTTTGGTGCGATATTGGTAACCCTGCTCAATATGTGGAAACCCTCGCCATGGCGTATCGTGGAGAATTGGGCCAAGTCTTACCTGAAGCGTTAGACAATTATTATCATGAAACGGGTGTCTTTTACTGGCAAGGAACAAAAACTTTGGCAGAAAAAGAAGGACTCTCCCTGTCAGGGGGCGTTGTGGTTGCCAAGAAACAATAAGCCTTCCCCACAAAAATCCCTGAGGATACCATGCACCTACTCCAAAAATACCAACGCTTTTTCAAACGAAGCCTCTACATGTGTTCGGATATGTTGCTGTGGGGCGGCTTGCTTCTTACGCTTGTGCTCGGCATTTGGGCGATGGATTTTAAAAACTTACCTTTTTCACCCAAGGAAGCCAAAACCTTACATTTATATGTAGAAGATTCCTATGCCTTAATGAAAGGATCACCTGTGGTTTTAATGGGTGTGCCTGTGGGTTATGTGAAGCAAGTTAAATTGAATCCTAAAGACGATTCCGTCTGGGTGGATTATGTGTTAAACGATCCACAAATGACCATCCCTGCAGAAGCTGAAGCCCTTATTGTCGCCGCAGGCTTAGGAGGAGCCAAAAGCCTTGAGTTTACCTTAGACGAAAGCCCTGAAGATGTGTTTCAAGCCGAAGGCAAGGCTCAAGAAAAACAACAAGTCTTACGTCCTTTTAGGCAAAAAAATATGTGGGACGCTCAAATCAAAATGGCAAACTTCCTAAGGCAAGGAGCCAACAGCCTAGGCAAATCGCTGGATGCCATTCCCACCGAGCATCGCCAAGCCGATTTAATGCGAATTGCCCAAGAAATGCGAGCCACGCAAAAAGACATGCGTGAACTGAATCAACGCCTGCCCCAGATGCGAGACACCCTTTCCGCCCAATTGCAACGGGTCAACCGCATTATGCTTAAAGCGGATGCTGAACTTAACCAAGCGATCAGCCAACACACCTTGTTGCAGGATCCCCAAAGCCAAGAGCGGCACAAGGTATTGATGCGAATGAAGATGACCCGTGCCATGCTTGATGAGCAACGTCGCTTACTACGTGAGTTGCACAACCTCACGATTCAAGGAATGAACCCACGTGTCCCCTTACCCTCAAAACCTCTAGATGAGGTGAATTAAGATCTTTCCATCACGTTGCTTCCTCGATGGGGGGATTCTTTAACGTGACATCTTTTACAAAAGATGATAAGTTACTGAGAATTCGTCATAAAAAAACCCCCGTGTTACCGAAGTATCACAGGGTTCTGGCTTTTCTCTCTAAGGTAAAAAATATAAGACTTAAACGATTTTTTGATCTAATAAAGTTTTAGCAATACTGTCTGTATCTATCGAATTCAGGTAAGCGTTCAATCCTTCAGGGCTTTGAAATTGGGCTTTCAATTCGGCAAGGCGTTCATTAGGAATGTTTTCTTGAGCTTGAATCTTACGAAGAAACTTGAGGGTTTCGGCTTCAGAAGAAACTTTGCTTTTTGCTTCTTCTGAAATAATGACATCTTCCGTGCTTTTTGCGTCTTGAATAGAAACGGGCGTCAGTTTCACAAGGGGATCTGTCTGTAGCGTTGATGAGCGTACTGTTGAACTTGTGGCTGAACTCAAACGTGAAGATTGAATGGAATCTACCATAATCGTAGGTCTCCGCAGTGTTTTATGAGGGTGTTAGATGTAATCTCTCTCTTACAGAATCACAACGCAATTAGATGCTATCATAATTCGTATTGATAATGTGAATGCATTTCGCTATATCATCAGTTTAGAGGATTTTCTTACATCAAGCATTAACCCTAAGATTAAATCTCCTTTTTCTTCACTAAAAAACGGAAGGTTTTACTATTATACACGAAATTGCTAAAAGCAATAGATTATATTGAAATTATTTTAAAGTAAATCAATACAATATACAACTTTATATTACCCCAAAAATCAAAAAAAAGGAAAGGCTTCTTAACAAATGTTTACATTTATTATAAAAACAATCACTTTGCTCGTATTTTTAGGACGAATTTGGCTCTATGACGATGCTGGCATCACGACTTTAGCTATACATGGCCGAACAAAAAAATGGAACGATTCTATAATCGTCCCAGGGGAATTAAATTTTTAAATACAACTGTTTGTTTTAGTAGTAGGTGTTAAATCGCACTAGGCAAAACGGTTAAACGTCCTTCAACTTCAAGCTTGTCGATGTAGTCGTAAGCGTCTTGCTCACTTTCAGTCACCCACATCAATAAAAGCTGTTCAAAGACAACCCCATTAGGCTCTAAACCGTAAGATTCACAACGCCCCATATAGGTGTGTAATAAGGCGGTACTGTCATTCAACAGCGTGGCTATTTCACGGCGGGCGTGGTCATCCATCAAATACAAGGCGTTAAAACCACGATAGGCATACTTGTTTTTGTCATACCAACGTTTACGTCCCATCGATTTCAACAGGGAAAGGTGTTTGTCGCTACCGTGTTGCAACATAAAACTTTCTTTGTTTTTAAGTTGCATCTCACTGGTTTGGTGAATAATGACTTTGGAATAGGCTTCGACTTGCCATTGATTCATTCGCTTTAAGCTTGTGACCAATGCAAGAACTTCTTTATCTTTTTCATACCAACGAGACCAAATCTGTTTATTTGACATAACAATCATCACTTCCATTATACTTGCGTTAAGTTTAGAACAAAACTTTTTTAAAGGTCTTTTTCATGTACGTTTTTATGTTCGTACTATGATGGTATAAACTTTAATCGCTTGTTACAAATGATTTACATTTTCAGTTTATAATAAGGTCACCTGCTTATGACTCCTTCATCCTATGTATTAAATACCGTAGAAAATTTACACAGCCGTATTAAGGACGTACGTCGCTTTTTGGCACCCAAACTAAAAAGTCCTTTAAAAGCGGTGGTTGTTCTTGGTTCAGGCTTGGGGGCTCTGGCTGAAAATGATGCTTTTGACGTTCAAGAACGTATTGCTTATCAGCGGATCCCCCATTTTCCGATTTCCACTGTAGAAGGACATGCAGGAGAATTGATTTTAGCTACCTTAAAAGGCGTGCCAGAACCTGCCACCATTGCCCTAATGAAGGGACGCTTTCACTATTATGAAGGCTATTCGATGCAAGATGTTGTCTTTCCCTTACAGGCACTAAGCTATTGCGGAGCCGAAACTGTGATTCTTTCCAACGCCGCAGGGGGCATGCAAAAAGCCTTTTACCCTGGAGCATTAATGTGGATAGACGATCAACTCAACCTGACAGGGACGAGCCCGTTGATTGGTGTGAACCCCGATTTTTTAGGACCTCGTTTTTTTGATATGACGTCTCCTTTTTGTAAGGAACTTAAAGCTGTGGCGATGAATTATGCCGAAGAACAGGGATTTAAATTGTTTGAAGGCGTTTATGCGGGGGTAACGGGGCCTGCGTATGAAACGCCTGCAGAAATTAAGATGATGAGCCTTATGGGCGCTTCTGCCGTGGGGATGTCGACGGTTTCTGAAGTTTTAGCGGCTCGTCATGCAGGCATGCGAATTGCAGCGATTTCTTGTATTTCAAACTTGGCAGCAGGCATGCAAGGTAAGGATTTAAACCACGAAGAAGTGATGGCAATGGCGACAAATAACACCGTAGGACTGCGCTTTCAAGGATTAGTTATTGAGTTGTTGCATCATGTTCTAGCATAGGTTTTGTACAAAATGCAATGGAAGCTCCCTTGTGTATGAGTTAAGAAATATAAAGAAAAATAACCAAACGTAACAATGCGTGTCTTGCTTTTTTTTTCTGATTTATACTAGGGAAGTATAGAAATGGTTTCTATGCTTTTTAAAAGCATCGCCGTTTTTTAAAGTTTTCTTGCTGTTTAGGACAAACCCCTCCCTATGATGTCACTTTTTTATACCGGATCTTTCCAAACCGTTACCCTTAATCTGGTGTCACATCACCTGGTTTTAAGTTTAGTACAACTCCATATTCGCCTGCATCAAATCTGCCTAAAAAAAGGCGATTACAGCACGGTGTCTTCGCTAAAAACGCACCTAAAATCACATACCTTAGGCGTTTTACTTCAAACACGACGTTTGCTTTCCGCTGAAAATGCCTTGGGCTTAGAAGCCACCTTGGCTCAACTGAATGGCTTTCAGCTTGAAACCAAGCGGTTGGCTCGCTTGATGCACGCTTTGCATCCGCAACAGCCGAAGGTGGAATTGACTCATGTACTCAATAGTCTAATGCCTCTGTCTTTTCTTGCCCATAAAGATAGCCGAGTCATCGTGATGGACAGCCCAACAGCTGCCATCGACTGGCCTTTAGACAGCGTTCTCGTCGAACGATTGCCGTCTGTGTTTCACGCCCTTCCCACGCAATGGGTTGTGGCCACTCGTTCTTACCTGCATACGTGGGCAGAACAGTTGTACCCTGCTTTGCAAGCCAGCAATCCGAGTCTTTCGCCCGAATGGCTCACCGCAGTGACGGCTCACGTTTTGGGCGTTCGCTTGTTAGGAACAGCTTACTATGCCGAGTTTGTGGTGTCTGAACTGGTGCGTCGTGATTTTACCACCTTGGTGAAGATTGAACCAATTCTATTTGAAGCCCTCAACTTTTTTGGCACAGGAACCTCTCAAGCCGTGCGTTTACACGGTATTACGGAAGCCCTTTCAGAAGAATTGAAACTCAATGCCAAGCGAAACGAAGAAAGCGAAGTCGTGGATGTGCCTGCTTTACTGCGAGTGCTTGAAAAACATGTGTTGGCGGAAGATAGCTTCAACGAAAAGCACGTGGGCTATGCCTTGCGTTTATTGGAACGCCTGAAAGCAGGCTTGCCTGTGTCTTCGTTACAGCACCATGATTTAAATGAAGTGTGGGACAAACTCCACGCCCTTGGCCTAACAGAAGAAAGCACTGAAACGCCTGATTACAAAGCCTTACACGAGCAGAATGCCATTTATCAATTGATGGAACAAGTGGGCGAAACGCCTGTAGGTGTGCGTGAAATGTTGCTTGCGGCGTGGATGCACCGTTTGGAAGAGGCATCCGACGTGTTGAGCTATTTTAGCGATGTAGACGAAGCCGACTTGTGGCAAGCGTGGGAAGCCTTCTACCGTTCAGAAGAAGCTATCCAGCAACGCTTTATTAAGTCCATTGAAACCGCGGAAGTGCATCAAGTCCTCATGGGGCAGTCTCGCCGTCATTTTCGAGTAAAAACGCCTTCTGCTAATGGGCAAGCGTCTTTGGCTCAAAAGCAGTCGGTGGCATCCAAGCAACCTAGTTTTGTATAGAAAAGGATTTTTCTTATGACGATTATGAATGAATCTCAAATACTTGCACGCTTGGTGCATCCAGATCCCGAAAAACGCTTGATTATTACGCCGTTGATTGCTCCCAATGAGCAGTTTGGTCCAACCTCCTTAGATTTACGTCTCGGTACGGACTTTCAAGTCATGCGTCGTTCCAACTATACGCACGTGGATCCCCTCGACAACCCTGAACATCTACAACAAGAAATGAACGAGCTGTGGGAATGGATTCGTGTTCCTGTGGGGGAACCCTTTGTCTTGCATCCCGGTGAGTTTGCACTGGCATCTACATTGGAGCATGTGACGATCCCCCTAGATTTGTCGGCTCGCCTAGAAGGGCGTAGCACATGGGGACGCTTAGGCCTTCAAATCCACGCCACGGCAGGCTTTGTGGATCCTGGTTTTTCGGGAACCTTGACCTTTGAACTGTCGAATGTTTCGATGGTACCATTACCGCTTTACCCAGGGGTGCGGGTGTCTCAAATCTGCTTCTACCAAGGGCAGGAAACCTTATTACCTTATGCCAAAAAGCGTTTCAGCAAATACAGCGGAAAGCCTTCTACCGCCGCATCCGCCTTTTATCGAGACCCTGAATACGCTCGATTAAGAACCGCCTTAGAAGAAGAAGGTCGTCGTGTCTTGGTGTAAAACAACGGCTAAGCAAGATGCCCTGAAACAAGTGGCAGACGCTTTAAGCAAACATACTTATTTCAAGCTTATTTGTGGGGCAAGCTTTCACGATACTGAGAAAATCAAGTCGCTTGTGCAGATTTACGCTCAAGTAGGCATCGATTGTGTGGATGTCGCCTGTGAGCCTCATGTTTTAAAAGCCGTGGAAGAGGCGTATCATGCCTTGCCTACAGATACCCCAAAACCGCTAGTGATGGTGAGTTTGGACGTTGATGGGGATCCCCATTTTCGTAAAATCCACGTTACCCGTTCGGCCTGCGTGGATTGCGAAGCTTGCTTGCCTGCTTGTCCTGTCGATGCTTTATATATGGATGAAGCTCATCAGTTCCAGATTAATAGTGATCGTTGCTATGGGTGTTCTCGATGTATGCCGACTTGCCCCAGTGATGCCCTGTATTTTCAGCCGACTCACGCCTTGCCCGAAGCCTTGCTTGAGGTGTTAGAGCATCCGCTAGTGGGGGCGGTGGAATTGCATGCGAATCACTTGGAAATAGCAAGCCTTGAACGCTTGTTTGAAGCCTTAGGCAGTAGCCTGTCTCACAAATGGATCTCGCTTTGCTTTCGTCCTACGGAACATACGCCAGAAAGCGTCGATGCTTACCTTGACGCCTTTAATGCCTTATGTGAAGCCGTTCAACCTTACGGGGTGATGCTTCAAATCGACGGAAACGCCATGCAGGCGGATGAATCGCACCTGTCGAGTCTGCCTGCTTTAGAAGGCGCCTCCGCTTTATCGAAACACTGGAAGGCTCGTTTCCCTGTAACGCTTTCAGGAGGCATTAATGCGGAAACCGCTCGCCTACTTGAAGAAGAGGCTCACCAGTGGATTGCAGGTGTGGGCATGGGAACGCTGGCTCGTAAGCGTGTTTGGCATTATTTAGACGATACAGCCACTTTCTCACAGGCTCACGACGTGGCATCGGATTTAGTAGGGGCGTTTAAGAAATAAAAAATGAGAGCTTTAGAACGTTGCACAGGCAGGCGTCCAAGCACTAAATGCGAGGCTTCCGAGACATTTTGCGGACGTCGTGCAAAGGAATGATGCGACGAGGTGGGGTTTCAGGGGGGATTTTCAAGGGGGGACGAAGGGGAGGAGAAACGCAATACCTG
>JBKDRU010000053.1:0-18335 GCA_046341215.1 Vampirovibrionales bacterium | reverse complement strand
AGGAAGTTGTAGCGGCACTCCTTCTAGTCCCCCCTCCTTAAAACTCCTCCCCACATCTCAACCTCTTCTCTTGCTCCATATTTTCCTGTGGGACGTCCGCAAAATCGCGCGGGGATTCGCACGTCGCTCACCCGCTCGGATTTAGTGCTTGGACGTCGGCTGGTGCAACGAGTCAAAAATCAACACGCAATGACGGACAAAGCAAAAGCTTGCCGACAACGCAAAAATGCGAGGCTTCCGAGACATTTTGCGGACGGCAGGAACAAAGATAGAGCGAGAGGGGTGGGATTCTTAAGGGAGGGGGGCGACCAAGACCCTCTCTCCCTTAAGCCGCCTTTAGAGGTGTCGGAGACCTTTGGCGGAGCAAAGGTCTCTGACAAACGAGTAACCTTAAAAGGAGCTAAGTTTACCAGACCCTTCTATATTTCAAGCAAAACCTTGAGCATCCCCTTTTGAGCCGCCACATCAAGCGCATGGACGCCGTCTGCCAACGCAAAACGATGCTGAATCAAACGATGCACAGGGACTTTCCCACTGGCAAGAGCCTCTAACGCCACATCAAACGGCCCACACCGAGACCCCACAATCGTCAGTTCATTCACCACAACAGGAGCCAAATTCAAGCCCTTGGTATCTGCCACCGTGCTTTTTAAAACCAGCACGCCTCGGGGTTTTAATAGAGCAATGGCTTCTTCAATGCCGCCTGCCGTGCCTGTGGCTTCAACGACGACATCGGCGCCGATGAGGGGGGCGGTTTGCCCACTTAAAACGGTGTGAATGCCTAAGCCTTCCACACAGGCAAGCTTTTCAGGGTGGCGACCCACCAGTGTGACGTTTTCGCTATGTAAACGCAGTGCCATGGCGATCAATAAGCCCAATTTGCCGTCGCCCAATACAACGACCTTATCGCTTTTTTCGATTTTGACCTGATCGACAATTTCAAAAGCGGCGGCGAGCGGTTCGACAAAAACGGCGGCGTCATCACTCACCGAATCAGGCACTTCATAGAGATTGCGAATAGGAGCCGTCACATAATGGGCAAAGGCACCGTGATGATTGACAATGCCGATGACGGATCGGTTCGGGCAGTGATGCGGATTGCCACACGTTGCACATTCTTTCATGTTGGTCGCTTCATCGCAGGCGGCGTTAATATCCACGCAGACTCGCTTGCCCTGCCAGTGAGGTGCATCGGGAGCCTCTTCCACCACACCCACAAACTCATGCCCTAGAATGCCTTGAAAGCCCATGTATCCCTTGATGATTTCTAAATCGGTATTGCAGACGCCCGCCATTTTGACGCGGATACGGGCTTCGTTTGCGTTGAGGGGAGGCAAGTCAACATCGGCGAGGGCGAGACGTTCGCCGTTCCAGAAGAGTCCTGTATTGTTGGGCATGATGATTTCCTTTATGTGTAGATTGTAGGCACATTCATTCTAACACAAGCGATTTGTGCTTTTTATGAGAATCTGCTAGAATGGCGGTAATCTCTTACGTTAAATGAAAGGTATTTTTATGAATTTCCACAAAACGGCGACCTTATGTTTGCTTAGTCTCACCATGGTGAGTGCCTTAGCGATGCCTTTGGTTTTAGCAGCAACGAAAACGAAAACGAAAACAACTGTTAAGCCAGCCGTCGTCACGCCTGTTGTGGTCTTAACACCCAAAGAAGACATGCACCGCCTTTTGCATAGACTGATTGATACCAATAATCTAGACATCCCTGATGCCGTGGTGGAAGCGTCTGATATTCAAGACACCAAAGTCGTCAATGCTTACACGGACGGCACGAAGGTGATTATTACCTCTGCGTTATGGAATAAGCTTAAAAACGACGACGCCCGTGCCTTTGTATTAGGGCACGAGCTGGGTCATATCACAAATCACCATATGGCAAAAGGTTTAGCGAAACGTGTGGGCTTGAATGTGGCTGGAGCGGTTCTCTCTACCGTCATCCACAATCCTGTGGGAAGCTACGGTGCTCAAGTGGGAACGCAATTGCTGGGTTTAAAGTTTGATCGTAAACAAGAATATCAGGCCGATGATTCTGGTGTACAGTTTCTTATTAATGCCAAGTATAATAAGAATGCCGCAATTGAAGTGTTCAAAGTGCTTCGGGCTTCAGGTTCAGGTCAAGAAGTCGAGTTTTTAGTGACTCACCCATTACCTAATTCACGGATTAAGAAATTGAGTGAAAAATACGGCCTTGACCCAATGGTCACGACCGTATTACCATCTAAAAATTAGTTAAGCTTAGCTTAAGTACTTGAATTGTTCTGCACCTTTGTCGGCGAGTGATTTGAGTGATTCTCTTTCTTTTTCAAGTGCTTTGTATTGTTGTTCAATACGTTGCGATTGAAGTGTCAAAGATTTTTCGATCTGTTGGATTGCATTCAAACGAGACATCAAGGACTGGTAAGTCGGTGATTCTGGTTCTAAGTCTGCCGTCAAGGTGAACAAAGCACCAATCGTGTTAGACATTTGCATTTGTGCTTGTGAAATAAGCTGACGCTGCCATTCCAAATCGATGGTTCTGGCTGTGGCGGCCATATAACGTGCTTGTACTGTTGCGAGTAACATTTTCTCTATTGTCCCTTATCTATTTATGCCAATATGTTTTTAAAGTTTTTGAAATTTATGAGTAAATTCGGTGATATAGGCCGTTTTTACCGTTTTTTCGTGGCTTGGATTACTGTGTGTGATGTAATCTCTTTACTATCTCGCTTTAATAAACAATTGCGAATCCTTAAAATTGCGTAAAGGCTTACTTTCGTTACAAGTCGTTACAATTATAGAGAAGGCAATGCGGAAGCGACAAAACACACCTTACTCCCTCCCCTTTAAGGGGAGGGTTGGGGTGGGGAGTAGATGTAAACGCTGGGTTTTAGACATCCCCCCTCTCCCTAGCGTAGCCCGCCATCGGCGAGGCGTGCTCCTCAAGGAGAGGGAACAGGACTTTCGCAAAGCCTTCTATATGGGATGGTTGGGGAATTGGTAAAATACCTTAATGGCGTCTGATTGGCTGTACAGGCTTAAACCTTCATTAAAATTTTCAATCGGCATGGGGTGCGTCATCAACGGATTCACCACAATCTGTCGACTAAATAAAACTTCACTCGCCTGCCTTAAGTCTTCTAAAGCTGGTGAGTAGCTGGTAACAATGTTAATCTCTCTATAATACAGGTCCTTGGGATCCAAAATCTCGCCTTGAGCGTTGCCCGCCATCAAGGTCAAGGTGCCCCCATTGCGAAGCAGCTGGAACGCTAAAGCTAAGGTGTGGCGATTCACCACGCTTAAAAAGACGGCATCCACCGCTTGAGTCGCTTGTTCTTTAAGCCATGCCTGCCAGTCGCTCGTTTGTTCTGTGGGATGCACCGCTAGATCTACCCATTCCATGGTGCGAGCCAAGCCCAAGCGTTGTGGATTTAAATCTAGGCCAAGTACCTTTTGCCCTTGATTGCTCAATACTTGAGCCGTCAACAAGCCAATAAAACCCAAGCCAATGATGGCGACACTTCCGTTTTGTGAAGCAAGGGGCGTCCGTCGAATAGCCCTTAGGACGCAGGCTAAGGGTTCCATGCACGCCGCTTCACGGTCCGAAATGTGAGCTGGAATTTTAAAGGCGGTATGTTCAAGGTGCCGTGCGGAAGCGGAAAAATAGGGGGCAAATCCGCCAGGGTAAAGGTTACTGGCTTTGAACTCAGCACACATGCTAGGTGAACCATTGAGGCAATAATGACAGATGCCACAGGGGACATGGTGGGCAATGGCGAGGCGATCCCCCACGGCAAAATCGCCGTTGTAGTGGGCGTCTAGCTGGTGGATGCGTCCGACGACTTCATGCCCAAGTACGCTTCCTACAGGGACTTTGGCTTGGTGTATTTTTTCAGCATCCGTTCCGCAGAGTCCGCATCCCAGTGTTTGGATAATCGCTCCCCCCTCAGGCAATGTGGGCATGGGGAGCTGTTGGGCTTCGGTGGCATGAGGCGAATAAGTCACGACAGGTACGGTTTGATGAGTGATTTGGGCGTGTTCAGGCATGAGAACCCCTTTAACAGATGATACCCATGATTTTAACATAAATGCGAATACGGCGTCTAAAATATCCTCGGGTTTGGGGAATACCTTGGGGGCTTGACGAAAATCGACTCACGCCCGACACCTGAGTATTACGGCGATTATCGCTTTTGTTTGGATAGGGGAGGCGATTTGCCCAGCATCGCCGAAGGGCGAATGCTTTCTGAACGCAAGGTTCGTAGCCGGACGCTCCTTGCACATGGAACGTATCGCTGTTTGGGCTAGGAATTGTTTCGTTTTGTAACAGGAGGCCCGCGCGCGCACATTTTTGGCTGGACGTACCTTTTAGCCTATACTACGATTGCGACTATCGCGTCGTGAAATACATTAGAAAAGAAAGACAAATTAAATATGTTTCTCTCACCAATAGGGCATCAATCGTTTACCCCACAACAACAACGCGTGGGGAATAGTGATGTGCCCATAGCTGAAAGATGGCTAAAGATATTATTGGAAGAAGCTTGCGAGGAAGGGTGTACGATAGATTTTATAACAGACTCCACATGGCGATTTACATTACTTGATGCCTTGCAAAGCGCTTTGCAGTCACGAGATGGTGACTTCAACGCACTAAATCGCTCAATTTTAGAACTTGATAGACAATTAGCTGAAAAGTATGGTGTTAAAAGTGTTTTACAACATATTCTTAATCCCTCCCCCGATGCGTGAAGTCCCCTCGACTCAATTATTTAATCCCCACATGTCACCTAAGGAAAATGTTAATGTATAGAACAACTGGTTTTCAATCCGCTTATTACCCCAATTTTACCCCCAAGCTTTCGCCACAACAACGCGTGGGGAAGGCTCTTTCAACTGAAGAACAAGCACTATTAGCTTTACTTGAATCGAACCTATCAATAGTCGATACAATCAAGAGTATTCTAGAACTTTCCCAACTTTTAACTGGAATAATTGGTGAATTGGACAGGCACACGTCAACCCAACAAGTGTCTAATAGATCTTATAAGATTCCCGCACAAATTGAGGCCTTAAAAAAATCGTTGGTTACAGCTATTCATAATAGAAAACAAGTATTGCTCAAACGTCCACTACCCCCCAAGCCCTGAAGTCCCCTCGTCACCGTGCCCCCCGTAACCCGAAAAGAATCGCTCATGTATAGTCGCTCTGTAGGGCTAGCGCCCCCCGCCTACCATCCCCCCATACCCCAGCGCAGTGGGGATGATTTATCCAGAACGGAACGAGAAGTTTGGAGAATCTATAAAAATATAGAAAGTAATATCCCAGATATAAGAACGGTGACAGAAGCAACAAGCTTGATTGATATTATAATCAGTAAGCGAACAAATTTATCATTATCACCTGAAAATCTTCCAGAGCAAATTGAAACTATTTACATAGATCTATGGAAAGAATTATTCCGAAAAAGGGATGAATTGCTTTTACGACTCAAACGCCCACTAACCCCCGATGCGTAAAGGCCCCTCGTCACCGTGATCCCCGTAACCCGAAAAGAATCGCTCATGTATAGTCGCTCAATCAGGCTAGCGCCGCCCGCCACCCACACCCCCACACCCCAGCGCAGTGGGGGGAATATGACTTTGCTTGAAAGACTGTTCGCGCACATGAGAAATGAAGTACAAAAACCAACCCCTCTTCTAAATACATCCTATAAACCATCCTTTTTACTGAAAGTACTTGAACATGAATTAAACACAAAACCCTTAGATGAAGGTGAACTTGTTTATAGTAAGCTTGGAAAAATCTATACTATTCTAATGAAATTAGAAAGCTTTCAGTTCAGTAACCCTGAGTCAGGGCTCTTAAATTCAGTGGTTCCACAACTAGAGGTTTATATAAATGCCTTGAACATAGACGAAACAAAGGGAAATGAACTCAGCCAAACTGTTACTTTGATTCGTGGAGTTTTGCAAAGAAGCACGGGTGAGTATTTTAAACCCACACCCAAGCAACAACAAACACCTGTAGGCTGGAATAGGTATTAACCCCTATCTTGCTTTGTTTATAGCGGGGCGTATCGCTGTTTGGGGTGATGTTGAGAAATTGCTTGACGCAAGTGAGGCAATTCCCGTATAGTAGAAAGGCTAGACTTGTTTAAAGGGAAGATCAACGTGACACGTTTGCTGGTTCAAAAATTCGGAGGCTCCTCACTCGCCGACACCGACAAAATCAAAGGCGTGGCGGATATCATTACCACCGCTTATGATTCTGGCACGCAGATCGTGGCGATTGTGTCTGCCATGGGAAAAACCACCGACGGCTTGGTGGCGCTCGCCAACGAACTCAATAGCTCCCCACAAGGGCGGGACTATGACATGTTGCTCGCCACTGGCGAAATGGTGTCGGCGTCTTTACTCGCCTTACATTTACAAAGCAGGGGCTATAAAGCCATTGCTCTGACAGGCTTTCAAGCAGGCGTCCGCACCGAAGATGTCTACAATACCGCTCGCATTAAGGATGTTGAAACCGATTACCTAAATACCTTGCTTGAAGCAGGCACGATTGTTATTGTCACAGGCTTTCAAGGCGAAAATAGCAAAGGCGAAATCTGCACGCTTGGGCGAGGCGGTTCCGATACCTCTGCTGTAGCCATTGCAGGAGCCTTAAAGGCGGATGCTTGCGATATTTACACCGATGTCACCGGCGTTTACTCGACCGACCCTCGCATTGTGCCGAATGCGATTAAGCTAGATGAAATTGCTCACATTGAAATGATGGAACTGGCTCGATTGGGTGCGAAAGTCTTGCATCCACGTTCGGTGGAAGCCGCCCGTCGTTGGGGTGTGAAAGTGCGTGTGCGAAGTACATTTAATCTAAACGATGAAGGAACCCTTGTTGTGGATGAAGCTATGATGTCTCAAGACTCTACAAGAGCAGTCGCAGGCGTTGCTTGCGACAAGAACCAAGCCCGTGTGGCGGTCATTGGTTTGCCTGACAAACCGGGGATTGCCGCCCATCTCTTTAAAACGCTCGCTGAAAAAAGCATTAGTGTGGACATGATTATTCAGTCTATTGGGCAAGACGGCGTGACCAACGATATTGCCTTTACGGTAAATACGTGGGATTTACAGAACGCCGAAGCGGTTTTAAAGCCGATTTTGCATGATTTAGGGGCAAGAGAAGTCTTGTTAGATGATAACGTCGCCAAGGTTTCGATTGTGGGCGTCGGCATGATTGATCGCCCTGGTGTAGCGGCATCGATGTTTCAAGCTTTGGCGGAAGCCGAAGTCAACATCGGGATGATTGCGACTTCTGAAATTAAGATCTCGGTTTTGGTGTCGAGTTCACAAAGTGACAAGGCCGTACAAGCCATTCACCATGCCTTTTTCAGTGATGCGTCTAGTGAAGAGTTGGTGCCTAGCAAGCTCGGATATTAGATTATCGCCGCCTTTTAAATACATACAGTGTTGGATTTCTCGCTTCTTTCTTGAGCTGGTGCTTGGGGGTCTTTGTGCCGCCAAAGACTCCCCAAACCCCCAAAGGCGGTTCAAGGGGGGACGGGGAAGGACGCATTGCGTTTCTCCTCCCCTTCGTCCCCCCTTGAAAATCCCCCCTGAATCCCCACCTCCTCGCATCATTCCTTTGCACGACGTCCGCAAAATCGCTCGGGGATTCGCAGTACGCTCACCCGCTCGGATTTAGTGCTTGGACGCCTGTTTGTGGAACCATTCAAGCATCCCACTTTTTATTTAAAAACAACAAGAAAAATTACTCTTTCATCTCCACGATGGTTTTGCCGTCGCCACCTAAGTGAGCCTGTTCAGGGTAAAAGTCCTTCACAAAAGGGCAGGTTTTAAGATAATCCCTGACCGCCTTTTTCAACGCTCCTGTGCCTTGCCCGTGAACGATGCCCACCGTGTTCAACCCTACCCTGTGGGCATTGTCTAGGAAGGCTTGCACCTCTTCAAGGGCTTCAACCGCTCGCTTGCCTCTCACATTGCATTCCAGCGAAAACGTGCCTTGCGATTGAGGCTTACCGAGTTCGACGTGTTGCTGATGAATGCGGTGCAATAACTTGCGATGTTCCGCTTTTTTCACCGCTTTCACCGCTTCAGGACTCAATCCCAAGGGTTCTACTTCACTGGTTTTAACGACGAGGCTAATCATGCCGTTTTTAAGCGTGACTTTTTTCCCGTCGCTCGACATCGCCACAATTTGAGACTTACCCGCCAATTTCGGATGCTTCACATCCTGCCCAACTTCAAACGCATACGTTATTTTTTCAGGCTCATGGGCGAGGAGTTCAGCGTCAAGGGGGGCGAGTTCGGCTTGAAAGCGATCGTCCACCTTGTGCTTTAAACCCAAAATCCGTTGTTGAGCAAAGGCGAGAGACTTCGGCGATTCTTCCGCTTTTTTGAGATCCTTTTTCATGCGTTTGGCTTCGTCTTCAAAATCCCTTAAACGGGCTTTAAATTGAGCTTGGTAATCCGTCAATAACTGCTTTTTCTTTTCACGAAAGGCTTGTTGTTCGGCTTTGAAATCCGCATGACGCTTTTCTAAATCATCTTTTAAACGCTGGATTTCGGCGTTCGTTTCTTCACTGGCGAGGCGTTCTTGCTCTAACGCCGTCAACAAGGTGGCGGAATCGCTTTGCACTTGCCCCATGTGCTGATGAGCGTCCTCAATCACGGCACGATCCAAGCCCAAACGCTCGGCGATCGCCAAGGCATTTGAGGCGCCTGGTACGCCAATCAACAGGCGATAGGTCGGTGCCAAACGCTCGACATCAAAGGCAACCGACGCATTGACGTATCCTTCGTGACGGTGGGCTTCTTGCTTGAGTACGCCCAAGTGCGTTGTGACAATGACCATGGCTCCTTTGTCGTAAAAGCGTTTCAATAAGGCTTGAGCTAAAGCACTGCCTTCAATGGGGTCAGTCCCTGCGGCGATTTCATCGAGCAGGATGAGGGTCTGCGTTAAGGGAATGCTGGCATCGGCAAAGCGAGCGAGTCGGCTCATTTGCCCTGAAAAGGTGGATAAATTGTGTTGCAAGCTTTGTGAATCGCCAATATCCGCCAAAACACGGGTGAACAGGCTCATCGAAGAGCCGTCTTCCACGACAGGGAGCATCCCTGCTTGTACCATGAGTACGGCGAGTCCCACGCTTTTGAGCAGAACGGTTTTGCCCCCTGTGTTTGGACCTGTAATCACCATACAGCGAGCATCGGGGCTTACTCCCTCTCCCTTTGGGAGAGGGTTGGGGTGAGGGGGCTTGGATGTTGGATGAATCTCTTCAAAGCCCCCCAACGTCACCGTATTGGGGATAATGGCGTGTTTGCCTTCTTGCAAACACAAGAGCGGATGCTTAAGATTCTTCAAAAGAAGGCAAGGGGCGTGAGTATCCAAGACCTTGAGCGAAACGGCGTCCAAGTCTTTCGCCAATCGAGCCGCCGCCCATTGACGTTCGAGATCTTCCAAGGCTTGAAAAAAGGCGAGCAAGGCTTCGGCGTGAGGGGCAAGGGCTTCGCTCATTTCCTTCAAAATGCGCGCTTCTTCTTTGTGAATCTGTTGATGCGTTTCTTGCAGACGGTTCGACAGTTCCACGACTCGCTTGGGTTCAATAAACACGGTGGATCCACTAGACGACACATCATGCACAATGCCAGGAACGCTGGTTTTGTAAAAGACGTTGACAGGCAGGACGTAGCGTCCGTTGCGTTGCACGATGATCGCTTCTTGCAGGGCTTTTAGCACGGTGGAATTGCCTAAAAGTTGCTTAAGCGTGCTTTGTATCTCCGTTTCTTGGGCGGCGGATCGCTTCTTCAGTTGGGCGAGTTCTAGGGAAGCACTGTCACGGATTTCGCCTTCGGGCGTGAGTTTTTCGTCCAAGAACGTCCACCACGCCACAGGGCTAGGCACGTCTTCAAGCCACGCAAAAGGGGTATTGTGGGGGGCGATGTCTCGGCGATACTTCAAGACGTGGTTGATCGAATGCCTGCCGTGATGCAAGCCGTGAAGGAGATCCACAAAGTCGAGCCGACCGAGTATGGCGTCTTTGGCGAGAGCGTTTAGGGCAGGCAAGGCGTAGCGAAAGGGGGCTTTGTTTTGGTGAGTGGATTCGCCGTAGCGTTGCAGGATTTGAGCCAAGCACCCCACTTCACTTTGATGCCGTTGGATGCTAGAAATGTCTTCGAGGAAGGGTCGAGCGTGCCAAGCGGTTTCGCCGTAAATGCTGGGGCATCGGGCGTAGATTTCATCCATGAGGCGTTGCCAATCGAGGACATCGAGGCTTTTAAGACTGTCGGCGTAAAGGGGATTTTCTTTGTTTAAACTAAACATCCGTTACCCCCTTATGAACATCCACCCAATCGAGCAAACGAGCAAAGGCGTGAAAGACCCGTTCTGGCGAAAGATGCGTCAAACAGCGTTTTTCATAGTCACAAGCGACTTTCAACTGACACGGTTGGCAAGGTAAACCTGCTTGCAAAACATGCACAGGGGCTTTCGACAAAGGCTTCCAACGTTGTGGATCCGTCGGTCCAAAGAGGGCCAGAATCGGATGCCCAGCGGTGCCTGCCATGTGCAACGGCCCTGAATCGATACCAATCGTGGCATCCAGCTGGTGGAGCAGGCTCATGCCTTGCGTCAAGCTGAGTTCACTGCAGGCAATATGTAAAGGCGTTTCAGGGGAAAAATGAGCGTCAAAGGCTTGATAATAGGCTTTTTCGGCAGGACTTCCGACGCTAAAAAAAGCGAGGGGAGGCAAGTCCTTTTGATGAGCGTTTAGCAGGTCAAAAAAGGCGTGCCAGTGAGCCGTTTCCCACGCTTTCGCGTCATTTGAGGCGACGGCGTGCCACAGGATGCATCGACGCCCTTCGGCTTTGTACTGGTTAAGGCGTTCTTGCCAGTCGTTCGGCAACGAATTTTGTTCCGTCAAATACGACCAATTTCCGACTGAAACGGCTCTATTCGGCTCATCCAAAACGGCGAGTGAATCCATAAACGCATCCGCCTCGTGAATGCCTTCACGATAGGGTATCGGATGCGTCAAGAGTCCGCCACGCCCTTCCGTGTCAAAGCCAATCCGCCACGGAATACCCGCTTTTATCGCCAGTAAGACCGATGACCACGAGCGTTTCAAGACAAAGCACGCCTCATACGACTTGGCTTTCAGATGTGGCAAAACCTGTTTGGCGGACTCAAAATACACCAGCTCATCCACCGCAGGATGCCCCTCGAGTAATTCGCCAGAGCCTTTGCTCACCAGCACATCAATGGAAACGGTGGGAGGTAACGCCTCACGCAAGGCTCTCAGAAACGGCTCAAGTAGCACAGTGTCCCCAATAAAACGGTGGCGAATCACCAAAACACGCTTAAACGAATCCCACGGAATCGCTTGATGACGCTTGAATAGGGATGCAAACACCTTCCACATAAGGCTAGTCACCTAGTGCGGTAATCACCGCTTTTTCGGCTAGCACAGGGGCTTCAAACTGCACAGGCCCTTGCCGTTCGCCCAAGCCCACAAAGCGTTTCACCAACTGCTTAAAGCCTTCAGGCAGGAGCAGTTCAAATTCCACAATGTGAATAGAATCCGCCAAGTCGCCTAGGGCGGGGATGTTGAGTTTAACGGCATCCTTATGCGTACAAAGAATGAGGGGCTTACCGTGGGTTTGCCAAAGTTGCTGCAACTGATCTAGGGCGTAGCCTTCCAAGGCTTCGTGATCCGCCAAAATAAGGGAATCTAAAACATGAGCGTCGGTGGCTTTGACGCTGTCGATAAACTGTTGCGGATTGCCAATGCCTGTAAAGAGCAGAATGTCTTTGCCTGCCAACTGTTCAAGGGCTTGCGTGTTTTCTGGCTTCAACAAAGACGTAAAGCCTGTGAGCCGTTGAGGCACCAAGTCCGCCTGCGTTTTGCGAGCCTTACTTTTGCGGATGAGGGCGTTGAGGTAATCAAGGCTAGACGCATCCAAGCTACGGGTCATCAAGAGGCTGTCGGCACGACGCAAGGAAGCGAGTGGCTCTCGTAAAGGCCCTAACGGCAAGATGTGTCCATTGCCTAAGCGAGCGGTTTCATCAATCAGCAAAACGTTTAAATCTCGAGCCAAGGGCAGATACTGAAAGCCGTCATCCAAGACCAAAACATCAATCGGGGACTCTTTAATCAAACGCAAGGCGTTTTCACAACGTTTGCGTCCCACAATCACGGTCGCAAAGGGGCAGGCGTTTTGAATCATAAAGGCTTCGTCGCCATAGTGGGGATTTTCGGCTCGGGCATAGGCTTGCGGTTCAGTCGCTCCGTAGCCTCGGCTCAAAATGCCGACCTTGAGCTTGAGTTCATGATGCAAATAATGGGCAATGGCTACCGTCATAGGCGTTTTGCCTGTACCGCCTGTGGTGAGATTGCCTACGCTAATGACAGGCACGGGCAAGTACACATTTTTTTTGAAACGCACTTGATACGCCCATTGACGCAAGGCAACACCCATGCGATAGGCGTTTGTGGGGATGATCATGAGCATCCACCACCATAACGGCGTGGGGCGAGTGTAATGCAGACGATGCACGGCTTGAATGAAGTAGGATCCTAAATTCATGCAAAACCCTCCTGTTGTAAAGGGTTAGACGGTTTTAAGACGCCTATTCGACTGACCCCTAAATACGTTAAGCCTGCAAGCGCCATGCTGTATAAGGTGGAAAAAGGGTAGTCGGGTAAAAATCCCAAAGGTAACGCCGTGTATTGCTTTAAGGTGGTCAACAAAATACAGAAGAATCCCACGAGCATTGCCCATTGCCCTGCTTGCTTATGCGGATGCTTGCTAAACAAAATCGCCAAAACAGGCACCAGCATTGTCGAAGCGTAAATATCGGCTGACAACCAAAGCACTTTAATAATATCGTTGAAGCGAAAGGCAATCAACACCGCAATTACGGCTTGAATCGGCAAAAAGGCATAGTTCACCCATCGCAATTCTTTCCATGTCGCCGAAGGGGCGATAAAGCGTTGCACCACATCATAAACCAGCGATTGCGACGCCACGTTCATAGAGCTATCCATCGTAGAGGTCACGGCGGACAAAAAGCCCACAATAATCAGGGCTTGCCATGCGGTCGAAGGCAGTTGTTGGGTCATCCAAAGAAAGACGTTGGCTTGCCCAGCAGGAGGCGTAAAGCCCAAGGCGTGAAAGACCCCTTGAGACGACAAGCCTACCCAAGCGACACAGGCACATAAGGCGATGATGAATCCCATCGATAAAAAGCTCACTTTTGTGGCTTGTTGTGGCGAACGACAGGCTTTCATGCGTTGCCACATTTCAGGGGCAATCATCCATGCCAAGGCAAAAACAGCGGTTAAAACCAAGGCGTAAGCAGGTTCAGGCAATAGCGTCCAATAGGCGTCGGCTCCATTTTGTGGATGCATCCATGCGTGTTGAAAGGCATCGGCGTGATGCCAGCCCTGCCACGCCACAAAGCCTGCCAGACTCGTGAGGGCAAAAAGCATCAAAATACATTGCAAGGTATCGGTAAACGCCACGGCGAAAAAGCCACCTAATAAACTATATAAAATCACTATACCATAAAGCGACAATAAAAGCGGTTCGCCCCATTCGCCCAATAACGCATTGAGCAATTGACGGCTGGCGACCAGTTGAGACGCCACTGTCGTGGTAGACGCAATAATAATTACCCACGCCAAAAAGAAGCGTCCACGCTTGCCGAAGGCGTGTTCGACGGCTTCAGGCTGGCTCATGTAAGGCAAGGCTTGCACCCGCTTACCCACGAATAATGCCACCAGTAACATGGTCAAGGTCGACGGAATGGCGATCATCCACAAGGCACTTAGCCCGTTTTTCCAGTAGCCATCCATAATCGCCTTGGTGGAGGTTGCTCCAAACCACGCCGCTGCAAAGCTTAACGCCAAACCGACCGTGCCGATTTGCTTAGGGTTGGTGAAGAAATCCACCGTGCCTTGATCTGAAACGGGTTTTTCTGAAAGGGACTCAGTTTGAAGCGTCATGTGGCATCACTCGCATCGGTTTCCGTGTCGTGATGAAAATAATGACGGCTTTCGATGACAACTGGCACCCCTCGAATCACGCAGAAGATCACGGCAATCCACGCGGAATACTGGGCGACTTGGGGAATCCAGCTAAACTGAAGGCTCCAGTTGTCGACGCCTTTCGGTTGGTGAGCCAAAATCATAAAGGCAAAGGCAACAGCCTTGGTCAGTGCATACGTCCAACGGCTAAAGCGAGAACTGGTCAATAACACGCCCCACCAGCTTTTCATCATGGAGCTTTCGCCAAAGGCGGTGCATCCCTTTTGCAGGGCAAAACTACGGAGTCCATCCACCCAAACGCCACGAGTAATCACCAAGAGGGGCATCCACAGGGGGATCCAGCCCAAAACGGCAAAGCTCACCCAATAGATCTGCTCGACCACACGATCGCTTAAAATGTCGATAACCGCCCCCACTGGCGAGCTTTCGCCGAGTTTACGAGCCAAAAAACCGTCTAAGCCGTCCATCCAAATAATGGCGACGGTGAGGATGAAGGCAAGCGTGTAGTCACTAGCTTGGGTGCTGAAAAGCAAGCCCACCACGACAAAGCAGAGGGCGTTGCGAAACAACGACACGGCGTTGGCGGCACCGATACCGAGAAAGGGTGTGTGTGATTTAGACATAGAGGCATCGTCCTTTAACTGTGTTTCTTTTTATTTTACACGAAACACGCGCGATGCGTTCAATAAACATAGTGGGCTTTACGCACTGGTAAAGGATCAAAAAATCAGTCATACTGAAAAAGAGTGGCTCTTTGAAAAACGCATAAAACACCCCCTTTGTTTCATTCTTTCCCACACTTTTGTGGCCAAAAATCGGACTTTCGTGGCCAAAAATCGGACTTTTGTGGCCAAAAAACAGACTTTTGTGGGTCGAAAAGTCGACTTTTGTGTGTCGGAAATTAAGCCATTTTTGACGACGTTTCAAAAAAGCGACCGTTTCTTTTTTTCAAGAAACGGTCGCTTTGAAATCGAATGGTTTAAGGGTTACTTATTAACCGTCACCACTTGTAATTTGGGATCACCTGTTGAAGGCGTGTTTTGATCTTTCTTGTACAAGTAAAGATTCTGCACCAGCATCATCACCATGGTGGTGACCAAGTAGAGCATCACCCCAGCTGGGATCTGGATAATCAGCATCAACACGGAAAAGAGAATCGGCATAAACTTGTTCATCAAGGCTTGAGGCCCTTCGGTTGGGGCTGGCGTGCCTGACATCAAGGTCATCGACCATTGATACGCCCAGCTCAAGATGCCGTAAATCACGATTAAGCCCAAAACGCCGAAGTGATAGATGGTTTCGGTTTTTTTCGTAGGCAGTTCACTGCTGAAATCTTTGCCATCTTTCGCAGGAACAAAACTGAGGTTTTCCACTTCTTTAGAGCTAGGATTAATCACGGAGCCTGTAATTTTCACGATGTTGTGAACATAGGTGTCGTCAAAGCCCAAATCGCTTTGATGCAAAGTGAAACGCAAGGGCTTACCCGCAATCGGAGGCTGAGGCTCTGCCGTGTAAAGCTTCTTCAGATCGTTCATTCTTAGGCTATTGACGGGGAATTTTTCAGGTTCCGCTACGCCTTTAAGATACACATCGATGTCTTTGCCTGCTTCAAAATTACGGCTAGACGAATCGACGGCAAGGGTACCATCTAGCGGATCGCCCCCATTGGAACGCCACGTGTGGTGCAAATGCTCGACAAAGCCGAAGTGTTCCGCCCCAGCGAGTTGCATAAACGCAGGAGACGACAAAGCACCGTAAAGGGCAATGAAAATGGGGATTTGCAAGAGCATGGGCAAGCAACCCGCCAGCGGATTAAACTTGTTGGTGCTGTAAAACGCCATGACTTCTTTTTGCATGGTGGCAGGGTCGTCTTTATATTTGTCTTGAATCTCTTTGAGCTTGGGCTGCATGGCTTGCATGGCCTTCATGGATTCGGTTTGCTTGGTGTTCAAGGGCCACAAAACCAACCGCATCAAGACGGTAAAGACGATAATCGCCAAGCCGTAGCTCCCTAAAAAGCCGTTTAAAAAGCTCAAGGCTCCAATCATGGGTTGAAATAAAAAATCCATTCGCTAAAGCTCCTTGCGAGATTTGTTTGTTCATGTTCATCAGAATTTCAGTTTAATTGAAACATGATTTAATTTCAAATACGCAAAATATGAATAAAAAATGAAGCTCCAAGTACTTGCTCTTTCCCCTGCGGAATGGGATTGACAGGCCAAGCCGTTTGTTTTAGAATTGCGCTTATATTCTCTCAAGTCGTTCTCTCTCCCCCATCGTTCTAGAAAGGCCCTAATCATGTTTCGTATCACGTCTTTTCCCACCCCCGTTTCACCGCTGTCTTCAGTCGTTTCAAGTCCCTATAAGTCGGCACTTACCCCCCAAAACAACAATAGTCTAGCCAATGCTTCAGGCGTACCCCACCAGCGCCAAGGCGCACAAATAGGCAATCCTGCAAGAATAATCGCTCCGGATGCGATTTCTTTTTTTCGATCAGAATCACATCTGATGTTGAATCGATTGTTTAAATTCATGGGTGAAGGATTGCCTTTGACGAGTGAAGGTCGATTTGATCTTCAACATGTCATAGAGGTGGCTCGCCAAAAGGCTAAAAACGCGAAAAATAACCATACTGTTTCACAGCTCTGGCTGGCTATTGCACAACTCATTGATCCCAAAAATCATCCAGATGTCACTTTAAACATTCATCCCAATAGGGAAGGACCTGATGGAATTATAATCTTTTCAGAATTCCCTATTAGAGGCAACCAAACACATGATCTTGGGTGTATACTTCCACGTGGCGCGAAGCGGGCTAAACACTTGGAAGGATTAAAGACTTCTCTTGCTTTCTTGGAAGGCTACCAAGTCTATCTGGATGGTTTGAAAACTGAGAGTACCCCCTCCTAATAAATACCCCTGAGGCGCCTGAACCCTCTTTCTTTGGGAGAGGGTTGGCATATACAAGAGTTCCCTTCTGTATTATACTACCTTCCATGACTCACCCTGAACACTTGGCTCACGCCCGCGAAAAAAACGCTCTAGTCACCCTTAAAAACGCCCCGAGCTTCCTCCACTGGTGGCAGGGTCTGTACGCCCCCCTAGAGGCATCCCCTGAACAAGGCGTGGAAGAACTCAAGCGGTGGATCGCTTTTTTAAAGCTCCCCACCTACGAAACCCTCGCCTATGTGATGACCCCCAAAGAAGCCTACGATGCCCTTGCCCCCCACTGGGAGCAATGGCACGCCCTGCTTGAAAAACGCCTCAACGCTCGTGTGCCGATTCAATATCTGCTCGAAGAAGCCCCCTTCTTGGGCATGACGCTGGTGGTGCGTCCGCCGTGCTTGATTCCACGCCCCGAAACCGAATTACTCGTGGAAGCCGTGGTGCAACGGCTCGTGGCTTTATCCCCTCTCCTTGAGGAGAGGGTTAGGGAGAGGGGGGGATTTTCAAACGGCGATGTGACATCTACTCCCCACCCCAGCCCTCCCCTTAAAGGGGAGGGGGTAGGAGCGATTCACCTATGGGAAGTGGGCATCGGCACAGGGTGCATCAGCGTCGGGATCCACCACCTGCTGAAAGAGCATCCGCACAAGGGTCTTCACTATTATGGAGGGGATCTTTGCGTCCACGCCTTAAAATTGGCTCAAGAAAACGCCGACACGCACGGGCTTGCGATCACCTTGTTTGAAAGCGACTTAGTCGCTGGATTCCCCCCCGATTTGGCTCCGCCTGATTGCCTCGTGGCGAACTTGCCTTATATTGATAGGGACTTGTATTCAAGCATGGCGGTTGAAGTGCGTGAGCATGAGGGGCATCACACGCTATTTGCGGAAGACGAGGGCTTTGCACTGATCTTTCGCTTGATTGAAGGCATCCACGCACGCTTTGGGGAAGGCTGGCAAGGATTTGTCGCTCTTGAGTTTGGCGAACACATGCACGAGCGTCTAAAAACCAAGCTGGACGCTCACGGTTTTACGCATCAAGACTGGATTAGCGATTATGGGGGCATCATCCGCCATGTGCTGGCCTCACGTTTTGCTTTTTGTGGTATCTTATAAATACAGTTCCTTAAAATGCGTTGGAAATGGTTTTCTAGCTTCGTTTTTAGCTGGTGACGTCAGAGACCTTTGCTCGCACAAAGGTTCTCCGACACCTCTAAATGCGTTCAAGGGGGGACGGGGAAGGACGCATTGCGTTTCTCCTCCCCTTCGTCCCCCCTTGAAAATCCCCCCTGAATCCCCACCTCCTCGCATCATTCCCCTTGCACGACGTT
>JBKDRU010000052.1:0-60084 GCA_046341215.1 Vampirovibrionales bacterium | reverse complement strand
CACACAACTACTCCCACCCCCCCCCCCCCCTTTACCCGCCTTTGGGGTTTTGGGGGTCTTTGGCGGAGCAAAGACCCCCAAGCACCAGCTATAAACGGAGCAAGTTAAACCCAATATTCAAAAAATAGAGCCTTGAATTATAAATGGTTTCATGTTTATATATGGGTGTAAATGCTTCGTCCTACCCCTTTAAGGAAAAAATCATCATGATGTCTAACCTTTCACAGAAGCCCCGTATTCTAATCGTCGATGATGAACGTGACTTGGTGCGTTTGGTGAAATACAACGTCGAACAAGCAGGCTACGACGTCTACACCGCCTATAACGGCGCCGAAGCCCTCGATTTGGCATGGACAAAACAACCTGATGTCATCGTGCTAGACCTCATGTTGCCCGACTGCCGAGGCTTTGAATTGTGTGACGAAATCAAGCAAGCCTTGAATCCCAACCGCCCAACAAATCCTGTGCGTGTGATTATGTTGACGGCTCGCTCAGCGGAAAACGATCGGGTGCAAGGCTTTGAGTTTGGGGCGGATGATTACGTCACCAAGCCCTTTAGCCCTCGAGAGCTGGTTTTGCGGATTAAGGCGATGTTGAATCGTGGAGCGGTGCAAGAAGGCGGTAAAGAAAAATCCAGCGTGCTTGCAAATGGGTGCATCAAAATGGATACCAACGCCTTTCGTGCTTGGGTGGAAGACACGGAAATGCAACTCACGCCCATTGAGTTTAAAATCCTGCATACCTTGCTAAAAGTGCCAAATACGGTCAAAACCCGTGAGCAATTGCTCTATGATGTATGGGAAGACACCGCCACCGAAGTCCTCGACCGCACTGTCGATGCCCACGTCAAACGACTGCGTTCCAAAATGGGCAAGGCTCGTGATATGATTGAAACCGTGCGAGGCATTGGCTATCGCTTGGAAGAGAGAACCCTTTAGATGAAGACTGTTGAGAATTGCCTGTTTTGCAAAATCGTGGCTGGCGAAATACCTGCTCAACTCGTGTTTCAAGACGATGAAGTGACCGCTTTTTATGACGTGAATCCGCAAGCCCCTGTGCATGTGTTGATTATTGCCAATACGCATACCCCAAGCCATTTAGAAACAGAGGACCCCACGATTTATGCCCAAGTTTTGGCAGGGGCGAAAAAAGTGGCTCAACAGCTTAAGCTCACGGATTATCGCTTGGTCATCAATAACGGCGCAGGGGCGGGTCAAAGTGTGTTTCACTTGCATGTGCATTTGATGGCGGGGCGTCCGTTTGGGTGGCCAGCAGGCTAATACCAATTAAACGATCAAATTTCGTATGGCGTCTTCGTTGTCGCTACGATTTTTTTGTTTGGTTATGTACGTTTATGTACACGCCCGCACAAAAAAATCTAGGCTCCTAGAATCCACCTATACGCTATTCACTCGTTTAAATGGTATAAAGAACCTCAATTTCCGACACACAGAACCCCTATTTTTGACACACAGAACCCCTATTTTTGACACACAAAACCCTCTTTTGTGACACATGAAACTCGATTTCTGACACACAATTGAAGAGATTTCGGTGGATGTTCTCATCCACAAGCGTCATTTTGATGCGGTTTTCAAGAAGCTACTCTTTTTCAGTATGACAGGCTTTTAAGCCCTTGCCTAGTGCCTAAAACCCACTACTTTAAAGAGACTTCTTCGACGACCTTCGGAGAATGTTCCACCAAAATGGACTTCATTTTCGCAACGGCAGACCCCAAGCCAATGAAAACTGCTTCGGCGATAATGCTATGCCCAATGTTCAACTCAATCAATCCTGGTAACTCCAAAATCGGACGCACATTACCGTAATGCAAACCATGCCCTGCATTGAGCTTAATCCCCAAACGCTGAGCTTCTAAAGCCGCTGCGTGTAAGGCATTGAGAGCCTCCTGAACGCCCACGCCTGCTTCAAAGGCTTCGCAATACTGCCCCGTGTGCAATTCAATATAAGGCGCCTTTAAGTCTGCACTGGCTTGAATTTGAGCGATGTCAGGATCCACAAACAGGCTGACAGGCACATTCACCGCCGTTAAACGCTGAATGCTAAGCCGCAAGGCTTCTTTGTGCGTGATGACATCCAAACCGCCTTCGGTGGTGACTTCTTGACGACGTTCAGGCACCAGCGTCACCATATCAGGACGAATCGCTTCTGCTAAAGTCACCATTTCTTCGGTGTTTGCCATTTCTAGGTTGAGCCGTGTCTTCACCCGACGGCGGAGCTCTCGAATATCGGCGTCTTTAATGTGGCGACGGTCTTCACGCAAGTGGGCGGTAATGCCGTCTGCTCCGTGGGCTTCGGCGATGTCCGCAGCGGTGAGGGGATCAGGGTAATGCACCCCACGAGCATTGCGGATCGTGGCGATATGGTCGATATTCACGCCCAATAGGACGTTTGGCAAGCTATGAGGCATCGGTTTCTTCCTTTTCACGATTCGGTTTAAATTTAGTCCAAAGTGCTTTTAGAAGTTGAACTATAACAATAAGTACAACTTGAAAAAATATAAAAAATAATCCCGCTGAAAACAAACTAATAAGACTAGATTTAATATCAGAATACAGTAAATAAACCACCAAAGCCGCAAAAAAAGCCAACATTCCTGAAAGAATCAAAATATGATAAATCGTGTTTTCGATAAAATTGGGATTTTTGGGATTTCCAAAACAGGGGGAAGCCAAAAAAGCAAATGAAACCCCTATCAAAAATGCTGACGCAGAAACGGCTGGAAACATAATGAAGTAGACAATAGAAAAAAACAACCCCCAATAAAGGTAGTTAAGAAAAATATAGCCTAGTTTTTTAAAGTTTTCCACTAAGACAAGACCTTTTTCAGGGTTTCAATCACATAGGCTTGTTCATCATCGCTTAATTCAGGGAAAATAGGCAAGCTAAAGACGTTTTCGCACGCCTTTTCCGCCACGGGGAAGGCGCCTGCGCTGTAGCCTAAATCGTGGTGCATGCCTTGTAAATGCAAGGGAATCGGGTAGTACACACGCACGCCCACGCCACGCTCTTGCAAGCGAGCCACCACGTCATCACGCTTAAAGCCTGAACCAACCTTGAGGGCCACGGTGTATTGATGAAACACATGACCAGCGTCCGTTTGCGTGCGAGGCAATTCTAAAACTGAAAGATCTTGCAAGGCGTCTGTGTATCGCTGGGCGATGCGTTGGCGAGCGTCCCCCCACGATGCCAAGTGAGGCACTTTCACACGCACCAAAGCAGCCTGAAGCTCGTCTAAACGGCTGTTCATGCCTTCATGGGCGTGATCGTAAGTCGAGGTCTGCCCATGCACCCGCAATTGTCGCAAAAGCTGGGCTTTTTCAGCGGAAGAGGTCGTCAACATGCCGCCATCGCCAAAGGCACCTAGGTTTTTGGTGGGAAAGAAGCTAAAGCTCCCCATGTCACCAAAGCCTCCGACAGGTTTGCCCTTCCACGTGGCATCAACCGCTTGCGCACAATCTTCCACAACCGCCAGATGGTGCGCTTTAGCAAGAGACATCAAGGCATCCATGTTGACGGCTTGACCGTACAAATGCACAGGAATAATCGCCTTTGTGTTTGGCGTAATCGCTTTTTCAACGGCGGAAACATCCATGAGATAGGTGGCATCATCCACAATATCCACAAAAACAGGGGTCGCGCCTGCTCGTACGATGGCTTCGGATGTGGCGATATAGCTCATCGGCGTGGTGATGACTTCATCGCCAACGCCTACGTTTAAGGCTCGTAAGGCGAGATAGAGGCTATCGGTGCCGTTAGCCACGCCAATACCAAAGCCGGATTCGGTGCGTTCAGCGAGTTCAGCTTCAAGGGCTTTGACGTTGTCGCCCAAAATGTAGATGCCTGAGCGCATCACGGTTAAAGCGGCGGTTTCAAATTCAGTTTGCAAGGCGGCGTATTGGCGATCCAACCGCATAATGGGGACGTTCAGAGAGGTGGGGGTATTCGGCATAATCTTTGTCTCATTTCAACGATATATATCTATTGTACAAATGAAACGTCGAAAATAAAAGCCTTTTGCATCGATATTAGCTTTTCTTTACACCTTCTTTAGACTTTCTGTAAGAGTCCTTCCCAAAAGCAAGCATCTCACCCCTATATATTTAGGGATGAGATGATAAAGTGTTGTTTCTAAGTTTGACGACCTACAAACCTCCTCCATAAAGACCAATCCGCCAAAGCGTATCGGCAGCACTAGACTGACTTTGATGTAAAGCACGACTATTTGGGGTGAGATTAGAAGCATTAGGCTGAATAAGGGACTGTGGGTTTGCCCCAGTGATTGGTAGCTTTTGAGCCTTTGGGCTAAAGATAGGTGCTGGCTTACCATATTGTATAGGTATAGAATTTAAACCACTCATAAAAATCCCCCTTTATTTCTAAATCAGCGTGTAGAGAATGAAAACAAGCGAATCTTAATGAATCCGCTAATGAATAAAGAAAAATAACCGTGCCGATTGCCTTTTCCTTACAATTTGTTACAAAGGCAGGTTCATGTTCGACGCGTCAGGAGTCGTGCTTAAGGAGATCTCATTGAGGCGTGGTACAGGTGTATGCTTGGCTTCTAACGCCAGCGAAAGACGACTGCTTGAAATCGCCGTCAAGGTCGGACGCTTCACATTTAATTCAGGTTGTACCCAGCCTTGACAGGCTTCTAACAAGGGTTCGGGGAAGTCGGCATCCACAAAGGGGGCTTTGGGATGGGGATCGTTCAATTTTTCGATCCAGTCATCGGGAAAATGGGTAAACGGCAGGGGTTTTTTATGCATCAAGAAATACGTTTGACGCAACGCATGAATGGTTCTAAACTCTGAGGCCAAACCCTTATAAGGGCTGGCATGATCACTTTGCAACGCCCAATTCATCAATTTCATGCCATTTTCTTGATGCCCTTCATACCACTGGCTTAAGCCCAAATTGAACCACGCCAGCGGATAGTTCGGCATACGGCGAATGACTTGGCAATAACCCGCAGACGCAGGCTTAAACTGCCCGTCTCGCTGTAAGACTTCGGCTAAGCCGTACCATGCTTTGACACTGTCGGGGTTTTGACTTAAGGCAAGACTATAATAAAAACGAGACCAATTCCACAAGGGGAAACGTTCTTCGTTGAAGCCCAAGGCATCCGCACGGTTGCCCGCAAAGCGATACACCCCTGCTAAATCGACCAAGGCTCCCAAGTGGTTCGGATGCTGATTAAGGATTTCTCGGTAGAGTTGTATGGCGCCGTTGACGTCTCGGAGCTGGATGAGGAGTCGAGCGTAATTATATTGATAGTCATACGCCGTGGGGTTCAGTTTGAGGCCGGCTTCATACTGCATTTTGGCGGCTTCCCATTGCTTGGTTTGATGCAGATAGTGTGCCAGCCTTAAGTGAAAAATCGGCTCTTGAGGGAAGCGTTTCACATTTTTTTCAAGTAGGGCTTTCGCTTCTTTAGGGTGATGCTTTTGAAACGCGGTTTCAATATCGTTAAGGGCTTGGTATTGAATCAAGCGTGTTTTGATCTCTCCCCAATACAGGCCTAACGTCAAAAGAAACAGGCAGCTCCCCAGAAACACGCTAAATTTGAAAAATCCCTTAAGCATGAGAAGGTGACTCCTTTTTGTGGGCAGAAGCCGATCGAAACAACTGGGTCGCTACCCATTTAGGGGTAAGTGTTTGGAGTTCAGAAACGTAATGAATTAAGGCATCTAGGGCGATGCCGTGAATCGAGGCGATGCCCACTTGCTCAAAACCCCCCAACTTTTCTTGCAGCTGATGGCGTTTACGATTAAAGCCGTTGTCACGCCCTTCTTGAAGCAAGACCATGCACGCCGCCAATTGAATTAAGACTTGCACGAAAATCTTTTGATGACTACGAGGTAAGGACTTCCACGCGGCTTCCCATGCTTCATGGCTTTCCCAAAACCGCCCCAGTTCAAATAGCTTAAAGCCTTCGGCGACGCTTTTCTGCACAAAATCAGGCAAGCTCAAGTGACGGTTATTCGTCACCACTTGCATGCTTAGGACTTTCCCAAGTCGTTGGCTTCTTTCGCTTTTTTAATGGCGTTGTTGGTGCCAGCCTCTTCACCTTGTGGATTAGACTGATTCGCCGTTTCCTTGGTGGGATTGTCTTCTTCTAAACTGGCTTGATACGGCACATACAAGGTCGCATCATCATAATCTTCATCGAGATACGACAAATCTAGTTCAGACACCGCAAAACTTTCTTTTAAAATCGCATACGTAATGGGATCCGATTTCGTGGCTTCAATGAACTGCATTGCGGCTAAGCGTTGCGTTTCAGGCGGCATCATCTTCAATAATTCAATGGCTTTGGAAAGGGTAGGGTTTTCGTCGTACCAACGATTTTGAGGACGATTAGGATCTTCAAAAGACGCATATACCTCTTCTAAGGCTTTAGAAGGGGCATATTTTTCAACACCAGCAATCAAGTTTTTCGCATAGGCTTCGGCTTGCTTGGGAGCCAGTTCCATGAAGTTCAGCACTTCAAGTAAGACGGGATCCGTATCGTACCAGCGTCTGACTTTTTGCGTCGTGTTTGGTGAAGCGTTGTTGTTTTGAGCGTTCATCACAGTATTTGCCCTTATAAATTACAGCTAAAATACAGCTATAGTATAGTGTTCATACTGTTAGTATAGAGTATCCAAGAGCTGTTCGGCTTCGGTTTCACTTAAAGGTACACGTTTTATATGAGCCCCAATCGCCAAGAGCTTTTCATGCAAGCATTCATACCCACGATCCAAATGCCGTAAGTTGTAAATGCTCGAATAGCCTTCGGCTCCCAAGCCTGCAATCACCATTGCCATACCTGCACGCAAATCATGACTTTTCACGCTGGCACCCGAAAGAGACGGTACCCCATTGACAATAGCGACATCGCCTTTGACTTGAATATTCGCCCCCATGCGATTGAGTTCACCCACATGCTTAAAGCGGTTTTCATAAATGGTTTCAGACATCATGCTCACCCCGTCGGCTTGCGACATGAGTGCCATCATCGGAGATTGTAAATCGGTCGGGAAACCAGGGTAAAAGTTTGTCATCACATCGGTGGCTTTGAGTCGTTGGGTGGGTTTGCGAATCACACGCAAGGCGGAATCTCCTACCACTTCGATATAAGCCCCCATTTCACGAAACTTGGTCAAGACCGCCGTCATATGACGAGGACGAGCTTGTTCAACCAAAACATCCCCACCCGCGGAAAGGACGCACGCCATAAAGCTGGCACATTCAATGCGATCAGGCATAACCGTATAGTTCACCGCCTTTAAGTCGTTGGGAGAAACCCCCTCAATCACTAGTTCAGAACTGCCTGCTCCGTCGATTTTACAACCCATGGCGTTTAAAAAACCGACCAAGTCTTGAATTTCAGGTTCTTGAGCCACATTACTCAAAATCGTCGTGCCTGACGCCAAAACAGACGCCAGCAATAAGTTCTCAGTGGCTCCCACGCTTGGCATATCCAGCGTAAAATGACCACCTTTCAGATTAGGGGCTTCAGCATAAACAATGCCATGTTCCACATGAATATCCACGCCCAAGGCTTGCAAGCCCTTGATGTGAATATCGACCCCACGTTTGCCGATAGAGCATCCACCGGGGAGGGGGACTTTGGCAGTGCGGTAGCGTCCAACTAAGGCACCCAGTACGTTGAAGCTCGCTCGCATTTGAGAGACTAGCGTGTAAGGGGCTTCGGTTTGCGTGATGCTCCCTGCGTGAATCACGCATTGGTCGCCTGTGATCTCAACCTGCCTGCCCAAGCTATTGAGGACTTTCGCCATGACGGATACATCCGTCAAAGCAGGTACGTTACGAATAATGGTTTCTTCTTCAGAGATTAGAGCCGCCGCCATGAGCTTTAGCACCGAGTTCTTGGCTCCAGAAACCCGGATACGCCCTTCTAAAGCGTGTTGACCGTGGATGACAAGCTTGGCTTCCTTAATGTCTAACATTAGGCATTCTTTCTCTTGACTTGTAGGGCTTTCAACTAACACATCATCCACCTTGCTAAATTAGATATTTTAAAGAATATCACAAAGAAACCTTAGATACAAAAATCCTATTTATTTCACCTGAACAGGCATGACCAAGCAAAGGTATTGATCGGGGGTGGCTTCGTCTTTAAACAACGTGGGAGCCAAGGAACCATTGGTTTCCAGGCGTACTTCATCCCCATTCATGACTTTCAAAGCGTCCAACACGAACCTAAAGTTAAAGGCAATTTGAAGCTCATTGGGGTTGTCAAACTGAACAGGCATGGAATCGTGAGAGTTGCCGACATCAGGGGTATCCGCCGCGAAACGCACTTGATCATTCGCAAAGTTCATCTTCACAATCTGCGTGCGATCATTCGCCAAAACAGAGGTTCTATCTAAAGCTGACATTAAAGCGACACGGTTCATCACGGCAGAAATATTACATTCTTTAGGGATCAACTGCTCATAGCGAGGGTATTGACCGTCTAACAAGCGAGACACCGCATTATAGCGTTCCGTACTCAAGAAGATTTGCCCGTCTTTCACTGCAATAGCGACTTTTTCACCGTCGGCTTTACCAAAAGTAGCAACGAGCTTTTGAAATTCTTGCAAGGTTTTCGCCGGGATAATGTGGGCTAAGCTTGCCGTATTATCACCAGTTTCAACGGCTTCGGTGTGACGAGCCAAACGAGATCCGTCGGTAGCCACCATATCTAAAACACCGCCACTCAATTTAAAGTAAATCCCACCTAAGATATTGTTAGAATCTTGCTTCGACGCCGCAAACTCACTTTGCTTGATGCCACGAACCAAAGCATCTAAGTCCAGCTCAACAGCTACAGCAGGATCGATTGCGGGGATCGCAGGGAACTCTTCAGCAGGCAGGGTGCGAAGCTCAAAGGTGGCGGAACCGCAAGAAAGCTTACAGCTTTGCACGTTCACATCGACATGAAAGGTCACGATAGACTTGGGAGGCAGCTTCGCCAAAATTTCGGACAAGACACGAGAGGATAGCGTCGTTTTGCCTGATGTCGCCACATCGGCTTTAATAAGCGTTTGTAAAGAAAAATCTAAATCGGTGGCAGACAAACGCAAGGTGCCCAGTTCAGACGCTTCAAACAAAATGTTTGACAAAATGGGTTGAATCACACGGGTAGCGGTGGCTCGTTGCACGGAGTTTACAGCTTGTAAAATATCGTCTCGGGCGACATCGAATTGAACCATCATGGAAGAACGCTCCTTAGTTTATAAATTGCAGGCTTGTTAATCTACATATAAAAGTAGTAAACATTTGAAAGAGTTTTTTTATTTATATCACAAACCATTTAAAAAAACTAGTCTTCTCTAGAAAGAAAAGAGGGGGCTTCAATTGTATCCATATGTAACGCTATGTAACAGAGTTTTAAGACGAATCTGTGAAGATGTATTTTTTAGAAGGTTGTCTATCTATCATAGTCTTAGAACTTGTCAAGGGGAAACTTCGTGTATTAAATACACATTTCCTTCAGATAAATGAGTTTTAGTATTAGACGAATCCCTTAAAAAATGTTAGTGTACTTATATCGAAACAGCGATAAAAACCTAGAACGGTTCACCTTTGTTGTCTTTATTTGATGTCACGCTTAACCTTTTCTTAAGAAACCGTTAAGCAAATGTAACAAAACGCATAAATAGTTGATTCCGCGGTGTTTATGCCAATACGTAAGTGGTGTGTATACAAAAATAAATCATTTACCTATTCCTTATTCACCGTCCTAATTATTTGTGATGTGTTTAACAGTTAATAAAACCATTTGGAGGTTCAGCCCATTTATGATGGCAAGTACATTGACCGCACTTAAAAGCAAGTCTGCAAACGTTAAATCTTTCGACCAGTTGGTCTTTGATTTAGAAAACTCCACCAGCGAAAAGGTTCGTTATAACGCTGCTCGTGTCTTGGGTGAGTTGGGTGATTCTGCCGCTGTTGCACCTTTAATTCATGCCCTTAAGCATGACAAAAACGGTTCCGTCCGTCTCTATGTGGCTCGTGCCTTGGGTGAATTGGGTGATGTTTCCGCAACATCTCACTTGATTGAATCCTTGCGTGAAGACCGTAATGTGGATGTTCGTGTGCGTGCCGCTCGTGCCTTGGGTCGATTGGGTGGTCAAGAAGTCGTTATGCCTTTGGTTGAAGCCTTGAGTGATGAAAATCCACAAGTCTGCGTGACGTCTGCTGATGCCTTAATTGAAATTGGCCGTATCGCCGCATCCCCTTTAATCGACAGCCTTAAAAGCGAACGTGTCAACGTACGATGTGACGCGACGCGTGCCTTAGGTGAACTCGGTGACCCCATTGCGGTGATGCCTTTGGTTGAAATGCTTAATGACGAATGGGTAAATGTTCGTATTTATGCCGTTCAATCCTTGGGTAAATTGGGTTTCGGAGATGCCGTGCCTGCACTAGTGGCAACCTTAGAAGACGCAGACGAAAACATCTTGGTACGTTCTGGTGCCGCTTCTGCCCTTGGTCAAATTAAAGATGCTCGTGCCTTAGTTCCCTTGCGTGCCTTGATCATGGGTGCAAACGAACTCGGTGAAGTGGAAGACATGGCATTGAAGTCTTACAAAATCATCATGGCGGCCAACTGGAAGCAAGTACCTACTGCAAAAGCAGCTAAGTAGCTCTCGGTATAAAACGGCTTTCACAGTCGCCTCATTTTAAAAGAAGGGGTGTTTGCCCCTTCTTTTAATTTCGTAATAAAAAAGGGGCTGTTTATTGTTTTTTCAATCCCTTTCGCTTATTATTGGACTATAAATCTAGGGCTTATGCGACAAATTAAACGCCTTTTTGATACGACCTCTCTTGCGTTTATCTTAACAATTTGTTTTCACAACACGTTTCATAAGCCCTTTCTTAAACTGGAGACTATTTATTTGTGTCAGGCTTTTCTACTTTAAAGCAACGATGTGCGGACGCCTTCCCAACGGTGATAACGTTCATCCCTAAAGCCAATCGAGACAGCTTGACTTTCCTGCTGGCATCTTCGATGCTGGGGCGTTTTTTAGTAGGTGCCATGCGATGCGTCGCCGACTACCCCACCCTCAACACCAAAGAAGGTGATAGCAACGATCAAAAAGTCCAAACCTTCTCTGAACGCTTGTTCATGGAAGGTTTAGGGGTACCTGCAGGGTTTTTGTTTATCGCATTAGGTCAAGATGCCGGCTTTAAAATCGCCCAAAAACTGCACCCCCAAAGTCACCCCAAAGCCTTTCTAGAAGCTCATCACGCCTTAAATACGCCAGACATCCAAAAAGCCTTCCTCTATACCTTCAATCAAAAAATGTCGCTCAAAGAACTACAAGGCCTCCCAAGCGAAGAGGCTCAACGACGATTAAACACCCTTAAAAACCCCTTACATAAAAACTTATTTGAAGCAGGCAAACAACATCGTTTTGTACAAGCCTTAGAACACTTAAACCCTGACATCAAACTACCCTCTGCCCAATGGAAAAGTCTTGAAACGTTCTTCAGAAGTAATAACCTGAAAACCAATAGCTATGCAATGTTAGGGGGCTTGGTTTTTTCAACCCTCTTTAGTGGGATTGTTTGGCAGTGGCTCAATGACGGCCTGCTACGTAAAAAGATCGAACCCCCCTTGGTGAAAATCGCCACGCCCCTAATGTTCAAGAATAAAGCCAACACCAAACTAAAACCCGATGCCCCTGTGCTTCAGCCCAACTACGCCTATGCCTCACAAGGAGGGATGCGTCTATGATGACACGGATTCCGCCAACGTCGCATCAAAATACGTCCCCACCCAGCCCTTCCAAGAACCCTTTTCAAGAAGGGCTAGAAGGCTTGGAAAGTCTAAAAGCACAACGCTTTGTAGGCACTAAATGTGAGTTATTGAAAGAACTTGGTATCAATGCTAGACGCTCCTTGTTTCAAGACACCACCTTCTTCAAGATCGCTTTAGCCCCGATCGCCTCTATTTTTCTGGTAGCGGCTCGTGTGGATATGGCGTTGAAAGCAGCTCAAGCGGCCCAAATAAATCAAGCCCCTGAAAAGGCGGAATATGCCAAAGAACAAGCATTAATGACCATTACCCGAGAAGTGGCTGGTTTTGGCCTAAGCTTTGGCTTAATCAACGTGCTTAACATTTTAACAGACAGACCTGTACAATCGTTGTTTGGCTATTCGGTAGACAAACCCCATGTGACGGGGCCCATAAAAGCCTTGAGCCACGCCTTTCAAATCATCATCGGCAAACGTAAGTCGATCATGAAGTCACCCAGAGCATTAGGGGCAGAAACGGTAATTAAATCCCTTGAAGAAGAGGGTTTTCGTCCGAACGTACTTCAAAAAGGCATGCGAAAAATTTTACCTTATTTGGCGTTTGACCCTACCTTAAAAACATTGCCTGAACAAATGAAGGCTGGTATGAAAAACGTGCGTAGTGTCGGAGTCCCCTTGTTTTCTGCAGGGGTTTCCATGTATCTAGCGGGCTGGTTGTTGGAGCGAACAGCACTACTGAAGACCGATGCCATTCTGGCGAGCATCAAACGAAAAAACCCGAAAAAACATGCATCACAAGCACGCCTAAAAACAAACGCCTAGTTCGCCTTAAGCACTCGAATCGCTTCATCCAAAACGACATCCTCGCCTTTTTTAGACGCTTGACGAATCCGTTGTTCCGCCAACTTCAGATCAGGCGTTAAACCCACATGGTTCAAATCCTGCCCTTTAGGCGTCAAATAATGGGCAACTGTCAAAGTTAGCCCCACAGGGTAAGCCTCTAACGGCACGACTTCTTGCACCATACCTTTACCGAACGTTTGGCGTCCCACCAGCAGAGCATTTTTCTGTTCATGCAAGGCACCCGCCAAGACTTCGCTCGCACTCGCTGAACCTTCATTAATGAGTACCGCGACTTTGCCGTCGTAAACGGTGCCTCGATGCCCCTTGTATATGCGGTCATAAGTGCTACCCCTACCGTCGACTTGCACAATGACTTGCTCGTCTAAAAAGAAATCGGCAATTTCAATGGCGTTGCTGAGCATGCCTCCGCCGTTATTACGCAAGTCAATAATCAAGTACGGGCGAGTTCTCACGGCATCTAGGGCGTGGCGAAACTCGTTGGCGATGCCTGCTCCCATAAAGGATTGCAAGCGAATAAAGCCGAGATCAGGGTGTTTCGGCACATCGATGACTTGCACATGAAGCAAGTCAATCTCGTCTCGAATGACTTTGACTTTTTCAGGCTTGGCGTCAGGGGGTTTAATCGTCAAAATCACCGACGTACCCTTCTTGCCACGAATACGTTTGGCGACATTCATGGTCGTCCAGCCTTGAACGCTCACCCCATCAATATGCGTAATAACATCGCCCATCTGCAGACATTTACACGCCATCGCTGGCGAATTGGGGAGCAAGTTCATAATCGTAATGGCATCATCCACAAGGCTAATTTCAACGCCAATGCCGTATAGTTTGGATGATAACGCCATATTTTGCTCGGCGTATTGGTCGGGTCTAAAAAAGTGGGTGTAGGGGTCGTTTAGACTTGCTATAGTTGATTCTATCGCCACAAAGGCATCGTCGATATTTTGGATTTGGTCGTAATAGCGGTCTTTCCAGCGATCGAGTTTTTGGTGATTGAAGTGTTCATCCGCATACAGGGTTTCAATCTGTTGCAGGGCTTCGACGAGTAGGCGTCGTGCCTTGGGCTGTTCCGCGTTATACACCTTTTCCGTATGAGCGGTTCCTTCCAACGTGCTATGCTGGGGATCCCACGACTGCCACGCTTCAGGGAGACACGCCCATGTAGAGCTAGCAATGGTTGCCAATAACGCCACCCAAAAGAGGAGCGTCCACAGTGTTTTTGCCAGAGGGCTTTGGTGTTTGGCAGGGTTTGAACGACGCATGAGTCTTCCTTTGGATTGGGTAAGCTATGTTTATTGTACATGAAAGTGTGAGAAACACCTAAAAAAAGGCTTAATTACCGACACACAAAACTCGATTTCTGACACACGAAACCCTCTTTTTTAGCACACAAAACCCCTCTTTCTGACACACGAAACCCCGTTTTTGGACACACAGAACCCTCTTTCTTGACACACAAAACCCCGTTTTTTGACACACAAGTAAAGAAAATGGGGGAAGATTCCCGCTTCAAACAGACCATTTTCATCCATTTTCAAGAGCCCACTCTGTTTCAGTATGACCTATTTTCAAGCCGTCGCCTAGTGCTTAAACGCCACTATACTGGGGGACATCCCGTTACAAAAACACAGCACGTGCTTGTACTGTTCATTTGAATTAAACTCAATCTAAGTTGGTTCGATGCAATAGTAAGACTATAGAAAGTTCTGCAAAAACAAAGACCCGCAACGTAGTGGTGGAATAAAGCCCACCCCTCACAAGTTCAGATTATGTACTTCTTAGACCTATTTCACCAAATCTTACAGAAGATGTTGCATTCTACTTACGAACCTTCTTGTAAAAGCCGAACTGCACAGGTTTGAAGGATTCTACTTCGTCTAGCAGCTCTTGCTTTTCTTTACTCAAGGCGTTAATCTTCGTCCGCAAGGCATCGTTTTCGCTTTTGGTGCGAATGAGCTCGACGACTACTTCGTCCAACCCAGCGAGACGGTCGTCCAACAAACGAGACATCTCGTTTAAAATGTATTCCTTCGAATGCGTAATGGCTTCCACCACAGAAGAAATACCGCTATTGGTGGCATCGACTTCTATAGGGCTGGCTTCATGGAGGCTATAGCTCGGCGTGAATTGCATCGCTGTAGAGGTTGTCGTCAACAACTGCACGATTTCAGACAAAGGCTTGCCTTGACGATGCAATTCAATGGCTCGTTTAAGTACATCTACATCGGCTTGAGCGAAATGAAGTTGCTGGCTTGTGGCATCGAGTTGAGGGCTCAACTTCAAGACTTGGGACAAATTTTTGAGCGTGCTTTCTTGAATCTGAAATAACTGGCACACATACGACGTGGCGTAAGGATAGCTTTGCGTAGTATTCAGCGTCGAAGCATTCATACGGATTTCCTCAATATCATTAAATATAGACTTTCAAATAGTTTACACTAAAACGAGATAAATGGCTAGCCACTTGTCAAGTCCGTATGTTGACGCTTTAATGAAGAAGCTTATACATTTAAACAAGCGAAGGATCTTGACATGACAACGCAAACCCAAACATGGCAAGGACAGGCCATGACCCCCCTCAGTTTTAAAGAATCGCTCGGTGATGCCAGCATTGGGGGCGTTTCTGTCGCCGCACTTGCCAAAACCTATGGCACGCCTTTGTACGTTATTGATGGTGAAACCTTACGTCAGGCCTGTCGTGAGTATCAAGAAACGTTGAACCAGCACTACACGGCAGGGCATCAAGTGGTGTTAGCCTGTAAATCGAACTTTAATCTAGGTTTAGCCAAGCTCATTGCCAGCGAAGGCTTAGGCTGTGACGTCGTTTCCGCTGGGGAATTGATGACGGCGATTCAAGCGGGCATTTCGGGCGACAAAATCGTGTTTAACGGTAATTTAAAGTCTGAAGAAGAAATTGCTTTAGCGATTGATCACAAGGTGAGTCGCATTATCCTAGACAACTTCGATGAAATTGAACGAGTCGCCAAAATCGCCAAAGCCAAGGGCGTAAAAGTTAATGTGCTGGCTCGTGTAGCACCGGGGATTGAATGCCATACGCATGATTACATCAAAACAGGGCAGAATGATTCCAAGTTCGGATTCCCCCTCGCTCGAGTCGATGAACTCCTAGACGCCGTTTTGAAGCATCCCGAAGCGCTAGACTTCAAAGGCATTCACGGGCATGTCGGCTCGCAGATTTTTGAATTGCGGGCGTATCAAGATTTAGTCACGATTTTCTTTACGGAAATGGATTGTATTCGTCAACAATACGGCATTACCTTGCCTGACTTAGACTTAGGCGGCGGTTGGGGCATTGCCTACACCCATGCGGACACCCCCTTACCGATTCCCACCTTGATTCAAACGGTCGTTGAAGCTGTAAAGGCTTCGGCGGAAGCCTTGGATTACCCACTGCCTCGCTTGTTGTTTGAACCAGGGCGAAGCTTGATGGCTCGTGCTGGGGTGACGATTTACACCGTGGGCGGACGAAAAGAAGTCGAAGGTGCCTTGCCCTATATTTCTGTGGACGGCGGTATGGGAGACAACATCCGCCCTGCCTTGTACCAAGCGGAATACTCGGCGTGTGTGGTGAGTCAATTGGGCAAAGCCATTGCCACAGAATCCGTAAGGGTCGTGGGCAAGTACTGCGAAAGTGGAGATGTCGTCTTGCGTCACTTTAAAGGGCCTCGCATGGGCAATGGGGATCTCTTGCTGGTTTTCGGCACGGGGGCTTATAACTATACGATGGCTTCGACCTATAACCGTATTGGACGTCCAGCGATGGTGCTGGTAGAAAACGGCAAGCACGGCTTGCTGGTCGAGCGTGAATCCGTGCAGGATCTTCTCGCCTTAGACCGTATCCCGAACTGGTTGTAGAATAACGACATGATTAATTTCTAATCGTCATACTGTCACTTGCAAAAAAGGCATGGGCAACTTACAATGAAGATACCCCAACTTACAACATTCATTGGAGCGAACCGTGTCAGGGTGGAAACACAGCAGCACACGCGTCCTTTAATGGGTGTAGGAAGGGGCTTTTTTGTGAAAATTTCTTCCAAAAGCGTTATACTAAGCATACGCACCTTTTAAGAGATGAAGGATTTCGCTTATGATGAACGCTCAAACGCCTTCAACGCCTGAAGTGGCTCCCAGCCAAGCCATCAATTATAGTATGGATGAGTTCTTCCGTCTGTCCGCCAAATGTGAGGGGCATCCTGAACAGGTGCAAGCTGTTGCGAGTCTCTTTCAGGCCAAGCTCATCAATTTTCGCATGGTCAAAGAACTGCTTCAATTGTCGACGGCTCCGTCTAGTTCGGCTCAAGAGTAAGCGTTTTTTGCATCAATTCAAAACATAGACCGCTTTGAAGATCTTGGACAAAGGCGACGGTGGCTCCCCATGGCATTAGACTGGGGGCTTTTAGTATCTGTATCTGAAACGGCTTAAGGCGATCTAACGTGCTTTTTAGATCGTCGACTTCTAGGCTCAAAAACAGTGGATTCTTCCACTTGCCCTGCTCAACAAGCGGTAACGAAACAGGTAAATCGATATAAGATTCTAAAACAGACGCTTCCACCAACGCAAAGGTTTGACCACTTGAAGAACGTAGCGTTTGATAACCTTTCACAGCACTAAGCTTTTCAAGGCGAAAACCCAGTCCTTCTGTCCAAAAAGCAAGGCTTTCTTCAACCGAATCCACCACAAGAATCGTATAACCGATTTGCGTCATTGGCTAAGACACCACAATTTCAGCGGGAGCCGTCTTGCTTTGAGCCTTCGCACAGGCGTCTACAAACTGATGAAAAATCACGCTGGCTTCTTCAGGTCCAGGGGAAGCTTCAGGGTGAAACTGTACGCTCATTACAGGTAAATATGCATGTCGCATGCCTTCAACCGTGCCGTCGTTGAGATTCACATGCGTGATGACAATGTCTTGTGCCAAGTGAGCATCGGTCGGGGGGCAGACGCCGTAGCTATGATTTTGACTGGTGATGTAAATCACGCCCGATTCGACGTCTTTCACAGGGTGGTTGCCTCCATGATGTCCAAAGGGCATTTTTTCAGCCGAAAGCCCCAACGCCAAACTCAAAATCTGATGTCCTAGGCAAATGCCAAAAATCGGCATGCCGCTGTCAATACAACGCTTGGCAAGCGTGACGGCTCCCCCTAAACGACGGGGATCCCCAGGTCCATTCGACAGAAAGACGGCGTCAGGAGCATACGCCAAAACGTCGTCATAGGTTGCTGTTGCGGGTAACACAACAATTTCAGCGACCAATTTTTGTAACTGCCGTAAGATGTTTTGCTTGATGCCATAATCCACCGCAACCAAGCGGTTCAAGGCGTATAAATGCCCGTCTATTTGCGTGCCTTTTAAGGTATACGCCTTAGGGGTGCAGACTTGGAAGACCAAATCTTGATCATCTAAGCTCGGCTGAGCTTTAACTTCTTCCAAAAACGCTTGTAGACGGTGAGCTTGAGTGGTAATACCGCATTTTAAGGCTCCTTCGCTACGAACGGCACGAGTAATGGCACGGGTGTCCACCCCTTCAATCCCCACGATGCCTGCGTATTTCAAGGCAGTATCGAGGCATCCTGCGGCTCGCCAGTTAGAGGTCACCTTGCTCAAACGACGCACCACAAAGCCACTGGCGTGCATAGCGGCAGATTCCATATCTTCAGTATTGATACCTGTATTACCGATTTCAGGCGATGTCATCATCACGACTTGCCCTTTATAGCTCGGATCGGTCAAGATCTCTTGATAGCCTGTACAAGCCGTGTTGAAGACGAGTTCGCCGAAAGTCTCGCCTCGTTTGCCTATGGAGTTCCCTTCATAAATAGCCCCGTTTTCTAGTACCAACCAAGCCGTATTATCGTTTGTCGAAGACGCGTTCATTCGAGGATACCTTATTTTTAAGCAGTCACATAAAACTGTCCTTAAAAAACTATTCTAAATTAAACACAATTCAAATGATAGCATGTGTTATTTTGAGGATCTTGCAGAGAGAATGCTAAAAGCCTTTGAGCTCGCCTGCTTTGGGGTTATCCTTGAGTTCTTTGAGATCATAACAATAATACTTGCCCGCGGGGACCAGTTGAGCGTCACTGAAGGCTTTGGCTTCTTTACTAATCGTTTTTAAAAAACGAAGGGCTTTAACTTGCCCTAAATTGTATTCAGCGACATAATCAAACGCCATAAAACGTAAGGGGCCTCCGTGCCAAGGGGAAAGAGGTTGTGTGCCTTGATGTAAAACCAACAACGCTTGATTTTTCAAAAGGCTGGCTAAAGGAAATACCGCCGTTTGTCCGTTTACGTCTTCCACTTCAAGGAAGTTAATATCCCCTTGAGGCGAAACTTGATTGAGCAATTGTTGAACGGTAATGCCATGCCATTCGGCTTTAAACGCCCATCCGTGTTTAGAAGCCAACCGCTTGACTTGGTACGTAATCGGCAACGCACTCAATTCGACATAAGTGACTTGCTTGGCGTCTTGCACATCGCCCCCAATTTCTAGCGACCATTGCACCGTAGGCGTCTGCGGAAAGCTTTGCCACGGCGAGCTAAACGAAGCAGGCCAGTCCAGCAAGGCAGATTCAGGACTTAAAAGAGTGCTTGCCCCTGTGGGATTTTGTTGTTGCAGTTGTTGATAGACACCAAAAAACATGGTTTATTCCTTTTCATCATAGTCGTTTACTTATTCTACAACAGTTCCCCTAAAAACGCTACAATAGTTGGCACACTGGCTTCGGATCCAAAAGGCGACACTGCCCCTTTCGCCTGCTGATGAAAATCCACATCATATAATAAGGTCTGTAAACCTTGAGATACCGCTTCCACGCCATAATCACAATCGAGTACATTGCTCGCTCGTTCTCGACCTGCTTGACGATTGCCGATATTCAAGCACGGCTTTTGGTAAAACGCCGTCTCATAAAGCCCTGAACTTGAATTGCCGACAACACCAACGCAATGATGCAACGCCTGCTGATAGCGTTCGGCTCCCAAATGTTTGACCCAGTGAATCTGTGAACGGGTCTGTTGAGATTGCTCAATGACCGCTAAAAAATCATCGCCATGGGCATCTTGATTGGGGTAAGTCGCCAAAACTTGCACGTCTTCTAAAGACGCCAACGCCTCAAGGCTAGCGTTGAAATAATCCACACTGGTTTTACCTTCGCCACCCACAGGGTGTTGTGTGAAGAGCAAAAAAGGCGTTTGAGGATTCAAGCCCACGTCGTGACAAAAGGCGTCACGAGAAATAGCCGTCACATTTAAAGCGTTATCCACCGCCAGAGACGGACTTTTTAGAACGTGAGACGCCTCTAATAAGCCTTGTTGAAGGAGGCGTGCTTGACTCTCTTCTGAAAAACAAACGGCATAGGTTGCCAAACTTGAAATCGCAAAACGAAGACGATCATCCACACAACCGCCTTGCGTCAGATCCCCTGCAGCGAGGTGAACCAACGGTACGCCTTGCGAAAAAGTCGCCAACGCAATACCCATCGCTTCCATACGATCCCCCAACACAAGCACAGCATCAGGCGTTGAAAGTGCTTCAAAGGCGTGAGTCATAGCGATTTGATGCGAACTGATTTGTGAAGAAACCTGATGAGACGTCCCTTTAGGAAGGCTTAAAATAAAGGGTTGAATGCCTTGTAGCTCTTGTGTTTCAGCGAAACTTTCCGCATTATGCAGATGCTCGCCCCCGATGAGCAATGTCACTTCAAAATTAACGTGAGCGTGCAAACCCACCAGTAAAGGATACAACAAACCGTATTCCGCACGGTTGCCTGTAAACACCCACAGGTTCTTAGTCGGCACTGGCAAGCCGTCCTTCATAGAGCTTGTCCCAAACCTGTTGTTGAAACAGGAATTCCAGTATTTCCACATGACGCTTCGCCTCTTGAGGCGTCGCCCCCCATGCGTAAAGCCCATGCCCTTGAATGAAAAAAGCAGGAATCATTAAGGCGTCCCACAAGGGGTCAAGCACCGTGCATAAGTCTTGCATCGATTGCGTATTGGGTAGAACAGGCAAGCCCACCTCCACTTCATGCGTCGGCAAGCCCAAGCCTTTGATCATTTCAATGGCAGGCAGGTTGATCAGTGTCACTTGGGGGGCTTGGTAACGAGACAACCACGTGCCATACGGCGGATGCACATGGTAGACGACGTTTGCCGTTTCAATATGTTGATAAATCGCTTCATGCACCAAGCTTTCATCGGAAGGCTTGCGTGTTTCGTTGGGGTTGACGTAAGTCAAACCAGCCCCAAGATGTATAAAATCTTCTACGCTTAGATTCCCCTTGTCTAAACCGCTGGCGGTCACCCAGTAGGTGTTTTCATCGCCCCCATTGTCTTCATGCCCTCGTATGGAAAAATTGCCTGATGTCCCAAAGAGCCAGCCTCGTGCGTAAAAGTCTTTCGCATCTTGGCAGACGTTGTCTAGTGGGTGGGGATGTTGAACATCCGAAGATTTAGACAATGAGGCATTTAGAAGATTAAAAATCATAGGGACTCCCTTATCTATCATAGATTTCTGATTCCCCTAGATTAGCAAAAGACGGCAAACTCGGCAAGTGACGACGGCGTAAATCATCCATTTGCTGATATAGTATTTTAAAGAATTAAGCAGACGTTAGGCTATTCTAGGAGCCTAGATTTGGTGGTTACACCCCCAAATACTCGCAAATGGCGGATTCGTCTGCAGGCAGACTCACCCGAGCCACCTCTTTCGTCCCGACCAAGACCGCATTATCTGGATCTTTCAAGCCGTTGCCTGTTAAAATGCACACCACCGTTGAATGAGGCTTCACACGCCCTTCCGCACAAGCTTTCATCAAACCTGCCACGCTCGCTGCGGATGCTGGCTCGCAAAACACACCTTCATGCCGAGCGAGACATGAATACGCCCCTAAAATATCGGCATCCGTGACTAAATCAATGTGTCCACCGCTTTGGTCTCTGGCATCGGTTGCCCCTTGCCAACTCGCAGGGTTACCAATGCGAATAGCCGTCGCCACCGTTTCAGGATGCTCCACCGCATGACCACGCACGATCGGGGCGGCTCCTTCGGCTTGATAGCCCATCATCACAGGGAGCTGGCTGATTTTGCCCAAGTCGTGATATTTCTTAAACCCTGCCCAGTACGCCGTGATGTTGCCTGCATTACCCACAGGAATGAAGAATTGATCAGGGGCCTGACCAAGGGCATCGCAGATTTCCCACGCCCCTGATTGTTGCCCTAAAATGCGGAAGGGGTTAATGGAATTGACCACCGCTAGGCGTTTGTCACGCTCACCGAGCATCCGCACGATGTTGAGGGCTTGGTCGAAATTACCCGCAATTTCGATGATGCTGGCTCCGTACATCAGGGCTTGGCTCAACTTGCCTAAGGCGATTTTGCCTTCAGGAATAATGACCAGCGATTTCAATCTGGCTCGTGTGGCATAAGCGGCACAAGCGGCGGAGGTGTTGCCTGTAGAGGCACAAACAACGGTTTCGGCACCGTCGTACTTGGCTTGAGACACGGCATAGGTCATACCACGATCCTTGAAACTGCCTGTGGGGTTGAGTCCTTCGTATTTGAGATAGACTTTTAAGCCTTCCACGCCTAAGCAGTTGGCGAGCCGTAAGGCAGGAATCAAAGGCGTATTGCCTTCATGGAGACTGACAACAGGGTAGTCATCGCCAAAGCCGTAGAGGTCTTGATACTGATTTAAAATGCCTGCGTACATGGGTCTGTGTCCTTTGTAAAGTGACGATATGTAACATTTTAGCATAGATATAAGATGTTATTGACACAGGGTAGATTTTTATTTACTATTTTAAGTATAGTTTGTTTTCTAATAAACAAAGGTTAAATCTAGATGCTTTCAACACTAAAATCCATGAATACTCATCCTACTGTTCAGCAACGTCAAGGATCTTTACATATTGCTGATATAGCTCAAAAAAATGGGAAAGGTTTGATTCACATATTTGAAGTCCATCCAAGCGACCCCCATTTTCAAGAGGATTTAGCACAGCTAGAAAACTGTTCGGAGCAAGCTCGTTCTTTTATGGAACAAGGGTGTAGTGTGAGTGATCTTTTTGCGGTGTTTAACCTTTTTGTTAAATCTCGCAACTTAGAAGAGTTTGGTATTACAAATAGACACTTAATCGCCATTTCTGATTCAAAAGTAGCTGGCTTCATTTCCGCTACAGCTGCACAGACTAACTCTAGATGGTGTCAAATCTCCACTGTGGGGTCCTACATTTCCAAAGTGGGAAGATCCTTAATGGCTTTAATTTTTCAGCAGGAACTAAGCAAAGGATCTAACTTCATATTAGAGCCACTGCCTGATCAGATCGCTTCTAATGTGATGCGTGAAGGAAAGTTGGTAAGCCTACCTCCTTTAAGTAGGTTTTACGAACGGTTAGGGGCAAGGAAATATAAAGGTGAAGGAATATCAGACGCTGCCGATCATAATGTAATGGTATTGAATGAGACTGAAGTTCGAAAATTATCTCAAGAATGGCTGGGAGATCTAACCATTCATCAAGAACCCAAATCTGAACCACTTATCATTTCGGGTTTATACATATAGGCTTACAAGACCCGAAGCACACAGTCCACGGCACGGGTTGAAGCGAGCGAGCGAATGGCGGAGAGTGCTTCCTGCACCGACGATTCTTGGGCGATGTGCGTGACCACCATCAAGCTCGTGTGCGGATTGTTTTGCGGATTCGGCAATTGCAAAAAGGACTCCAGACTCACGCCTGCATTGCCAAAGGCGGTTCCCAACGCCGCTAAAACCCCCGGTTCATCGGCGGTAGTCATACGAATATAATAACGATTCGTGGTTTCGCCAATGGGTTGTAAAACCGCAGGCTCTTTCAAGTCTAAAATCATACCAGCAGCCGTTTTAGTGTTGCCTGCTTCTAAATCGGCTACAATGGCTAAGACATCGCCCATGACTGAACTCGCTGTGGGAAGCTCACCCGCTCCCTTGCCTGAAAACATGGCATCACCGACGGCATCGCCACGCACCCAAATGGCGTTATACTCATTATGCACGCTCGAAAGCGGATGCTCATTCGGTACCAACATCGGATGCACACGCACATCGGGGCGTTCATTCTTCAAGCGAGCCAACGCCACCAAGCGAATCGTGTAACCAAATTGCTTGGCATAATCCACTTCTCGTGGGGTAATCGGCGTAATGCCCTCCACCGTCATATCTTTGACATTGACCCAATGCCCTGTGGCAAGCCCAGCTAAAATGGCAATTTTATAGGCGGCATCAAAGCCTTCAACATCACTGCTGGGGTCGGCTTCGGCGTATCCCAAGGCTTTGGCTTTGTCGAGTGCATCCTCATAGGTCCAGCCGTCTTGCATCATACGAGTCAAAATATAATTGGTCGTGCCGTTTAAAATGCCTGCGATTTCTTCAATTTGGTTCGATGCCAAACCCATTTTTAATGGCGTGACAATTGGCACACCACCCGCAACCGCTGCTTCAAAGAGTAGACTGACGTCGTGCTTTCTGGCTAAGGCAAAGAGTTCAGGTCCATGTTGAGCGATGAGGGCTTTATTGGCGGTGACCACATGCTTGCCTGCTTGAATGGCGGCTTCGAGTAATGCTTTGGTGCCTTCAACGCCTCCAGCGACTTCAATCAAAATATCAATATCAGGATGCACCGCTACCGCATGAGCATCCAGCGTAAGCAGGGAAGTATCCAAATCGTCGATGCCTCGATCTTTTTCAAGATTCTGCACCGCAACAGCGACGACTTCAAGCTGAGGCAAGCGTTGAATGAGCTTATACGTGCCTTGCCCGACCGTGCCTAAGCCGATCATACCGATTTTTAGAGTTTTTTTGGAGGGATTCATGGGGTAAACGTCCTATACAATTAAAATTGTCTTGCTTCAGGTGACGAGGTTTTCGGGACCGTGGTGATGACAATGGCGCGGAGCAGTGCTTTAGTAGACTCTATTTTATCACAAATGACGTGATTGGCATCCTTGCCTTGCTCCCTATTACTTAAGGCATTTTCTAAAAGCCTTAAACACGTGGCAAGCGTCGTGCCTGTGGTCATAAAGTCATCCACCACAATCAGCACAGGCTGGATGCTTTGACGGTTTAACGCTTCCACAAAAGACGCCTTGAGCCTAAAGCGGTTTTGCATCAACTGTTTTCGCTCCGAAATACTCTGGCTATGGTGCAGGGACTTTCGTTCATCGGGGCTATTTAGAAAGGCGTCTTGAAACTCAAGGGCATCTGTAAAGTAACGCCAGCCGTGCTTTTGACAAAGCGGTTCTAAAAAAGGGGCAAACACATTCGCTCTTCCTACTTGAAAGGGCGGATGCAAGACCCAAATGGGGTGTCCCTCTTCAAAAGGAGGCATCATCGAAACGGCTTGCTTAAAAGCGGTTTCAATCAAAAACAAATGTCCATAACGCTTATAAAACTTCACACCATACCAAATACGTTGAATCCGACGATTCCATGAAAATAATCGTAAAACGGATATATCCCCTTGTATAGAATCTAGATATTCTGGTTTAAACTGCAAGCTTTCACAACAGGAAAAACAAATTTCATAAGCCTCTTGCACCACTTTACACTTGGGGCAATGCGGTGTGCCAAAGAGGGCGTGAAGTTCCTGAAAGACATTTAAAAATAAAAGGGACGTTTTTTTCACAATAGCCTCTAATAAAGACAACAAAAATATCCATGAGCGAATCCGTGTGACATCCTTACACTTTAAAGTGTAGCCAAAGTGCTCATGCTAGCGAAGGCGGCAAGGAAGGGTTATACTCATTATATAAGCAAACGTTTAAAAAACGTCCTTTTTCTTTGAAGAGCTTAGAACCGATCTTTCTATTTTTAACCTATCACCTATTTCGTCACTCGCCTTGGCGTCTCTGACGTCAAACAATAGGGATGCGTTCTGTTGTACAACGCATCCCTATTGACGGCGGGCTTTTTCTTACAAAAGCCCTTATTGAATAAAGGACTAAGCTTCGACTGAATGACCTTTAAATTTGGTCGCCATGGCTTCGGCTAAGCTCGTAGGCATGGGTTCGTAGTGTGCAAACTCCATACTGAAGGTACCGCGTCCTTGCGTTTTTGAGCGTAAATCGGTGGCATAACCAAACATTTCACCCAAAGGCACAGTCGCACGAATAACCGTGCTGCCTGTTCCTGCAATGGAATCCATACCTTCCATGCGTCCACGACGGCTTGAAAGATCGCCGATGACATCACCCATGAAGTCATCAGGCACTTCAACTTCCACTTTCATGGTCGGTTCAAGCAACTGAGGACCCGCTTTAGGAACCCCTGCTTTCAACGCCATGGAACCCGCAATTTTAAAGGCCATTTCGCTCGAGTCAACATCGTGGTAGCTACCGTCATACAAGGTGGCTTTCACATCGATCAATTCAAACCCAGCGATGACGCCTCCCTTAAGGGCTTCTTCAACCCCTTTGGAAACAGGTCCGATAAACTCTTTCGGGACCACACCACCAACGATTTTGTTTTCAAAGACATAACCCGTACCACGCTCAAGCGGTTCTAAACGCAACCAAACGTGTCCGAATTGACCACGTCCACCTGATTGGCGAACGAACTTACCTTCGACTTCCACCATTTTGGTAATGGTTTCACGGTAAGCAACCTGAGGCTTACCGACGCTGGCGTTGACTTTGAATTCACGCAACAAACGGTCAACGATAATCTCAAGGTGAAGTTCACCCATCCCTGCAATAACCGTTTGAGAGGATTCTTCATCCACACGCACACGGAAGGTCGGATCTTCTTCAGCTAGTTTAATCAAGCTCATAGAAAGTTTGTCTTGATCTGCTTTTGAGTTTGGCTCAATCGCGACTTCAATAACAGGTTCTGGAATAAAGATCGATTCCAAAATAACCTCTTGACCTTCAGCGGTGAGGGTGTCGCCTGTTGTGGTGTTTTTAAAGCCCACACAAGCAAAAATATCACCAGCACGCACTTCATCAATTTCCACACGAGCATCGGCGTGCATTTGCACGATACGGCTCACACGTTCTTTTTTACCTTTGGTAGCATTCATCACGTAGCTTCCGCCACTCATTACACCACTATAGGCACGACAGAAGGTCAAACGACCCACGAAAGGATCCGTCATAATTTTAAAGGCGAGTGCGGCAAATGGCTCATCATCACGAGAATGACGCACAATTTTGGTTTCATGATCCATTGCCACCCCTTCAATCGGAGGCACATCATTCGGTGCTGGCAAGTAATCAATAACCGCATCCAACAAGGGCTGAACGCCTTTGTTTTTAAAGGCGGTGCCACATAGAACAGGCACAACTTTTACATCAATGACGGCTTGACGCAAGGCTTTTTTAAGCTCAGCGACGCTGATTTCTTCACCACCCAAGTAGCGATCCATCAACGCATCGTCATGTTCCACAACCGCTTCCATAAGCACTTCACGAGCAATCGTAGCATCATCAAGCATTTCTGCAGGAATGGCTTCAATACGAATATCTTTACCAATATCGTCATAGAAACGAATGGCGTTAAATTCAACCAAATCAATCATGCCTAAGAAGTTTTCTTCAGAGCCAATGGGCAACTGAATGGGTACAGCGTTGGCCTTTAAGCGATCCCGCATTTGAGCGACGACTCGTGTGAAGTTGGCTCCAGTACGGTCCATCTTGTTGACAAATGCCATACGAGGCACTTTGTAGCGATCCGCTTGACGCCAAACGGTTTCAGACTGAGGCTGAACGCCACCGACTGAACAGAACACCGCACAAACGCCGTCTAACACACGCAAGGAACGTTCCACTTCAATGGTGAAATCTACGTGACCAGGGGTGTCGATAATGTTGATCTGACAGTCTTTCCAAGATGTCGTAATCGCAGCGGATGTAATGGTAATACCACGCTCACGTTCTTGTTCCATCCAGTCGGTAACAGCGTTACCGTCGTGGACTTCACCAATTTTGTGTACTTTACCTGAATAGAACAAAATGCGTTCTGTTGTGGTGGTTTTACCAGCATCAATGTGAGCAGCAATACCGATGTTACGGATTTTTTCAAGGGGGGTTTTACGAGCCACGAGCGTGATTCCTCTGTATTTTAGGGACAACGAAACAAATAATACACCTATTATAACCCAAAATAAGTAAAGTCCAATGAAATTTTATTAGGTTTTTAGCACAAAAAAGGCTTTACAGCGTTTTATGTCTATGATAGATTATGGATAATTACTTAAACTCTATGAATGAATTAAAAAAATGACTGCGTTTTCTTTCCTTTTCTCTACAACACGAATGTGATACAAAGCTTTTGACTAAAGGCTTATTCGAACTACACCCACTAACACATCACATTATTTCATATTTGCAGGAAGCGTTTGTCCGATGAGTGATTCTTATCGATGTTTACTACTGAATAAACATCTCTCCCCCCATACACCCCATATTACCCCCATAGCCTACCCTTCTGATCTGGACAAGGCGGACTTGGTGTCTCTTCCGACGACCATTACCCCCAGCTCCACCCCAGAAGAAAAAAAACAAGCCAAAAAACAAAAAACCACCCCAAAATCCCATTGGATGACCAACGCAGGTTACGCCCTTTACGCAGGCGTAGGGGCCATTAAAACCGTTTCAAGTCTGCAACGAGCCATTGGACATGACAACCCCACCTTGATTCTAGGCAATATCGGGTTGTTGGCGTCGTTTCCCGCCGTCTTTATGTCGCATGGCTTTTATGCCAAAGCCGCCATGCTTGTGGCGAATCATTTGTCTGAAATGGCGGAAGCGGCGGTGGGCTATAACGATCGGGTGACTTCTGCGGCAAATGAAGCGAAAAAACATGGTAATCGCGTTAAGCCTTTTCAAACCACAGGCTTACCAGGTATGAAAACATGGCTTAATGGTGATTTACTAAAGCGTTACCTTACTTTTAGTGCAACCCCCACCGACCATCAAAATATGCGTGCCTTTTTTGCCTATGTGGGCAAAGATCTTAAGCACGCCAGCAAACAAGCGGGGGCGTCTATTCAAGCAGGGGGTAAGCTATTACAAGAAGTTGGCAAAAAAGTCGTGAAGCCCTCTCACCAAATCCGTTTGCCTGAACGCTTTCATGTGGATTCACTTGCCAAAGGCGATGCTCGTAACATTCAGATTCAACGTAACCTTTTCCATGCCGAAACGACAGGAGCCTTCGGCGGTATTGTGGGCGTAGGCATTGAAACTCTTGCGGAAACATTAGGCGTAAATCACATTGCGAAAATTTTCACACGTCCTGCTTTATTGGTCGCTAATTTACTTCAAACGACAGGGGCTTTATGTTCCGCCAAGCAAATTTGGCTAAGAACCGATGTCGAAAAACAGCAAAGTACCAAGTTTAAAAATCTGGCTTACCAAGAAGCAGGGGGTACGGTACTTGAAGCCGTGGGAGCCGCCAGTTGGTCGAACGACTGGTTATTGGGGATTTATCGTTTAGGCTCTTTACTCAGAATGCCGTATCGTAAGTATAAAACCCTGCTTGAAAAAGATGCCGAAGGCAACATTGTGGAAGTTAAAGTCATTACACCTAAAATTAAAACGGCTTTACGCAGTGAAAACTTATCCTTCTTGGTGGATGGGGTAGCGGCGGTCTTGATTTTAGGGGCTCCTCTGGTGGCGTGGTGGGAAAAGAAACATCACACCACCCTGAACCCCATTGAACGCAGTAAGCACAAGCCCACGTCTTACAAAAAGCCTATTCAAAAACCTACGGTTGTCCACGCTTAATATAGTGTTTTCGCTTCCGCAAAGCAAGAGGCAATACTTGCCTCAATCAAGGCATGGGTGTCTTCCACCGAACGACCACTGTCAAACGGAATCAACTCCCCCACCACAACAGAGGCCTTCTTGTCCTTGATATAAATCCCCATCGGCAACAAATCGGCTTGGTTTTTCTTCCCCAACTGAGCCGCCCCTTCTTTCATGGGCAAGAGTTCTTCACCGTTACCACGAGTGCCTTCAGGAAACATGCAAAAGACCCAATCAGGGGCATTCATAATGTTTTTAATGGATTTTAGCGTGTTTTTTTCTAAGCCTTTTTTACGATCCACCGAAACCACGGCGGTGGACGTAAAATAAAAACGCCCGAAAGGATGCTCATACAGTTCCTTTTTCGCCAAAAAACTAAAATACGTTTTAATCGGAAAGACCCCCACCACAATGGGAATATCAAAGCTATGCGAATGATTCGACACAATCAAGGTTCGTGGAGAAAAGGCAAAGTCCTTTAAAGGCGTGCGGAAGTGAATTTTGGTTTTATGCAGAATGCGGACTCGAAAGGCGTTGATTAAAATCGACAGACGGTTCCAAAATAGGGTATAAGGACTCGCCATTTGCTCAGGCGTCACTAAATTACTCGGGTTCGGATTAAACGGATTGTAAATATACATTAAAGCCATTCCTTTACACGGTTTGCAAGCGGTTTAACAAGGCATAAAACGACGGAAACGACACGTTCACAATACTCGGGTCGTCCAAGTCCCAAAGCGTAGCATTTTTGGGGTTTCGCTGATTGTGAATGAGATTCATCACGCTTAACGCCATGGCAATGCGGTGATCGTGCCACGCACTCAAAGGAGTTGTGGCGTCTTTCGGCAAGCACAAATCGGGATTGCCCTGCATGACTAAGCCGTCTTCAAAGAGTTCGACTTTTACGCCAAGCTTGGCAAATTCAGTCGCCACCGCAAGCAGACGATCGCTTTCTTTGGCACGGAGCTCTTCGGCTCCTTTGACGGTGAGCGTGCCGTCTAGCCACGCACAAGCCACCGCCAAAATGGGGATTTCATCCACCATCGCAGGAATATCCACGGCTTGGAGCGTTAAATCGCCTTTAAGATCAGACGCTTGCACTCGAACATGACCCACAGGTTCGCCCCCGATGACACGTTCATTTTCGATACTGATTTTGGCACCAATTTTCTTCAACGCCTCAAACAAGCCGATGCGTTGTGGATTCAAGCCCACATCTTCAATTAGAATATCAGAGTTCGGACTTAATAAAGCGGCGACCATGGGAAAGGCTGCGGAAGAGGCATCCGAAGGTACTAGAAAATCGACGGGCTTTAAAACGTCAATTTGACGAGATTTAAGCTGAATCACGCCAGCGTCATTGACGCTAATAGCCGCCCCCATGGCACGAAGCATACGTTCAGAGTGATCCCGACTGGGCAGGGGTTCTTCAATCGTGGTGTCTTCAGTCGCAAACAATCCAGCCAATAATACCGCTGATTTTACTTGAGCCGATGCAATCGGCATGACATAATGAATGCCTTGCAAACCCTTTTCACTTGGCACAAAGGTCATGGGGGCAAGGGTGTTGTGTTGCTTGCCGAACCATGTGGCTCCCATTTGAGACAAGGGCTTCATCACACGCCCCATCGGGCGTTTGACGAGGCTTTTGTCCCCACTCATTACCGCATAACGGTTCTGCCCTGAAATCAATCCGCTCATCAAACGGATCGTCGTGCCTGAATTGCCACAATCTAGCACGTGGTCGGCTTCTTGCCATTGCGTTAAACCTTTGACTTGCCAATGCCCGCTCGACTCATCGACCAACGTGATTTCTACCCCCAATTGACGCAAGACGTCTCGGGTGGAAAAGACGTCCGCACTGGGGAGCAAGCCCCGCACTTGGCTGGTGGCATCAACCAACCCCGCCAGCATCAAACTACGGTGGCTAATGGATTTGTCTCCGGGTACTTTAAACGTGCCATGCAAACCGTGGGGCGTTTCGATTTTCTGAAGAGTGAGGGAGTCGTTTTTTTGTGTTTCTATGGCGTTCATGAGAATTCTTTCTGATTCTTTTTAGGCATTACTTATGCTAAAGTATTGGACGACTACTGTTAGACAAGGATGCACGGATGATGTTTTCATTCTCTCACAAAGAAAATCGCAAAACAAAAGTTCCCACCCCCTGCATGGCGTTTGATGCCTTAAAGCTCGCCGTCTTAGCGTGGGTGCAAGAGGCAACGCATCCGCAACGGCTTTTGCTCGTCAGTGATAGCCTGCTGGTGCAACGCTTAGCAGAGGAACTTTCCCCGCTTGAGAACTTTACGACTCTCAATGGGGATGAAGCCCCTGCCACTCGTAAGCAACGAACTCGCCTATGGCTGAACTCGCCCAGCATGAAGCTGGTGCTAAGTGAGCAAGAAGCTCGGCGTTTGTGGAAGACGCATCCTCAAGCAGAAGCCTTACAATGGGTCATACCCCCTTTTAAAGCAACGCCTATCAAAACCATTTGTAAGCCACTCTCTTTTCAGATATTCCCTCTGATGCCTCAACTGATGAAACGCCACTTAACGACGAACCCCTCTCATCGCTTGATTTGGATCGTCGACGGCCTGCCTGCTTATGAGCGTCCGCAGGTGGGAGCCTTTGCAAACGCAAAAACCGCATGGCAAGAAGAGATGACGCTTTCTCGACTTCATACCCTTGAAGATGCCCTTGCCACAGGTGAAGTCACCGTGTTATGTGTGGATAGTCACAGTTTACAAGCCTTACGTTTACCAACTCATGATGTGGGAGGTCAAACGTTACGTTATCACGCCGTTTATGAGAGTAAGCATCCGTGCCAGTCGTGGCAGGATGTGGCATCGATGCATCCATGGGCAAGTTTTACGAGGCATCCGCATGAGTGGTGGCGGTGGATTTAAGGAAACTCCCTTGAATCGATTAAAGGGTTTACGTTTGCCTTGACTGAGAACATGCCAAAGCACTATAGTATTCGGGGAAATTTTCCTTGGCTTGAAGCACCGTAATGTCCCGTCCGGCTTGGTTTAAAATCGCTCGGTTGCGTCGATTGGTTTCGACTTGACGTTTTTCCGCTTCTGGCGAATGACGATATGCGGAATACACGATCCCTGCAGCTGAACCTAGTCCCATTAAGAGCGGAAACCACTTAGAAAATAACGGTCGTTCACCTTCAAGAACTTCACGTGCTTGAAGGTGTTTGAAGCCCGCCAAGGCATGATGTAAATCAGCCACAGACGCATTCGCATTGGCTCGAATACGGGTCAGTATGGCTTTGGCTTCGTTCGACAAGGATTTGTCCTTCAAAGCGGTGGTGATTTCACCCCACAACTCATTTTTTTCAGAGACATTGGCTAAGGGAGCTAATGCCGCATGGCTATGGGCTTCGGCACTTAATCTTTGATAGTCATACCTATTGGTGAATCTTTGATAGGCATTGTCACCCAGTGCGAAAACTCCCGCAAGCAACATTCCATCAATAAAAGCGAACACAAAGCTTTGTTTTTCAACAAGTTCTTTCGCTTTTTGCGGGTTGCCTACCTGTTCAGACAAGAACATATCAGGGCTAGAATATTGCTTCGCCACTTGTGTGGCTTCCAGTTGATTTAAGGCTTGATTGAGGACGGCACGGCGCTGCAAGGCGGGGGAAGGCGTTTCTACATACAGAAAGAAGTCTGCTTCTTCGGCAGGCTTGCTTTGTTCTCGCCTGCGTTCTTGAAAAGAAGCGTCTTGACTAGAGGGTTCTTCCTCGTTTTGTAAACGACTTTGAGTGCGTAAACGATGAGAAACAGGTGTAAGAAGCATAAGCATTTCCTTAACATTAAAGAGGGACAGAGAAAAAAGAAACCTAACAAACAAGCACCTAAGCCCCAAGGGGATTTAGATTAACGAGAACATTTTTTCTATTACTCATCTAAAAGGCCCTGCAATAGAGTGGAATCGCTTTCACGCAATTTTCGCAAGGCTCTTTGTAGAATCTGACGAATACGTTCACGAGTGACGTCAAATACCCCACCCACTTCTTCAAGCGTGCGTTGACGGCCGTCATCCAGTCCAAAGCGTAGACGCAATACATCTCGCTCACGCTCGTTAAGAAGACTCTCTAAGGCTTGATTTAAGCCTTCCTTGCGAAGACTAGCTTCGAGTACTTTAGAAGGAGATGGCGTTTCAGTATCTGCTATGAAAGCAATCAAGGAAGTAGTTCCTTTTTCCCTCACTAGCCAGTCAGACGAGATAGCGGGTTGAGTGCTTTGAAGCAATGCTTGTAGTTTCTCAATAGTCATTTCCATGGCTGTCGCAACTTCTTCCCGAGTCGGCGTGCGACCCAATTTTTGATACAGTTCACGGGTCACTTTACGCAATTTAGAGAGTTTTTCATCTACATGAACAGGAAGACGAATGGTACGGCCTTGAACCGCAATGGCTCGCTGCATAGCTTGACGGATCCACCACGTGGCATAGGTTGAAAACTTATAGCCCTTTCTGTGATCAAACTTGTCCGCTGCAATAGCCAACCCCAAGTTTCCTTCTTGAATCAGGTCTAGCAATTCTAGCCCATTATTCTTATATTTTTTCGCGATAGACACCACCAAACGCAAGTTCGCCGTCATCATTTGGTCATACGCTCGCTTGGCTTTTCTTATGGCTATTTTTTGCTCTGCCTCTAATTGAAGTGAGCTATGTTTTTTAATGTACCAAGCATACAAAGCGGCAAATCCTGGATTTTGGATTATTTTATCCTTGGAGTTCCGAATTGGGCCTATTTGCGGTCTAAGACCTTGAAGTATCTTCCAGCCCGCCTGGATTTGGTGAGCCAACTCAATTTCTTCTACAGGCCTAAGCAACGACACACGCCCTATTTCTCCCAGATAGTCCCGCACCGGATCAAAGCGATCGCCACTTCTTTGGGTGGGGGTAAAATGATCCGTCGTGCTTTGCGTGGGGGGTACCCCATACGCCCCGCTTGCTTGTGTTGGATTGTGTTGAGTGAGAGACGGCTTGTACATAGACGGTCGAAACGCAGACAAAATGATATTCATATTAAAGTATCCTAGAAATTAGAGAGACAGCACCCAAGAAGTATAGTAAGGAAACAGGCCTAAGTCAAGAAGAACTTAGGCCTGTTTTAGAATAGTTTATTCAATGTATTCCCGCAAGCGACGACTGCGGTTGGGGTGACGCAATTTGCGTAAGGCTTTCGCTTCAATCTGACGAATGCGTTCACGCGTGACGCCAAACAACTGCCCCACTTCTTCAAGCGTGCGTTGACGGCCGTCATCCAGTCCAAAACGCAAACGCAACACATCTCGTTCACGTAATGAAAGCCCTGCTAAGACTTCGGTTAAATCTTCACGCAACAATTCGTGAGCCACACTTTGAGCAGGGGCTTCCGCTTCACGATCTTCAATGAAATCCCCCAAGCGAGAATCTTCTTCTTTGCCAATCGGTGTTTCAAGCGACAACGGTTCTTGAGCCACTTTAATAATTTCACGCAATTTGTTAATCGAAATCGTCATGCTGGCGGCGAGTTCTTCTTCACTGGGTTTGCGTCCCAATTCTTGCGCCAGTTGACGGGTTTTTTTACGGAGCTTGTTAATCGTTTCCACCATGTGAACAGGAATACGAATGGTGCGAGCTTGATCCGCAATGGCGCGGGTAATCGCTTGACGAATCCACCATGTGGCATAGGTTGAAAACTTATAGCCCCGTTCGTGATCAAACTTTTCAGCGGCACGAATTAGGCCCAAGTTCCCTTCTTGAATGAGATCCAAGAACAGCATGCCTCGTCCCACATATTTTTTGGCAATAGAAACAACCAAACGCAAGTTGGCTTGTACCAATTTCTTTTTGGCTCGTAAGCCACCTTCGCCACCTTCGGCGATTTTTCGGGCAAACTCGATTTCTTCGTCTGCGGTGAGCAGGTTAATACGCCCAATTTCACGCAGGTACATGCGAACAGGGTCGTCCACGACGACGCCTTTGGTGTCGGCGGAAAAATCCACGGTGTCGTCATCGGTATTCGCTAGCATACTGTTAATCACAACGGGGTTGCCGTGATTGAACAACGAAGCACTTTCATCTTTCATAAAATCATCAAGACCGACATCGTCATGCGTGCTACGTTCGGAACGGTCGATGAGATCAATAAGGGCATCATCACTTTTGGTAGATCGTCGTTTCATCATAGAAAGCGTACATCCTTTTAATTTTGAGGGGGTAATTTACAGGAAATGGGCATCACTCGTTGCCAATAAAGGGCTTTATCATTAAGAGATTGTATCTCTTGCCTCTTATGTCTGCTTAAAAGAGCCTCAATCTCATCTTGTGCTAGTATGATGTCCCTATATTTAAGTATCTTTACAATTCTAGCGATTTCTTTGCTTGACGAGACCTTTTTCACAAACTATTCGGAAACTTATCATAACATAAAGTATAAAAAAGGCGACTACTTCTTATTTAAATATTTTTAGATTATAATCAAGTTAGTTCTGCTTTCTAAAAACCCAGCTTAGGGAAGCTTATGTCTCAAACTCTTTCGTTTCAAGATGCCGCCGAGCAAGTCAAGCAACAACTCAATGTGCTGGACACTATTGGGCGTTTTGTGTCGCTTAAAAAACGAGGGCGCTCCCACTTGGGACTTTGCCCCTTTCACAATGAACGCACGCCGTCTTTCAATGTTTCGGCGGAAAAAGGCTTTTTCAAATGTTTTGGATGCGGTGAAAGTGGGGATGCCATTAGCTTCTTAATGAAAATTGAACATAAAACCTATGGCGAAATTATTCGTGAACAAGCGGATGAAATGGGTTTGCAGATTCGCTATAGCGATAGTGCGGAAGATCAAGCCAAATACGTCCAAAAAACGGAAGAACGTGAACGCCTGTGGGATGTCCTTCACAACGCAGGGCAGTGGTTTCATATGCAAATCCAAACGCCTGAACATGCGTCTATTCGTGACTATTTAAGCAATCGAGGTACATCGACCGATGCCCTTAAACGCTTTCAGCTCGGCTATGCCCCTGAATCGTGGGAGGCTCTCACCAGCTATCTTCACACGGCTTGCCCCCATGTCGCCACCGATGCCTCCATTTTAGAGCGTGCCAGTGTCGCAGGCGTGCGAGACAACGGCAAGGGCTTTTACGACAAGTTTCGCCATCGTTTGATGGTGCCGATTCACGATTTGAAGGGTCACATCGTGGGTTTTGGCGGACGTGCTTTAGGGGAAGATCAACAGCCCAAGTACCTCAATTCCAGCGAATCGATGATTTATCAAAAAAGCCAGATTTTATACGGTTTATTTCAAGCGAAAGAAGCGATCCGCAAGCGTAAACGAGCCGTTGTTATGGAAGGCTACTTTGATGTGATTGCTTCTCACATGGCTGGTTTAGAAGAAGCGGTCGCCACTTGTGGCACGGCGTTAACCGAAGCCCATATTCCTTTATTGATTAAGTCGGGGGTGGAAACGCTTTACCTATGCTTTGACAGCGATTCCGCTGGGCGTAATGCGGCGTTGAGTGCGTTGGAGCGGTTGGACCCGTGGATTCAACGGCAAACACTTAAAATACGGGTCTTAAGCATCCCCAGTGGCAAGGATCCTGATGATTATTTTAAGACGCATTCGCTCACTGATTTTGAAGCCCTTATGGCAAATGCCCCTGATGGCTTGAGTTTTCGTTTAGACTGCGTGTTGGAAGGCATGAATACGCATCATGCGGAAGGGCAGTTGGATGCAAGCAATCGCTTGTTGCCGTTATTGTCGAAGGTGAAGCATCCGATTTTGCGGGCTCAGTTATTGGCGAAATACGCCGAACGCTTGCATTTGTCTGAAGAAAGTTTGCGTCAAAGTTTAGCCTTATTTGAAGGCAAGCAAATGCCGAAATCCACCTACACGCCTTCGGCTAAATACAATAAGCCGTATGACAAAAACAAACGTTATACGTCTAAAACGCCCATGCCTCCTGAAGATTTTAGTCGTTTACGTCAAGGGCTTTTAAAGCAGCAAAGTTTGCCGATGATTGAGCAATCTCTGTTGAGTTTAGCCCTTTCGCATGAGTCTGTTTTTTACGGATTGCAAAAATCGCTCGTGGGGTTTAGGTGGGAAAGCCCTACGCTTGGTTGGTTATGGCAACAAATCCAAACCCTGCCGTTCGCAGAGGCACAAGCTCATGTGCAGAACTTGTGGCATGAAGCTCAGCGTCAAAATAAGGCAGGGCTTTCGCAAGGTTTAGAAGCTGTGTTGATGGGGCAGGATGCTTTGCTAGAGCAGTTGAACGCCGAAACGCTGGATTCTTCACAGCTCCTTCAAATGGTGAATGAAAGTTTAGCCCAATGGCAACGACGCAAGCAACAAGGGCAATTGCAAGTTCGCAATAAGGCGTTTCGTCATAAGGAACATGAGCAATCTGCACCAGAAAGTTTGGATGATGAAGCGGTGATCTTACACTATGATGTATTAGATGCTCAATCTCATACCAATTAAATGTAATCTAAGGGGCTAGGTTTGTGAAGGGGTGGTTTTTCAAACGGCCGCTTTAAACGAGTCCCCTCATCTTGAGCATGTTGTTCCACATAATGGCGTGGCAGTAAATCCCCTAAAATACGACGACGACACCGCTGCAACTGGCGTTGCTTATAACGGCTATGAGCAATATCACCTTCTTGATTAGCAATGTAATGGGCTTTGTCGATAAATTGAATCTCATAAGGAAAGAAAAGCCGTTGCAAAGTACCACCTTCATCCCCACGAGCAGGGACTTTAATCAATTGGCGAGTGGTAATGTGTAAGGCTCTGTAATTGTTGTCGCTATTGGGATTGTGCTTTGAAAAACTATCGTGAGGCAACTTGGCATCCAGCTGTTGCAGGGTACTGAGCAAATCCATCCAGCTAGGAAGAATCGTGTTCGGGCTTGGTTTTCCTGAATGAAGCGATGGGTAATCTTGCGGATGGTGCTGTTGCCACAGGTTCTGAAATTCGTCTAAGGCAATGAGCGTATTACGCGAACGCTCCGCCTTGACATTGCTGAACACCAGCAACTGCGATTCCATTAAAATATCCAACGCCACCAAGACATCGGGGATGCTTTCGGTAATAATACGAATGCCAATGAAGTCGTCAATCAATTCAATACTATTTTCTTTCTTAGAAAGAAGCTTGATGAGAAGGCTTTCTCGGCTTTTTTGTTCTTTAATTTCTAAACCATACAAGGCGAGTTGCTTATCACTTCCTGTTCTTCCAATCACGACCTTTTCGCTTTCAAGGTCATAACGCATAATTTCGCCATAGCCTTTTAAAATCTGTTGACGAGCAGGTTCAATAATCTGCAAACGAGGGGCGTGTTCAATATGCGTTAAGGTATGCACGACTTTCAAAACCGCGCACGCCCAACGACTTTCATCTGTGCGAGGCGTGGCAGAAGCCAAGCACAGTAAATCCACGATGTTGGTTTGTTGCAAGAAACGATCAGGCACATGAAGGTGCAAACGAGCAAACGCCGTTTCGCCTTCTCCTGCTTCTAGCAAGCGGTTTTCAATAAAGCTAACGGCTTCTTGCACCAAGTGGTTCAGGCGTTGAGCGTCTTGCGTGTCGCTTAAATCATAGCCATAGGTCATTAAGAAGCGGTGGGCTTCTTCAGGGGTGCGAACCTGAATGGTGTTTTGTTCAATGACCGAAAGCCCTTGCACCAAACCGCTTAACAATTGCCACGGCAAGGGACGTTCCACATGAGGCGTTTCAGGTTCAAACACAATCTGTAAATAGGACGATTCATGTTGTTTTTTAGGGCTTTGGGAAGTATTAATGTCCATTAAAGTGGTTTCCTGCTCACTGGGTTGAATCTTGTTGAAGAAAAGCCTCCTACCATTTAAACGATTAAATGGCATCACTTATAGTATAGCACATTGTTGATGTAAAAACGGGAGGGGTCTTGATTCACCCTCCCGTTTCAAAATGTCGAGTTTTGAGCGGATCTAGGCTTTCACGGCTCGAAGCTGTTCTATTTTTTGAGAAAAATCTTCGGAACTAAAGGGTTTCACCAAATAGTTGTTGGCGCCTGCTTGAATAGCAATCACCACATTATTGCGTTCGCCTTCGGTGGTCACCATCATAATGGGGGTGGTTATTTGAGCTTCACGCAATTTACGGACAACATCAATACCTAATAAACCAGGCATGTTCCAATCCATTAAAATAAGATCAAAGCTTTCTTTTGAAGCGGCTTCTAGACCTTCAATGCCGTCAGTGGCTTCGGTCACGTCTTCAATACCACACTGCTTTAATTCACGAATAATCACTTTACGCATAACAGCAGAATCATCTACAACTAAAACATTCATCATAATTATAACCTTTACCTAAACATTGAGGGATGCTAAATCCTAAAAGAGACCGATAACTAAACAGGGGGACATTTATTTAATACGTTTGGAAGTTCACTTGAAGATGGAAGAGTTCACCTTCAATATCGAAGGACAAGAGCAAGTACGACGTTTCAGGGTCGCCTGTTTCAAGTTCGCTCCCTTCACCTAATACCACGCTTGGCAAAGAAAGGTTATACATAGTGTTGTCTTCTTGAGAAAGGGCGACCTTAGTACGGCCTGAAATCATGTTTATGAGTTCGCCCACACCATCAATCATATCTTCACGTTGTACGTCTTCTTTTGGAATGCCTAACAAACGACTGACCATAAGCTTCGTGAGCATTTCACTAAAGGAAAGGGCAAAAATGCCTTCTCCATGATCGCCTGAAATTCCAATGACGCTAGAAATATCGCCTTGAAACTTGAAACTTTTAACAGGCTTGACGTCTTGCAAGGTCACAGAAGTCCCTGCCATGATGCCTAAAACATCGGTGACGGAATCCATAAGATTATGTACAAGTTTTGCATCTAACGCATTACGAGATTGGGTTTGCATGGGTAAACTCACTTTTACTGGGGGGTTGTGCATTGTACTGGTACATTCGTCAAGAATAAGAAAATACTAAAGAGCTTGTTATAGTTTGTTACATTTTCGATAAAAACTAGCCAAAATTAAGACTTTCTTGGGGAAGACATTCCATCATTTTGGTGAGCAAATCATCTTCTGTAAAGGGCTTGGTTAAGTATTGAGAGGCGCCTGCCTTGATGGCAGTAATCATTTTTTCACGCTCGCCTTCTGTCGTCACAATCATGACGGGAATACTGAACAAAGCGGGATCTGACTTAATAGATTTTAATGTTTCTATGCCGTCTAGATTTGGCATATTACAATCAAGTAAGACGAGGGCCACTTCTTCAGCATGAGCCTTGAGTTGAATAAGGCATTCTAAGCCGTCTGCAGCTTCAAGCATCTCATAACCCAATGCTTGAATCGGACCAGTCATAATTTTTCGAATGAGACGAGAATCGTCAACTGATAAAATATAAGGCATAATTGAAGAATCCTTGTGTTAATTAAAAGGCTTAGCCTCTGAGTCTAAAAACGGTCGTTTTGCCGATGTTTTGAGAAATGAAGGGGGTTTGTAAACCTGTAAGGTTTTCAGTGGCTCCCAAAATCAAGTAACCATTGGGTTTAAGCATTTTTGCTAAACGATTAAACAGCAATTGCTTGAATTCGAGGCTAAAGTAAATCGCCACATTTCTAAGGCAAATAAGATCAAAGTTACGACCAATACTACCAGTAAGGTCTTCACCCAAATTGGCCATTTTAAAATCGCATAAGGCTTTGACTTCGTCTCGCACGACGTGAACTCTGCCTTGTGATTCAAAAAACTTTTGCTTACGCTCTGGGCTAATACCTCGACCCATAGCTAAAATATCGTAACGAGCCATTTTAGAAAGGGCAATAGCAGAAGAGGCCACATCGGTGCCTAAAATTTGCACCCGATGGTTGGGAATAATTTCGAGTTGAGGGTGAGCTTCGGCGTATTCATGCACCAACATGGCTAGAGAATAGGGTTCTTGCCCTGTTGAACAAGCAGCACTCCAAAACTTAAGTGACCCTACAGGATTTTGCTTGAGTAAATCGGGTAGAATATCGGACGCTATGGTTTCATACGGATGTACGTCCCGAAACCACAAAGTTTCTTTGGTGGTCATGGCATCAATCACAAGTGGTCTAAGCTTGACTTGGGCGGGGGTTTTCATTAACCGAATAAAATCGGTGTAACTGGCACAATTATGTTCTATTAAGGTTTTAAGTAAACGTGTTTCTAGAAGGTACTGTTTACTAGCATCAAGCTGAATACCACAAAGTTCTTCAACCAGTTGACATAATTGCAGCAATTCACTCGCTGTCATGGGGTGAATATCGGCATTAAGGACTGAACACATAGGGGAATGAATCCTTTTACTGGCTCGCAAGTTCACTAATACGGTGGGCAAGTCCTTCAAGCGTATGAGCTTCATCGCTCATGTGGGCTTCCACCACCGCTTTAGGCATGCCGTACACCACGCAAGACGATGCTTCTTGGGTTAAACAATAGGTGGGGATTCGTTGCTTTAAGTGGCTAACACCGTCGCAACCGTCTCTGCCCATGCCTGTCATAACAACTGCAAGTACACCGTTCTTATAAGTTTGACTCGCCGATTGAAAAAGCACATCCACCGAAGGGCGACAAGAACGCACGGGGGCTTCATCACTTAGAACAAGGTGAACACCTGTTTTAGGTTGACGTTCAAACTTTGTGTGTACGCCTCCAGGTGCTAAGTACACGGTACCTGCTTGAAGCTTTTCACCGTCTTCCGCTTCTTTGACTTTTAAACGACTGACTTCATTGAGACGTTCCGCTAACCACGCTGTAAAATGCGTAGGCATATGCTGCACGATCACAATAGGCGACTTGATATTGGATGAAAGCTTTTCAAGTAAAACCGTCAAGGCAACAGGCCCCCCTGTTGAAATGCCAATCACCACAACTTCAAAATGAGACGGCATGACTGGTCTCCCGCTGCTTCGAAGTGACGTCTGTACATGGGAAGATGATGAAGGAAGAGTAGTCAACACATGAACCTCTTTTCACAGAATCGGTTACGTTGTACTAAACAGTCGTCAAGGAAGCATTTAAAGCTTCTTTTAAGATATTTGACATGTTCAGGATCGTCACAATCCCTTCAGGTCGTTTCAATACCGCTTCAATCCAACGAGCGTCTAACTCATTGAGATTAGCAGGCGGTGCGTCAAGTTCGGCTTCAAAATAAGGCAATACATCGCCAATAGCATCAACACTAAAGCCAATACGGTCTCTTGGGGAAAGCCCTTCTTGGGCATAGGCTTCATTGCGTAAAATGATGTTGTATTTACCATGTTCAAGCCTTAAAGATGCTTGCTTGAAGATTTTGGTTAAATCCACCAAGGTCACAATTTGCCCACGCAAATTGATCAACCCTTGCACATAAGGCACAGATAAAGGCACGGGGGTATGTTCCATTTGTGGAATGATTTCACGCACATCTAGCAGAGGAATTCCACAGGTGATGCCACCAAACTTAAAAGTAATGAGTTTCTGTTCTAACATAAACGAATATTTTCCTATTCACTGACATGATTGGCTGAATAACTAAAAAGCACCTGCAAAACTAGGGGATACCTCAACTCCTGCACGCTTCAATAGGGCATTCATATTAAGTAGAAGTGTCACACGTTCTTGAATTAAGGCAGAACCATAGAGGCATGGTTCTTCAATTAAGTCTGTGTCTAATCGATAGTCCACTTCTAAACTGTCGATAATATCCGCCACCCAAATACCGACTTTACCTTTACCTGCTAACGGTAAAATGAGGTATCCATTTTCATCGTCTTGGTTTGAAGATCTTACATTTAAATACTGTTCTAGGCGAATAATGGAAATGGTTTCGTTATGCACACGCACAAATTCACGAGTGCCGACGGATTCTATGTTCTTGGCTTTAATATATTCTAGACGCAAGACTTCCGCTAAAGGTACGGCAAAAGGTTCTTGAGGATTATTCTGAAAAAGCAGCACCGATTGCTTTTCAAGTAAAGGAGCCAATAAGTTTCCTGTAGCATCAAACTCAAAACCATCGACAGTGGAAGTTCCACTCCGTTTCTTTTCTAGCTCTTGGCGACGCAACTGTTCCGTTTGCACACCACTAAAATCAAGTTCACTTTGTGAAGCAATACCGACAACATCACAAATCATGGCAACACTGCCGTCACCCATTATGGTTGTACCACTAAAGGCACGTACGTTCTTAATGAGCGTTGATAAAGGCTTCACCACAATATCTTCAATATCATAGGCTTCATCTACAATTAAACCGTATTGATTTATGCCTACGCTTAAGACTAATAAGGTGTAATCACTTTCAGGGGCTTGACGTCTAATTTCGGGGATTTGTTCAATCGCCACGGGGTCATTAAAACGAGTATCTTCAATATTGCAACGAGCGTCATTAGGCTTTTTGAGATTTAGCACATCCTCTAGCTTCACTAAGGGCAACCAGTTGCCTCTTAAGCGTAAGACAGACGCTTCACCAATGCGTTCAATGCGTTGATGCACTTCATTCGCTTTTACACGAACCAATTCGAGTAGATTCACGCGAGGCACTGCAAAGCGTTCTTCGCCCACTCCTACAACTAGACATGGAATAATCGCCAAAGTCAAGGGTAATTGTAAGACCACCGCTGAACCTTTACCTAAGGTGGATTCCAAATACACATGACCCCCTAAGGTTTCAATGTTGGATCGTACCACATCCATTCCTACACCACGACCAGAAAGATCGGTGACCGCTTCAGCGGTGGAAAGCCCCGCATGAAAAATAAGGTTTAATTTTTCTTGATGACTTAAATCGTCAAATTCTGCTTGACTCATTACACCATTAGCAATGGCTTTACGCCCCAAGGCATCTGTGTCAATGCCTTTCCCGTCATCTTCAATTCGCAAATGAATCTGTCCAGCTTCATGAAAAGCATGTAAGGTAATGGTCCCTGAAGGAGATTTGCCTGCTTCTTTTCGCTTTTCAGGCGATTCAATCCCGTGATCACAAGCATTACGGATCATATGCGTCAAAGGGTCACTCAAACCTTCTAAAATGCTTTTGTCGAGTTCTACATCTTGCCCGATCATTTGTAGCTGGATTTTTTTATTCAATTGCTTGGAAAGATCACGAACAATACGGGGGAAGCGGCGAAATACATTTTCGATCGGCTGCATACGAGTTTGCATAATATGATCTTGCAACTGATTGGTAACGGTATTGATACTGTCTAACACCATTGCAAAGCTTTCGTTTTTTGTGCTGAGCTGCTTGTCTAGCTGAACGGCACGCATTAGTTGATTACGAGCGAGTACCAGTTCCCCGGCGAAATCCATGAGCGTATTCAATAAATCCACTCGTACACGAAGCGTGTCATAACTGACTTCGGTTGTTGAAGTGCTAGGAGCTTCCACTTTGATTTCTGGGGTTTCATTATAAAACTGGGCATCCGTTTGAGACGTGCTAATGACTTCATCCATAATAGGCACTTCATAATCGCCTAACTGTTGCTCTGCTATGTCTAAGGCATGAAGCACCAAGTCTTTTTCTAAGACGGTTGAAAATAACACATGAAAGGTCGGAGGCGGGGCATCACTTTCAAATTCTGAAACCGTACTAGCCAGTACCGTGCCAATCGATTCGATATTAGCAATAAAATCACTGTAACTACGGTGCATATTAAATAAATGTAAGTTCGTGTCCAATGTTGCCACATAGACAAACTGACCCATGCGTTTCGCTTTTTCTAAACAGTCGGTTTCAACACAAAGAGGGCTATCCACTTTAACAAGATTACGGTTGGCTCTTGACTCATCCGAACTGGGGTCAGGCTTGGGCAATGCAAAGTCGTCCGAACCTGCTTGATAGGGAGTGTCGGCTTTACTATAATGCCGTAGGGCATCTTCTAAAGCGGACGTATCCAAGCTTTCACTGCGGTGGATGTCGTCCACCATGACATTAAGCAAGTCTACACCCATAAGCAAGGGTTCCACCACATGAGGGTGAGGAATCAAAACGCCGTCTCTCACACGCATCAAAACACTTTCCATAAGGTGAGACACTTGCTTCAGCCGTTCAAAACCAAAGAATCCTGAAGCTCCCTTAATGCTGTGAATGGCTCTAAAAATGCGGTTGACGATTTCTTGGCTCACCTGAGGAGCTTGCTTTTCAAGCGCCAATAAATCTGGCTCAATGGACTCAAGGTGTTCAGCACTTTCGCTCAGGAAATCTTGTAAAAGGGAATCGTCTTGCATGAGGGGGAATCCTTACATTGAAAAATATTCTAGTGAATAGACTACACTATAGACAACTATAAACAAAAGCTTCTTTTATTGTAGTGGGGCTTTCTTTCATTGTAGAAAGTCCCGTATCCTTTTCAATCATTCGGAGGATGAATGTTCTCTATATATTTCAAAAATTTTTAACATCATGCGTTTGAAGGAAGCTTCCATAACCCCATTTTCGATGCTCTCGCTTTTTTTTCTAGAATCGTCATCTCATCTTGATGAGCCAAATTAGGAGAATAAATCATGACCTTTGCTAGCCCTAATTTCAACAAGCCTGCATTGACGCTTTCGCCTCCTGTTTTCTGTAAATATACCCACGCCAAGGTTCTGCCGTAACGGTCCCTTATTTTTTTGTCAAATGCTAAGTAAACGACCTTCGCTTCGGTCATCCTTTGGGTATACGCCTTGGCTTCTAAGCCAAAGGGTTGAGCTTTGCCAGTGGGGTTGCGCTTGGAACGCTTGGTTTCGGGGGTATCCACCTGTAAAAAGCGGATTTTTTCATTGGGGGATTCGATCAAGCCGTTGCCGTTTAAGTCGCAAGAAATCGTGTCGCCATCGATGATTTTGAGGACTTTACACGCCTTACGTTCCGCAAATCCGTCGGAGACTCCTTTGCGAGAAGGCAATGCTTTAGTGGCAATTTTAGCTTGGTTGACGGAAGAAGATTTCTGCTGCTGGGTTTGCTTGGTCGGTGTTGTTGGGGAAGGGGTTAAATCAAACCAGTCATTCGGCAACAGAACGATCCCGATAAAAAGGAGCAATATCAGAATAGAGCGTTTTCGTAATGTTTTCAATAAATTTTTCTTCATGCGTAAGATTTTCTACTGGTCAAAAGTAAAAAAACCCTCATTCTTAATAAATAAGGGCTTTTGAAATATCTAACGGTCTAAATCACCTAAACCACAAACTCTTCGCAAGCGGAAGATAAATCCGTGTTGGCGATCATGTTGTCGTCATGGAAAGGCACATCCATCGGTGCGTATTCACGCAACAAGGGGATGTTCGTTTCTAAACGATCCGCATACGTGGGCAAGTTGACTTTCCAGTAAGTGCCTAAAACCACACGATCCGTTAAACGATAGGCTTCTGCAATCGCAGCGATTTTCTTGGCTTGATACGCTTCTAAATCCGTCGCATCTTCCACAAAGCCGTTATAGCCTGTTTCTTCCAAGTACTGCAAACGAGGCAACTCGCTTTGACCTGAATTCACCGTTTCCGTATAGTATTCTTTTGGGTGCAAGTCATTGTAAGTCGGGCAAGGTTGATGAACATCCACCAAGCTAACCCCACGATGGTTAATCGCATCCATAATCGTTTGCTTGAGATGCTTGGCATCAAAGGCATAAGAACGCGCGACAAAAGTGTAACCTGAAGCAATCGCCAAAGCAAGTGGGTTAATGGCTTGCGAAATGTGAGGCAATGCCAAACTCTTCGGTTGCATGCCCACTTCTAAGGTAGGCGACGCCTGCCCTTTGGTCAAACCGTAGACTTCATTGTCAAACACAATGTAGGTAATATCCACATTACGACGCCCAGCGTGCATAAAGTGACCTGCTCCAATGCCGTAACCGTCGCCGTCGCCACCTGTGGCAATAACCACGTTGTTGGGGTTGGCAATTTTGGCGCCTAAAGCGTAAGGTAAGACACGTCCGTGAAGGGTGTGAATACCATAAGCTTGAAGGTATTGAGCGGATTTGCCTGAACAGCCGATGCCTGCGAAGAACTCAACCTTCCAAGGCTGAAGTTGCAGTTCAGAAACGGCTTGCTGAATGGCATTCACGATGCCGAAATCTCCACAACCCGGACACCAGTCAGGGTTTTTATCGGAACGCAATTGAAAGGGCTTCAATTTAACGTCCAACGTTGGGAATGTTTGTTCTGTTTGTTGCTTAGTGGCCATTGATCAGCACCACCTTTCTTGATTGCTTTTCTTGCACTTCTTTAACGGCTTCTAAAATCTCACATTGTGAGAAAGGACGCCCCGTATATTTCACGGCTTTATGTTCAATATCAATACCTGTTTCCTGACGAATCAATTTCGCCAACTGATTGGTGAAATTGCTTTCAATAATCAGACGCTGTTTGGCATTGTTTAAAATATGTGTAATGGCATCCACAGGGAAAGGAGACATCAAACGAATATGCAAGTAATTGACGGATTTGCCTTCTTCGGCGAAACGATCGAGTGCGTCTAAGACGGCACCTTTCGTCGAACCCCAACCAATAATGGTGAGATCCGCATTTTCAGGGCCGTACAATTTAAATTGCAAGTGTTCAGGAATTTCATTCGCTGCCACAACCAATTTTCTTGCACGCTTTTCCATCATTTGCATGCGAATCGCTGGCTCTTCTGTGATGAAGCCGTATTCGGTATGCTCGTCACCTGTCAAGAAGTGAATCCCCCCCGGTGTACCAGGAATCGGACGTGGTGAAATACCGTCTTCGGTGATTTGGAAACGTGGGAACTTTGGCAAACCTGTTGAAGGATCCGCAGGATCGTAAGAATCCACTTTCGTGACTCGCTTACCACGATCGACACGCAAGCCTTGATCCGCAAACTTCTTAATGCTTTGTGTGGAGTTAGCCAAGGCTTTGTCCACCAAAACAATAACAGGGGTTTGGTAACGTTCTGCGAAGTTGAAGCAGTTGAAGCCATCTTCAAAACATTCTTCCATATCTCCGGGAGATAAAACGATCTTGGGGAAGTCGCCGTGACCAATGTTCACCGCAAACAACAAGTCGCCTTGCTCACTACGAGTGGGCAAGCCTGTTGAAGGGCCTCCACGCATGTAGTTAAAAATAACGGTCGGCACTTCGTTCATGCCAGCCCAGCCGATGCCTTCGGCTTTCAAGCAAAAACCAGGCCCTGAAGTCGCGGTTGCCACACGAGCACCTGTAACGGCTGCCCCGTTTGCCATGTTGATCGACGCAATTTCATCTTCAGCTTGATAAACCACAATGCCGTATTCGCTATGCTGTTCCAAGTAAATACATTCATCAACCGCTGGGGTGATGGAATAGTACGTTTGAAAACGCATGCCTGCTTTAAGCTTACCAATACCACACGCCGCAGCACCGTTCATCAACAAACGTGATTCAGACGCTGGCTTGTTGGGCTGTTCTTGCATTTGGTACTTAAAGTCTTGGGCATGAGCAATGGCTTTAATGGCTTCATACGCCTTAATACCTGCTCTAAGGTTAATGCCCACCAGTTTGGATTTTTTGCCGTGAAATAAGCCTTTAAGAGCTTCTTCGAGGACATCCACACCCACGCCGTACAAAGCGAGAGAAGCCGCCACTGAAATGGTGTTTTTGACAATCGCCAATTTCGCTGCGGGCTTGCCTTCTTCTTCAGCAAGTTCACGGATGATACCTTCATAGTCTAAAGGAAAAAGCTTAACGCTTGCATCCATTTCAAGCACTTCAGGCTTGGTCAAACCAGGATCATAAATCAAAGCCCCTTCAGGCATAATTTCGTGGGCATGAATGACTGCGGTAGAGTCTTCAAAAGTGGCGAGCATATGAATGGGATCAATATGCGAACGCACGACATCGTGACTGGCACGAATTTGGAAGTAACTATGCTTCCCTTTAATGTTTGAGTGATATTCACGCTTACCGTAGACCCAGAATCCAGCAACCGCCATTGCACGGGCAAATAAGGTTGCTGAAGAATCGACGCCACTACCTTGTGGGCCACCGATCATCCAGCTTGTTTCAGTTATTCGGCTCATAGAACAACATCCTTGGGCATTAAGCCACCGTCTTAAAATCCCCAATCGTGGGGATGAGACACGTTTGTAACTGTCATAATAGGTTGGATGCCTTACTTTCTCTCATCTGCACGAAGGCTTATTCGAGGAAGCAACAGACAAAATCCCTATATTTAACAAGTCTAGTGTAGCACAGCCTTAAAATAGAGCAAACCTTTTTCTTGAAATCCATTGATTGCAGGGTTTTTGAAATTCAAATTTACGTTTCGTTACATTTAGGCAATTCATCTCCACCAAAAGACTTTATTAGTTCACAGTTACATCCATTTTAGCAACGTGCTATCCTTTTTTAGCACAGGGACTTTTGGCATATGAATTTGATAAACAGCTTCATACAACCGAATAATTCCAACCTTTCTGGCAAAGCTTATGCTGGGATGTCCGTCGGGCAACCGATGTATATGAACAATTTGTCTGGCGGATCGCTCAGTTCAAGCCCACAACAAGGCTATGCACTTCAGAATCAAGGCTATGGCACTCAATACCCTCAAGCACAGCAAGGATACGCCATGCAGTATCCACAGCAACAAGGCTATGCTAGCTCGCCAGCTTACGGATCTCCACAACTAGGCTTCCCTTCCCCACCTCAAGCCACAGGACCTTACAAAAAGACTTACTTGCAACAGTTCGCCGAACAAAACGGTACGAACAATGTCGCTTCAAACCATTACAACGGCAACGCCTTTATCTCCCAATTTGGGGACAATGCCTATCGTCAATCGTTTGCGATCAACCAAGGCACAGGTAACCTCCAGCTTCAACAGCTCGGTGGAGCCTATGGCGACAACACCTCTCAAATCGGAGCCTTTAACGGTAACTTCAATCACTTTGCCTACAACAACCAAGGTGGCAACCAAATTGATTACAGCAATCTGTACGGCAAAAACAACATTTCCACCTTCGCCAACGGCAATAGCTTTAACCAAGTCAACTTAAACAACGTTCAAAATGGCGTGCGCTACTTGACTTCAGGCAACACCAACTTAACCGTCGACAATTCACCCAACGCTAGCGTCTTGATTAGTGGGGATGATGATCAATCGTCTAGCTACTATGTACGCATCGCCAATTCATACGGCACGAAGAAAAACTCCGTGATTATGAATATGGACGGCACCGACAGAGCCACTGTTGATTTAAGTGCGGCTCGAAACAACAGTGAGATTTTCTTGAACGGTTCGGGTCGTTCGGCCACAATCAATTCCAAAAATGGTATGAAAGATACGCTTTATATAGATGAAGGCACCATAGTCGATTATTCCAATATGGACGATTTTGATACAGTCATCGTAAAAAATAGCGATGGTGGTTTGCGTACCTTCCAAGCAGGCGAAACCAAAGGAAAAGGTTTTGTTTCGCCTTTATTACAAGGTTTCGGCTTATACGAAGGGTCCAATCCTGGCGCGGTACAAATGAACGTTCAAAGTTTATTTGGTAGCACTTATAACAACGTTCAAATGGGTCAGGTCATTTCAACAGGTCAGAATTACCAAGCGATGAACTCGCAGACCCCTTATGGTTCGTCCGCTTACGGGCAAGCCCCCTATCCCCAACAAGGGTATATGGATGCTGGTCAAGGATATATGAATCAAGCACCACAGCCTTATACGGTTCCACCCACACCCCCTCAATATGGTTATCAAGATACCAGCTACATGCAACAGCCTCAACCTAGCGACTACGATATGAGCAATTTTGACCCTAATGACATGATGGGTATGATGATGTTCATGATGCAAGCCTACCTTTCCATGATGAATACAAGCTATGCCATGCCTCAAGAGTCTTACACTTCAGGCATTACAATCAATCCAAATTATACCGAAGATGGTTTTGACTTCTAGTGACTAATTTCTAAAAAAGTGCTATAGTACATTTTGAAAGAGATGAGGGAATCGTCTTTTTTGTATTATCTATTTGCTCTTTAAGAGTATGGTCAGGAGTTTAGAAGATGAATATCAAATTTTTAGGCTTGTCCTTAGTGTCTTTGGCTTTAGCCAGTTCTTTTGTATTGAGTGGTTGTGGTGAAGAAAACGCCACAGAACCTACCACAACGGAACCTGTAGCGGTTGAAGAAATGGGTGCTGATGAAGCAACGGCTCCGACGCCTGAAGGTGAAACACCTGTGGCTGAAGAAGAAGCTTCTGAACATAAAGACAAAGAAGCCCATAGCTAGTTTTCTTCTTGATTTTTAAAAGCGTCGTCCTTAACAGACGACGCTTTTTAGTGTTTTTTGCTTTTGACGGGTTCGGGCTGCTTGTAAGGAACCACTTGGTTGGAACCTAAAACATGATTAATGAGGCTTCTGTAGATTAAACGGAAACGATCGGGATGTTCTTCATCCCCAGGGTTAATGGGGTTCACTTCTGAACCATGGTAGTAAAGACCCTTACCTGCAGGTGGCTTAATGTAGTTCATCCAAACATTAGCGGGTTTGCCGTCTTCTGTGGGGGAACCGTCTACTTCTAGCATGCCAAAGCCTGTGTCTGACCATAAAGCCCCTGGTGTTTGGGGAAGTCTTAAGGTATTGCGTTCAAGCCACGTACGGTTTTCCCAATCGCACATATAGGCTTCATGACTTGCCCAAGGTTCTGTATGAGAAGAGCTACCTAAGGTATATTGTGAGATGCCCCTTTCTAAAGGCTTGGGGATACCATCTGCTCCCATGATGTATTCAATTTTGGTAGCGCCAAACAGGTGTTCATGCCCATTAAGTTCTGCAGTCAAGCCGTATTTTTCATGATTTTCAAAGAAGGGATCAAAACTAGTACGACGAAGGGCATAGTAATTTTTATCATTAACCTCAGGATTGGTGAAGACCACAGGGAAGTGTTTCACTAAAATACGTTTACGATTCGGGTGAGCTTGCTTACTTTCACTAAGGGCTTTGTCTAACCAATGCAACTGAGCTTCTTTAAGGTCATGGGCTTCCTGTGTGTAGTGGGTGGTTTTAAAACGTTTGTCTAAATTGCTAACTTCTAAAGTGGACATACTAGTTTCATCAACAAAAAAGAACTCGCAATCCCCAGCAACAACCTTAAAGTAACGAGGCAAACTCATGTAATTAGCAAAAGCAGCGGCATGTCCTTGATCGTTATCATTATTGCCCATGCAGCTAAAAACAGGTATTCTATTTTTTATAAAGTCATGATAGACGGCACCAATGTTCGAATGAAAGGAACGCGTATCCCCGCTACTACGTCTGGCATTGTTTTTGTCATATTCATTAGGGGAATACAAACTATCACCCGTCAAAAACACCGCATCAAGTGCTTGTTTTTTAGCTTTAGCTAAGGCAATCGAACCATCTACATTCATTTCTAAGGTACTGTTGTTAAAACCCGGGTCCCCAAATATCGCAATACGATGAACGCCATCAGCACTTTTGGCTTTAGGTAATTCAAAGGTAATGAAGTGAACAGGGATTGAACGCCCTTTCACTTTGATCATTTCAACAGCATTTTGAGTTTTGAGTTCTTTATGAATCCAGTCTTGAATCCCTAGCATGAAGCGATTCATGATGTGTTTGTGATTGACACGGATGCCTCGAATCAAGCCCATAACATCGCTACGTAAACGCGTCCAAAGACGTTTAACCCCATATACAATCCCTTCAAGTCGCCTTTTCCATGTCGACTGGTTTGTATAATTTAAACCTTTGGCGGCTTCTTTGAAGCCTTTTTCATAATTTTTCCACGCATCTGTTTTGGCAAGCGTGGCGATTTCTTTCTGAATTTCAGGATGCGACCAATCCGCCCCACTACGTTGTGACTTTGCACTTTGAGGCGTTGGATTCAATTGAAGCTGAGAAGAAGGCGAGAGAGGGAGCATCGTAGTTTGGGCATCTCATTTAAATTGAAAGATTCCAAGAAAAGGGATATTACACCCCTTACTATATCAAAAACACGTCCAAAAAAATAGATGCGTTTATAAAAGCTACTTTCGAAGAACGTTCTACAGTCCCAAATAATAGCGTAATTGCATCGCCTTCTGCCTGCGGACTTCAGGGGTATTACGTTGGGCTTCTTCTTTTAACATGTCTGCCCCCTCTTCATTACTTAATCCCCCTTGTAAAGCCCCTTGACCTTTTTTTAATTCAGACAGTCGCTCTTCACTTATTGAACTGGGGTCATCCGTAATAGACAGCCCTTCTTTTTGGGAAAGCAAAGAAAAACGTCGAGCATCTACCGTGGTATTAGCTTGACGCAAAAGGGCTTCCACAATTTTCGTGAGTTCCTCGATTAAATCATTAGCAGGGGAAGTAGATGATTCACTAAAGCTCAAGCCAATGGACTTAGTTGGGTTCAAGGGGTCTTGAGCCTGTTTGGACTCATTTACTTTTAAATTAGGCGAATTGTAACCCAATAAAGAGGGGGATACATCAATGGGAGCTTGCGTGTCCCCTAAAACGGACAGGCCTTCGGCAGAGGCGGGTTGAACCGTCGTATTTAAAGAGATTTCGTTCGGACGCTTAGGCTGTGTCGTGAGAAGATTTGAAGTTAATGCTGGTGCTTGAGGAGCAGGCGGAATCGGTAAGCCTTTAGGGTCTTGTGGGGTAACGGTTTGTGGAGACGTATTTTTCTTTAAGGTATCGATGAGATCAATAATCGCTGGGAGCCTTTGGCTGACTTGAAAAATGGCGTAATCATCTAGCTGTGGAAAGCTTGTCAACCAAAACCACTTGTTGTTGTCAATGTGTTGCTCAATTGCCAATAAGCCTCCCGCCAGATCAGAAACAATATCTAAAGTCCCGTCACTATTTTGGATGACCTTGACGCCATCACCATATTGAATGATTTTTTTACCAATACCAGGGATAATGACTTCGGTGCCTGAATCAAACAAAGCTTGCCATTCATCACGACTCATCACCAAAGCACTGACCGCACTGGCATAGTTCCCTTGGGTATAATAAGGAATAAAGTCACCTGTTAACGGCGTGTAAGGCACAATTTTAGGAGCAAAGGTGTTGCCGTAATCCGTAAAGGCGTCTGTATTGACACGATACGTCTGATTTAAGCCTGTGGCACTAAAGGTGGACGCATAATCGCTTAGATTATTGGTCCGACTGATCTTTTGTGTTTTAGGGTTCCACCACCAATACCCCACTTCCGCTACATCCGCCACACCAGTAGGGGCATTCACGGCAATCGGAGCAAGGGGGTATTTGACGACATCACTGGGGTTAATGTTGGGACGAACAATGGTGTAAGTGGTATCGGCTTGAATGGTTGACGCACTGACAGGCGAGCCAATGGTGACGACTTTCCGTAATCGCCAATCATAATAAGTAATGGGCACAACAGGGATGGAGAAATTGGTCATGGGAGCTTCCGTTAGATGCTTGTGTGGCTCTCTTTCGACGTTAAGGGTTTTATTCTTGAACGGCTCCCTCTTTTCTTTGTAACAATACATGACAAATGCACAATTCATGAAGGATCGTGACCTTTATTTTGATGTAATCGAAAAAACCATTTTTAATATGTCATCATAGAGAGAGAACATCAACATGAATATGAATATCGGCGGATTTAATGCTGCCCCTAAATTTTTTCAAATCCAAGCAGGCAAATTAGACCAACAAGCCAAAGCTTTTATTCTGAAAAACGACACCAATAAAGACGGCGAATTGTCTCAAGCGGAAGTGCAAGCCGCAGGTGGGTTAACACCAGGGGTGCGTTCCAAAGTTTCCAGTGCTTCTATTGCTACTTCTTTGTGGGCAGGTGTTTCTGGCCCTGGCGGAGGCATTGGTGCTAAAGAATACGCTCAATTTTTAGTCGCCTTAGATTTTGACCGTGACGGCAAAATCACGCAAGACGAATCCGATGCCACCATGGCGTCTTGGTCGAATTTTATTCAAGAGAATCCTACAGTTGCTCATTCGTCTATTTACTCAGCCCTAGTTCAAAAAGGCAAAGAAATTGGTTTAGACAAGGTACTCGATAATAGCGAAGAAGAGCAGTTGGCTGAAGATCTTGCCATTGGTAAAAACCCTTCTAGCACAACACCAACCAAGCCTCCTGTTACGGAAGATGCAGGCTTACCCATTGTCGGCGGAACGACCGCTGGTACGTCAGCCTTAGTAATACCAAGCACGACGACGGCTGGTACTGCCGCTAAGCTACAAGCGATTCTTCTTGCAAACGACACAGGCTTACCTGTTGTCGGTGGCACAACGGTTGCTCTTGCGACCCCCGCCCCTACGACCACAAGCGGTAGTTTAGCGGATAGGTTAAAAGCCGTTCCAGGATTAGATAGTTCCATTATTGCCAGCCTTGTGGCTGTTGTTGGTGATTCAATCAAAACACCTGCTGCAGAAACGATCGACTTACCTTTAATCTAATACACCCCCATTCAAAACCACATAAAAGAGAGGCCACTTAATCCGTCGCCTCTCTTTTTGGTTTAAACAAAACATTACAAAACGTTACAAGTTCACAATTTATTTAGATTCCAAACGTTTATTAATGTAGCCACTTATCAAATAGCTTTATTTGATAAGACTAAAATTATTGAGAGAGAGACACTATTCAAATGAGTACACCGTGGGGTGCTAATACCACCAAACCCACTTATTTTCAAATTCAAGCAGGCAAACTTGACCAGCAAGTGACTGCTTTTATTGATAAACATGATACGGATGGGGACCATGCACTTTCACTTGATGAAGTCAGGGAAGCAGGTGGCTTAACAAACCCGACTAAGTTTAAGTCCAATAGCCTTGCAATGACTCAATCTTTATGGAAGGCTATTTCTGGACCCAGTAACACGATCAATGCAAAAGAATACGCCCAATACCTGATTCTTTTAGACGCGGATCAAAATACCCAAATCACCCAACGCGAAGTAGACGCCCTATTCAGTACCTGGACGAATCATATCAACACGAAACCTCAGACGGCTTTAAGAAACATTTATCAAGAACTCGTCAGTGTCGGTCAAAAATTTGGGGTTACCTCTTTTTTTCAAAATGCCGAAGAAGAAGCCTTTGCTTTAGGAGAACCCTTAAAAAAACCACCTTCTACCACTGAGATAAGAAAGCCTTCAGTAAGCCCAGTGACTACAAGCCCAAAGCCCACTCAAAATGTAGGCATGCCTTCGTTCAGGCCCCTAGATTTAACAACACCCTTCATAGATACAGTGAGTCCTTTTTTAATTACACCAATCGTTCCTAACAACACAAATGTAGCGACCCAAACAAACACCAACTCACCCTATTCAGACCTCACGGTGCAAGATTTTATGAGTGCTCATGCTAGTCAAAATCAGCCTTACATTGATCCCCAATATCTAGAAGCTGTTAATACCTCCCTTTCCAATAATAATTCTTTGTCCAACATATTTGGAGGATTCACGGGGTCTTCTCTGCCTAGCCAATGGGTAAATTCATTTATAGCCAGTAAGTCAGCGTCTAATCGTTGGAATGCTTCAGGGCTACCCATTGTTTAGAAACATATCAATTATCATAGAACCTTTGGTATTAAGCCTTCAATAAAGCTTCTAAAATGCTCAAACCTTGGCCGTTTTTAAAGTGACGCAATGCGGATTGAGCGTCTTCTGCGGTCGACGTAATTAAGGCTTGGGTCAAAGTAATCCCGCCTTGCGTATGGAGCCGTTCTTTCAAGGCCACACAAGCGGCATCCACCGTTTCAAGCGGGGCTTCTGCTTGGACCAAACTAAAAATCTCCTGCACCGCTTCTTCTAAAGACGCTTGCTGGCTTTTTTCTTGATACAACAATAAAATGGGGGCATTCGCCAAACCATTACGAATATCGTCTAAAATCGGCTTGCCTAAGTCTGTGGCATCCGCCGTGTAATCGAGTAGATCATCTTGAAATTGAAACGCCATGCCAAACGACGTACCAAAATCGATGGCTTTTTGCGTGGTCACGGCATCGGCTTCTGCTAAAACGGCTACTGATTTAGCGAGACATACATATAAACTCGCGGTTTTTTTGTAGGTTTTTTTCGTATAAGCATCCCATGAAATCTCGGCGAGTGGTTGATAAGCGAGTGCATCTTGAAGGACTTCACCTTCGCAGAGTTCCGCTAAGACTTGGGCATAAAAGCTCACCAGTTGAAGATTACCCAAACTTGCCAAGGTTTGACTGGCTTGAGCCAAGAGCCAATCGCCGCCCAAAATCGCAATACGGTTGCCAAAACGCTGACGCACGGTTGATTTGCCTCGTCTTAAATCGGCTTCATCCAGCACATCGTCATGCAATAAAGTCGCCAAATGAATCATTTCTGTTACCGCAGCCAACTTAATGACACGCTCATCACTGGGCTTGCCTGTTATGGCTTGCCATAGGGCATGCACCATGGCAGGCCTCACCAACTTGCCTAAGGTGCTCAGGCTATAGGTGGTGGCATCCGCCAGTGTTAGAGCTTCAGGCGGTAATAGCCCCTGCAAAAAATCCACCGTCGCAGTAAGTTCGGCGTCTAAAGGTTGAAAGAGTGGGGCAATTTTTAGAGCCGTCATCGTGTTTCATATTTCACTTATAATTAGAGTATTCTTTATATTATGGATGAAAGTCTGCGAAAACGTCAATAGAAAAGATTTTACGATAATGAGCGAACTGATTATCATCACAGGTGCCACCGCCACAGGCAAAACCGATTTAGGCGTTGCCTTGGCTCAACAGTTGGCAAGTGATGTCATTTCTTGCGACAGTCAACTGGTTTATAAAGGCTTGGATATTGGCACCGCCAAACCCACGACCGAAGAAAAACAGGACATCGCCCATTTTGGCATGGATTTAGTGTCGCCCGATGTCACCTTTTCAGCCGCCATGTATGAAGAGGCGGTGCTCCCCTTGATTGTGGAGCGGTTAGAACGCCAGCAACCTGTTATTATGGTGGGAGGCACAGGCTTTTACCTGCGTCAGTTGTTTGAAGCTCGTCCACTAGTGGATGTCCCCCCAAACCCCAGTTTTAGAGCCGAAATGACCGAATGGGCAAGTTCACAAGCTGGTGATTTCCCCTTGTACGATCGTCTAAAAACCCTCGATGCCTTGCGTGCGTCGCAGTTGTATCCTGAAGATGATCGCCGTGTGCTAAGAGCTTTAGAGATCATCGAAGCCACTGGTGAGCCTGTGCCTCAAGAAAAACGCCCCAGCGTGGTGGAAACCGCTTTAGGTCGTGAGCCGAAAACCGTATGGCTCGGCTTGACGCATGGCGAGAAGGTGCATCGCTACCAGCGGATAGAAGCTCGTATTGAGGCGATGCTGGACGCTGGCTGGCTCGATGAAGTTCAGCACTTGGCGGATGCTTATGGTGAAACGGCTCACGCCTTGCAAGTGGCTCACGGCTACCCTGAATTGTTAGCCGTTTTAAAGGATAAACTAAGTTTAGAAGAGGCGAAGACTCAAATTGCGATAAACGTCCGTCAGTATGCACGCCGTCAAAAAGTGTGGTTTAATCGACATAGCCACATGCAGTGGCTGGATATTGGCGGTGAAAACGGCTCACTGCTTCCCCCAGAAGACAAGCTCGCTTGGGCGTTAGAAAGGATTGCCTTATGAACAAACAAGCTTTGACCCTCGCCTTTTTAAGTGATTACGGCAATAGCGACGCCTATGCAGGCATCTTGCACGCTGTGGCGTTAAGTCGTTTGACGCCTGAAGCCAAGCAACTCACGCAACGGCTGGATCTCACGCATGGCATCGCCCCCTTTGATATTCGTGCAGGGGCATGGAGCCTTTTACAAGCCCTGCCTTACTTACCGCCTCACACGGTGACGGTTGCCGTGGTGGATCCGCAAGTGGGAAGCCCTGAACAAGGCATTGCATTGGTGTTTCGCCCGAGTTTTCAACAAGTTTTTATCGCCCCAGACAACGGTCTTTTGGCACCTTTATTAGCGTGTATCCCCGATGCTTATGCCCTTCGCTTGACCCGTCCAAACATTCAAGCCTATGCGTGGTTTTACGCCAGTGTTGAAGAGCAAGCTTCGGCTGGCAATACCTTTCACGGTCGGGATATTTACACGCCGCTCGCCTGTGCTGTACTCAACGCGTGGGCAAGGAGAGAGACATTTCCCCTGCTTGAGCAAACAGAGCCTGCTCCCTTACGAGGGATTTCGCCGTTTCCCCCTTCGGCTCAACGCCACGATGATGGCTTTACGGCTCACGTGTTATTGCAAGACGGCTACGGCAACCTCATCACTACCTTGCCGTCGCATTGGATCGATCCCACCGTCACGCATCTACAAGTCACGCATCACGATGCGATGTGGACGCTCCCTATGGTGAGTTCTTACGCCGAAGGGAATAGGCATCCGCAAGGGGTTGCCCTGCGTGGGAGCCATGGTTACATCGAACTGGCTCGTTCGCAAGCCGACTTTTCGAGTGATTTCAATCGGGATGACGAGCTTTCGATTTCTATGCTATATTAAATAAGATACTTCCCAATACTGTGGAATGGTTTTCATGCTCCGTTTATAGCTGGTCGTCGTCAGAGACCTTTGCTCCGCCAAAGGTCTCCAACACCTCTAAAGGCGGTTCAAGGGGGGACGGAGGAGGACGTATTGCGTTTCTCCTCCCCTTCGTCCCCCCTTGAAAATCCCCCCTTAAACCCCACCTCGTCGCATCATTCCTTTGCAC
>JBKDRU010000051.1:0-1746 GCA_046341215.1 Vampirovibrionales bacterium | reverse complement strand
AACATGATCTCCTTAGAAAGGAGGTGATCCAGCCGCACCTTCCGGTACGGCTACCTTGTTACGACTTCACCCCAATCAAAAGCTCTACCTTAGGTGCCTGCCTCCGTAAACGGTTGGCTCAACAACTTCGGGCATAACCTTCTTTCGTGGTGTGACGGGCGGTGTGTACAAGACCCGGGAACGTATTCAACGCAGCGTGCTGATCTGCGTTTACTAGCGATTCCAACTTCACGTACTCGAGTTGCAGAGTACGATCCGAACTGAGGGCGGTTTTATAGATTTGCCAACACTCGCGTGCAAGCTGCTTGCTGTACCGTCCCATTGTAACACGTGTGTAGCCCTGGACATAAGGGGCATGATGATTTGACGTCATCCACACCTTCCTCCGGCTTGTCACCGGCAGTCTCGCATGAGGGTTCAGCACCCGAAGGCCTGTAACAACATACGACGTGGGTTGCGCTCGTTGCGGGACTTAACCCAACATCTCACGACACGAGCTGACGACAACCGTGCACCACCTGTCTTACTGCTCCCCGAAAGGCACTCACAACTTTCGCCATGATTCAGTAGATGTCAAGCCCAGGTAAGGTTCTTCGCGTTGCATCGAATTAAACCACATGTTCCACCGCTTGTGCGGGTCCCCGTCAATTCCTTTGAGTTTCAACCTTGCGGCCGTACTCCCCAGGCGGAACACTTAGCGCGTTAGCTGCGGCACTGAATGGGTCGATTCACCCAACACCTAGTGTTCATCGTTTACGGCCAGGACTACAGGGGTATCTAATCCCTTTCGCTACCCTGGCTTTCGTCCATTAGCGTCAGTTATGGTCCAGTTGCCCGCTTTCGCCACCGGTGTTCCTCCAGATATCTACGCATTTCACCGCTACTCCTGGAATTCCAGCAACCTCTACCATACTCTAGTCAAGTAGTTTCCAATACACAACATCTGTTGAGCAGATGCCTTTTACATTAGACTTAATTAACCGCCTACGGACGCTTTACGCCCAATAATTCCGGACAACGCTCGCACCCTACGTATTACCGCGGCTGCTGGCACGTAGTTAGCCGGTGCTTCCTCTATAGGTACCGTCTAGTTCTTCCCTATTGACAGAAGTTTACACCCCTAAAGGCTTCATCCTTCACGCGGAATTGCTGCGTCAGACTTTCGTCCATTGCGCAATATTCCCTACTGCTGCCTCCCGTAGGAGTGTGGGCCGTGTCTCAGTCCCACTGTGGCTGGCCATCCTCTCAGACCAACTAATGATCATCGCCATGGTAGGCCATTACCCCACCATCTAGCTAATCATACGCAGGCTCATCTTACACCAATAAATCTTTCGTATGCTGTATCCCAACAACACACATATGCGGTATTAGCACCCGTTTCCAGATGTTATCCCCCAGTGTAAGGTAGATTACCAACGCGTTACTCACCCGTCCGCCACTGATGTACGCCCGAAAGCGCCTCATCGTTCGACTTGCATGTATTAAGCATTCCGCCAGCGTTCGTCCTGAGCCAGGATCAAACTCTCCATTACTGTTTAAAGTTTTAGATTGTTACATCTCTAGCTTTTAACTCATCTTTCTATATCGAGGCTTGAATCACTCCCCGCAAAACTGTTCGTTCCGTGAACAGCTTTGTTAAATCCGAAATTGACTTCAAAAACATTGTACGTCGATCGCTCTCGCTAAAAAACAATCGACCATTCTTTTCGTCTTAAAATTTCCACTATTGAGTTGTCAATGAAC
>JBKDRU010000050.1:0-79583 GCA_046341215.1 Vampirovibrionales bacterium | reverse complement strand
GCCCCTTAAGAATCCCCCATCTCCCCCTCCCTCCCGTTCCGAACCACGAGTTTTAATTTCTCGTATCAAACGAAGGAACGAGTTGGTTACTAAACATCTTGCCGACAACGCACTAAATGCGAGGCTTCCGAGACATTTTGCGGACGGCAGGAACAACGATAGGGCGAGGAGGTGGGGATTCAGGGGGGATTTTCAAGGGGGGACGAAGGGGAGGAGAAACGCAATGCGTCCTTCCCCGTCCCCCCTTGAACCGCCTTTAGAGGTGTTGGAGACCTTTGGCGGAGCAAAGGTCTCTGACGACGACCAGCTATAGAAACAAACTAGTAAACCCAAGCACCAGCTCAAAACGCAGCTAGCCAAAATCAGGAGAGGGTTGGGAGAAGAGGGTTGACAGGGAAGGTTCTTTGCTTTACTATTCTTGCTAAAGTGCCATTTCTTTTTTTACGACGTCCCATCTTCACGAAAGGTATATACTATGCGACTTCAGCTTTCTGCGTTGGGCGCCCGCCCGTTGAATACCCAACAACCCGCCCCATTTACCCCACACAGCAACAAAAGCATAGTTAATACTAACACCCCTGCTTTGGCCCAGCGTCAGGGAATTAGTTCGAAGGCATATACAGATGCTTTCCTGAGATATAATCGTATTAAGGATGCAACACTCTTAAGAGGTTTATCGACTAGAGTAGAATCTTATTTATCTATACTTGGTACTATGATAGAGCATTTTACATCAGATGACAGGACTTTGGACATAACTGCTATTGATGGTTACTTAAGGAAGTTACGAACCCAAGTTCCAGAAATAATCGGACTTAAGATAGACGAGGAAGAAAGGCTTTATTCGGCTATTTTTAGTCTTCGTAATGAGTTAGTACCAATACAGACACCTGAGAGATTGTCGCACCTACAGAAATTGTTTAATCATTATGATGAGCTTCTCTTTGATATAAAAGTGGCGTTAGATCAAGATTAGCAAGACTCCCAACTAACGTAGTTGATTCTAGTTTCTTGTCATAGAACGCGAACAGAGCTTAAGTGTTAGTGGGGAAGAGGGAACCCTCATCCTAAGCTTCTGTCAGAGGGAGAAGGAACCAAGCAAAGGGAATTCGCAGAGCGTTCGATATATAATCTCTGGGTTATGTTCTAACGTGCCACAATCGGTCATACTGTAAAAGTCATTGGTTTGAAGGGTTGCCGACTTCCCCCTTTAACCCTTAAAATAAAGACAAGTATAAACAAAATGAGATTTCGGGAGACCCTTCCTATGAATTATATGGCTAAACTCTATACCCTTTCCCTATTCGCTTTTGGCATGCTTGCCTTCATTTTTGCCCCCACCCCCGCCGATGCCGCCGCCTTGCGTTACGCCCCCGCAGGAGGCACCGTGACCAGCGAGTTTGGCTACCGTGTGGATCCCTTCACGCAGAAGCAACGCTTTCATAGCGGGCTAGATATTGCAGGCCCTGTCGGTACACCCATTTACACGCCCGAATCAGGCACAGTGGCCTTTTCAGGTACGTATGCAGGCTATGGTAACATGGTCTTGGTCAAGCATGATCGTAGTGGATTGTATACCATTTACGGGCATTGTTCCAAAAACCTCGTGCGTGAAAAAGATCGTGTAAGAGCGGGGCAACCGCTGGCGTTAATGGGTTCTACAGGGCGTTCAACAGGGTCGCACTTACACTTTGAAGTCCATTATAACAACAAGTATATGAATCCTGTCGATTACTTGATGTTCTTGCAGAATGAGCAAGTCGCCAATGGCTTGATTCCTACTCAAAGCCTTTTGGAAGAAGATCGTTCGGCGCCCACGCCTTTGCCACCAGCCATCGGGGGGCCTGAATTGCCGATGGATATTAACACCCTATTGCAAAAATTAGGTCAAGGGCAAGATTAACGTCATATTTTGTTATATAGTTAATTCTGTATACCATTGAAACAGGTGAATACTATGGACAAAATCATTAAAGGGATCTGTGAATTTCGGCAGAACGTGTTTGAAAAGAAAAAAGCCCTGTTTGAAGGTTTAAGGGATCACCAAGAACCCAAGGTTTTGTTTATTACTTGTTCGGACTCTCGGGTGGATCCTGGTTTGATTACGCAGAGCGACCCAGGTGAACTGTTTGTGTTGCGGAATGCCGGTCAGATTATTCCGCCACATGGTGCGGAAAGTGGTGTTGGGCAAGAAGCCACGATTGATTATGCGATTCATCATTTAGGTGTTCAGCATATTGTATTGTGTGGGCATACCGATTGTGGAGCGTTAAAAGCGTTGATTCAGTCACCGACAGCTGGCGTGCCAAATACGTCGGCCTTAAGCAAGTGGTTGTACTTTGCAGAATCCACCAAGCAAATTGCAGATGACCTTTTACAAAAAGCAGGTTGTTGCGAACATAATCATGATCTTTCACATGGGTATCAAGGTGATGAAGCCTATACGTTTGAAAACTTAGACGATGCTAAAACCGACGCCATTTTTATGAAAATCACGCAAACGCATGTCAAAATGCAGTTACAACATTTGAAGACCATCCCTAGTGTTGCACGAGCCTTCGCCAATGAAACGATTAAAATTCACGGTTGGGTCTATTGCCTGCATTCAGGGGAAGTGTGGTTGATGGATGACGTTCACGACAAGTTTAACTTGGTCTAGCTTACTGTACAGAACGGCTATTTAGATTCCTAAAAATCACGATATCCTTCCGGAATCATCGTGGTTTGGCGACGAAGCACTTGATTCACCCCTGTGCCGCGTACACGCGCCACAATCGTAAAGGGCCATTCATAGACATCATCCGCGTTGTTCAATATGTTATCAGGACCCGCTAAACGTCGTGCTTCAAACCACACATCGCTGGTAAATTGACCATTGACAAAGGTGTTGGTATTGGAATCCCATAAGCGTTGACGATACGTCGTCCAATTCTGTTGAGCAAGGTTATTGACAGCGTCTCTTCGTACCAGTGCAGCTCGATTGTAATTGTCCAACAATTCTTCTGCTGTCACGGGGGTAAAGGTTGTGGTATTTGCTCTTGCTAAATTGACCATTCTCATATAAGCGGGGTACAATTCCTTGGTTTCAAAATCAGACATCGCCGCAAAAGCTTCTTCACGAGCCGCCATACCCAAGGCGTTTAAGGCGCCTGATTCTGTTAAAGATTTGGTCGTCACCAATCCCACCATCAGGATCTGCCCTGAAAATAGCAGCATCAAAGCAATCGTCAAAATAAGCACGCTGGCTTCTTGTTTTTGGCGGCGTAGGCAGGATTTAATATTCGTATAAATTGAATCTAACCGTTTCACAAGCACACCTCATTTGCTACACTGATTTAAATAAGGCTTCGGCTAAATCACACCTATTCTTAAGCCCCCCTTCCAATTGTTACATTTCCTAGGGGAGCCTCCCAAGACAACCCCCCCAAAAGACAGCGCACCTGTTATAATTGCGGGGAGTCCCCACCCTTAACCACGGAATATACAGGTCATTTTATGAATATGTTAAGCTACTCGACGCATTCTTCTTCTCCTTCTCCCTTTTCAAGCGAACGTGCCATTCGGCAAGCCTTCATTAGCTTGTTGAAACAGTTGCCCGAAACCTCTCGTGTGGACATTAAGTTCCAGGAAAGCAGCGATGAAGACATAACGTCTAGTTCTTTTGTCAACGATGTTCGCTTGCTCGGCTGTATCTTGGGACATACCTTATTAGAACATGAAGGGGCATCCTTTTTTAAACATATCGAAGCCATTCGTCTTTCCGTGACGGAAAGCAAAGCCGACTTGAACCTTACCGCTGTTCAGGATGCCTTAAACGACTTGATTAAGGACGCTGAAAATAAGGCTCATTCACTTGAAACGAAAGAACAAGAAGTCGCCACGACCTTAAGAAAGGTGAGTGCGGCGTTTCGATTATTTTTGACGTTGGCCAATACGGCTGAAAATTATCACAACACGCGTACCGTGCATTCTTACCCTGATCGTTTGGAAACGCAAGTTCAGCAACTCTTTAAGCACGAACATTTTTCACGCCAACGCTTCTTTGACCGCTTGCAGAATAGCACCGTCCGCTTGGTGGCCACAGCTCATCCTACCAAAATTTTGCGTAAAACGATCTTACGGCATCAACAACAACTCTATGTGCATTTAAAAGCCTTACACGAATCGGTGGATGAAGTGGCTTTCAACCAAGGGATTCAAGCCTTGTTGGAAGATGTTGAACTACTTTGGTTTACGCAGTACAGTCGTTGGCAGCGTCCCACAGTGCGAGACGAAGTTCGTAGTGTGGTGGGTTATTTGGAACGTACCTTGTATAAAACCCTCCCTGAATTTCACCAAGTGTTAGACACGGTTTTAGAACGTAGCCTCAATACCCCTGCTGAAAATGCCCTACCTTTTTCAAATACAGGTTGCAAACTCAATCATATTCAAAATCCGCTTTTGCGTTTAGGTAGCTGGGTAGGCGGCGATATGGACGGTAACCCTTATGTGACGCCCATGGTCTATAAAGAAGCTTTGTCTCTTCAGCATGAAGCGGTGTTGAAGCGTTACTTGGCAGATCTCAAAATACTAGCCCCCCGCTTGAGTATTTCTGCCTTTAATTTGGCGTTGTCGGGGCGTTTGAGAGAACGCCTCGTTCAAACATTAAATGCCTTAAAAGAAGTTTCCCTTGAAAAATACAACCACTATCAAGAAGATATTGAACGCGAACCCATTCGTTTGTGGGTGAACTTGATGGGCGAACGCATTCAAGCCACGCTTGAAACGCCGTTATTTGAACGTCGCGGTAAGGTGAAGAATCCGAACTGGTTGTACCTCAACAGCCAAAGTTTTGCGGATGACTTGCAACTTCTCGCCGATGTTTTGAATGAAGGCGGTTTTTGTCGAAGTGCGTCGAATGCTGTGCAAGCCTTGCAGTTCAAGCTTAAGTTGTTTGGCTTTTATTTTGCGAGTTTAGATTTGCGTGAAGATTCGCTCACCTTACGTGAAACAGGCGAACGCATCGCTAAATCGTTGAACTTTACGAAGGCTCACGCTTTTGGTTCGGCGGACTATCAAAAAACGCTTGAAAGCTATTTGCTTGAAAATCGAGGCATTGTGCCGTTGTATCTGCTTGGGCTAGAAGTCATTGGTGATGAAGAACATGACGCCGCAGCCACAGGCAAAGCCTCTTCTGAATGGTTACAATGGCGATTAACGCATATTCTACAGGCGGCAAGGTTTGGGCAACAAGCGCTTGGAGATGCAGCGAGTGAAAACTTCATTATTTCTATGACGCAAACCGCTCAAGATTTATTGCATGCTCAATTGTTGTTAAAAACCTGCGGATTGTTTTACCAAACGCAAGCAGGCGATTATGTGTCTAAAATGAACATTGTACCGTTGTTTGAAACCATTGAAGACTTGCAAAATGCTCCAAGCGTCATGCGTGCCTTGTTTGAAAGCAAGGCGTATCAAACGCAGTTGGTCGCTCGTGGGGATTCGCAACTAATTATGCTCGGCTATTCGGATTCCAATAAAGACGGCGGATTTGTGACATCCAACTGGGAACTTTACAAGGCTCAAGAAGCTTTATTAAGCGTGGCGACTGAATACGGCGTCAAGCTTCGTTTCTTCCACGGTCGTGGCGGTAGCGTCGGTCGAGGCGGCACACCTACTGCGAAAGCGATTGCGGCGTTGCCTGCGGGTTCTGCTCATTACGGGCAGGATATTACCGAGCAAGGCGAAGTCTTGTCACGGCTCTATAATTTGGAAGATACGGCGTTATTTCACTTTGAAAAAACGGCAGGGGCGACGCTCCAGCATCACGCCTTGGGTGTGGACAAGCCCGACCCTGAATGGGCAAGCTTCATGCAAACCTTGTCGGATCGTGCCAATGCGTATTACAGCGAACTCATGCATGATGATCCTTACTTAGTGCAGTATTTCCAAACCGTCACGCCGTATGAAGTCGATTTGATGATGATCGGTTCTCGACCAGCCAAGCGTCGAGAAATGAAAAGCCTCAAGGATTTGCGAGCCATTCCATGGGTCTTCCGCTGGTTTCAGTCTCGTCACATGTTACCCGGCTGGTACGGTTTAGGCACCGCCTTAAAACACTTTGTGGATCAGCGTCTTGGGGGAGAAGATTCCCTTGCCGTGTTGAGACGTATGAAGCAAGAATGGGCGTTTTTCGGCGTATTGTTGAGCAATTCCGCCTTTGCCTTAAAGCAAGCGGATATTCGCCTTGCCGAACATTATGTGGAATCCTTGAGTCCCAAGGCGTTTAAGCCTTACGCCCGTGAGATATTCGCTAAAATCAAGCAGGAACACACCTTAACCGTGGACATCTTGCGCCAGTTGGATGTTCATGTGGAAGCGGAAGAAGCCACAATTTACAATGTCGGCTATCGTCTCAAACAGCCGTACATTGTGCCGTTGACGGTCTTGCAAGTGGAATTGCTGAAACGCTTCAGAGCCTGTGATGCTTCCACGCCAATGGTGATATCAGAAGCGTACCAGCGTGCGGTGATTGCCAGCATCGAGGGCGTGGCGCTTGGGCTTGGCACGACTGGTTAGTTTAAGTTACTTGCTCTGTCCCCCCTCCTAATTTTAGGAGGGGGTTAGGGGGCGGTTAAACCCTAGACTTCGTTTGTGAGTTTAACCTCACCCCCGAACGTCTAGCGACGTTCTCTTCCCTCTCCTAAAATTAGGAGAGGGAACAAATTACCTACTGCTTTGAAATCGACGGCGTGATGAATTTTAAATCGCCCACTTGATAAATTAAACGCACGGTGTCAGGGCTGTCTTCTAAAACCCAGACCCGACGGTAGGGGGCTTTTAAGGCATCAGGAGCCGACGCATCAGGCACCGAAGGGAGCTGTTCAATCGGCGACTTCCCTTGACGCTTCAGGCTTTCCAGCGGAAGCGTGAGGCAAATCGTGCCTTTATAACTCAAGCTTAAATGCGTGGGAAGGCTTGTCACAGAGCCGTCTTGCGCGGTTTGCAAGCCGTGGCTATGCACCAAATACAATCCTGGAAAGAGGCTCGCCCCTGCATCGGTGACAAGTGCCGTGTCCAGCCGTAGCAAAGGCTCGGGGGAGGCTGGGTAGTCTCGGGGGCCGACGTTGACGATGAAGGAATCAGGCACTTTCGGCGGAGGGGCTTGTCGTTTGCCAAAGAGTTTACCCCTTAAGCTTTTTTCGACAGGTTGTAGGGGGGCTGGTCGATTTTTTTGATGTCCTGGGGGGCCGAAATAGGGATCCGTGTCTTGGGGGGCGGTTTTTTCAAGGTTCGGCGTGATGGTATAGCCGTTGTAGGGGGCGTCTCCCCAATTTTTGGGGTCGTAGCCGTTGGCATCCACGGCGTGAGCGTTGGGTAAACTCACAAGCATTAAAAAAAAGCCTAAAATGCTAAAATGATTCACCAGCCGACGTCCAAGCACTAAATCCGAGCGGGTGAGCGAATTGCGAATCCCCGAGCGATTTTGCGGACGTCCAGCGTGTAGCAAGTGGAGCAAGCGAAAAGGATGAGAAAGGGGGTGGATTTTTAAGGAGGGGGAAAGAGAAGGAGAGCCGCAACAATTTCCTTCTTTTTCCCCCTCCTTAAACGCATTTAGAGGTGTCGGAGAACCTTTGTGCGAGCAAAGGTCTCTGACGCACCAGCTGTAAATGGAGCTAATGAACCCCTTTTTGTGATTTTTAGTATTCATCTTTATTCATCTACTTTAATTAATGCAACAAGGAAAAAATCACGGTGAAATACATGAGATACGTCCACAGCCCTGCCAAAACAGGCAGGCTCAAGGCGAGCATCGCATGCTCATTCGACCAATCAAAGACCACCGCCACCGATTTCACAAATAAGTAGGACGTCCAGATCCACAACGCCGCATACGCCAAGGCGCCTGCAATCGGCACCGATGCCTTCAAGAGGCTCACCACAGGTAAAAAGAGCCACGGAATGGTACTCGCCCCAGTCAACGTCAACAACAAGCCAAAGCGACTTTCACGGGTAAAGACATGGTGAGCATAGGCGATGCCTCCTGCGAGTGCCGTCCACAAAATCAGGTGACTCACGGTTTGAAAGCCTAGTACCAGTGGGCTTGTATCGGTCTTTCCCTTAAACAAAATCCCACACAACACCTGAACCGCAATAAGCGACAAGGTGATGAGGACTTGCTGACGCAACAAAGGATTGTCAACAACGGCAGGGTTACCATAGGCGGATTTGAGCGCGGTAAACGTGCGGGGGGCATCTAGCAAAATGCCTTGCACGATTTCATGCCACGCCAAGGCAGGGGCGGCGTCTAAGTGCAATTGCACGTCTCGAGTGGTTTTGACGGCATCAGGGGATTCGGGGGTAAAATCAGGGGTAACGGTTGCATTCATGAGACAATACCTCGCCTTTCTTATTGATACAACCAAAGGGGCTGATTGGCATAACGCATCGTCAACGGCAAGGCACTTTCAGGAGGGCTACTTTGCCCGAGTCCTTGAAGCACGCTGGCTAAGTTAAGGTGCTGGCTCGCTTCGCCAAAGGGTAGGTGGAAGAAACTTTTCAAGAAGTCTTCGTCCGACTCATACGGTACGAGTTCTAATTCGGTGGAGGCATCATACTTAAAGCGTTCGTTGACCAACTGTTGTAACACGTCTTTGGCGTGGTAGGCATCACCAATTTCATCGGCTAGACCTGCGGCAACGGCTTGATTACCTGTCACCACTCGACCGTCCGCAACGGCGGTAATCAATTTACGACGACGGGCTTTTTCAGCGTCACCCTTGATGTTTCTTAAGCGACCGTCTAGCACGGTGTTGAGGAAATCCTTGTAACTGTCGTTAATAATGGTTTGTAATAAGGCGACTTCCGCAGGATTGGTTTTACGATACGGGTTCAATAAATCCTTGAACTTGCCACTTTTAATGGTAACCGATTTGACGCCCAACTTCTGTTCCATGAGCTGTTGAAAGTTCATGGCTTGCATAATCACGCCAATGGATGCCGTCAGCGTGCCTTTGTTGGTGACGATTTTGTCAGTGGCACAGGCGGTGTAGTAGCCTCCGCTTGCGGCGACGTCCAACAAGGTGGCGACAATCGGCTTATTCGCCCGCACACGCTTAACAGCCGCATTGAGTTCTTGACTCATACCGACGGTGCCTCCAGGGCTGTTGATTAAGAGTAAAACGCCTTTGACTTTGTCGTCTTGAGCAGCAGCATCGAGGGCTTCTCGCACGGCGGTGGCACCGCTCCCTGATTCCATGAAGCTTCCACCGCTGGAATCGCTATTGATTTCACCTTCAAGCTTAATAATAGCAAGCGTGTTGAGTTTTAAAGATTTTAACGCCGTAATGCCTTTTTTCAAGCGGGCTTCTTTTTCAATATGCGTGGCTTCAGGCGTAGGCGATGGGGCATTATTTTTCATCACCAGTCCGATGCTTCCGACCAGCAAACTTAAGGTAACGAGTCCAATCAGGACGTAAGAAAAGGTTTTTGAAGCGTTAACATCTAGAGGCATAGGAGGATTCTCTCTTTTAAAGGATATGAAAATACAAGCATTCTATCTCCTAGCATAGCATATTTTTGGAAAGCGTGGTGTCCTGTATTTGAGCTAAATAGTCCTTACTTTCTTTGCCAGAAGGAATGAAGGCAGGCGGATTGTTTTAGAATCCTTCAATAAATGTAACGGAATGTTTCGAAAGAACAATTCGGGGCTTAAGATTTCCTTTATTAAATCAACAACGAATCATTTTCTTTGATTAGCGACGTTTGACGTAGCTAATTCTTAGGAAACTAAACGTTTTAGCTGAAAGGACCAAACAATCATGTCTACGACTGAAACAAATGCGACAACTCAGCCAGATGCTTATTTTGATTACATTGTAACCGCTCCCGAATGGGAACTCAAACTTAGACAAGCCAGTCACCGTATTGCCTTTTTTAGCGTGAACTACTTGATTAGTTTAACGATTTTGATGGTGACTTTTCCGCTTTCACAAGAATTTATCGCTCCATTATTTAGTACCTTCTTACCGATTAGCCACACGACTTTGCCTAAGGCAATTACGATTTTAACCGTCATGTACTGGTTACCAATCATAATTGACGTGGCTAAACGTTGGAAACGTAACAATTTTTAAAGACTTTTGAAAAAAAGACCGATTGATGAAAGGACAACCTTCTAAACTTCACTGACTGTTAAACAACCTTTAAACGACTTTTATTACATTAGACAATCAATAACCAAGAGAAACTAGAGGACATAACCAAAATGGGATCTTACATGAATATGGGTATGTACCAAATGGGTACCCCACAGACGAACTACTTAACACAAACCAAACCCGGCGGTGACGCTTACGGCATGGTTCAGAACAATTATGGCTCACAAGGCTACGGCTACGGTGAAACTTATAGCTTACCAATGCCTAACCCTTACTATGAAGCCAACATTACTCAGTATCCAACCAATTACGCTCCAACTTACGCACCAACATCTTACACACCGAACTACCAAGTTCAAATGAATAAACCACCTGTGTATAATCACCCTGGCTATAAAGCACCTTATATTTCTATTCCTACACCTCCACCGCTTTATATGCCTGAAAATCCACAAGCTCCATTACCTTACGCCATTCCTGAGCCTCCACCAATTGAAGCACCACCTGTAGCCACTCCTTTGGCTTACGCTCCTAAAATCGCTAAGCCTTTAGACTTCGGTTACGCTCCACCAGTGGAACAGGCTCCTTATGTGAACACACCTGCGGCTCCTTACGGCCCAGCTCGTCCTGGTACACCAACGTACCCAAGACAAACCCCGTTATACTTCCAAAACCAAGGAACACCTAACTACTACCCATTACAACAAAAACCTAACTTCCCAGGTGCTTACCAGCAAAACAACTACCAAGTACCTTACCAAACGCAAATTCCTAACTACGGCATTCCTTACAGTTTCGCCAACCAGGGATATGCTCAACCACAGTACCAACACCAAGGGTATCAACATGCCCCTAGTTACAACCGCCAACCTCAGTATGGTGGATACCAACAGCCGATGAATAATTCCTATCCTTCAGGAATTACATCTTACTAAATAGATACCAAAGCGAATAAGGAAGGATTCACTTCCTTCCTTATTCACCTTTTTACACTGACAAACAATAACCCCTCGGAGACTACCGTTATGCAACCTATTAACAATTCTTCCGTTCAACCACAATATCAAAATCCAACGGCATACCCAGGGCAAGCTTATGGTCCTCAAGGTCCTGCAACCAGTTACATCGTCGGCGGATACCAATCTTCTTATGGTAGACCACCTGTGGCTCAACAATCGCCCAACAGCTTTTTTAAATTTCCAAGCTTTTTCAAGTTCCCACAATTTCCACAATTCCCCCAAATAAAGTTTCCACAATTTAACTTTCCGTTCCCAGCGCCATGGGGTGGTGGATACAATCCAAGACCAAATCCTAATCCAACGCCTAAACCAGGTCCAGGTCCAATACCAACGCCCGGCCCAACGCCTACACCAGGTCCTACACCAACACCTGTCGATGGTTTGAACATTCCTGATGGCAGTCGCCCTGTCGATCAAGATTGGCGTGGACTCACCACCGACCAACGTACAGATGTCAGTGGCTTAAGCGGTGCAGAATTGGGTACCCTACACGTCGGCGGACGTGGACTCGCCTTTACAGGCAGTCGTGAAGGGATTTACCAAAGTTATTGGACAGTCCTTGAAAAAGTCAAAAATGGCGAAAAAGTGTCCGATCGTGACAAAGAAGCCGTTTTGCTGGCGGAACAATCCGATATTGCCAATCGCTTACCTTCAGGTATGTCCTTTGAACGGGCTTACTTACAGACCTTAACCAACATTACAGGTTCACAAAACTTCATCAATATGATGCGTAATGCCCCTGTCATTCGTGACACAGGCAAGCGTCTTCAAACACCAGAAGGCATGAACCCCGCTTCTAAAGAGTTCGTCGAATTCCAAAAAAGCATCGGCAATAACAACGCCAACTTAGGTTCCTTAATGGTACTGACTCAATGGAACCATGACATGCTTGACAACGGCAAAATCGACGGTGCGATTAACGTTCACGAATTGGCGTCTCAACAAAAAAGTACCGCTTTAGTCAACACGCCAGACGGCAACGAATACATTCAAGCCTTGGCTGAAAATGAAGTCGCCGACAGATCCTTCAATAACAGCACCGCAAAATTCTTCGGTCAAGCATTTGCAAACGCTTACGGTACAGGGGCTCCTCCTGTAGACTTGAACATGATTAAAAACGATACGGCTGTTCAAGCTCAACGTCAAGGTGTTACCTTGGATCGTGTTAAACAGTTCACCGCTGCCACCGTTAGTAACTTTGTCAAAGGATCTAAAGAAGGCTTCGGACAAGGACTTCGTTCCGCCATGGGTATGGTCAAAGATCACCCCATTCTCGCTGGAGCCAACGCCGCAACCATCGCCGCCAGTGCAGGCGTCTGTCCTTACTTAAGTGGACTTTCCGTCAACATTGCCAACACCTTACCGATTGCCCAAGGCATTGACAGTTCAAGTAACAGTGGACTTCCACTCGTTTAAGAGACGGCAACGCATTTCACACAACCAAACACAGAACAAACACCCTTTCGATGAATTCATCAAAAGGGTGTTTTGGGATTTCTGTCGATTTTGCGGTATACTATAACGAATACCCTTGTTGAAATGAGGTCGCTTCGTTGTGGTTTTACACTTTTCTTCGCCTGACAATCCCAAACGTAGTAGTTCTCAAGATGGCACCGTTTCCGTTGAGCTTGTGGCAAGCGACCTCATCGCCCAATTGAATGCCAAAAATGCGGATCGCAAAAGCCGTTCCATGATGAGTCAAAACACCACGCCCGCAGAAGCGGATCAAGAAAACTCCTTGCGTCCGCAATCATTGGCGGACTACATTGGGCAAGGGGATCTTAAAACGCATTTGGCAATTTCCCTTGAAGCGAGCTTGACGCGTAACGAACCATTGGATCACGCCCTATTTTACGGGCCACCGGGCTTAGGCAAAACCAGCTTGGCTATGGTGATTGCTGAAGAAATGAAGGCGAAGATTCATTTCACTTCTGCGCCTGCTTTAGAACGCCCTCGGGATGTCGTCGGGTTATTGATGAACTTGGATGAAGGCGATATTTTGTTTATTGATGAAATTCATCGACTCAATAGCGTGACAGAAGAAATTCTTTACCCTGCTATGGAAGATGCGTCGATTGACCGCACGGTCGGCAAGGGCGCCAGTGCCAGAACCTTACGAGTCCCCCTGCCCAAGTTCACGCTCATTGGTGCCACCACCAAAGCAGGGGCATTGTCGTCTCCCTTACGGGATCGCTTTGGACTTATTTTTCGCTTGAACTACTACAGCCCCGAAGAATTGCAAGCCATCATTTTACGTTCCGCCAATATCTTAAATGTTCAGGTGGATGAAGCGTCCGCTTTGGTGCTAGGTAAACGTAGCCGTGGAACGCCTCGAATTGCCAATCGCTTACTTCGTCGGGTTAGGGATGTGGCTGAAGTCTTGTGCAAGCGTGAAGGGATTGACGCCGTGGTGGATGACCGTATGGTGGAAGAAGCCTTGCGGATCTACCAAGTCGACGAGCTTGGGCTTGAACCGTCTGATCGTTTGATGCTTTCCACCATGCGAGACTTCTTTCAAGGGGGACCCGTGGGGCTTGAAGCCGTGGCATCTACGATGGGGGAAGATGTTCGGACGCTTGAGGATGTGACGGAACCGTTTTTATTACAAAGTGGGTTGATTCAGCGCACGCCTCGAGGACGGCAGTTAACGCCAAGAGCCTACGAACACTTGGGCTGGTTTCAAGAAAATCTCTAGTCTTCTTCTGTCCCCCCTCCTAATTTTAGGAGGGGGTTAGGGGGCGGTTAAACCCACAAACGGAGTCTAAGGTTTAACCTCACCCTCGAACGTCTAAAGACGTTCTCTTCCCTCTCCTAAAATTAGGAGAGGGGACAGGATTCTGTAAATCCGAAACCCCTAGTCTTCAGGGGTTTGAGCTTCTAGCAAGCTTACCCCAAGCTTATACGACTGAAGCAACGTTTTTGGACTTAACAATATCGCAGGATAGTTCCGCTGGCTTTCAAGCGTACAGCCCACACATTCTGTGGAACAACCCGTCAACTGACGAAAACGCTTGGCTTGCTTGCCCTTCCACAACGCCAAAAAGTCGTAATTATGGTCACGCACATTGCCGAACCCCTTTGGATTTTGCGGATTATGCACAAACTCTTCACAGCCCCCGATCTCACCCGTTGCGGACAAATACGCCCCAACGGTGCCCGCTTTACACTTAAACTGCTTGGGGGCATCAAACAAGGTATTGCGGTTTTCTCGTTGAGAAATTAAATCCACCGCCGACTTCATGGCCCCTTCTAAAGGCGTACCTGTGTGGTAGGTAAAGGCTAAGTCCCCAGATTTGACATCCTGCAAGACTTGGCTGGTGATGTTGATATACATCTCTTCAAAGGCTTGTAAACGTTTACTGCTACGGCGTTCTAAGAAGTCAGGCAAGGCACTTTCACTCATCTGCACACTACGACGCATCAAGTTTAAGTTCCACTTGTCGGGTTTTAAGACATCTTTGACAAAGGCATACCACAAAGGCATTTGAGCCTCATTGTCAGGCGAACAAACGGTGCACAGTTGCACGTCTAATTGACTGTAACCATAACGCTGGCGAGCGTCTTTCAAGGCAAACAGCGTGTCAATCGTATTTTGCCAAGCATCCCAGCTTTGGGCTTTGGTATGGCGGACGCTATTATTGTAATCTTTAAAGCCTTCAATACTTAAGGACCACGTTAAATGAAGTTCGGGGCATCGGTGCATGAGCGTATGCGTAATTTCGAGCAAGCGTTCAGGCTTCCACGCATTGGAAATAATGTAGACGGATTTCACCCGTGTAATGCGATACGCCGCTTCGATGATCTCAATAATCTGCGGATGCAAGGTCGTTTCGCCCCCCGAATACACAATGGTATTCAAGGCACTGCCCATACTACTATAGGTCAGTTCAATTTCATCCAAGCCCATTTCATCAGTTTTCTGGTTAAGACTGTCGGCAAAGGAGCAAAATCCACAGCTATAGTTACAGCGAGTCGTTAAAATATGCGTCAACATGACAGGGTCAGGCGTAATGCCTAGACTTTGTTTGACGAGCCCTTTTGCTACAGGTAACAAAAGCGAACGAGGCGTTTTGGTCACAATCGGTGAACCCAGTACCTCTGGCGGCGGGGGGCTAAAATCGTAGCGACTCAAATCTACCCCAAGGGCAAGACGGCGTTCGTCTTCATGCAGCAGGCTTAGAAGATCCACGTCTTCAAGGGTGAGTTGACCCGAAGCAATTTTATCATCAGTTGAAGCGAGAGGCATAATGCCGATTCCTATTTATTGGATATTCATCCTACATTGTAGCGTAAATAGCTGTAGATGCAAGTCTTCGGTGTTAGTTCGGTATAAATAGAGAGAAATCTGTGTTTGTTATTCTATATTTAGCAAGCTATACTGAAACATATTACTAAGTAGATGAGACTTTGCCTTGACGACCCTCCATACCCTTAAACACAAACTCAAAGACTATTTCATTGGTGTGAACGGCACGCTAATTTTAGCATTTGTGGGATGCTGGCTTGGGGGCGTTTTCGATGGACTCGATTCTTCGCTCATGCACATTACCATGCCTCTTGCTCTTCGAGATCTAACAGGGCAGGAACCCAAAGCGGTGGCTCACTTGGGTAGCTATATTACGGCGATATTCCTCGTTGGATGGACGCTGGGAGGCATCCTGTTTGGATACATCGGCGACAAGTTTGGTCGCGTCAAAGCCATGATGGGATCCATTCTATTGTATTCCATCTTCACAGGCTTGGGGGGGCTGGCTCACAATTGGGAGATTTTGGCGTTTTTTCGCTTCTTAACAGGCTTAGGCATTGGCGGAGAATTGGTGAGTATTACGACATTCTTGTCGGAAGTATGGCCTGAAAAAAGCCGTGCTTTCGCCGTAGCCATGCTGATTAGCAGTTACCAAATCGGGCAGATGCTTTCGGGTGTACTCAACTACTTTGTGCAAGACTGGCGTCACGCCTTCTTTTTCGGTGCCTTACCTGCGTTGCTCATCTTCTTTTTAAGAAGAAACTTGGGCGAAAGCGAAAAATGGATGGACGATCAGCTCAGTCAAGCTGAAGCTCAACAAGAAAAAACCTCGTTGTGGAAGCTTTTATTTGACGTTGAAAATCGTCGTAATTTATGGGTGGGGGGCGTTTCTTTTGCCGCTTATCTCACCGTGTTTTGGGCGGCATTGGCGTGGTTGCCTTCATGGGTAGACAGCTTGCCCAACCGTCCAGATGATGCTCGTGCCATTCAAGTGATGAGTCAAGGCATTTTCGCTATTGTAGGATGCACCTGTGCGGGCTTTTTTACCCACTTATTTGGACGAAAAGCGTCTATTTTTATGGGCAGCTTAGGGATTCTGATTTCTTCACTCGTCTTGTTTTTAGGCTTCAAAAGTTTTCACCCTGCTCTGTATCTTGTGGGTGGAGCCTTCGGCTTCTTTCACGGCTTAACGCAATCGTCTTTTTATGTCTACATCCCCGAACTGTTCCCCACTCGCATTCGGATGTCTGCCGTAGGCTTTTGCTTCAATGCAGGGCGAGTGTTCACCGCTTTATCCGTCTTAATGGTAGGGGTTTTAGTACAAGCCTTAGGCGGATTTGCCCAATCCGCGACCGTATTTAGCCTGTTCACCTTGATAATTATGGCGACGCTCTTCTTTGGCGAAGAAACCAAAGGAAAATCCTTGCAGTAAGCATTTTCGCAGAATCTTCTATAAAGATTAAATGCGTTCAAGGAGGGCTTCAATAAAACCCTCCTTGAACAAGACTGTTGATTTTCGTTTATACGACGATGGCTCCACCGAAGCGACCACGCTTAAAGGTTACACGCCCTTCTTCTTGCAGTTGCTTCAAACCTCGACGTACCGAATTCACCGTAACGCCAATTTCTAATGATAAGTCCTGAACATTCGGCAATTGATCGCCACTGTGAAAGGACGACGTCAATCTTTCATCTAAAGCTTGGTAAGCCTTTTCATAATCGTACAAATCAATGTGCTGTTCCGCAGGCACGAACAAGGATTCCATCGTATTCAGCGAAATAAAATGCAACGGCAAACGAGTCACATAGGTGCCGTAACGTCCTCGCTTGGAATGAATCATCCCTTGTTCCGCCAAGCGTTGCATGGCATCATGCACCGTTTTGATGGAAACCTTAAACAACGTTGCGAGTTCCTGATGCGGAGGCAATTTGTCGTTGACTTCATAACGATCTGAAATTAACGCCTTTAAATCACGTTCGATTTGATCAATCAGTGTATCCGTCTGAATGGAAGCAAAATCATTACCGACATTTTCCACATCAGGTAGGCGTTTCAACGTCCAGTTCGGCTTTTTTCCACGATTGCCCATGGCTTCAAGCAAACCTTCATGGGCTAAGAATTCCATGGCCAAACGTGTGGTATTTGGTGCTGCTTGAATGATTTTCGCCATTTCTCGGCTCGAAGGCAACAAGGATTCTGCCGCAATGCCTTCGTTAACAATGTACTGCTGAATGGCTAAAACGGTTTGATCTCGTTTAGAAGTTTGCTTGCGAATACGATGTTCGTCTTGCGTTTGACTCGCATTTCTCAACAAGGTACCGATGCGCTGTTTGGATTCTACCCAACCTTCATCTTCCACAAAGCGAATGGCATTCTGAACGGTTCCGACACTAACGCCCAAATAATCGGACAGCTCTTTCTTCAAAGGAAGTAAGTGATTTTCATTTAAGTCCCCTGAAGTAAAACCTGCTTTAATCCATGTCGTCAACCATTCAGCGATTTGAGCATCTTTAGCCACACCAGCCTTCAAGTTTAACGGGTTTGGTAAGTCTTCCAACATCAAACGCTGGGGTGAATCAGGCGTGATGCTTTCTAAAATTTGATGATGTATCAAACGATTCGACGTAAAAGCCCCTTGCACTTTTGGGGAAACTTGGGCGGGCAAGCCTGCTTTTGTTTGTGTGCCGTCAACTAAAGCGGATGCTGCTTTTTTCTTCGTTTGCGTACGGGTATTGTTGGTCATGAAAATATCCTTATGTCCTTTATAAACTAGTGTTATGTCTAACGTATCTTGTGTATGTTACCTATGAGAAATTTTTTTAATGAGATGCCTATAGAGAGATATGTAGATTGAGAAGTCTCTATATTAGTATTAAAACAAGCGTTTACTTAAAGTGTGCTATTGTTTTAATTGTTGTAACATAGTTTATCTGTCGGCAGAGGCACGACAATCTTTAATTTTTGTTACAAATAAAAACAATCACACTAAAAAATGTTACAAAATCCCAAAATACCGTGTATTCGCGTGTATAACGAAACACTCTTTCTGGTTCCATAGGCGTCCGTTAAATTGCAACGCCTTAATTAAACGTAAAACTCCCCAATCTAGTGGAGCCTCCTGAAGGCGTCCTTTTTTTCATCCGAAAGCGAAGCACTGTATGAAAGGCAAATTTATTAAAGGTTCTTCCGCATGATGTCTGATGATTCTAGTCAAGAAAACCAAATATGGTACACTCAATATCCAATGCTCAATCGTGCTTTGACCCTTCTTAAGCCCTTACCTGATTATGTGCAAGAACTTGTTGGCAAGCAACTTTACACTTATTCCAAAGAACTCGCTTTTGAAGAATATGAAGCTCTTGTTCCTGAAGAAGATTCCAGTACATTAGGACTTAAACGCTTACGGCAATTCATGCAGAATAAAGCACACCATTCATTGGTATCTCGAGCTTTAAACGAAGTCATGGGTTTAAATGAACAAGGGCGTGCCTTAGTCGGGAAACGACTTTTATTATGCTTACAAGCGTTAGACAACTTGGCTCGTCAACACGCAGGTGACGGTGATTTTAGCTCAAGCGCACAAAGTCGTATTGAAGTGCATACATTAATCAAGCTGGTTTTTGACAAAAATTTAAGTGACTTTGAATTCCAAGGTCAGCAACGTAAGGCCGAACGTAGAGCTCTTCTAGAAGAAGAAAAGCTTGCCGAAATAATGCTTAACCAAGCCATAGAAGAAGTGGGTGACATGGAAGACTCCTTGACACTTAAGAATACGAATATTCAAGATGCTATTTTGCAAGGGGTGGAATTGGATCCTGAAATGCTTCGAATGGCGACCTTGCAGGAAACGGTGCCCAACAGCTTAATGCCAAAAATTAAACGAATGGGTCGTTTTTTGGTTTTACTTCTTAGTACGCCTGAAGACGTTGTAGAGGAAGAAGCCATTCCTGCCATTGAAGAAGTCGTCATAGAACCATCAGATGCGCCAAATGAAAAAACTTCAGAAAATCAATCCGTTGTCGAAGAAAAAGAAAACCCTTCAGAGGATATTTTTGAATCTTCAGATGCTTTGACCGATGAAATCATTCATACTAAAGAAACAAATATTCTAGAAAGTGAAGTCCCCATGAAAAAAGCCGTTTCTTTTGAACCTTTACCTGAAGAAGCCCCTAAGAAAAAGCGTGAAGTTCTAGGGCCTTTTGAGCTTTCTGAAATGGAACGTCATGCCTTGATTGAAGAGGTTCTTAATCCCTCTCAAACGGATTTAGCGGATCAAAAAGTTAATAACATTCTTGCTCTTCTTGATTCGGGTGTGGATGTCGACGCCATTCCCCCTGATGCGACCGTTGAAGAAAAGCTGGCTCGTGGTCTCGCCTTGTTCAATAATTCAGATCCTCCCTTGATTCAACCGAATAAACGTGACCTAGCCTTAACGGAAGCCGAAATCGATGCCTTAATTGCTCGAGTCGCCGAAGCCCCCGAAGTGCGTGTCGCCAAAGAGCAAGCGAAGCAAAAGGTCTTAGATGCCCTTGAGTTTATGAACGATCTGGTCAAACCCGCCATTGGTGCGAATGCCACGTCGTGTGAAGAAACGCTGGCTAAAGTGGAAGAAACATTGAAGAAGCCTCGTAAAGCCAGTGTGAAAAAAGCTGGTGATGAAGATAAAAAGATGAAGACTTCTAAAGAAGCGACATCGGCGAAGGGCTTGAGTAAGTCAACGGCGGAAGCCAAGCCGAAATCGACCACGAAAAGCACGAGCAAAACGACCACGCCTCTTAAGAAGGCGACGGATACACCGAAGGGTTAGGGGATTTAAAACGCAAACTTAGCCAGAAGAAAGTAGCTTTACTTCTTCTGAAGAGCCTTGACGTAGTCTTTCCCATAAGAGGGGGTACTCTTTTTGAAGACCCGCCGCGCCCAAACGCTCCACCCATTCAAACGCCGTTTGGCGTGCTTGAGCCAATAGCTCGTAATCGTCGACCAAGTTGGCAAACTGTAGTTCGGGCAAGCCACTTTGACGCAAGCCCACATAATCCCCTGGCCCTCGAATGGCGAGGTCATGTTCGGCGATCACAAAGCCGTTGCTCGTTTCTTCCATGATTTCAAGGCGTTTGGTCGTTTCTTCATTCTTTTGTTGAGCAATCAAGACGCAGTAACTTTGATGTTCCGCACGACCCACACGCCCTCGTAACTGGTGAAGTTGAGCCAGCCCGAAACGCTCCGCATTTTCAATCAGCATCACACTCGCATTCGGCACGTTCACGCCGACTTCCACCACAGTCGTGGAAACCAGAATATCCAAGTCGCCTTGCACAAAGGCGTGCATGACGGCATCCTTTTCTTCAGACTTCAGCTTGCCGTGCATGAGTCCCACACGCCGATGCTGAAAAACTTCGGTTCGCAAACGTTCATATTCGGCGGATGCGGCTTTGGCACTCAAGCTTTCGCTTTCATCAATCAAGGGAAAGACGATATAAGCTTGACGACCGTAAACCAACTGCGTTTCAATCAGATCATACGCTTCCTTACGCTGACTATTACTCAACAGACGGGTCAAAATCGGCGAACGTCCGGGAGGCAATTCATCCAGCACGGAAACATCCAAGTCGCCGTGCATGGTCATGGCAAGCGTCCGAGGAATGGGTGTCGCCGTCATGGAAAGCAGTTCAGGCATTTGATCATCGACGCCCTTATTGCGAAGGGCGAGACGTTGCTTGACGCCAAATCGATGCTGTTCATCCACCACGACAACGCCTAAACGGTGAAACTCGACGCTTTTTTGAATCAGGGCGTGGGTCCCCACCACCAAATGAATCTGCCCATTGGCGAGCGATTGCAAGACTTCTCGCTTGGCTTTCGCCCCGAGTTTGCCGACCAGCAACGCCGTTTTAATCCCCAAGGGAGCCAACATCTCGACGCATCCTTGATAGTGCTGTTCAGCGAGGATTTCTGTGGGAGCCATGAACGCCCCTTGAAAACCATTTTCGATCGCCACAAGCAGAGTGAGCATCGCCACGACTGTTTTTCCACTACCGACATCCCCATGCAGGAGGCGGTTCATCGGCAGGGAAGACGCCAAATCGTCGCAGACTTCTTGGAAGGATCGGGCTTGTGCCTTGGTCAACTGATACGGCAGGCCTTCCAAAAACTGATGCACCAAGCCATCGGGCTTCACATGGATGCTCTGCCCCTGTATTTCATGCTTATAAGTGTAACGCATCAACGCCAAACGCAGTTGTAACAGGAAGAGTTCTTCAAAACCAAAGCGATGCTTGGCTTTTTCAGCAATCGCCAGATTCATGGGGAAATGCAGGCTATGAAAGGCTTCATGCACACCCATAAGCTGGTGTTCTTGGCGGATCGCTTCAGGCAAGGCATCGGGGATTTCGGCACTGAAGGTGTCGAGGGCGTTTTGAATGCATCGACGCAGGCTTTTTAGGTTCAAGCCCTGCGTCAACGGATACACAGGTAAAACAGTCGTCGCACCATGCCCCAGCATCGGGGATTCGTCGCCGTCTTCGTAGCTCAAGGTTTGCATTTCGGCGTTGTCCAGCTGGGGGCAGTGGTTGAAGCTGTCCCACTTGACTTTACCGCTAATCAGGACTTCGGTGCCTTTGGGGAATTTGGACTTGAGGCTTTCCAACATGGCTCGTTGGCGGGTGCTAAAAAAGCGTTGTGAGCTGGCTTTTCCGCTGTCGTCTTGAAATAAAAACCGCAAAACGATGAGTTTGCCGCTTTTTAAATCGTGCGATTCCACTCGCTTAATGGTGGCAATCAGGCTCACGTATTCACCTTCCATGACATCCGCCAGCTTTTTGCGTTGTTGATAGTCAATATATTGACGGGGGGCGTATCGCAGGACGTCTTCCACCGTTGACAAGCCCAAACTTCGGAGCATCGCTTCCAATTTCGGACCAATCCCTTTAATGTTTGCCAAAGATTGTTGCCCAGCCGAGGCATTTTCATCATCAACCGTAGCCGTTTTTTTCGTGGGGGGCTTAAGCATGGCATGGCAAAAGGCTTCGAGGGCATCGACGGCGTGCATACGCAGGGGGAGATCCATCATGTCGTAGCGTTGAAACTGCATCAGCAGTTTCGGGATGGCGTCTTCGTCAAGGACGTGCTTGATGACCAGCTTCAGTTGCAGTCGCACAAAGGCATCAAAGCGACGTTCTTTGCCTTGCACGTTGATGAATCGATGCTTTTTTTCAACATCGATGCCTTTGAGCAGGGTTTCAAACACGGCGTGAACTTCGGGAGATAAAATAGAAGTCGTCCTCATTAATTTAAAAAGAACCTAATTGATATTCTATCTTAATATATATCAAACATTTGGTACATTTTTCACGCTATTAAAACGTTTTTTTAAGCCTTGCTTCTATGTCCCTAGCGTTCAGCAGGGACGTAATCAGGCAAAGGTCGGCGAGCTGGGATCTTGTCAATCAGCTTAAACAACAACGTCTTTACATTCACTACATTTTGATTGAAAAATGCCATGACTTCCCCATGGCTCACAGGCGGGATGCCATCGACACCCGAATCATAGTCGGTAATCAACGCAATACTAATCGGGTAAAGATTCAACTCTTTCACCAAGTGAACTTCAGGGTACTGCGTCATATTAATGACTTCCCAACCCTGATTTCGGAACCACTGACTTTCCGCCTTCGTCGAAAAGCGAGGCCCTTGAATCACAACAACCGTGCCTGTTTCATGCACCGTCAAGCCTGCTTCTTTGCCTGCTTCAATCGCCCATTGACGACCTTCTTCATCAAAGGGATCCGCTGCTGAAACGTGGGTGATGATGCTTCCTTCGTAGAAGGTATCGCCACGGCTATGCGTGCGGTCGACGTATTGATCGCAAATCACCACATGCCCTGGAGCCACCTCTTTTTGAAGGCTCCCTGCGGCACAGGGGGAAATCACCGTATGCACGCCCAAGCTTTTCATTGCCCACACGTTGGCTTTGTAGTTAATACGATGCGGCGCTATCGTATGGCTTTTGCCGTGGCGAGGCAAAAATGCCACTCGCTTGCCGTTTATCGTGCCGAGCGTGATTTCATCGCTGGGGGAGCCGAACGGCGTTTCAAGACGAATGGTTTGGGTATCTTCCAAAAACTTATAAAAGCCCGAACCACCAAAGACGCCAATATCGGCAAGGGCATGATCATCGGTGTGAAAGGCAAAGGGAGCAGAAAGTTGAGACATGGCGAGGTATCCTTTTTTACAAGTGTCAAACCTGTTAAGAATACCCCAAATAAGTCGCACTTACAAGATGAAGGCACAGAGAAAGTTCAAGTCGGATGAAGATTCAAGGAAAAACAAACGGCTTTTGAGGCGTGTAGACGCACTACATAACGAAAAAACGGCTTGTTTTGACACAGAAGATTCGCCGAATGGGACTTTCTCTGTGCCTTCAGAAACTATTTGCCCGATTCAGCATCCAATTCCTTACCCACTTCAGGATAGTAAACCTTCAGTTTTTCTTGAATGAAGTTCGGACTTTCCCCTGCTTGTATCGCCATAACGCCTTCAACCATCATCGTGCGTTCGTGAATAATATGCTTCACCTTAAATTTGACGTTACTGCCTAAGGGAATAAACAACAAGTTGGCAAACGCCACCCCATAAACCGTTGCCACAAAGGCAACCGCAATCCCAGAACCGAGCTTGGATGGATCGTTCAAGTTTTCCATAACGTGAATCAAACCCAATACCGCCCCGATAATCCCAACGGTTGGCGTAAAGCCTCCAGCCGTTTCCCAGACTTTGGCGGCGGCTCCCATGCTTTCTTCGTAAACGGTGAGTTCCGTTTCCATGATGTCTCGCAACAATTGAGGATCCGTACCATCAGTCATGAGTTCCATGCCTTTTTTAAGGAAGGGGTCTTCAATTTGGGTAATATCATTTTGAAGGGCGAGAATGCCTTCTTTACGAGCCTTTGTCGCTAAGCTAATCAGCAATTGAATCATCGCTTTGGGATCTTGATGATGCCCTTGAAAGATAAGCCCCAAGGTGCCGATACCATTTTTCAATTCTACAGGTGTAAAAGAAAGCACCGTTGCCCCAACGGAGCCCCCCACTACGATCATAAAGGCGGTCGGCTGTACCAACGCCATAATCGAACCACCTTCAAGAACTTGGCCGCCGATAACGGCCATAAAGGCTAGAACGAGTCCTCCAATTGCGAAAATATCCATAGGGTTTAAGCTCTCTTTTCTGGGGCTATACTCTTTCTTAGTGTGACAGAATAGGGAGCAAATAGACGCTTTTTTGATCAAAATTACATTATTAAAGTGATTTAATCTTTATAAAAACAAATGTATGCTTTTTATAAATTATTAAGCTTTGTAACACATTAACAATAATCCCAATTATGAAGACTTTATTAAAGTGAAGGGACTCCAAACCCCGAGCTTCTTCAAACCCCACCCACCCCAAGAATTTCCTTCTCCTTCCTTCACTTCCTTCACTTCCTTCCCAACCCCAACCCTAATTTACGAAACTATCGTTCCCCTTTTCTTATTTTTTCCAGTTCAGATCCCACACCGATTTTATGTAAACATTTCGCTCTAGGTACGCCACCTAATATCATTGTGTTTACATTTTGTACAGAACTTCCACCGCCGAAGACTCTGTACCCTCATTCAGAAGTCAACAACCCCCTTTAAACCGCTTTTAAACACTCCCAGAAGCCCGCCTGCTTCACCCCCTTCTCCTCGTGTTTCAGATTTTACCTCTCCCTCTCCTCTATATGCCTATGTCCCCCTGTAATGAGCTTTCATTACAGGCTTTTTATTGGAGATTTTCTATTAAATACTAGTTTGTAATCTTCCATCGATCGTCTAATGTCGGAACAAGCTTCGGTAATGTAGAATCCGTTTTCAAAGATTCTAAGTAACTTTGGATGTAATATAAATACATGGTATTGCCCACTTGTTCATCCATGGCTTTGCCCACTTGTTCATCCATGGTTTTGCCCATTTTTACAAGCTCAGGATATTGTTCAACATAGTCAGGCAAAGCACTTAACCCGCATTTTCGTTCTGTAAGAAATTGAGATAGGGTTAAATAAATTTTATCTTCTGCTTTTAAGAGTTGATGGCCTTCTGTTCTATAAATAGCCTTAATACGCTCACCAAAACGTTTTGACATATCAGCTTCTATTTCTAAACCACCCACATTCATAAAAAAACCAGGGTGGCGATTCGCTATATCGTCTGAACTTCCATGGGCAAGGGCCTCTTCCAAAATATCTTTTACTAAAGCACCCGTGGCTTCAATTCTTACGATATTGCCGTGAAAAGGCAAGAGGTCTGCCAAGTCACGTTTTGTTAATGGACCTTTAGGCACAGTGTTGTCTAAGCGTAAAGAACCTGCGTGAATCATGGAAGCTTCCGCAGGCCAATTGGGATGGATATAGTTCCAAGCCTGTAGTAGGGTATCTGCTAACCAATTACCTTCCCTTGTTTCGCCCCCTTTACGAAGGTGCTTAAACGTAAGATTAAAAGTTTTTTCTAATTGAGCCACTGGCTCGTCAAGACTTTTTGACCATGCCAACAGTTGAGGATCAACCGCCTTTAAGACGGCGGGATGTTCAGGCGTGTCTTCAGATAACGGTAGAATATGAGCCTCTATTTTTTCAACGTTTGATTCAGGTGTTTTATTATGGACTGTATCATCCATTTGTTGCCATAGACGCTGGAATAATAAAGGTCTTTCTTTAAATGTTACTTGGGCTTGTATGTAGCTTTGAATATTAGCATCCGCACAAAATAACTTATTTTTAATTGCGGATGCTGTATGTTGATGTCCAATAATTTCTAAATCAACATAAGGTAAGTCAAGTAAGTCCTTGTAATAATCTTCCCCCAAGTGACCTAAAATTACGACCATATCAGGTCGACGTGCTTTAATTAAATTCAGTAACTCTAATTTAATTTGTTTTAAAGGCTCTTCTAAACGAATCTCTTTAGGCAATTCACTATAAACTTCAGGGACGACAACACCGTATACCAAAATACGTCTACCGTTGATTTTGATAATTTGATAAGCAGGGGTTTCTTTTAAATGACGTTCATTTTTAAGAAGGTTTGCACCTAACCATTTAAAATGACTACGATTAATTTGTTTGATTAAGTTTCTAAAACCAAAGTCAAACTCATGATTACCTATGACGGCAAGCATCCTTCCCTTAACCTGTCGATTGAAAACATTCATAATATCGACCATATGAGCCCCCAGCGTTTTGCTAGATTCAGGGGAAGGTGAAAGTCCGTCTCCGCCGAATAAGAGCAATAATTGAGGATGTTCTTTTAGGAGTTTTTCAAGCACAGTAGAAAAACGGGCAGCAGGGGATATTTGATAAAAATCTGTAATCGCTGCAATGTCTATCGTCTCGCCATCTACTCTTCCCTGACGAGCCAAGTTTGCAGGAGCCTGACGCAAAACAGTAGCAGATTGTAAACGGGGCAAAGTAGGAGAGAGACGCATTTATGAAATCTTATAAAATTAAAGCATAATAAAACACAATAAAATTATATCGCTTCAAGAAAACAAATCAAACACAAAAACGGAGCCGATAGTCACCAGCTCCGTTTAAAAAGGCTTAAAGCTAAAGGACTAAACGCTTACCGCTGAAGGGACGGCTTCGGTTGCCCCTTCCACAAGCTTGTCCGAAATATAGCGAGGGAATTGGCGTCCCCGTTCAGACATAAAACGCTCATAGCTTTTCACGCCAAAGGTTTTAATGACATGCTGTTCCACAAAGTCAATATCAAAAGGCTTACAGCTAAAAATATCGAAGAAAAAGTAATCTTTTTCCACAAAGGAATGAAAGGTCAAGTGTGATTCCGCAATAATCACCACGCCTGTAATGCCCTTGTCTTCAGGAACCAAGCCACTATAAGGGAACACATAAGGCGGAATGATTTTCGTCATGCCGATGAGTTCGGGTAGCTCATCCAAAAAGGACTGCACCAACGCCAAATCGGAAATTTTGTCGATGTCGCATTCACGACAGTCTAACATCAAGTGAGGACCAAAACCTTGTTCTATAATTGCCATAATAAAACCCTTTACAAATTTCGTTAAAATTACCTAATTGATTTTGACGTAAGCAAAGCCTAAGCCCTACTCGATGCCGTGCCTTCTTTCGCCGAACGCAGGGTCGGCAAAGGCGTGACGTTGTCAAAATCCACTTGACGCATCGTGGGGCTGCCGACTTGGCGCGCGGGGTGACGCATCATTTTACCCGTGGTAGGGTTCATCAAGCCACGAGCAAACTCTAAGTAATTCGATTCGCTTGCCTTGAACTTGTCTTGCAAGTAATTAAAGGCAAGGGCAGGGTCACATTGATCCCCACAGGTGTATAAGTCGACAGACGCATACCCATATTCAGGCCATGTATGAATCGTAAGGTGAGATTCGGCGATGACAATAACACCGCTTACACCATAGGGATTGAAGTGATGGAAACAACTTTGAACGATCGTGGCACCGCATGCAACCGCAGCTTCCGTCATGAGCTGTTCGACCAAGGCATTGTTATTCAATACGTTGGGGGTGCAATCAAAGAATTCAGCGAGCAGGTGGCGTCCTAAATTCGGGGCGGGTTTGGCGAAGTGCTGTTCAGTAGGAGATTTTACTGAAGCGTCAAACGCATGGAGTGGGGGGGGTTGCAAACTTTCTTGCAGTTCTAAAGATGTGTTCAATTCAAATTTCCCTTTACGAGTTCATTACAGTAACGCTAAGTGAATAAGGCATGAAAACTCATACAATTTCCTTAATTTTGAAAGCGAAACGCTTTCTTACAGGTGTAACAGTGTCAGGTTTTAAGTGACTGACCCACTATCGGCAAAAGGACGTCTAAAGTTTAGGGGAATCCTTTTGATTTTTAAACTTGTAACATCATACGGAGCTAAAAGTTCAAAGGCAAGCTTTTTCATTAAGAATCATCAAAATGTTTGAGTTCGTATCAACGCAAACGCTCCCCATTTCTAGTTGAACATATCCGAAATAGACTGCGATTCGTGAATACGGCAGATCGCTTCACCCAATAAGCTGGCGATCGACAATTGCTTGATTTTGTCCACCGATTTCGCTTCTTCGCTTAAAGGAATACTATTGGTGACAATCACTTCTTTAATAGAAGAGTTTGCCAAGCGTTGTACCGCAGGCCCACTAAACACAGGGTGAGCCGCCATGACGTAAACGTCATGCGCTCCATTGGCGGTAAGCAAGTCGGCTCCGCTACAGATGGTGCCTGCCGTGTCGATCATGTCATCAATTAAAATACAGCTACGTCCTTGGACTTCGCCGATGATGTTGTAGACTTCTGCCACATTATGAGCGGAACGACGTTTGTCGATAATGGCGATCGGGCATTCGAGCTTTTTGGCGAAGACTCTGGCTCGTTCTACACCGCCCGCATCAGGGCTAACGACCACAGGGTTCACTAAATCACGGGTGCGAATATAGCTCAACAACACAGGCGTCGCGTGAAGGTGATCCGTAATAATGTTGAAGAAGCCTTGTAGCTGCCCTGTGTGTAAATCCATGGCAACGACACGATTGGCTCCTGCTGTGGAGATTAAATCGGCGACGAGCTTGGCGGAAATGGGTTCACGACCCGCGTTTTTACGATCTTGGCGAGCGTATCCATAATAGGGGATGATCGCGGTAATGGATTTAGCGGAGGCACGCTTAAGGGCATCAATCATCAGCAAGAGTTCCATGATGTTGTTGTTTGTCGGTCCGCAAGTGGGTTGCACGATGTACACATCTTCGCCACGCACGCTTTCTTCAATACGAACGTACAATTCACCATCACTAAAGTTTTTGATTTGAACAGGCGACACGTAAGTATCCAAATACTGGGCAATTTCTTTGGCGAGTTCAGGATTGGCACGCCCTGTCACCAACTTAATGTGCTGTATTTCTTCGTGAATGGATGTCAACTTGAGTTCAGGTAACGTCAGTTCAATAGCCATTGTGTAATCCTTTATGTGTAATGAGGGCGTTCATCTTGAACGGCTAGACCTTGAAGCTCAAGGCTTGTTCAAGACTTACTATTAGTGTGACACAAACTTATTCAAACATCAATCATTATTTCATGCTTGGATTGGCATAAAACCCCTGCATCTTTATTTTGTGCGTTGAGCCTTAAAGCACGTTGCCAAACGCTAGAGCCTCGGCTTCTCGCAAGCGTTGACGGGCTTCGGCATCGTCGTGACGAGCTGTTTGAATCTCGGTACAAGGCGTCCATTCAGGGACTTTTGCGGTGTCATCAGTACCTACAAACACCAAGTAAGTCGTGGCAACCAAGCGACACGGTGAACCGTCCGCAGGAACGGCTTCACAATCAACTTGCACCTCTAACGCACCATCCCACGTTTTGGTGACAATCGCTTTGGGGCGCAAAATATCGTTAATATGCGTCGGCGCCTTAAAATCCATGCGATCTTGACGCACGCATCGAATGTAGCCATGCCCTACATGACGAGTCGCTGCTTTTCGAGCCGTGTCAAACATGTGAGCCAAGACCACGCCCCCAAAGATGTTCTGCTCTAAGCCGTTTCCGTCCAACGCCGTCATCACAAACTGACCAATGGCCCCTGCTTCAGACCCTTCAATGGGTCGCCAAGCCGTTTGAGCCATCTCTTGCTGACGGTAGTCCTTACGCAAATCGGCAGAACGTTGCAACATTTTATCTTCAGGGGTAATGGCAAGCAAGTGAGGAATTTTAGAGGCATCCGCCTTGGTTTTGCCTTGCTCAGACGTTGCCACCGCAACGACATACGCATTGGCAACCAAGCGAGTTTCATCGGTACGAAAGTCCCATGCTGTGACCACCACTCGACTTTCCATGCTGGTTTTCCACACCCGAGTCATGCGGGCATCGAGCGAGAGAATCTCCCACGGGTAGACAGGGGCGATGAAATCAAGACGGTCAATGGATGCCGTTACGGGATCCAAGTCTGCTCCCAAGTGGCGTTTGACAGGAATACAGCCTGCAATATCAATCAGCTTAAGGATTTCTGCAATGGCCACGGAACCATGAACGCCCACCATGCTATTAAAGAGGGGGACTTGCAGACGAAAGGCACTTTCATCAGCAATTTTTTGCGATTGAAAGTCATCGGATTTAAAGGTTTGATTCGAGTTAAAGGTGGAAGAACTAAACGGCATAAGCTTGAGTCCTTATAAATAAATGCTTGGACTTTATTATTATACGATAAATCCGTTGGAAATCAGCATCCAATCAAAAAGACCCTACACGTTTCGGTGCAGAGCCTTTTATCAAGAAAAGAGAGAAAATAAAGAGAATAAGAAAAGGTGTAGGGCTTAAGTCCAATCGCTTGTGGGGGCTGTCGGAACTGTGGGAGCCACATAGGTCGGCGGTGTGGTGGAAGACGATGTGCTGCTGTAAACCACAGGGGCGCTAGCCGTTGTGTAAGTGGGATAAGGCGGAACGCTAAAAGTGGTTGCTGGAGTGGGGGTGGCTGCCGCCGCCACTTGGGCTTGATAAGCCGCCAGTTTGGCTTGATATTCTTGTTGAGCCTTTTGTTGAGCCAATTCGGCTTTGTATTGGGCTTGTTGTTGAGCCAATTCGACTTGGTATTGCTGTTTCAGTTGAGCCAATTCATTGTCGTTGTTTTTCTCTTTAGGCTTCATTAAATTCGAAAGAAGGAAACCGGCTCCAGCACCGAGACCACCCCAGAGTAGACCCTTCTTCCAATCAAAGCCTTTTTTCTCTTCTTCAGTTTCAGCGGCTGTGGTATCATCATCGGTTTCAGCGGTTTCATCGGTATCAGTGACTGTGGTATCATCATCATCGGTTTCATCGGTTTCAGCGAGTTCATCCAATTCAGAAAGCTCACCAAGGTCTTTAACGATCTTATCGCCCCAGCCACCTGTGTTAATTCCTTTAAATCCAAGTTTTTCAGCAAGTTCAAAGGCATCACTAGAACCGGTTTCAATATCGCCATGTTCTTCTTTAATACGTTTTGCCAAGCTTTTACGTTCTTCGTCAAGGAGAGGAATCGCATCCTTATTTGTACGACGCACCATGCCGTCCGCCAAGAGGTTAGACGCCACCAAGAATTCACCGTTGCTAAGGTACTTGCTAGGATCTTTACCGTCTTTAATGGAAGACAACATCAAGTAAGACGCTGACATGACAGATGCAATTTGCTGGCTTAAGAAGACGTCTTCTTTCACGCCTTTTTCTCTGGCTTTGCGCTTAATGTCGTCTACATTGACAACGATGTCAATTTCCATGTCTTCCACCTTATCGGCTTGTTTTAATTCCAACTTGGTGAGCTTGTCATCCTTGTTGGTATCTTCGACAAAAGAAAGGTCAACATTGTCGTTGCTTTTAACTTCTTCCACTACTTTTGCAGCGGCGGCGTCTGTTTTGAAGAGTTTAAGAGCCGCGTTAGCGGAACTATTATTAATATTACTAAAGGTCATCATTATTTAAATCTCTCTAAGATTAGGGGGGTAGGAATACGAAAGGGAGTCTGAGGGGGTTTGTTTTACATGTTAATAAAAACAATCCGTTACTAAATCGTGCCATTTGTAACAATAAGTTTACGAAACTAGCAAAGACTGTTTTAATGCTACATAGTGACAATGTACCGACTTGTAAACACATAATGACTTTCTTTTGTTAGGGACAAAAACATGCAAAACCGCTCCACACGGGACGATTACCGTCGTGCCAAAGCAGGATGCCCTCATGCCTTTCGTCGACTCGTTCGCGATTGGCGAAGCTGGACGTCTCAACTTACGCAGCATATTCGCCATTATTCATCAGAATCCGCCCAAATCTTGAACCCCGAAGACTTGGAACAAGAAGCTTTAAACTTATTTTATACAGCGATTAGGCATCTGAATTTAAACTTTAGCCCAGAACAATGCAAGGCATACATTAAAGCCACGATAAAGTTTGGACTCAAACGTTATGCTGAAAAAACGATACGCCACGCGCAAGAATGCCAACCTGAACGCATCGATTTTGTGCTAGACGTGCGTTCGTTTTGGCAGAACTTGTCGTATTTAGATGGACTTATTGCGAAAGAACGTCACCAACAAGTCAAAGGCGTGGTGAAAAAATACTGCACACCTCAGGAGCGAATCTACCTTGCTCAACGTTTTGGCATAACAGATATTGCAGAGCTTCCCGTGAAAAACGATCTAAACGTTTCGTTAGATGTCCAAAGCATTAAGACGTTGGCGCAAGGCATTGGCATTAGTTACCAAGCCTTGCGTAGTCGAGAAAAATCGTTGTTGAAGCGATTGCGTTCTTTGTTTGTAAGGCATCATGAGGGCTAATCTAGAAGACTCTCCGAAAGCTGAGAGTTCTAGTCCCCTGCCTTAACGGCACGACGATGCCTAGACTTAGACGCTTCTAAAGTGTCATGTAAAAAACCGTCTCGCTCAAAAATCGGGATCCATAAGGTAAAGACCGAACCGCTTTGCTCATTGCTGTCTAGCGTAATCATACCCCCGTGTTGGTGCATAATTTGTTGAGCCAAATAAAGCCCTAAGCCACTTCCACTATTGCGTTTACGACTGGTGCCTTGTGAAAAACGTTGAAACAAGTGGGCTTGATCTTCCTTAGAAATGCCTTGCCCGTTATCCTTAATTCCAATGCTTAACCAACCCAACCACGTTTCGGGAGGGGTCATATCTTCATCATGAAATCCTCGCCATGGCTTAATACCGGGGCGCTGTATTTTGGCAGAAACTTCTACGTGCGTGCCTTCGGGCGTATGCTTCAACGCATTGCCAATTAAATTAGTCATCACACGTTTAATTTCTAAAACATCGCCAAAAATAACACGATTATCGCTCCAGTCGCAAGGAAGCAATTGAAGCAAGTGCTTACGCTCTTCAGCCAAAGGAGCCAACGCATCAACGACTTGGTTAATCACATGAAAGATGTCAAACTCCTGTAAAACGACATTTTGACGCCCCGCTTCATAACGATACACATCCAACAGCGTATTGACCAAACTTAATAAATCAGTATGACTTTCGCTCATCACTTTAAGCATGTCAATTTGTTGCTGTGTCGTCTTGCCAAACTTGCCTTGTGTGAAAAACTCGTAAAACTGCAACGTAGATTGCAAGGGGGTGCGTAAGTCATGGGTGAGTGTGGCGACAAAGTCCTGACGCAATTCATCCAATTTACGACGTTGGGTTACGTCTCTGAAAATCCACAAACTACGCCCTTCGGCATGAGGCAATTGGGTACCAAGTGCTTCAATAGGCATTTCATTACCCTGTAAACGTGTTTCCAAATAATAGGATTCGTCCTTGGAAAAAGTGAGTCTAATGTCTTCCAAGCGTAGATTAGCCACCCATTGCATCACCTGAGATCCCTTCAAAATAGGTGTGTTTTCCCCGTGTGCCTGCTTCACCCACGTTTCAAAAACAGGATTGTACAGTTCCACATAACCTAAGCGATCTAAGAGCACAATGGCATCCGCACTGTGATTGAAAATGGCTTCAAGCTCGGCCTTGGCTTCTTCAAGGGCTTCCGTGCGTTTGGCGACGGTTTCTTCGAGTACGACATTGTAATTTTTCAACGTCGTATTAAGCTTATTGACCTTTTTAAGCGTGTTTTCAAGTCCCCTAACCAAGCGTTGACGCTCAAGGGCTTGTTCAATGGTGGCTTGTAGTTGGGCATTGTCCCAAGGTTTTTCAAGGTAACGATAAATCCCCACTTCGTTGATGGCGGCAATAGCGTTTTCTTTGTCCGCATAGCCTGTCAATAAAATGGTTTCCACATTCGGAAACTGAGCCTTCACACGTTTTAAGAACTCAATACCTGTGAGTTGTGGCATGTTGAAATCGCTGACCACCACATCAGGGCGGATGGTGTCCAAAGCCCCAAGGGCATCGAGCGGGTTATTATGGCTGACAATATCGTGAGGGGTTTCAAGCATGAGGTAACTTTCAATACTTGAGGTGACGATATGTTCATCGTCCACCAATAGAATTTTGGCAGGTTGCTGACGCAGTTGCACCAACATTTCTTCGATATTCAGACTCATAGGAACCTCGTTTGATTTGGCTTAGAAATAGCATAAGTGAATGTATTTAGTTTAACAAGTTTTTTGACTTTAGGCAAAAGTCCTCTATAAAATCGTCTAAAAAACACCTTTTTGTGTTAGATTAAAAAAATACTCCCTATAAAAACGGATGCTCATCATGTTGCTTTTAGATTCGCTCAACCCTCAAAAACGTCAAGCCTTGCAGGCATTGACGGAGGATTTCGACCCTCAAAAACCGACCCTTGTGGTCTATAGTGGGCCTTCAGGCGTAGGCAAAGGCGTGTTACGAAACGCTTTGTACACAGGCAAAAATGAGTATGGCTTAGGGTACGAAGGCAAGCCTTGGCAACAGTTTCAAACCACGGTTTCGGCGACCACTCGCCCCCCAAGAGCAGGCGAAAGCGAAGGCGTCGACTATTACTTTTTGGATAGCGACACCTTTACGAAAAAGGTCGAAACTCAGGACTTTTTAGAGTTTAAGCCGTCAGGTTCTGGGGACATGTACGGCACGCCCAAAAGCGAAGTGGCACGCATTCACCAACTCGGTTTGTTGCCTGTTTTAGAAATTGAAACCGAAGGCAAAAAAGAAATCGACAAACTAAAGCCTGAATACAACATCTTAAGCGTGTTTGTCTTACCTCCCACGAGTCAAGACATTGCTTTAAAACAAGAACTTTCGGCTCAAGTGGGAACCGCTCTTTCAGATCAACCCACCTTAAAGCCTTTGGTGCAAGCACTTAGCATCCCCAACCTAGCAGGGCAAATGACGACCTTGTACAGTCGTTTAAACACACGAAACAGTGAAAATACTGAAAAACGCTTGCTAAGACTCGCTAAAGCCGTCGAAGAACTTGAAGAAGCGTCGCATTATGATGTGGCGATTGTCAATGATACCTTAGCTGAAGCCGTCCCCAAGTTACAAGCCGTTTTTGAAACCGTTTACCAAGCGGGTCAGGCTCAAACCACCAACTAAAACGCCTGCGTTCTAGGCTGACGTTTGCGTGGTTTACGAGGCGGTTTCGGGCGAGCGTTCGGTAAAATCAGCTTCGGCAAACGATCGATGGAATCTTGAAGTGTCGGCAAGGGGATGGCATCTTCCGCTCGCATGAGCGGTGTTTCATCCAAGGCAAAATCACTGGATTTTAGCCATTTAATGGCTTTAGATTCCAACTTATACGCTTCATGTGTGCCTGCATGGTGCGGTAAACTAATGAAATTCAAACGCTCCAACTGCTCTAGGTAAAGCGAAATGCGGAACGCCCCTTCTTTTTTAAAGCTTCCGAAACTCGGCAAGGCTTGCACCAGCTCCCGATGCCCCATCGCCACAGGAGCAAGATCCCCGTACAACGCTCCGACCACCGTGTCAGGCGTGGCATGGTCTTTCAAGCGATGAATCACCGAAAAGGCATGCTTCATCAACAAGGCACTGTCTTCATACACCGCAGGACGGGTCTGGCAAACGTCGCAACCCGTGCATCGCTTGCTTTTCAGTGTCTGCCCAAAGTGATCCAAAATCTGCTGATGCCGACACGCATTGCTGTCCGTATACATCAACATATTCCACAAGCGTTGCGTGGACTCTCCACTTTTTGTAAGCATATTCGTCCAACTACGCTCATCGCCTGCTCGCTTAAACAAATAACAGGTCGCAGGCAAGCCATCACGCCCTGCACGCCCTGCTTCTTGCACATAGCCTTCTAGCGATTGCGGCATGCTGGCATGAATCACAAAGCGAATATCGGCTCGATCAATGCCCATGCCAAAGGCGGTGGTCGCCACCATAATGTTGACCTTTCCTTGCATGAAGGCGTCTTGGTTTTGGCTACGCAAGGCATCGGGCAAGCCAGCGTGATACGCTTTCGCATTGATGCCATTGACTTGCAAGGCAAGGGCGAGATCTTCCACATCTTTACGGCTCAAGCAATATATAATGCCTGCTTGCCCCTTACGACTTTGCAAAATCGGTAAGACCTGCTCTTGCAAGAATTCGGACAAACGCCCCGATCGCTGAGCCACTTTATACTGCAAGTTGGCTCGAAACATGGAAGATTGGAAGCGTTCGGGGTCTTTGAGTTTGAGGCTGCTTTCAATGTCTTGCACCACAGGACGAGGGGCGGTTGCCGTAAAGGCATGAATCGCCAAATGCGGAAAGGCATCTCGCAAATCGCCGAGCTTTTGATAGTCAGGGCGAAACTGATGCCCCCATTGGCTGATGCAATGGGCTTCATCAATGGCGATATAGGCAAGCCTGCCGTGGGCTTGAAGGGCATCTAAAAATTGGTGATTCGCCATTTTTTCAGGCGACACATACAAGAGCTGTAAATCGCCGTTTTGATAACGCCAGAAGATGTCTCGACGCTCTTCAGGCGATTGCGACGAGTTGAGGCATCCGACGCTAAAGCCTTTGCTTTTGGCTTGTTGCACTTGATCTTCCATTAAGGAAATCAGCGGGCTAATAATCAAAGCGGTGCTTTTTGGGAAAAAGAGGATCGGCAATTGATAGCATAACGATTTGCCTCCGCCTGTGGGAAAGAGGGTGATGCTGTCTTGAGCGGTCAAAACCGCTTCGATGCTTTCGAGTTGCAAGGCACGAAAATCGTCAAAGCCCCAGTACTGCTTCAGTGCGTCGAGTAAATCCGCTCGACTAACTGTGATGGGTGAGGGGTTTGTCTGTTCAATGTCTTCGAGTAATGCCGTCAAGGGAGAAATCCTCTCTAAATGAGTGATTCTATTTTAGCATAAGCAACCGCAGATTTTATAGAAAGCTCAAAATAAGCGATTGATAAAATCCCCAAAGTATGCTAGGATGTGTGAGTATCTGTTTTATTTCTGCAAATGCAATCTGGAGATTTCATCGTGGCGATGTATAAAAAGCTTTTGCCTTTAGTAAATCGTTTTGTTTATTTGAGACAAGGCTATTTCAATCGGTATTATGAAGGCAAGCTCCTAGAAGTCACCCCCGACACCTTGACCATTCAGGCCTACGACGATCAAGGTCGCCCCGAAGCAGAATGGGTGATGACTCTATCAACCGTCACCGAATTTATGGTGGGCGATCGTGATTTGGATGAGCTCAACATCAAGGTATGCTTGGCTAAAACTGTGGAACAAGCCGAACTTAACGATTCCGCCGAAGCGTATGCGTCTTTTGAGCGTATGAAGCAATCGGTCACTTCCAAAACAGGAAATCTTGACGGCTTTTAAAAGGGATCCTCATGTTTTCATTTACCACCTTAACCCAACCCCATGTTTATGTGATTGCCGAAGCAGGGGTAAATCACGATGGTTCACTTGAAAAAGCTTTTGCTTTAGTCGATGCTGCCATTTTTGCCCAAGCCAACGCGGTTAAATTTCAACTCTTTAACCCCAAGGCCTTGACGACGGCATCCGCCCAAAAAGCAACGTATCAACAAAAAAATGATGCCCTTGCTTCAAATGATGAATCGCAACAAGCCATGCTGGAACGTTTGCTTTTAGAAGCGGAAGACTTACAAAAAGTCCGAGCCTATGCCCAAAGTAAAGGTATCGATTTTTTATGTTCCCCGTTTGATGATGCAAGTGCCGACGCCTTGGTTGAAGACTTTGAACTGCCCTTTGTTAAGTTAGGTAGTGGTGAATTAACGAACTTTCCTCTGTTGAAACGCTTGGCACTGAAAGGCATTCCGCTTTTACTTTCTACAGGCATGGCGAATTTAAAGGACGTTCAACGCACGCACGAATTTCTCGCCCCGTTTTACGGCTTTCGCTTCAGCGATGCGGTTGCCTTCATGCACTGCACCAGTCAATATCCCGCTCCGCTTGAAACGCTTAATCTAAAAGCCTTGCGAACCTTGCAAAACGCCTTTTTGGGTCATGTGGTTGGCTATTCCGATCATTCGCTTTCCATCACGGAAGTCCCTGCAACAGCCGTGGGCTTAGGGGCGAAACTTTATGAAAAGCATTTAACGCTTGATGCGTCTTCTTCCGCAGGCCCTGATCATCACGCATCCCTTGAACCTGATGCCTTTAAACGCTTGGTGGAAACCATTCGTTGTGCCGAACTAACCTTAGGTAACGGCATTAAAGAAGCCCATGCCTGTGAGCGAAATACGTCTGAAGTGGCTCGTAAAAGCCTTGTTTTGAAGATGGATTTGCCTGTAGGTACTGTACTTGAAGAAGTTCATTTGACCGCCAAACGTCCTGCTACAGGACTTTGTGCCTCTCGCTTTTACGATGTGTTAGGAAAGCGCATTAAGTACGACTTAAAAGCAGACAGCATACTCAGTGCCGATGCGTTGGAAGAGGCGCCTTAGATGCCTAGTTATGGCTTTATATGTAGTAATATGGCATGTTTACATTCGTTCACGGTGCATCGTTCAGCTAGTGAAAGTCATTTAATTACGTTCTGCCCTCAATGTGAATCAATCGCGGAGCGAGACAGTAATGATTATAAACGGATTCGTTTAAAGCGTGTTCGAGCCTCCTTGCCTCAAGAAGCCTTTGAAAGCAACCCCGAAACCCCCGCCCATTTGCATGGGGACGGGTGTGGCTGTGCCTTAAATAAGGACTGGCATACTTATGTTAAGAATCGCCTAGCGGAAGAAGAACCTGAATAGAAACCGCTATAAAATCTACTTGTGCTTAACCCTCTCCTGATTTTAGGAGGGGGGAATGAGACAAATAGAGTTTCGCCATTCATTCGCTTAAAGCGTATCAGACATTTTTCACCCTAGCACAAAAGCCACCTCCAAACGGTTTTATACGATTAAGGACCAGTTTATACCTTTTCATAGAGTGAATAGCGTATTAGAGATTTAAGGACAAACACATATGGCATCCAATAACTATTTACCACAACGCCCGCTCGATCCGTCGACGTATTTGAATCCTGCGGTGAATCAAGGCACGGTGCCTCCCGCTCCACCAGCACCACAACCGCTTCAAGGGCAAGCCCTTACGGCTACGGCAACGCCTCCGCAAGCCCCTAACTATCCAGCCCCTGCTCAAGCACAAGTTCAACAATGGCAAACGCAACAGCAACAAATTCCTCCTCAGCCGACTCCTGAACAGATTCAGGCGTATAAAGCAAAGCGGGAGTCCCAACAAAAAGAAGCCAACGTAATCAATAATGCCACGTTAGGCACCATTGGTTTTGCTACGGCAGGAACGGGCATTGCCTTAGCTGAAACCGTGCTTCCCAAAGCTAGTGATTTAAGTAAACCCCATGATTCCAAAGTGGGAAGGGTCACCTATCAGGTATATCTTGAAGAAAAGCCCAAAGGTTTTGTGGAAAGAAGCAAAGGGCTTTTTGGACAAGGTAATAAAGACAAAGACCTACAAGTTAGACGCATCGCTCATGGCGACACCAGTATGCACATTAAAGCTTACGATACAAACACAGGCAAGGCTAGCCTTGTGGCGGTGGATGTGAGTGACGGCATACAAGCCCACTATGCCGTGGGCGAAAATGGTGAATACATACTTCAAAAGGTCGTAAAATCTAGAGGAGACAGAGCGGCATCTCACTTGAGCCTAGAAAACTTAGAAAGTCTCCAAAGATTCGATCCCGATAAGCTTGCAAGCTTAAGAAATGAGCTAGAGACGAAGGTAGCCCCTGAAAGGAAACCTTTCGGATGGTTCAATGCTTCCCATCAACAAAAATGGGCCGCATATCTCCAAGAAGTGAATGATCTTAAGGAGAGAATTGCTCCACTTTCCATACAGGAAGACCATTACAAAAGGTTTAAACTTTCCCCAGAAGAAATCGATAAATTGACGAAAGCAGCAGACACCATTGAACTGCCCGACTTAAATGCGGTGGTGAAAAATGCCCATATGCCGCACAAGATCGATTTGGGAGAAGTCTTCCAGAAAGTGTTGACGAAAGGAGGCATTGGGGCAATTCTAGGCGGGCTTGCCATAGGCGGAGGCACATGGGCGTTTCAAGCCCTACGTGAAAAAACGCCTGCACAAAAACGAGTTGAAGCCCAAATTGCTCAAAACAAAGCCAACCAGCTTCAAGCAGGAAGACCTCCACAGCAAGGGATGCAACAGGGGTTTCCTCCGCAACAACAAGGGATGAATCCTGCTATGCAAGCCCAACAAGGCATGTATCCGCAAAGGTTTTAGGGTTTGATCCCTTTGATTGACAACAGATTTAAGGATACCAACTTGGAAGCCAGCACGCCAAAGGTGTCGTCTGAAAAGTGGTAAGGGTAATCGTCTTCATCGCCTTTTCGGGCGTAATCCATTTCAATCGGGATGAGCGTCTCGTATTTTAACGAAAGTCGATGAATGACTTCAACGATTTTAGCCGCCCGCAGTTGATACGACTCCCGTGGTTCAAAGGTGCTGGGGAAATGAACGAAGACAATCGGTACCTTGCCGTAAGTTTTGACGCATTCGCCAAAGAACTGGTCGTAAAGGTCTTCGAGCTTTTCTAAATCGAGCAAGCCTTCACTTTTATAGACGCTGTCGAAATCGCCGTCATGATTGATCCACCGCCACAATGAACAAAAACGCCCGCCTTGAGGAGACGAAAAGGCTTGCATGGTGAGTTCACAAAAGGAATCGAGTACAAGCATCGAAACATTTTTGTACGCAAAAAAGTCATGAACTTGTTGCGTGAACAAGTGGTGTATGCTCTTATTGGGGATATAGCCAAGCACCTGCTTGAGTGGAATGGACAACGCTTTGTTCTGGCGTTTGTCTAAAAGGTAGTCTACACGACAAGCTTGGTGATTGTGTAAGGCAAAGACGTCTAGGTTCATTTTGTCAAAGGCACCGTTACTTAAGCACGCCGTTCGAGAAAGTATCACGGGTTTATTTTTCATTTTGAAAACGTTTGTCTCGAAATATGTAGAGAGGTACTGCTGTTTTTGTTTGAGTTGAGAGGCGTCAAAGCTCGTATTGAGACGATTGGCTCGTATGGCATTGAGGGCTTGAATCGCTGAAGGCACATCGTCAAATGGTAGCGTTTTGATGACTTCATCGGGCAAGTCCCACCACTTTAAAGCAACGAAATTTTGAATGGTGGCTTCATCAAAGCGAAAGCGAATGACTTTTGCTGGCACCCCACCGACAATGGCATAAGGCGGCACGTCTTTGGTGACAACGGCTCCTGCGGCGACAACGGCTCCGTCGCCAATTTTAACGCCCCCTTTAATGAAGACCCCTTCACCGATCCACACGTCATTGCCGATGTCACAAGGGGTGGACAAGGTCAAGTCTTCTTTAAGGGTTTTCCAGCCGAAAAAGTTTTTGTAAAAGTAAGGCGAGCTAGACAAGGTATCTAACGGATGTTCAGCGGGACCAATACACACATGGCTGGCGATGGACACAAAGCTACCGATGCTCGTGCGTTTGTCTCCAATAAAGCAGAAGTCTCCGCAATAGGTGGCTCTTCCCACAAAATCGGATTCAGGGCGTTTGAAAAGGACTTTGGCAGGTTTGAGTCGTTTTTTAATGGAATTAATGAGTTTTTGACCCAGTTTGAATCGCATGATTTAACGCCTTCCCTTCTTAACGTAGGCTTAAACATTTAAAGATGTTTTTAAGTTTTTTATGTTGAAATGAAAGTCGCCACACCGCTTTTTTGGCTTGGCTCATAATGCTTTTGACATGCTCTCGCTTGTCAGGGGTGAGCGTTTCGGCATGTTTCACATAGAGTTTTTGCCAGTGCTTAATCGATTGTGTGACATCTTTTAAATAATCATTTTTAACGGCTTCATCAAAGTCGCCGTCTAGCACAATGTGGAGCAATCTTACTTGGGTGCCGAGTTCTTCAAAGCGTTGCCAAGAAATGCTTTTGGTAATCGCCTCTGGATTGTCTTCACGATAATAAAACACGCCTTCTGAAAACACCACCTTATTACAATTAAGGTAAAAAACCCGTGTGTTATATTCACAGCTATTGTAGTACAGATCGTCATAACCAATGCGTTTGAGCAAGTCCATTTTGCGTAAGGAAGATCCCGCAATTTGCCAGTTAAGACTTCGCACAAAGGCGTCTTGTGGAGACAATTCAAACGTATAATCCCCATTCGGCGGATACAATCCCCCGTGTTTTCCGCCGTCTTCATAATAAAAATCGACAGCAGGAATAACGGCATCTGCCCCTGTTTCAATGGCACGTTGAAAGGCTTTTTCAAGGCAGTCTTCGGCGATTAAATCATCTTGCGAACAATAAAAAAAGTAGTCGCCTTGGCAATAGGGCAAGCCGTAAATAATACCTGTCACCGCACAACGCCCTTTGTTTTCTCGCAAAACCACCTTAAAGCGAGGGTCACGTTCAGCAAACGTTTCTAGGATTGCAAGGCTTCCGTCGGTGGAAATATCATCCACACAAATCACTTCAAAGTCCTTGAAGCTTTGCTTTTCAATACTGGCAAGGGTCGCTTCTAAATAGCGTTCGCCGTTGTAAACAGGCACTAAAATGGAAATAGCAGGCTTATTCGACATGAGCTTGCTCCATAAGACGTTTTATTTTGGCGTTGTCTCCATAAATGATTTTCGAATCATAGGGACGAGTCGGGAAGGTGCCATACGCAGGCTTGATGTTGAGTTGATGCTCGCTTAAAAAGGCTTCTACCGCATCTTTAATACGAACAGGCGTGCCTGAACAACAGTGGATGATACCTACGACTTCTTTCTGTTCGGCAACCGTAGCGATCTGTTCCGCCAAGTCTTCGATGCGAATAAAGTCGTATTGGGCTTGCCCATCGGTAAAGGGAAAGGAGGCATCCCCTTGGCGTTCTTTTTCAAGAATTTTCGTGAAAATCGAATGGTTAGAAGCGTCATCGCCCACAATGTAGAAGGCTCGCAACCATTGAAAGCTAACGGCTTTGTCTTTCAAATAAACGTCTAATGCTTGCCTTAAGCTATTTTTAGCAATACCGTAAAAAGACGTGGGACGACACGGCGTTTCTTCATTGATTTGACCTTCATAAAAGCCGACTTCGTGCATGGAACCCATCACGATGACTTGCTGAAGTCCGGCATCGACCAATGATTGGACAAAACGTAAATGCTTTGGCAATCCTTCGATATGACTAGAAGCGTTGTGAATGAAGCCGTCTTGCCATGCCAAGTGAAGCAAGGCATCGGGTTGATGCCACGTATTGAAGGGATCTTCGGGCAGATTGAAAATATCGGCGATGATTTTGGTGGCTCTGGCGTCTACTTGGTCGAGCTGTCTGCCCACGGCAATAACCGTATGCCCCTTCTCAAGCAAGGCTTTCACGGCGTGACGCCCGATGTATCCATTGGCACCTGTAACGAGTATTTTCATCATCTATGCTTCCGTCTCCACGTTCAACGTTTTTCCATTATAACGCAAACACGCTAAGAGAAGCGAAGTGCTGGGCAAGACAAAGAAGGGAAGTAACAAATTGTAACAAGTGTTTATAATCTTTCCCCGCTTGGTCGAAAGCATCGACACAAGAGAGAATCCCCAGTACGAAAGAAAAAGAGAGAGAGACTGACGACCATGCTACAAATCCGCGATACGTCTTCCATTTTTGTTCAGAACATGCTTTCGAACAATACCAAAAACGTTAATAAAAGCTTAGCCATGTTGGCGTCTGGCTACCGCATTAACAAAGCCAGTGACGATGCGGCGGGGCTTCAAATCTCTGAAGGCTTGCGTTCACAAATTCGTGGTAGCGAACAAGCCGACAACAACGTGCAAGACGCCATGAACATGCTTAACACGGTGGACGGTTCCCTTTCCATCATTACAGAGAACCTCCAACGGGTGCGTGAACTCGCCGTGCAAGGCGCGAATGACACGCTTGGTGCTGACCAACGCAGTGCGATCAAAACCGAAATGACGCAATTGGTGAATGATATTGACCGCATCGCCAGTGGAACATCTTTTAACGGCAAAAATGTATTATCGAGCTTTACGAGTTTTAAAGTTCAGATGGGTGCGGAAAGTGCGTCTTCCACCAACGTCTTAGATTTAGCCACCAATAGTGCGGTGGGGCGTTTAAACGCCAGCACCTTAGGCATTAAATCAGGCACGACCCCTAGCATTGGGGCGAGTACGAACGCGTCTGCCTTGCAATCGATTTCTAAAATCGATGTCGCCCTGCAACGCGTCAACAACCGTCGCTCTTCCGTGGGAGCCGTCACGAATCGTTTGCAAAATGCGTCGAGTAACTTGAAGATTCAGGTGGAAAATTTCAGTGCCAGTGAAGCTCGGGTGCGTAATGTGGATGTCGCCAAAGAATCGGCGAATATGATCAAGCAGCAGATTTTACAACAAGCATCCATTAACTTGCTTGGGCAAAGTAATTCTCAACCAAGCATGGCGTTAAAATTGATTGGTGGATAATTTATGAGCCATAGATTTTTTGATGATACCAATAGTTCTGTGGACTAATGTCTTGCTTGGAAAGTATTTTGCCCATCAAATCTCGTAAGCCTTGTGAAAAATAAATCGGATCGTCCTTTATTTCCCACGGATATAATTCCACAGTCAGATGCGTGGCTTTTGAAAGGGCGTGTAGATCTTCAGGGGTCAAAGTCGAAGCGGCGTTGGGATCTTTAGTCTCAATCTTTTTCGCTAAAGGAGCAAGGGCTTCATACGCATGAGGGTAGTAGCCCTTTAAATAGGTGGTATACAAATCGAGCATACAGGCTATTTCAAAATTGCTTTCAGCTTCGTTGGCTTTACGTCGTTGTTGAAAAAGTCGTGCTTGTAGAACAGCATGTTTAGCGTCTTTCACATCAGCAAAGGCTCTAAAGGCTTCAACAGCTCTGCGATCATTTTCATATCGAGCAAAAGGGGCTTTTAAAAGGTCATCCGACAGATAACTATTTCTATGTTGGTTGATGTAATTTCTAAACGGCGTTTCAATCGGCTGGACTTGTTTTTCATCCAAAATACTGGTGAGGCGTTGGCTCGTGTGCAAGCCACGGAGTATGTGAGGCAAAACATCTTGATCAAATTCTAAGGCATAGTCTAAAACGGTTTTAATAATGTTATTTGCTTTTTTCTTTCTGTCGGCATCGGATATTTCATTGTAAATAAATTTTTCAACATCTAAGGCATCTTGAAACAGGCCGACTAAATCATAACCTCCTTTTATTTTATAAATCTGGCCATTGCCCGATGCATAAGCCTGCTTTTGTTGATTTATATGAATTCGAAAGTCTTCAAAGCGTTGCCATAACATGGTAATCTCTTCTCTATCAGAAAGAAGAGATGTTTTTACATTTTCATGTTTGATGTGAATCGCGCCCCAATAAGCAACGGCGCCTAAGGTACCTGTGGCAAGGATGCTTCCGACAATCAAAAGTGGTTTTTTCCAGCGTCGCCACATCTGTTGAAGTTGCTTCCCAAACTGTTGAAAGCCCCCCGTTTCCTTTGAAGATTCTTCTTTTGGGGGATCTTCGGTTTTGGTTGCAGCGCCCTTTTTTTCGCTAAGAATACGGGCATAGACCGACGGTTTTTCTTCAACAACAATTCCTAGTCGTTGAGCAGGTAAGGCTCGACGATTTAAAGGGGTTAAAGCTGCCGACGAATCCGAAAAAAGCATAAGATTCCACATATACATTAGAGATTAGGGATAAAAGATACAAATACTCGACTATGTACTTAAAAGTCGCTGAATTAAAAAAAGTGCGACCTAAAAAACTAGCCCCTTCATTATAATTTCGATATTCAAGAAAAGCAATGCCTTATTTTACGAAACAATTGTAGAAAGCGGTTTTACCCCCCTCCCTTAGGGAGGAGGAACAAGAGAGATTTAGAATTCTACCTAAAACGAGCCTTGAAATCCGCCTGTAAGGCCAAAACTCGCTCATAATGGGCTTGTGTGGCGTGATGCACCCCTAACAAATGTAAAGTTCCGTGAACAAAACGCTCCAGCACATAATTAAAGAGTGTGTCTTCACCTCGATGCAGTTCGGCATAATCGAGCGACACCATCACCGTGCCTAAATGCCCGCCGTGTTGGGTGAGGGCTTTTTTTAGGGCATCAGGGAGTTCGCTTTGCAAAGGAAACGCAGGATCCTCTTCAGCGTGATCGTCCCCTAGACTGGCATTTTCAAGGGTCGGGAAGCTCAAGACATCGGTCGCCACGTTTTTACCTCGCACGTCTAAATTCACGGCTTGAATGGTGGGATTGTCGCAAAAAAGCCAATCTAGGCTCCACGCTTCTTGATTCGGAGGGAATTGAAAACCATGTACGCTCCATAAATCGTGGGTATTCATCCATTCCAGCAAAACGCTTTCTAAATGAAGGTGAACGGCTTTAAAATGTTCTAATAGCGAATGCGTTTTAAGTTCCGTTTGGGCGTATAAAATAACCGAAACATTATTCAACGAAGTCGGCTCTTCTAAGGGAAAGTAGCGTTGAAAATCCTGATTCATGGTAGTAAGGTAATCGGTTTGCGAAAGCTAAAGGGCTCATCAGGCTCACGAAAATACAGAATACCGTCTTCAGGGCTTTGCCAGCATAAAAAGAGGGTTTCGCCGTCTTTGGATTTATAGGGAAACTCAATAACGCCCGCTTCCACGTCTCGCAGAAAATAGCCTTTGTCATCAAAACGTTTAATCCAGTTTTCTAAGGCGGTTTCAAAGGTGTGCATTTTATTATTCATGAGCTTTTCAAGTTCAGCTTGTTGATCCATACGTTCCGCATACTGCAAGGCATAGAGCCGTTTGCTGAGCATGAGGTTGTCATGTAAGTCATCCAGTTCTTCAATGGCTTTGGCGAGGTGTGATTTGACCCAAGGCAAGGACTCCACCGCTTCTTCCAAGCTAAAATAGCGATGAATCGTCTTACGAGGCGATTTGGCTTGCAATTGCTTCAAAAAACTAAAGAGATCTTTCATCGTAACCTTCATCGTAATTTTTATAAGATATTGGGAACCACATAAGCCCCATCTTCCGCTTCAGGGGCATTACTCATCAGGGCATCACGACTCAAGGGCATTTCGGCAAAATCTTGACGGAAGGGGGTTTTGTCGTGGGCGGAAATAGTGGGGGTCACGGGGCTGGCGACTTGATCCGCAGGGCTGGTGACGTCTATATCGCCAAGGGGCAAGTTGTTGAGCAATTCCACAAAGTTCAAGACTTTAGAGAGTTCACCTTGATATTGCTGAACTTCTTCATCGCTCAAGGCAAGACTTGAGAGGGTGGCGACTTTTTTGACCGTTTCGGCATCGATGTTCATCATAAATCAGCTTCTTTCTTCAGGTTTAGATTATGTGAGCTTATTATACTATAAAACTTGTCCAGAAGGGGGATTAAAGCACTGGCTTAAACCGAGACCTTCAACGCCTGAAAGGCAGGAGGCACAAGATTCTTCAAACCAACGGCTTCTTGAAAGGCAAAGGCAATCGCCAAAAGCTTTTCTTCTTCCCACGCAGGCACCATCAGCTGTAAGCCAATGGGCAAACCAGTCGCTTCATCGAATCCACACGGCAAGGACAAGGCAGGAATACCGACCAAGTTCGCTGGAATCGTGGCGACATCGCTGAGATACATCGAAATGGGGTCGTCATTTTTTTCGCCCAATTTAAAGGCAACGCTCGGCGAAGTGGGGCAAATCAAGACGTCCACATCCTGCCACGCTTGATTAAACGATTGAGCCAGCACCTTACGAGCCAATTGAGCCTTGCCGTAATACGCATCATAATAACCAGCGGAAAGGGCAAAAGATCCCAATAAAATACGCCGTTTGACTTCGGCACCAAAGCCTTTGGCACGGGTTTTGGCAAACATATCATAGACGTTTTCCACACCGTCACGCTCGCTTAAGCCGTAACGCACCCCATCAAAACGAGCCAAGTTCGAAGACGCTTCGGCGGTTGCGATAATGTAATACGCCGCAATGGCTTCTTTAAAGCCTGTTAGGCTGATGCGTTTGACATCGGCGCCCAAGCCTTCAAAGCGAGCGATAGCATCCGATACAGCTTTTTGCGTGCCTGCTTGAATGCCTTCGCCTTCAAAACCTTCGACAATCCCGACTCGCAGGCGTTTACCAGCCAGTTGCGAGGCAAGCGACCCTGCTTGGGCGGATGCCACATAATCAGGCAACACGCTAGGAGCAGATGAGGTCATATCGTGAGCGTCTTTGCCTGCAATGACTTGTAAAATCGCCGCGGTATCTTCCACCGTGCGAGCAAAGGGGGACACTTGATCCAAGCTAGACGCAAACGCCACCAATCCATAGCGAGAAACCAAGCCATAAGTGGGTTTCAAGCCCACGATCCCACAAAGCGACGCGGGTTGACGCACAGAACCGCCCGTATCGCTACCCAAGCTCAAGGTCACCATACCTGCTGAAACACAGGCAGCAGAACCGCCTGAGCTTCCTCCAGGAACGCAGGCGGTGTTCCACGGGTTATAGGTGGGGTGATAGGCACTCTTTTCGCAGGAGGATCCCATGGCGAATTCGTCGAGGTTAGTTTTGCCCACAATCGGCATTTGGTGGGCTTTAATTTTCGTGATGACCGTGGCATCATAGGGCGAAACGTAGGATTCGAGCATTTTGCTGGCACAGGTGGTTTTGGTGCCTGTGACGTTGAGATTGTCTTTAATAGCGATCGGCACACCCGCCAAAAGAGGCAATGTGCTTGCGTTTCCAGCTTTTACGGCGTCATCGACGCCTTGGGCGGTGGCGTAGGCTTGATCTTTATTCAGGCTTAAAAAGGCTTGAATTTCGCCGTCATGGGCTTCAATACGAGCAAAATGCTCGTCTAAGACAGCGGAAGCGGTATGCGTGCCTGTGGCAATGGCAGAAGCCAACTCTAAAGCAGTAGGAAGAGCGGTGGACATGGGTTTTCCTTTCAAGCAATCATCAACGATTGTACCTTTTAAAGGTATCACAAAAGTGTAAAATTGTCTTGAATATGCTTCATTTTGTGTGTCGGAAAGTCGACTTTTTGACCCACAAAAGTCGTTTTTCTGGCCACGAAAGTCCGATTTCTGGCCACGAAAGTCCGATTTCTGGCCACAAAAGTCTGATTTCTGGCCACGAAAGTCACGAATCTCTTCAAAAAAACCACGAGAGGCTTCCATTGGAAAGCCCCTACTCTTTTTTATAGTATCCGCTATATAAAACGGTCTATGGTCTCTTCGTTGTAGCTACGATTTTTTTGCTTGGTTATGTAGGTCGCTCTACACGCCCTCACAAAAAAACATTAGGCTCCTAGAATAGCCTCATAGCCTGTTTCATCTATCGAACACTATATTATGACAGATTTCAAGCCTCAATACGAGTGCTTAAAACCCACGATTTACGGCAAGCGTAATAAAACCACAGGCAACATGAAAACGGCTCCCATGCAAGACATGAATACCGCAACGGCAAACACTCTTAAGGTATTCAACACGACCTTGTACTTACGTGAAGGGCTTTCATAGCTACGTTTCACCATTTCAATGGCAATACGTTGCTTCAATACCACCAAGTCATCTGTGGTGAACGGTGATTCAAATTGAATGGATTCGCTTGAATGAGACATCTGTTTAATTTCCCCTTTTCTTTCAGTTCATTATTAGTCGCTTCGGCTTTCCCCATCGCCGATCTTGATAGAATAAAAACATCCAACCCTGAAAAATTGCGTTGACAAGCCCGTTTTTTTGAGAGTTAATAAAAGAATAAGAAATGCCACCTTAGCTCAGTCGGTAGAGCAGGGGACTGAAAATCCCCGTGTCGCTGGTTCGATTCCGGCAGGTGGCACCACTAACCCCCTTTCTTCAACGTAAGGGGGTTTTTATATGGAAACAATCTACTTTAGGCTTCATAAGAATATTACTGAAGTCTTTCAAAGCAGACGTCAACGCACTAAATGCGAGGCTTCCGAGACATTTTGCGGACGTCGTGCAATGAGAATGATGCGACGAGGTGGGGACAAAAACCTTCTTATTCACGAAGTGAATCTTCCCCTTTAGGAAGTAGAGGTTGGGAGAGGAAACCAACGGTTTTCTTTCCCAAGAGAAAAAGTTTTAACTTTTTCGACTTGAAGGGGGGATTTTCAAGGGGGGACGAAGGGGAGGAGAAACGCAATACGTCCTCCCCCGTCCCCCCTTGAACCGCTTTTAGAGGTTTGGAGAACCTTTGGCGGCACAAAGGTCTCCAAGCACCAGCTCAAAAAGGAGTAGACAAACCCCATTCTTCAAACATAAAAGGGTTACGCATTATTGTGAGGAAGCACAATATACTTTTTAGGGGATTCTTGATATAATAGTCAACGACTGATCTATACCACTAATTTTCGAAAAAGGAATACACCTACCATGATGGACACTTTCCAAGCCATTGAACAACGTCGTTCCATTAAGTATTATGACCCCACCCACCAAATGCCTGATGAAGACGTGAAAACACTCATGGAAGCCGTGCTTAAAACGCCCACGTCTTTCAACATTCAAAACTACCGATTTGTGGTCATTCGAGACAAGCAGATTCAACAGGCACTGAAAGAAGCCAGCTGGAATCAAGCTCAAGTCTTGGATGCGTCGATGGTTGTGTTGCTCTGTGCCGATCTCAAAGCCCCTGTGGACAATCCTAAACGCTATTGGTACCAAGCTCCGACCGAAGTCGCCGAAGCCTTGTCTGGCATGACGCTTCAGTTTTACGACGGCAAAGAAGACCTCCAGCATGACGAAGCCTTACGTTCGATTGGCATGGCAGCACAAACCTTGATGCTCGCCGCCAAAGCGATGGGTTATGACACTTGCCCGATGATTGGCTTTCAGCCTGAAACGGTTGAAAAAATCATTAAGTTACCGAAAGACTATTTGCTCGGCATGATGATTGTGGTGGGTAAAGGCACTCAGCCTGCTCGTGAGCGTTCAGGCCCCCTGGATTATAACGAATTGGTCTTTGAAAATAGCTTTTAGCGTTGTGTGAAAATAGACTTGCCAATTATCGTTTATTGATCGAATACAACAAAAACGCAGTGGGATGAGCCTCTGCGTTTTTGGATAGAATTGAGATTAAACCAATTTACATCGGGAACATACGGTTGCTTCCATACATTGGTGGACGACTCTGCATCATGTTCGGCATTCCGCCACCGTATTGAGGCGCTTGAGGAAAGCCCCCGCCGTATGCCATTGGCTGATTCGCTGGGCGGTTAAACTGATATTGGTTCATATTCGTTTGTTGTTGATTGAAGAACGGCATATTTTGCGTGTTGAATTGGTTATAATTCATCGGCATGTTCGTCATGGTATTGCCTGAATTGTTGAACTGGGTGTAGTTCATCGGCATATTATAACGTTGGTTATTATAGGCTTGGTTATTATAAGTGTTGTACACCTGATTATTATTGGTGGTGTTGTAGGTATTGTAATTATTGGTGATGTAATTATAGGTATTGTAAACAGGCGGTTGAGGCGTGGGCTGTACAGGGTACGGCATAGGCATACTTCCACCATAATAAGGGGGCGGTGGTGGGTTCGGTACAGGGTATGGCTGTGGGTATGGCGAATTTAAACCAAAGCCTGCATTGGCGTAAGGATCTTGCCCATAGCCTTGTTGAGGCTGACCATAAGGAGGCTGTTGAGGGTAAGCACCTTGTTGAGCGTAAGGATCTTGCCCATAGCCTTGTTGAGGCTGGCCATACGGAGGCTGTTGAGCATAGCCTTGTTGAGGCTGAGGATAATAGGGTGGTTGAGGTTGACCATAAGGAGGCTGTTGAGCATAGCCTTGTTGAGGCTGAGGGTAATAGGGTGGTTGAGGCTGGCCATAAGGAGGCTGAGGGTAACCACCTTGTTGAGGGTAAGCACCTTGTTGAGGGTAACCACCTTGTTGAGGATAACCACCTTGTTGACCATACGGATTCCAGACGCTTTGATTGGATCCCACAGGGCGTAGCTTGCTTAAGGCGACTAAGTCAGCTAAGGTGTTTTCATTAAGTTCAGGTACGCTACCGACATCCGCTTTTGCAATATAGTCCTTGCCTGCAGCAAGTTGAGCGAGGTCTTTCCAGCTAATGGTGGTATTGTCTCCATCAACCGCAGAAAGGGCTTTGGCAAAGGAAAAGTCAGTGGCGATTTTAGCAAAAAATTGTGATAATGGTAATTCTTTGTTATTGTAAGCTTCAACCGCTAGTTTAGCAGCGTGGGCAGGTCCAACAATGCCTTCAGCACCAACATAACGTTGAATGGTTTCAGGACTAACAGGGTTTTGTGGATTAGTGGGTGATGATGTCATGTTTGGTATTTCTCTATTTTCTATCAGGGGTGAACAGTAAGGGTAAGGATGAAAGGGGAGTCAGGGAAAAGGATGTTCCAGTGATTTCGTTTTTAAGTTAAAAATCTGAACAAATAGAACTTATCTTAAAAAACGCACGCCAAAGGGAGACATAAAAAGGTTGGTGTGCATGAAGGTTCTCTGGATGGGGTGCAAGTGAAGGTGTGTTGGGGAAGGAAGTTTGTGTTTCGTACTGTAATAAAGGTAATATTCCCTTAAGAATTGCCTATGTTAACATTTTGTAACAAAAGGCACGTTTCCCCATGTAAAACAAGCATCCCCCTCCTAAAAAATAGGAAGAGGATGCTTGTTTTGAAAAAATACGTTTAAAGACTAAACACGAGCGGTTACAAGATTTTCAACGGTTGTTTTGGCAATCGCAAGCAATTGAGCAAAAGAATCGGCCTGCAAGCTCGCCCCACCGATTAAGCCGCCATCAATATCAGAACTAGCGAGTAACCCTTCGGCGTTGTCAGGCTTCATGCTGCCACCGTACAAAATACGAACCGCTTGAGCTGTGGATTCACCAAACTCTTCCGCAAGCACTTGACGAATGACGCCACATACACGGTTGGCTTCTGGTGTTTCACAGACTTTCCCAGTACCTATCGCCCAAACAGGCTCGTACGCAATGACTAAGCTTGCCACCTGTTCAGCGGTTAAATCCACTAAGCCTTCAAGGGTTTGAGTGGTCACAACGGCATCGGTTTGCCCCGCTTCACGCTCAGCTAAGGTTTCACCCACACAAACGATGGGTAATAACCCTTGAGCCAACGCTGTTTTGGTTTTTGCATTGACGCTTGCGTTTGTTTCATTGTAATAGGAACGACGTTCACTATGCCCAATAATCACACCAGCGACGTTGATATCCTTGAGCTGTTTGGCGGAAACTTCACCCGTAAACGCACCTTCTAAAGCAGATTCCACATTTTGAGCAGCCACATTCAAGTGAATACCGGCTTGTTGGATATTGGAAACGGTATTCGCTAGCAAGGTGAAACTAGGCGCCACCCAAGCGTCTACCTGCGGATGTGTTGGGTTGTTCCGAGAGAGTTCTAGCACAAATTGACGCGCTTCAGTATTGGTTTTGAACATTTTCCAATTACCTGCGATGAATAATCCACGTGTTGCATTTGCCATTTAAGGGGCTCCTTTACTCATTATAAATACGTTAAAAGTATAACGCAAATTTCAGAAAAGAAAAGTCTTAAAAGGCTTGTGTAGAATTTAGACCTAGCTAGATTTAACGATAACACGACCCATAACACTTAATCGTTTATTGGCTATGAACACGTTTTAACCATAGGTTTAAGGGTTCTTTTAATAGATCACGATCGGGTTCTAATAACACATCGTGATAAAGCATCGGGAAATGAGCCAGTTGATTATGAGGGTGAGGGGTTAATTGATTGAACGTCTTGTGCATGGTCGACGTCTCACAGATCAAGTCTTGCCCAGCTGTGATCATTAAAACAGGCTTTTTAAGCTGTTTGATTTGCTTGGGCGCCTTCAACTGCCACGGCAAAATAGACGTCATAAACCCTAGCGGATGCTGAATCACATCGCTTGAATGATGTGCCTTATAATGCTGGCGAGCTTCAGGACATTGCGTAATGGCATCCATGGTGTAAGGCAGGGTGAGGGGGGCATCGGGGTTTTGGCGGAGGCTTTGCTTGAAGCTTTGCCACAAAGCCGAAGCCACATAAGTAGGCGTATAGGTTTTTTGACACCCCTGAAACGCAGGCACCAAAAGGATAATCCCAGCATAGTCGTCTTGCACATGAGGAAGCACATACAGGCTGGTGATTGCCCCCAAACTAATGGCACAAATGAAGCAATGGTCTATTTTTTGGATGTTCAAGGCTGTTTTTAGGGTTTCTAGCTGGCACAAAATCTTAAGATCTTCAATACAAGCAGATAAATTAGCTACTTTGATGTGATGATTCACCCCAAAGGACGGCAGATCCACGCCAATGACGGTGTCAATCGTTCCCTCTTCAATCAAATCTCGCCAAAACGGCGATGCCCATTCAAAGCTTCCGCCTAGCCCTGCTACATAAATCATTGTTTTACCAAAATCACCTTCAGGTAAGCGTGTGCTTCTTAGTCCTGTGAAATGATAGGGGGCATCTCTATGAGGGAGGCTCACCGTCGCTTGAAGAGGATGAACCGTTTCTTGCATTAAAACAGACACGGCAACACATCCTTTGCAAAGGTTTGGGCTTGGCGTTCGGCCTGCGTGGGAGAAAAACGCTCCTGCGTGTGGAGCAAGCGTTCTTCTCGCAAGGCAAGACGCTCGGCATCCGAAAGGGACAACAAAGCATTAAGGGATTCCACTTCATCAACCTGAAATACAGGTGTGCCAAAAGCTTCGGCTTGTAGGGTAAACGGCGATGCTTGACGATTCACATTGAGTACGGCATCCGCCACTTGAAAGAGCTTGAGGGCTTCATTCGTAGGCAGTGCCATCCACGCCAAGCGAGGCAAGCCTTGAGGGTACAGCGTTTTGAGGCGATCTTGCATGGCATCGAGCAAGCGATCTTCACCCTTGAAGCTTAAGACGATTTGTAGCTGGGGATGGTGTTGAAGCAAGCCGTGCAAGTGATGAATCACCGCAGGCGTCCAATCGGCGGGGTGAAACTCCACCGCCAAAAGGGGATACCCATAATTCGCCCCAAAATCTTCCTTAAACCGCTTACTCATGGACGCCAAAGGTCGTAAGGGAGCCGACAACGGCGTTTCAAGCGTGGCTAAATCGATTTGCGTGGGGGCATAATCGCCAAGGGCTAGAGCCGTACTCACGATGTCTCGCTGAGCATCGCTGAAGAGCAGAACATCCGCATCATGTTGATACAGCTTGTTTTGCAGCCCTTGCCAGTCATACGCAGGGATGGCTTCAAGCGTATCTTCCGCATGAAAACGAGAGCCTTTGGGGGCTTCAATGTTCGTGCCGATATTCAACCAATGGAGCTGAAAACGGGTGCGGTCTAAGGCATTCAGCACAGGCATCCACGGAGGCGTAAGATTTTCGGCGTGATTCAAGGCACGAGTCACCAAAAGGAGATGCGTTTTCGTGCGTGCTTCACGATCGTTCAAGCTAGGCTTCTTTTCTCGCTGAATACCGCTCAACGCCCTATGCCACAAGGCGTCTAAGGCTTCATTCCACACGCCTTGATCTTTCAAATGTTGAGGCGTAATGCCGACATCCACCGCAGGATTTTCAATGCGTGGCGGACTCATCGACAACGCCTTGAGCGAGACGTCTAAGCGATGCACGAGGGCATCTTTTTCGGCATCTGTGGCAGGAGGCAACGCAGGCGCCACCAAGCTTTTACGCAGTTCTAAGGCACGATGCCCCGTGAGTTCGAGGGCTTTATTATAGGCGTGAATCGCTTGATCGCATTGCCCGAGCAAATCATAAGCGTCGCCTGCTTGAATCCACGCTTGGGCATGCTGGGGGTGAGCATCCAAAAGCCTTTCTAACACTTGAACACGGGCGTCTTGCTTGCCTTGTTCAGCAAGCAAGTGAGCCAAGGCTTCCAAGGCATCAGCGTCGCTGGGAAGCTGTTCTAAAAGCGTGACTAAATGCGTCATCGCTTTGAGCGAATCGCCTGCTTGGGCGAAATACATCGCCATTTGACGGTGCAGTTCAGGAGCATTTTTGCCGTATTCGGTGGCTTTTTCGTAGGCGTCTAGGGCATCATGCAGACGCTCCAAACGCTCTAAGCAGACGCCTTTTAGAAAGTACAACATGGCTTCTTCAGGATGCGTTTCCAGTCGGTTTTCAATCACATTCAAGGCGTTTTCGCTTCCGTCATGGCGGACGTAAAACTGGTAGGCTTTCAGCGTCACTTCAACGGCTCGGGGGTGGGTGGCATGGGTGAGTGCGACGGCTTCTTCAAGGGCGGACGCCGTTTCATCGAGGAATTGTTGCGTTTCCAGCAGATCGGCTAAAAGCAGGTAGGCATCGAGGGTGTGCGTGTTCAGGGTATCATCTGCTTTGGTAGGGAGGCTTACGGCTTTATGCAAGGCATTCAGGGCGTTGGGGACGTCCTTATTTTCGGCGTGGGCTTGCCCCAATTTCGTCCACACGGGGATTTGATTGGCGGCGATATGGCTGGCTTGTTCGAGCAAGACGACCGCCTTTTCAGGGGAATCGGCATGGTTTAAAATGGCGTTGGCAAGGGCGTACGGAAATTGCCACACGTGGGGATGCGTTTCCATGGCATTGAGCAAGACGGCTTGCGCTTGCGAAAAATCCGCTTGAGCGAAGGCGTGTTCGGCGTTTTGGAGCAGGGCATCTTGGGCATCAGTCAGGGCATCGTTTTGGCATAGCGTCATGGGAGGATTCTTTCTATCACTTAGATGATTTGATGTTATTATAGTATAAAATCGGTGAAACCAAACAAGAAGCACTTATAGCGATGTTAAAGAGTGTAACGATTTTTGAGACTGGGTTCTCAACCCAGCTTGACGTGCTTTTATGTGAATATAATGTTCAATGAAGATGTGTTTAATTAACTCATAAAATAAGGAAAAGACGATAATGTCAATCGGTATCGCTCGCTCTACCCCCCCCAATATACAAATGAAAGCTTCTAATGCTCAACGTTTAGGAACTGCTGAAACTTTTGAACAAGAAATTATACGGCTTTGTAATGAAGAAGGTTCCTCTTTAGATGTAATGAAAAGACTTTTGGAATTAATTCGTCTTGTCGGCGGTTGTGATAATCTTGGTCAAGAAGCAAAAGCAGTTTGGTTGAATCATTTAGAAACACATTATCCAAGTAAGCACAGACCTCCTGTACCCAGACCTCCTGAACCTAGACTAACAATATTTCGTCCAAAGAATGGCCTTTTAATCAGACCCCTGGAACCCAGCCGTGTTCCAAAATCGAAACTTCCAGAGATCTTAAAGAGATTAAGAGTCCAGATTCAGTTGTTGACAAATTTAGAAAAACTAAACGAAGAAAAGAATTAAGGCTAATTCCTACGCTTGCCACTCAAACACTTAACTCTCATGTTACAATAGTTAGCATGAGAGTTGTACTATAGAAACAGAGACCCCTCCATGAGAATTTTGATTTCCAACGACGACGGCATTCAAGCCAACGGTATTCACGCCCTCGCCAAAGCCTTGAGCCAGCATCACGAGGTGTATGTGGTGGCACCTGAAAAAGAGCAATCCGCTCAAGGTCACGCCTTGACCTTGCACCATCCCTTACGAGCCGTCGATTTTACCAAACAATTCAACAAAGAAGGGGCAAACGTCCAACAAGCCCTCGCCATTTCAGGCACGCCCAGCGATTGCGTCAAGCTCGCCATTACCACGCTTTTGAAAGACACGCCTGTGGATGTTGTCATTTCAGGGATGAATCACGGCCCAAACTTGGGGGGCGATGTCGTGTATTCAGGCACAGTGTCGGCTGCACTTGAAGCCGCCATGAATGGCGTGCCAGCCATAGCGACCAGTGCCTTTGACGGGTATAATCCGCTATTTGATTATGAAGATGCGTGTCGATATTTAGCCAGCGTTTTACCAGATTTAGTCGACTTATTGAAGCATTCGTCTTGCATGGTCTTAAATGTGAACGTGCCTGCGGTGGAAGCCCAGTATTACGCAGGACTGAAGCTTTGTAAGTTGGGGCATCGCATGTATAGCGATTTTTACGAAAAGCGTCAAGACCCCCGAGGCATTACGTATTACTGGCTCGCTGGCGAACTGGTACACACAGGGTCTCATGCGGAAGAGGATGTGGAAGCCATTCGCAACAATTATGTGACGGTCACGCCCATTCATGCGGATTTAACCGATGAAGCCGTCTATACGCTTTTACAAGGCAAATTGTAAATTAGCCCACCATGTTGATAATGCTTTTGTAGATGTCATTATAGGTTTGCACAATGCGAGACGACGCTTCAAACATACGCTGATACTTAATCATATCCAAGCCTTCTTCATCCGTATTCACCCCTGAAACGGCTTGACGGTTGACTTGCAATTGATTCAACAAGTCTTTTTGACTTTCGTTACGATCGCTATAGCTCTTGGTGTCCGTCCCCAACGCCGACACAAAGTTTTGATGAAAACCTTCTAGCGTATTATTATTTAACACGGCAAATATCGTATTCTTAATCGCTGCCATGCTCGCCGCATTACGAGAATCCCCCACCCCAGCGAAGTTCCCTGGTGCGGTGGCGTCGTCATTAGCAAGGGAGATTTTATCCATATTATTGTCAAAAGCGGTATTCACATTTAAGTAAAGCAATTGCGGACCAGACACCCAAGCAGGATCCAACGTGTAGAGATCCGTATAAGCCGTTGCCGTGTGAAGCGTACCTGACAAATCTCGACCCGTGGCTTGCAAGTTGTTGAATTGAGTAGAAAGCGTTTCCAACATATTCGACAAATCTTCAAAGGTGGAATACACGTTTTTAATCGACGTATTATTGCCAGCGACATCCAAAACGGCCTTCACTTCGCCAGAGACAATATTATCAGTAATGTCCACAGCACCTGTCACCGTCGTGATGCGAGCCGGGATTCTGTCCGCATTGGGAAGAGTACTTGCCACCAGTGAAAGGGTATCGAGAACTTTACCACCCCTTAGCACATCTTCCCCGCCGATGCTTAGGCTTACTTGGTAATTGGGCATATCGGTGGTACGTACATCAATAACTTTGGAAATCTGTTCGAGCAGAAGGTTACGCTTATCGATCAAGTCATTCGGCACGGCATTGGCGGATGTCGAAATCCCGATTTGGCGGTTCAAGTCGGCAATTAAAGCGATTTTGGTATTGACATCATTCACCCTTAAACCCAACTGGCTATTAGGCCAGCTTCCTGCGGTGGAAGTCCCCACGAGATTTTGATGCAAATCCACCAGCTGTTGCCCTTGCTGTTGAAACACACGAATCATATCTCGACTTTGCTGAATAAACGCCGTACGAGCAGGCAAGCTCTGCGGATTGTTTCGCATATCTGAAACAGCGTCAAACATGGCTTGCACCCGGTTTGAAAGTCCTGAAAAAGACGGTTCCCCAATAATGCCTTCGGTTTGCCCTAAAAGCGTTGCCGCAGTCTTGACTTCACCTTGAACGGCTTGTTCTTGACGATACTGTTTGTCTAAAAAGCTATCTCTCAATTGTGTAATGCCTGTAACATCCACCCCTTGCCCGATGAAAAACCCAGCCCCTGACGTTTTGAGTGGGTAAGCGGTTGCTAAATCTACCCGCTGGCGAGTGTAGCCTTCCACATTGGCATTTGAAACGTTATGATTGACAACGTTCAACGCCGTTTGAGCGGCAAGCAAACTTCTTTGTGCGGTTTGAAATCCGAAGAAACTAGGGCTAATACTCATCATGGGGGGGAACTCTCTTTCTCATCCGTTCGTTTGGCGTTTAATCAACGGGTAATTTTCTATACTTGGCGTTGCATGGTACTGATGCTTTGATTTTTCTTCGTTTTGCCTTGGGCGGTATAAGTGAGTTCTTTTTGCCCACTTTGAATGTGTTGTTTGACCCATGCCATACCTTGATTCACCCAGTCTAGAGAGGCATGTAATAAGCGTTGCGTTTCTTCTTGCAAGTGAGCGACTTGCGTTAAAGTGACTTTAAGATCGTTTCTCACTAGGTTGAATGCCTCTTTTTGATCCGTTGGCATTGCCAGTAGAATCATCGTGGCGTGAACAGGTTCAAGGGCGAGTGGCCAGAATTCTTTAAGCATCTCCATGCGTCCTTCTTCAAGGGCATCGAGCTGTTTACGTAGTTTTTTGAGTACTTTGTCTTGAGCGGGTAAATCCATAACGCTTTGTTTTAACAGACTGACTTTCTTTTGCAATAACAGATCTTGCACATTACGGTAAATGTGCAATTGTTGCTGTAAATTGTCAATCATCGTCACCGCTTGATAGGGTGTTAACGTACTTAGAACAGGGGTGTGTGGTTCAGCACTAAAGGGGGTAGAATGTTGCGTGTTTGGTGAAATCATGGGGGTTGGCTCTCTTCGTTTTACAGGCGTTATATTTTGATGTCGACAAAAAGGCTTTTTCGTGTGGCATAAGCTCGTTCAATGGCGGATTGATCCACGCCCACAAAACCGGCCTTTTCAGCGATGGATTGAATGTCTCCTACAGGCAGACCAAAACGTCCTTGTGGAACAGGTGGAGGGGTGGGTAGACTTCTACTTCTAGGGGCTTGGGCAGGTAAGGCATCGTTTAGAAAGTTTTCTTGCGAGTGGGCTTGTTCTTGGAAACGGCTGTAATCCTGCTGGCGTAATTCGGGGCTTAACAATGCAGACGACTGTGGAGGGGGGGGAGCCTCGATGCGTCCTGTGGGTGTTGTATTTGGGGTATTTTGCGTTTCTTGAAGATTTTCCGAAAAGACTGGCGTGCCTTGTGTTTGAACGGGATTCGTGGTCTGCTGAATGCGTTCACGAACGGCTTTAAGGCGTTCCATATTCAATTTGGCTTGCGTCGCATTGGACGAAATTTGGGTCATCATCATTCGATTGTTCTCTCTCTTTAATGTCGGCAGTGGTGTTAGTTGAAGGTATCCTTTAGCAGTATGACGCCTTTCGTACAATGCCTTGATGCACCTTTAGACGTATTTTTTGTATCCACAGGTTAGATAAAGCTTCCTTGTCCCCTCTCCTAATTTTAGGAGAGGGAAGAGAACGTCGCTAGACGTTCGAGGGTGAGGTTAAACCTTAGACTCCGTTTGTGGGTTTAACCGCCCCCTAACCCATCGAAGCTAAAGCTTCTCTTGGGAAAGAAAACCGTTGGTTTCCTCTCCCAACCTCTCCTTCCTAAAGGAGTAGATTCACTTCGTGAATGAGAAAGGTGTTTGCCCTCCTAAAATTAGGAGGGGGGACAAAACCACCCTGCCGAATTATTGAAAAAGTGCTATGCTAATATCTGTAAATATCTTCATTAAAAGCCTTAAAGAAAACCCTGCCTAATGCGGATCCACATTAAAAAGAAAACTAAAAAAAATGGAAGCGTCGTTTTTGTCATCCCTGGAATGAGTCTATTAACGCCTGAAGGTGAAAAGCTTATTCCCAATCCCAATGGCTTAAAGCCCATGGCGTATGAAGCCCTTGAAAATGCCATTACCGCCAGCCATAAGGCAGGCTATGACGCTGAGTTTCAAGACGAGTTCTTCCCTGTAGAACGTCAGGCTCTTAAGAAGAATGCGCCTACACTGGGCAATCAACGGCATATTATGGTGAAAGATGCGCTCGCTCAAGCCTTTCCCACTCTGCTCAAACGCCTGCAAGACAAAGAAGCCCTTGTGCTGGTGTCTACCATTAAAGCCTTGAGCTTTTACGACAAAAGTGATGCCATTGCCCCAATTTTAACGCATTTGGGGCATGAAAGCAGTGATGTACGCTCAGCGATTCAACAAGCCTGCTGTACCTTGCCGAGCCTGGAAACCCTCCAAGCCTTAGGGTATGCCTATGGACATAGCTTGGTGAACGATCGTAATGCAGAAATGGGCTATCGGGTGCGCTTGACGATTTTAAAGAGTTGGGAAGCCATGGCGGATTGCCTCCCCACAGAGGTTTTTTCAGTCGTAATGACCCATATCCTACACGCCTTAGAAGAAGAGCAATGGCTGATTCGTAGCACGGCGGCAAGCGTGCTAGCAAATCTTGCCGAACGCCACAAGCAGGAGCCTTTACCGTAATGAATACCCGTGCCTCTTCAAATCGCACGCCCTTGCTTTTAATCGGTGCAGGCGGACATGCCAAAGTTTTATTGGAAGCGTTTAAAGACGCTTGGGACTTTCAAGCCGTTATTAGCGAGACGGCGTTAAGTGAAACTCAAACCGATTATTTCAAAGCTCAAGGACTAGAAGTCTGGCTTGAATCGGACGAGATTCTAAACGCCTTTTTGGCGAAAAACATCACGCACGCCGTCGTCGCCTTAGGAGACAACGAAGCTCGTCTAAAAATCGCCGAATCTCTTTTAAAACGAGGCTTTAGTGTCCCCAGCTTAATCCACCCGAAAGCCTTGCTTGCTTCAACAGCGATCGTGTCCCCTGTAGGCGTGCAGATTTTAGCAGGGGCTCATGTGGGAGCATCGTCGTCTATAGGTAAACACACCATTCTGAATCATTACGCCATTGTAGAACATGACGCAACGGTGGGGGATGCCGTTCATGTGGCTCCGCATGGCGTTGTTTTAGGGGGGGCGTCTTTGGCATCAGGCTCGTTGCTTGGGGCGAATGCGACGGTCTTACCGAATGTGGCGGTTCGAGCCAACGCCGTCATCGGGGCAGGGGCTGTGGTGAACAAAGATATTCATCGTTCAGGTACTTATATGGGCGTACCTATACAGCAGGTACAAAGTTTAGCGACGCCGAATTGATGCAATACCGCAACCCTGTGGGAGCAGGTCCATCAGGAAAAACGTGACCCAAGTGAGCATCACAGCTCGCACATAGCGATTCCGTACGTTGCATGCCGTGGGACGTGTCCACCTTGGTTTTGACGGCGCTGGTCTCAACAGGGGCTGTATAACTCGGCCAGCCTGTACCACTGTCAAATTTAGCATCACTGCTAAACAAGGGACTTCCGCAACAAATACAATGATACACGCCTATGCCTTTGTGATTCCAATAAGCATTTTGGAAAGGGGGCTCGGTGCCTCCGCATTGGGTAACGTGGTGCTGTAAATCATTGAGTTGGCAGGCATTGGGCTTCATGGTGAAACTCCTTTTAGATTTTTATCGTTTTTATAAACGAATTGAGTCACTAGACTAGCACAAAATATAGATCGATTTGCTTTTATGCTAATGAATACTATTTAAGTAATATCATAGAACAATCAACAAAGAATTAAAAGAGATTTAAAGGGAACACTCGCATGAGTACCACACCATCCATTCAAGCAACGACGCCTGCCACATCTTCTACACCAAACCCAGCTGCTGCAACACAAAGTCAATCACCAGGGGGTTGGTATAATCCCTTCCCAAATCCTTATCAATATGGCTTTCCGAGCAATGGTGCGGATATCTACGGTGCTGGCATGTATGGTGCGGGCATGGGCATGGGTGCTGGCATGTATGGCATGGGCATGGGTGCTGGCATGTACGGTGCGGGTATGGGTATGGGATCAGGGGTGATCAATCCAGCAGTGGCGGGCATCTATGGTGCCAATGGCGGTATAAACAACCTGTATGGATCCTATCACTACCAAAACAAGAATACCAATAGTGCCTTACCAGGTTATAATTATCAAAGCGCGGTAGCCCCTACGACGTTTACCGCACCCTTAAGTGGTAATGGGGTGGATCCCAATAGTTCTGGTAGTCGCATTTACCAAGAACATTTTTCTGAGCAAAACACCCCCCTTGTCTCAGTGGCTTCAGGAGGAGTGGGTGCTCTCACAGCAGGTGCCTTATGGATGTTTACGCTTGGAAGATCTTTCAGAGGAGCAAAAGGGGCTATGGGTAAGGCTGGCAATGTTCTGCAACTGTTAGCGATGGGTGTAGGTGCTACGGCTGGTGCGATTATCGGCAATCGATTCTTAAGCGATAAACTAAAGGCGTACTATACCGGCTTAGATTATGCCGACAACGGTAACATGGATGGTTCTTACACTGCACAACGAGGCTATGACGCTAGCTTGACTAAAATCTTGTAGAAGACCTAACGAGTCGCCGTTAAAATGGTAAGCGTATAGATCCACACCGCTAAAGCCAGTTGCACGTTTTGCGCAATACTTGTGGTGGTAAGCTTGAGTTCGGGTAGGTACAGGAACCCCGCCCCTAAAAGAGCCGTAAAGAATAGGGCATACACCATGTTGCGAGCCATCCCAAAGCTTAGAATATCAAGTGGGAGGCAAATGATTTTCAACACGGGACGTACTGCTATATCAGCAAGGCTTAAGATGACGCAGAAAATCAGCAACACCAGCTCATCGCCAAAGTGAAGCCCTGCGAGTACTTTCGAGCTATAGAGCAGTCCGTAAAACAGGGCGGAAAGTCGTATGGCTTGCTTGATTGTGAAGAAAATCGTTGTGTTGAGGATGCTTTTTTTCTTGGGCATGGGGATTTCCTTTATGTGAAGGTGATCTGTTCCTCCTCCCTAAGGGAGGGGGGACAAAACCAGTGTTCGTTTATTTCATCATGAAGTTACCGTAACTATGCAAGCCGACCCCCAAAATATTGATACCAATATACGTCAACATCAAGACGGCAAAGCCCACAATCAAAAGCCACGCCAACTTTTCAGGCTTAACTTGCGTATTTAAACGTAAATGCAAATAAGCCCCGAACACAAATAGGCTCGCCACCGCCATATTTTCTTTGGGATCCCAGTTCCAGTAGGTTCCCCACGCTTCATTCGCCCACACCGCACCAAGGGCGGTGCCTACCGCCAGAATGGGAACAGCGAGCGTCACGGCTTTGTCGGTAAGGTGTAGGACGTCCTTTTTAAGTGCTTCGTTCTTCAGCGTCAACAAAAAGGCGCCGCCTAAGGACGCAAAAAACATCAAGGCGTAAGAAAGCAAAATCACAGGCACGTGAATGGCTCGCCAATAGCTCATTAAGGCTGGCGGAAGAACGGCAATGTCTTGCGGTAAAAATCCCGAAAACACAAAGCCCGCGACAATAAACGCCATAACGCCCAAGTGAAAAATCGGCACTTTAAAGTGAGCATCCAGCACCAAGCGACAGAGCAGCATCCCGAAGTTGACGGCTAGCACGGATTCAAACATATTCGTGAGGGCGAAATAGTCGGCTAAAATCGATCGTAAGACGAAGATAGTCAGCAAGCCAACGAGTAAAGCCACGTCAAAACTGCGTTGTAAGGCCGCTTGACGCACGAGGCTTTTTTGGTTGAAGGCGAGCCACAAGAGGTTCAAGACCGCCACGCCATAGCTTGCCACATATACCGCCTTTACCACAGATTCATCAAACATAAAAACGCCTTCTTTCTTTTTTGCGTGATATGGGGTATTATACCCCCATCCGGAAAAAGTGACCACTGCTATAAGGGATTGATAAGCCTTTGCCTTTATTTTGGTCATAACTGTAGAATAAACTGCATTTCTCTAGTATTTTTCTAGTCTTCATCATGTAGCCTCTCAAGAAAGCCTCCCACCAATGCAACTGTTGCCTTCTATTGATGGCCCAAGCCTGTATAAAGCCAAAACCAAACCCATGGAATCTTTAAGCAAGGGGTTGACTGCTGTTCAAAAGCCCTCTTCCGCTTTTTTGCAACGACAAGGCTTTAGTAAAGAATGTTTAGATAGATATGAACATTTCATAGAATCCTTGAAATCGAAAGGATACGCTCAACTCAATCAAGAAGAGTTAATCGAATTAAGCATCATCAAAGAAGTAATCTTGGGTATCTTGGAAATTTTGAAGATCCCTCCGGTCCCATTACAATGGGCACCACCTTTTACTGAAACTGCAGAAGAAAAAACCTTAAATACAACACTAAATACTTTCACGCTGAAGATACAGGGATTCATTCAGGAGCAACAAGAGACTTTACCTGACCAACACGGCTACAGAGCTCCACACTTCGACTTGAGACTTTTGTATGCTCAAATGCGAGATTCAATACGTCTTAGAATTAAGTCCCATAAAGAAGAACCGCTAGAAAGTATAGAAAATAAGGTAATAGCTCATTATTTAGTCTCATATCACAAATGGCGTACGCTTTTAAAACAAGTAGTCCAAGTAGAAAATGAGATAGCGTATTTAAAAGTCAAGCAAAAGGGAAAGTTTCATATGCGATTGTACTTATTCAATAAAAGAATTAAGTCTTTATCCATAAAACTTATGAGATCCTTAATACATGGAACGCTTTGTTTTAAATTGCGCTTTTCCCCCGCTCCCTTTGGGAGAGGGCTGGGGTGAGGGAGAGCGAGGGGTTGACAGGGTTGTTTCTTTCTTTTACTATTCAAGATAAAGCACGATCGCTTTTCTCTACGACGCCCCCCTCATCCTGACGAAAGGTCTCTTCTATGCGACTTCAGCTTTCTGCGTCGGTCACCCGCCCGATGACGAGACAACAACCCGTCCCACTTAACCCCACCAACGCTAATAATGCCACCCCCGCTTTAAACCAGCGTCAGGGGTTTACGCAGGATCAATTAAAGATATTACGTATCAAAAAGGATAAACTAGTAAATGAAATTGCATCGGCTAGAACTCCTTCAGCCAAGTTTAAATTCTTAGAAGATTTACAAAAACTTTTTCGTCGTGCTGATTACTTTATTGAGTGCTTAACTGATCAAGTATGGTTAGAGTCCAACAATTATCAAAGGCGTGAAACACTTAGAAACCCTAAACGACTATTTTATTTAGGCCCGTCTTCGGGACTTGCAAGTGCGATTGATGCTTTAACACCTGAGAACTTTGAGAATCAAACAAAAATTGAAGCATTGGTGAACGAATTTAAAGAGTTTTCGGGCGATTTAAGCCTTTATTTTATGGAGCAGTTCCAAGACGACAAGTTACAAAAATATATTAAAAAAAGCATTCGTAGAGGAAGTGGGTATCCTTGGTATCGTACATATATAATTAATTCAAATGTACGACGCTAAGCCCTACGCCTCATGCTGTTCATAGAGCGTCAGTGTGTTTTGCAACAAGGTCGCAATCGTCATCGGGCCGACGCCTCCGGGTACAGGCGTCACCGCAGATGCCACAGATTCTTCAAACATAAACGACCTTCTTTCTCTTTTTCGCTTTGTCAAGCGTTATGAAAAGTGATAAGGTCTCGTGTAAGATAGCCTAGGATCAAAAGGTCGAAGTAGTTCGCTAATGATGTTAAGTCCTTCTATCACGGAACTAGGTAATTGTTGTTGATCTCTATCTAGCTGAAACTGGTTCTTGTGATGATCTAATTTAATACGAGCATAGCGAGGCATTTGTAAAATCTGAGAGATGTGAAACATGGGAAAACTTAACACATTCTTATACTGTATCCAACCGAGCATCCCCCAATTCGGCTGGGGTACCCCATCTATTAAAAATTCATATAAAGGTTTATTGGGATAAGGAAAGGCTTCTCCTTTATAATTAACAAGTGCATTGCTTTTAAGATCTACACGCTTGCCATCAGAACTCACTTTTGGCAATTCTACATCCATGGCGTGGATAGAATAAGGAAAATGAGGATTATTTGTATGTGGGTTTAGGGTAACAAGATGACCATGATTTCCTCTGTCTGCCGTTAGCGTAATAAGTCCTTCTTGACAAAGCAACTTCATCGCTTTATGCAAGTCTGAACGAAACTGGGCAGGAGCAGATCGTGTTGCAGATCGTGTTTGCGACGTTTTGTAGTTTCTTCCAACAGGACCTCTTCCCAAATTACCATAGAGAAAACGACTAAAACGTTGATTTATATCACCTGTATTAAAATAGACATAACGCAACTTAGGGTTTAGTGTTACACCTGTTCTGGCGAGTGAGTGAGTGGGGCTAGCTTTCGCAGAAGCATAAGTGTTTTGAAAAGAGAGAGGAGAAAGACGCATAAAATAAACCTTATTGTTTAAAATTAAGTAATGGACTAAACCCAAAAGATTCCTATCGTAAAAAAAACCCGTAATTTCCGTTTTGTGCTAGTCCTTTTCGGGATTTAATGCTGGTGGTAGAGCTTGAGCGTGTTCTGTAACAAGGTCGCAATCGTCATGGGGCCGACGCCTCCGGGTACAGGCGTCACCGCAGATGCCACATCCAACATCGATGCATAATCGGCATCGCCCACCAGCTTGCCGTTGGGCAAGCGGTTTATGCCCACATCCAGCACCACCGCCCCCTGCTTGAGTTGCTCGCCCGTAAAGGCCTTGGGCATCCCCACCGCCAGCACGACAATGTCCGCCTGCTTAAGGTAGTCATCGATGTTTTTCGTGCGACTATGGCAAATCGTCACCGTGGCATGCGCCTGTAAAAGCAGTTGAGCCATGGGTTTCCCCACGATGTTGGAGCGCCCCACAATAACCGCATGCAAACCAGCCACATCAATCTTGTAAAAATCGAGCAAGCTCATCATGCCTGCAGGCGTGCAAGGCAAGGCATAGGGGGTGAGTCCAGCCCCTAAACGCCCCACATTAAAGGGATGAAAGCCATCGACATCTTTGTTAGGGGAAATGGATTCCAACACAGCGGATTCATCCAAGTGCTTGGGCAGCGGCAACTGCACCAAAATGCCGTCCACCGCCTCATCGTCATTCAGGCGGTGAATCGTGTCCAACAAAACGCCTTGAGCCACATCATCGGCAAGGGCGATAATTTCAGACTTCATGCCAATGGCTTCAGCGGTTTGCTTCTTTTTTTTGACATACACGCTAGAAGCGGGATCTGCCCCCACTTGAATCACCACCAATTGCGGCCTGCGTTTACCCGACGTTTGCAAGCCAGCCACGCTTGTTTTTAGTGCTTCCAGTAAGGCATCGGCACAGACTTTGCCGTCAAGTCTTACGGCGGTAGAAGGAAGGGTCATCGGCGAACTCCTAAAAAAGCCTTACGAAGGTAGGCTACACACGGTTAAATCAAGAGAAGATGTTGGAGGTTGAGAGGAAACGCCTTCCAAGTGAGGATCCCCTAGAATCCCAGAATCTTCAGGTAAGTGGTCGTGCGTGTCGTTGGCGTCAAAGCTCATCATTTTCTTATCATCAAAAACGCCTTCCCAACGAGCCACAACCGCAGTTGCCACACAATTGCCCACCAAATTAACCGACGTGCGTCCCATATCCAAGAAGTGATCGATCCCTAAAATCACAGCAACCCCTTCAATGGGCAGATTGTACAAGGTTAGCGTGCTCGCTAAAATCACCAAGCTGGCACGAGGCACGGCAGCCACGCCTTTAGAGGTCAACATCAAGGTCGCCATAATGCTTAATTGTTGCCAAATATCCAGCTGAATGTTCGCCATTTGGGCCACAAACAAGGTCGCCAACGCCAAGTAAAGCGTGGAGCCGTCTAAATTAAAGCTATAGCCTGTCGGCATGACAAAGGCGACAATGTGAGTCGGCACGCCAAAACGTTCCATGACGCTCATCGCTTTTGGTAGGGCAGATTCACTGTTGGCGGTGGAAAACGCAATCAAGAACGGTTCCTTAATGGCGGAAAACATGCGTGTAAACGGCACCTTAATAATCGCACACGTGGTAAGCAAGACAATTCCGACAAAAATGAACAACGCCAAGTATAAGGAGCCTGCCAACTTGCCGTAAGTCCATAAAATGCCCAAACCGTTGGATGACACGGCATACGAAATCGCCGCCAACACGCCCATGGGCGCAAAGTTCATGACGTATCCCACAAACTTGAACATGATTTCACTTAGGCTGGCGAGTCCTCGTAAAACAGGCTTGCCTTTTTCGCCTGCTGCCATAATAGCGAGTGCGAAAAAGACGCTAAACACCACCATTTGAAGGACGTTGCCTGTCGCCATGGCATCAAAAATGCTGGTCGGCACCATACCCAAGACGCTGTCCATAAAGGTATGATTCGCCACGGTGTGGGTATTACTCGTTATGGTTGCTAAATCGGTAAGGTTCTTCGCATTGGCCTGAAGATCCACCCCAGCTCCAGGTTTCAACCAATTCGCCACGCCCAAGCCAATAATCAAGGCAAGCGTCGTCGCAATTTCAAAATACAAAATGGTTTTAAGTCCGAGTGATCCCACTTTTTTGGTGTCGCCTGCTCCTGCGATGCCGACAATCAGGGACGAAATAAGCAACGGCGCGATCAGCATTTTAATCATGCGTAAGAAGAGATCGGAAAACGGCTTGAGCTTAACGCCAAATTCAGGGACAAAAATACCGAGCAATAATCCCAAGCCTAAGCCTATCATAATTTGTGTAGTGAGTGAAAGGGAAAAAGTCGGTTTTTTTGAAGGCGTCTGTGTTTGGGGCATTGTATAATCTCAAGCTTGATGAGTAACTTTCATATAATAGCAGAAAAGTGCTAAAAGCTAAAACATTTCTAAAGAAATAAAGATGCCTTCGTTACAAAACCCCGTTTTGGGGTGAGGGGGCTCTTTTCTAACTACTTGGCTGGAACAGCGTTTTGTATTCCTTCTAATGTACGTCTCAAGTTTGTAAATAATTGCCCGCGTGCTTGTTTTTCAGCTGTCGTGTTTCTATGTTTTAGCTCTAGGTTAAGCCAAATCTTGTAAGAATCCCATCGTCTCTGTTCTGTTGGAGTAAGAGACTGTCCTTTCCCTAAATTAGCTTCTATATCCTTAACCCAATCGGTTAACTTAGTTGTGTCACTTAAGAGGTCTGCATAAAACTGACAATCTTCAATGTAGGCACCAAGGGTTTCTTCTCCAACTGGCGCAGTATGCTTCCCACCCTTTCCGCTAAGCCAACCCTGTAGAACAGTCAGTGGATTGTCCTTATTGGAAAAGACACTTTCAAAATGCTTCTTTAGATAACGAACAATAGATCCAGGTTGAGTGCTGCTTACTAGGGATAAAAAAACAGGCGAGCAAACAGAATTGCCATTGACAATACGGTTTAGAGCATTTAGAACATCTCTAGCATTAAAGCCAACTTCATAGTTTTTTTTCCCAGTGGCGTAAGCCATCGTCGCTAATGTAAAGATAGAAAAGCCTTGGCGTTGGGTGTTGGCCCGTGAAGAGACCCCTAGTGCTTTACTGTTCTCAGTCGTGGCAGTAAAGGCAAGGTTGGTTGAATAAGCCGGCAAAGAGGCACCAAAACGAGAGAGAGAAGGAATCATAGTAAGACCTTTGTAAAAAAAATTGAGGTAAAAAGTAGAGAAAAGCATCAAAGGCTTCCCTTTAGATAGTAAGAAAAAGAGGGGGCTCTGTCAACCCCTAAAAATATTTTTCACGCTTGAATAGCGCTTCTGCTTCCGATACAATAGAATCACCCCCCCCCCCCCGAACTCAAAAAGGACTCCCATGACTTCCACAACCCCCTCGCTTGAAACAGCGTATGCCCAACACGTCTGCGACTTTGAACGACGCATTGCCACTGAAACTGCCTACAACCCCGATGGCACAATCGCCTACACCCTCGGTCAAGGCTTCATTGAAGAAGCAGGCTTGAACGACGCCGACTTACTCCAACACTACGGTATTGCTCGTATCTGGTTCGGACGCTACTTCCAACGCAACGTGAAGCTCCCCACCCTCACCCCCAACGAATTTCGAGACATCCCGCAAAGCCAAGTAAAACTCGCCGTTGAGATGCTCGCAGGAGAACGCTGGTCGTCAGATCGTGAAGAGGCCCTCAAAGCCCACATCTACAAGCATTTGAACCTAAGCTCTGCAGACGTCGACACTTTCTCGGTTGAAACCGACAAAACCTGCTGTCATTCCCCCTGCTTCGGATGCACCTGCTTCGATGTTCACACCGCCATCGCCAATCAGGGTCGCACGCCGTGGTTGAACATCTTAGAAGCGAAGGCACTTGAGCAAACCGCCACACCATCGGATGCCATGGCATGAACGAAACGCCTACCATCAACTGGGAAACGACTTATAAAACATGGGTTTTGACGATTGTTTTAGCGAATCCCGATTTAAGCTGGCAACCGCATCACGACGCCACCAAACGCTGGGAGTCCGTTCGCCCTGAAAACGTACCTGTTTTGGTGGAAGGCTTGAACTATTTTATGCCGTTGACGATTCAAGACGTCACGCCGTTAAGTACTGCATCATCCGAAAATACACACTCTGCTTGGGATTTCACCCTAGAACTAGCAGACGACTGTGCCTTTTTCGGCATGCATGCCCTCGTTAAAGATGCCCTCGACGGCTTTAAGATCGATTGGTGTATTCATCCGCTAGATGACGCCTTTCCACGTCGAAAAACTCTACTCATGAGCGACATGGATTCCACCTTCTTAGAAGGCGAATGTATCGATGAATTGGCGGATTTTGTCGGCAAAAAAGCTGAAGTCGCACGCATCACCGAAGCCGCCATGAACGGTACGCTCAACTTTGAAGAGGCCCTAATTGAGCGAGTCGCCTTGCTCAAGGGATTGCCTGTTGCGAGTGTGCATCACGTTTTAGATGCCACGCCTCGGATGGCTGGGGCAAAAACGCTGGTCGACACGATGCGGCATCACGGATGCTTTAACGTCCTCGTTTCAGGCGGTTTCACCCCCTTCACCCAAGCTTTGTGCGACGAGCTTCGCCTAGATGCACACCAAGCCAACCAGCTGGAAGAAGCGGACGGCGTCTTTACAGGGCAGGTCATTCCGCCAATTTTGGGCAAAGAAGCCAAGCTCGAAGCCTTACATTACTATAGTAAACGCCTAGGAATCCCCCTTGAAGCAACGCTCACCGTGGGCGACGGGGCGAATGATTTGCTCATGCTTCAAGCCAGCGGTTTGGGCGTCGCCTTTCATGCGAAAAAGGCGGTACACGAGCAAAGCCGAGCGTCGGTGCGGTTTAATGATTTATCCGCCTTGCTTTATTTTCAAGGAATCCCTCAAAGCGATTGGACTATTTGAGTTTTTAAGTTATAATGAGACAAATTATTTTTATTCTAAAGGATACTTTCAATGAGTTCTCAAAGTCCCACTTATGTGTACTTTCGTGGTGAAATTCGCCCTGACGCCGAAGCCGTCGTGTCGATTCGTAACCATTCGTTGTTGTATGGCACGTCTATTTTTGAAGGCATCCGAGGCTATTGGATTGAAGAGCAGAACGCCATCGCCATTTTTAGAGCCAGAGAACACTTTGAACGCTTGCTTTCTAACGCTAACATTTTTCATATGCACATTGACGAAACCGTCGACGATTGCTTGAACATTTTGGCGGAACTCATTCGCAAAAACGCCCACCGAGGCGACACCTACATTCGCCCGACGCTCTTTAAAGACGGCATTTCGATCGGTCCTTCGCTAGACAAAGACCCCACCAGCTTAAGCATTTTTACGCAACCTTTGGGCGACTACATCCCCATTGACAAGGGCTTGCACGTCTGCGTTTCCAACTGGCGACGCAATGGAGACAACGCCATTCCCCCTCGTGCCAAAGCAGGCGGCGCCTACATGAACACGGCGCTTGCCGTGACGGATGCCCGTCGTTCAGGCTTTGACGATGCGATCGTCCTCACCGAGCAAGGCAAGGTGTCGGAAGGATCCGCCATGAACTTGTTCTTGGTGCGAAACGGTCAATTGATTACGCCTTCCAATACGGAAAACATTTTAGAAGGCATTACACGTGCCACGATTATCGAGCTGGCTCGTAAGGAGTTGGGCTTAACGGTTGTGGAACGCACGGTGGAACGCACGGAACTCTATGTGGCGGATGAACTCTTTTTCTGCGGCACAGGGGCTCAAGTGGCTGGGGTCACGCAGGTGGATCATCGCCCGATTGGCACAGGTGAGGTTGGTGTATTGTCGAAGAAAATACAAGACTTGTATTTTCAGGTCGTGCGAAACCAGGTGCCTCAATACAGCGACTGGTGCCAGCTCGTTCAGTTGTAGGGTAGGTTAGCCGTAGTAATTTAAAAGGGTATCTAAGGGTACCTCTAGTCCTTGTTGTTTCAAATCGGCTTGATGCTTTTCGAGTAAAGATTCCAAAACTTCTTTTTGAACACTCGAATCGGCATAATGTACTTTGCGATGACAATTCGGACACAAGGAAACTACGTTACTGGGGACATCCAAACTATACCCAAAACGGTGCTGGGCTTTTAAAGGAATTAAATGATGGGCTTCCATATAGGGATTCCCTGAACGCTTCTGAATAAAGGTTTGATGACTTTCATCTAAGGCACACTTATATTCTGCCTTAATTAACGCTTCTGTAACGACACAAGCCTTTCGCTGGATACGTTCTATAAAGGATAAACTCTTTTTTGGGATTTCAATAGGCACCAGTTGTAAAGGATCGTTTTCCTCTAAATCCTCTAACTTTAACCTATTGATGGTCTCTTGAAAGTGATTCGATGTCATATATTGATCGGCTTGATCAGCTTCATTTAAATAGTCTTGTGCATGTTTCTTTATTTGTACGTCAAGCTTGGGGGCATTTAAACAAAGTTCTAAGGCTTGATACTCTAGTCCTCTTTGAAATATACGTTTTGCAAAAGTAGCTTTCATCGCATAGTTTTTATCCGAGGTATTCCCGTACTTTTGTTCGACTTCCTCTTCCATGAGTGCCGCAAGTTCATCACGATTCAACGAAGTAAAATGGGTTCGTACAATTTCAAAACATTGAACAAAAACAGCTTTCCCCACAGAGCGGAGTTCTCTATCTAAATCTATTTCCTCAATTGTAGAATTATTTGTATCAAATGAAGCAAGTAATTCGTGACAGGTATAAGCATTTTCATACTTATTAAGATACTTTAGTATCTCAGACGGCTCACTTTTTAGAGTCGTTCTATCATTGTGATAGCGAGCATCAACTTGTTGAAAGTAATTGTCGATAGCAAACTTATAAGATGTCGTTTCATAGTATCTATCGTGTTTTGCTTCAAATGCTTTAAAAACGTTTAAAGCATTTTTACTGCTATCACACAAAATAATGTGCGTTTCAGTTTCGATTTTGTAGACAAATAATAAGACAACTGTTTTTTTACGCTTTCCTTTATCATCTATAAAATCAAGTTTATCTAACCGATTGTCAAATTTTTTAATTCCGTACATATTTCATGACTCTCATTTTTATAAAGCATTTAGTTCAGAGCCTAAATCGAAAGTTTTTTAATACTCCTCCGCCTCCGTCGAGAGGCTGTCAGACGGGCGGAAGAAGAGGTCGTCGTAAGTCTTAATCTCCACGTTCAGCACACGGGTCTTCACCTCATTCACGACTTCTGCCACCAAGTCCGCCAAGGGCAGCACCTTCTTCGCCCCCACATGGTAGCGACGCACCGAAACCGTGCCTTCTTCCGCCTCACGATCGCCCATAATCAGCATCACAGGCACCTTGCGAGTCTCGCACGAACGCACCCGATAGTTAATGCTATCGTCCACTTCCAACATCGTGCGGATGCCTGCCTCTTTCAAGGCGTTCTGCACCGTTTCCGCATACGCCTTGTGGCTTTCGCCGATCGGCAAAACCGCCACCTGCACAGGAGCCAACCACGTCGGGAAGGCACCGCCCAAATGCTCCACCAAAATGCCGATGAACCGCTCGAAGGAGCCGAAAATCGCACGGTGAATCACAATCGGACGCTTAGCCGTGCCGTCGGCATCAATATAGGTGAGTTCAAAGCGTTCAGGCAACTGAAAATCAAGCTGGAAGGTGCCACATTGCCACAAACGCCCCAAGCTGTCACGAATCTGCACATCGATTTTAGGGCCGTAAAAGGCACCCTCGCCCTCTTCAATGGCGTAAGGGCGACCTGTGGCATCAAGGGCGGAACGCAAGGCGGCTTCGGCTTCGTCCCACACGGCGATTTCGCCCAAGAACTCGTCAGGGCGGGTCGACATGCTGAACTGGTAGTCCAAATTAAAGAGCTTATACACTTCATCCAACATCTTAAACAAGTGGGCGACTTCGCTTTGCACTTGGTCTTGCGTGGCGAAAATGTGGGCGTCGTCTTGCGTGAACATACGCGTCCGCATCAAGCCGTGCATGGCACCCGTGGCTTCATTGCGGTGCAAAATCTGCCCTTCGGCGATACGCAAGGGTAATTCCTTATAACTATGCAACTTGCTCTTGAAATAGAGCATGGTATCGGGGCAATTCATCGGCTTAACAGCGTATTCAGGCTCGCCCTCGGCATCGTTGACGATGAACATATTGTCTTGATAATGGTGCCAATGCCCCGAACATTGAAAGAGTTCCTTTTTGTAAAGCACAGGGTTGGAAATTTCCACATAGCCGTAACGCTCGAGCGTTTCACGCCAAAACGCTTCAATGCATCGACGCACCTTGACGCCGTTAGGAGACCACATCGCCCCCGCCGCCCAAGGGTGAAACTGAAACAAGTCCAGTTGCGGCCCTAGCACACGGTGATCGCGACTTTTGGAATCTTCGACGAACTCAAGGTAACGCTTGAGATCTTTCGGCGTTTTCCAGGCTGTTCCTGTAATGCGGGTGAGGCTGGGTTGATCTTCATCTTTCCAATGACTCGCCGCAATCGCCGTGAGTTGCGTGCTACCGCAAAGCCCTGTGTGAGGCACGTGCGGACCTGCACACAAGTCGATGAAGTTACCTGATCGATACAGGGTGACATCTGTAATGCCTCGACCCTTGATTTTTTCCAAGATCTCCAACTTGTGAGGCTGTTGCTTGGCTGTAAAATACGCCACGGCTTCACTTAACGGCACGCTCGCCACTTCAAAGGGGTGTGCCTTGCCGACGTGCGTTTTCATTTTGCTGGCGATCGTTTCAAGGTCGTCTTCTTTGAGCGACACGCCGTCTATTTTGACATCGTAGAAAAAGCCTGTGGGGGTGGCGGGTCCTGTGGCGAACTGCACGGTGGGGTAGAGTTCCTCTAAGGCACAGGCAAGCACGTGTGCGGAGCTGTGGCGTATGCGGATGAGTTGTTCATCGTGAGAAAGGGCGGAAAAGTCTTTTTTGTCGACGGCTTGCCAGTCGAGTGCTGAAAGCCAAGTGTGGTAAGAATCTAGTGCGTTTGTCATGGTGGGAGCCTCTCTATAATCATTATATAAACCCTTCTATTATAAGCCAAAAGCGAGTGAAGGGGAAGGCTCACTTCCTGTCCCCTCTCCTAAAATTAGGAGGGGGGACAAAACCACGAATGTATCAAAAAAGACGTTTTTCTCCAAAAGACGCAGTTTTTTCCCTTGATTTTATTTTATGCTTCTGTCACACTAAAAACAAATTGGTGTATACTATACACTCACCTTTAAGGAAATGCGTTTATGCAAGTTGATTTGATGCCACAGCTGTTTCGACGACGAAGTACCCCTGCACTCGATTGCTAGGGTCGCTTACTCGTCTCCATTAGGACGTTCACGCTAAATTACGGCTTTTACTCACAGCAATAGATGTGCAGGTTTACCCAACGACAGGCGTCGTTAGGTTTTGTGTTGCATAGTATTGTTAAGGAAATTATTCAATGGGATCGCTCTCTTCAGCTTTATTTAACCCCGCCGTGGTCAGCACCCTTCACTCGCTTACGCAGGAAGGGGCAGCTAGCTTATTGGTGCGAGACGGTCTCCAGAATTACGGTATTGTGGAAGAATCCAAGAAAGAAAACAAGGAACTCGGCAGTGAAATTAGCCTGATTATGTGGGGTTCTTGGATAGTTTGGGGCGGCGGAAGCTTCCTGTTGAAAAGCGTGTATTTCAACATGCTTAAACCCTTTTTACCCTTTGCCAAAAACGCCGACAACTGGATTATGAACGCCGAAAAAGGCAATCAACAACTCACTAAAGAAAAAGCTCATGCCTATGGTAAAGTCCTTAAAGCACGCTTTGCAGGAGATGCTAATTTAAGCAAGCAGGCTCAAGCCTTGGCCAAAGACTATACACAAGTGGCATCAAAAGATGCTCAAACCTTTCTGAAGCAGATGAATCGGGCGAAATTGGTAGGCATCTTATTTGCGGGGGGAATTCCTGCCTTTTTAACAGGTTGGGCATTACCGAAACTGGCACAAGCCCATTCCAAGAAAAAGCTCACTAAAAAAGCGAAGCAAAGGTACGCTGAAACGCTCCAACAGCAAGCGATAAAAGAATGTAGCAGTGAAAATCCGTCGAAGTCCCTTACTATGCAATGGAAGCAGGCAGATCTTTCTAAAAAGAAGGGACTGCTTAGTTCATCAACAAAACAGAAAATTGTGCAAGAAAGGCTTGGCAAAAACCCTGAAACCGTTAAGCCTCGTAGTGCGGTAGTCAATTTCGTGAATTACTTGAATGAAAATCCGAATATGACGAACCTTTTGCTGGTAGATTCAGCCGTGACGACGAGTCGGGTAATGGCCGCGGAAGACAACAACGACAAAATTCGTTGGGCGACTTTTGAAGCCATTTTCTTGTACATGATGTACGTTGGTTCTAGGCAGGTGCGGGACATGATTCAACAAGGCGTCATGGAACTACCGAAAATCAATAAGTATGCGCAACTCAAAAATTTGAACTTTAATAGTTTGGCGATTCTGCAAAATTACGCCAAAGACGGTCAAGACGGTAAAGATATGAAGGGTGCTTTTAATAAAGCCCTCAAGGATTTCGGTATCACGACAGACCAGTTAAACGAAATGCAAGAGGCGTTTAGAACTTATACCGTGCATCATCACCTGATGGACAAAGAAGAGAAAGAAGTCGCCAAAACCACATTAAGCTCTCTTATGGAACCGATTGTCGGTGCCATTTCTGAAAAAATGCAAAGCGCTAAAACCGCCTACAAGCCTTATGAAAACGTCATTGTGGATATGCTAATGAGTGAAAACGTCATGCCTGTGCACCAAGAAGGATTTTTCTCTGCGTTGGACCACAATCGTTTGTTTAACCCGCAGATCTTGGGAATTGATTTGACGCAAGCCATGCCTGCTTTTGATGAAGGGCATGGTGAAAAAGGCGTGGCGAATGTGATCTATCGCTTGTCCCAATTGGCGAAGTCGGAGTCAAAAGACATTGGGCATCGAGTCAAAGCGTCTTACTTTGGGCATAGCATGGGTATTTTAGCTAGCCTAGGAGCCGGCTTCTTGGTGATGGGGCGTTTGTCGCCTTTGGTGCAGAGCTGGTTGTCTCACAAGGTGACAGGGCAGGAATTACCCAATCGCTTGGATATTAACAATTACAAGGTCGACGAGGGTGAGCCTGCCAACTACAAAGACAAACCCACGGCTTTAGACGCTCACGTTTAGTGGTGATTTACTTCAGCTGATGCCAAACATCGGCATAATCTTGTGTTTTACCATTGAGCTTGAAGGTGGAACCTTCTTGCGTCATCAAGTCATTACCCTGACCATCAAAGTTTTCGGCATTTTTCACATCGTTTGTTTTACCCAAGTTGATTTCGCTGATGCCTAAATCAGCGAGGTTT
>JBKDRU010000049.1:0-81425 GCA_046341215.1 Vampirovibrionales bacterium | reverse complement strand
GGATCAGTAACGCCAATAAAATCATAGAACTTTCTGTACTTGAGTTCGTTGGTGTCACAGGGCTAGATGACAAGAATCTTTTTCCATAATCCGCTGGATTCATTTGAAGATAGGGACTTGCCGCACTGTTGAAAGTCGACTGCGTTTGTCCGTAGTGTTGCCCTTGCACCCCTTGGAGCATTTTCATCATTTGCAACATGATTTTAAACATGGATGGCATGTCCATTTTTGGCATCGTGTTCTTGGGTTTGTATGCTTGTGAAGCGGTTGCGTTCGTTGTGGACGACCTTTGTTGTGCACCATAAATGCCCGCTTGTTGCCAATATCCATTGAAATTATTATTGACTAAAGTCATACTCTCAATCCCCTTTTTTCCCGTAAAAATATAATATCCCGTTTCACAATAAAATCTTTTTCAAACGTTAAATTGCTGAATGTTTACAATTTGTTACAACCCTGCTATAATCAAGCCATGGAAACACCGAACTTACGTATTGGATTAGGAAGCGACGTACATCGCCTTAAAGAAGGATTGCCTCTGTATTTAGGGGGACTTCGCATTGAAAGCCCTTGGGGATGCGAGGCTCATTCAGACGGTGATGCTTTGTTGCACGCCCTCATCGATGCCCTTTTAGGAGCGTGCCACCTCGGTGATATTGGCGAACATTTCCCGCCCAACGATCCCAAGTGGAAGAATATTGCTAGTAAAGATATGTTGGCAGCGGTTTTGTTGTTGATTGAAGAAAAGCATCCGCATTTTTATGTAGTCAATTTAGATGCTATCGTGCAACTTGAAGCCCCCAAACTCTTGGGGTATCGCCATGCGATTCAAGCCAGCCTAGCTCATTTACTAGGCATGGATGTAGAGCGCATTAGCGTCAAAGCCAAGACAGGGGAAGGGCTTGCCCCCATTGGTACGCATGAAGCCGTTGCTACTCAAGTTGCCATTCTTTGTGATTTAGGCTAGCTCTAGTCGTATTTTATTCTTGAGGTTTATTTTGTAGTGCTTGCATTTTTTTCTGCAAAATAGGAATCATTTGAACACCAATCACGCCCCCCATGATAGGAATGGCGGCTGCCTTAATCCAAGTAGTTGGATGATGAGCCAGTTCTTTTATAAGTTTAGTTTGTACACTTTCTGATCCAAATAAATTAGCGTATAAGGGTACACAAGCAAGAAGTAGTCCAGCTCCAAGCGTTTTATCTAAAAAGCCATGCCATGCCCCTGTCATAAAAGCCGTTTTTTTGTTAAGTTCTTTTTTATTAAGATCGTCTAAGGCTTCTTCTTTGGTGGCAGGTGTTTTTTCAAAAGGATTCCACCAGTTTTTTTCAGGCTTTTCGCCATTAGCAAGCTGAGCGGCTTGCATCACTTTATGACGAACCTTATCATTAAGTTCTCCCCCTGCTGTAAATCCAATTAAAGACCCCAAGAGTAAAGCCTCTATGCCTGACTCAATAGCACTTCCCATTCGTGAACTCTTAATTTCCTGCCCCAAAGCTCCACGAAATACTTGGTTGAGAGATTTGCTTTTTAATGCGTAGACAATGGACCCTGTCAAAATACCTGTTACGACACCTGTTAAAGCCCCAATTTGAAGACCTTTAAAGTTCATATCCATATTCTTGAATTCGTCTTTAACGGCTTCTGTACTAGGTGTCCAAGATTTTTGAGGGGAGGGGGGGGGGGATTGTTTTGCATTCACATTGTTTGCGTAAGTCGGACTAAATGGAGTATTTGAAATAGAAGACATTTTATTTTCCTTAACTTGTCAATAGTAATACGATACACCTGATATAAACTAAAAAACAAAAAAATGAATTTTTGTGCGTCATATGAATGGTGTAGATTTGTGACAATGTTCAGATAGGGCTTTCCAAGTTTGTTGGATTCTTCTATACTATAATATCCACTATATTAAAATGATTTTATCTCTGCTTGAGGATTTTTAATGTCTGCATCACGCCCTACACGCCATAGCCCATTTACGGAACGTCGTTCTGAAGCAATGAATGCGTCTGATGCCAATCGCTTTTACACGGTGCCCCCAGCCTCTTTAAAATCAAGCCCTTCAAAAAATTCACGCAATTTTTTACATGGCGAAAATCCCTTTACTCACTCAAAACCAAAACGTTTAAGTCCGCTTCAAGCCCGTCACAAAGCCAAAAATACAAAACAGGTTCAGCGTTTAAGCATGCTAACGCTTTTCTTAATTAGCTTAAGTATAGGTATGTGGATGCTTGGGGGTATGCTTATTCATGCCGTTCAGCAACAGTTTATTGCCCCTAAAGCAAACGTACATACCACACAAGAACAGCCTTTAGAACCTCTATTAACACTTCAAGACAGCGTACTTGTCAACCGAGGCGTGCCTCTAGCAGGGGTTCCCCACGAGATCAAATGGAATAGCCCAACACCGTTGACGCCTTTAATGCGTCCTGCTTTATTAGAAACTCAACGAAACGAAGCCCTTCAAACCTTGGTGGATCGATTGAGTGCTGAAATTGAACCCAACTTGCGTCCCCATGTCTTAATCTTAGACGGGCAAACCCTTCAATTTGCAGGTAAGCGTATGGAAGAAGAAGTCCCTTCGGCGAGTGTGATTAAGTTGCCTCTCCTCTATTTATATAGTTTGCACCTCAATAGTGGTACTTTGACGAATGAAACGCCTGCCTATTTTGATGAACATCACATGGTGTCGGGTTCTGGAGACTGGCAATTTTTAGGGGCGAAAAAGTTTTACACCGCCTTTCAAACCGCTGAAGCCATGATTCAAAATAGCGACAATTCCGCAACAGAACTCATGACCAGTTTACTAGGTGGTAAAAACGAAGTCACACAAGAATTGAAAGATTTGGGCTTACAACACACGGCACTCCGAAATATTCTGCCTGATGTAGAAGGCTATAACACCATTTCGGTTTACGATATGGTGACCCTACTTTTCAATTTAAAAGAACAACCCCTTTTGAGTACGGAAACAAAATCAACGGCTATGGAGATATTAGAAGGCACGCGTAACCGTCGGCTAATTCCTGCCTTATTGCCTCCAGATACTCTAGTAGCCCATAAAACTGGCGACATTGGAAAAAGTCTTGGTGAAACGGCGTTGGTGTATTTGCCTGATGGGCGATATTATTATTTGTCTGTGATGGTAGAGCGTCCGCATAATCATGGGGCAGCCAAAGACTATATTCAGCGTTTGTCTAAAGGAATTTGGGACTATTATGTCGCACAAACACCTGACGGTGGGCTCAGTCAGCCTAATCGTCCTTCAGAAAATACCACGCTTCCTAATACCCCTTCAGACGCCGAAATATTTTAAGCCCATTCAGATGCATCAGGTGATAAAGTGATCAAGTGAGATGACATCACTTCTTGTTTCTCTTGTTGAATGGTATTGCTTATATTCATTACAGGACGCAACTCTAAAATCAAAGAATCCGTCCACTCCGTGGACTGAAGAGGCTTCATCCAAGAACCTTTAGGGGTTAGCAGTCCTTGAGGCGAAACCAACACCACCACATAAACCAGTACAATACTGGCAAACAAAAAACGTGTGAACTCAATAACGACTTCCCCTGCTTGAAGAAGTGGAGCCTTACGAGTTTTAGATGCCAAACGTTTAGCGTGTGCAGTCATCTCTTAAATCTCATTTCACGTTTTGGTGTACGGCAATATCGTCAAATTCGTTATCGGTAAAATGAGTCGTCTACTCTAGGGTACTTTATATTTTGTTACAATGCAACTAAGATGCTTTCTTCTTGTAACGCATTGGCAAAGGCTAAGTGAGACGCATGACCTGCATAAAATGCCACAAACGTGCCTTGTACTTGAGCCAACGGAATTTCTGAAAGGTAGAAATCCCCCAATAAATCAAGCATTTTGTGAAAGAGCGGCTCATGTTTCATTCGTAAAGGAGCCGTGTAAGTTTGATTGTCTTCATTAAGCCCTAAGGTATTGTTTAAACTGACACCTTTGGCAAGCCCTTGCTCTAATAAAGCCGGTAGTTCGGCGGTTTCTCCAAAGGTACGAGCCTGTAATAAGGCACGGGCTTCCACTTCACTGCGATCTTTAAAATCCCAGTACGCCCATTGGTGACGCAAATCTTGATGTGAATAATCCAACACATAACCCAGCCTTAAATCATCCGAAGGCAAGGCATAAAGATGTATTTTTTCATTGACTTTAAAAAAGAACGGACGCTCCACCCGATAGAGTAGCGTTTGTTCTTGCCAGCCAAAGGTTTCGACCAAGGCTTCAAACCAAGGCAGCGAAGAACCATCGAGCAAGGGTAATTCCAACGGCACACCCCCTTCAGGGGCGTGTAAATGTACTTCTAAATCCATAATACCCGCCAAGGCAACGGCGGCTAAAAAATGTTCCACAATCGAAAGCGTCCGCTTGCTGGTGGGATCCCACAGCGTGACGCCCCGACGAGCGTCCACAACCGAAAACGCTTTGGCATGAATGCGAATGGCATCAGGCAAAACAAAGACGACCCCTGCATTGTCTTCACCACGCGTTACCGTGGCTTGAATGCATTTACCCGAAATTAGTCCGACACTTTCAAGCGTTACGGATTCGTTTGGGACTAAATCGGTGATAAATGGAGATTTGTGAAGTGTCTGCATGAGATATTTTACTTTTATATTGTGAACATAAATACTATACCATTGCCAAGCGTTCCTGTACAAGAGCAGACATGTAGTATTCCCCCGCCTTATACGAACTTCGCACCAAAGGACCAGACGCACAATACGCAAAACCGTAGTCGTCTAAAGCGAGACGCTTCAACTCATCAAACACGCTGGGTTCCACCCATTCGCTGACCTTTAAATGCTTAGGAGACGGTTGAAGATACTGCCCAAAGGTAATGGCGTCTACGTCATGATGACGTAAATCGGCTAAGCATTGCTTGATTTCATCGAAACGCTCACCTAAGCCCAACATCAGCGATGTTTTCGTCACCACCTGCGGATGCGATTTTTTCGCCCATGCCAGCACATTGAGACTTTGCTCATAGGTCGCACGACGATCCCTCACGGATACTTGCAACCGTTCCACCGTTTCAACATTATGAGCAAACACATGCAAGCCACTGTCTAACAAGGTTGTTAACGCCACCTTGTCTCCCTTAAAATCAGGAGCAAGGACTTCCACCTTGAGTTCAGGCACCGCATTTAAAATCGCTTGAACACATTTCGCCATGTGAGAGGCTCCGCCATCAGGCAAATCATCTCTATCTACAGCCGTAAGTACGACGTAGTTCCAGCCTGCTTTCGCCACCGTACGAGCGAGCTTTTCAGGTTCTTCCGCATCCAGCCACCCGTTGGGGTTACCTGTTTTGACGTTGCAGAAACGGCATCCACGGGTGCAGGTGTCTCCCATTAGCATGAAGGTGGCGGTGCCTTCACTCCAGCAATCAAAAAGATTGGGGCAGTTCGCTTCTTGGCAAACGGTTGCCAATTCAAGCGATTTTGCCGTGTCTTTAAGGGCTTTTAAAGCAGGCGTATTTTGCAAACGGACGTTCAGCCATGAAGGACGCATATAGTCACCTTTATAATTTCCTGTACAGGGTCTATACTTTGTCGCTACGATTATTTTGTTTGGTTATGTAGGTATCGACTACACGCCCGCACAAAATAATCTAGGCTCCTCGTCTAGCCACCTGTACAGAAAAATCTAAAGGTGACTATAGATAGACTTTCACTCATTTAAAAGGATTTACATCCCTACTATACCCCAAGCTCCCTTAGGAATGCAAATTTTCAGAAAACAAATTCTTGATTTAACACGTTGGAGCCGTATACTTAAATGTATATCTCATAGTATTTCTGAAGCCGTCGGCATCACGCAACTGTTGTTTATTATTAAAAATAATCCGGTTCGTGCTCTCACAGGGGACGCTACCTGATATCTTTAATAGGCTCAAACTTGGAAAGCCTATCGTTTGAGAAAAAGAGCCCGCACCGAATGCCCCGTCTTTACTAAGAATCGTACCACTAAATGCTTCCTGAACATAGCCAGGGAAAGTGGGTGAATCTACACCCATAAAGACGGTAGAAACAGGTACGTACTTATTCCCAAGGGTAGCATGATCCACCACATATAAAGAACGCTCATCAATGGCACTGCGAAACAAAATTTCTAAAGAAGGCACGATGGCATCGCTCGGAAGGGTAAAAGGGTTACCGGTGAAAGGCAAGTAAAATTTAGTTGGGTCGGCTCCTACCATTTTTGTATAAAGAATCCCTACTGGTTCCGCATTACCGCGAACACTATAATGAATACCCCCTGATCTATTCGTCCACCAATCTTCAAAGTTAAACTGGTTAGTAGAGCTATTATTTCGATTTAAAATTTTAGAAGGAAGGGTGAGGGTAGTATCCGCTTCAATCGTTTGACTAGAAACAATCTCAATTTTAGTATTTAAATCTTCTATAGGGACGACTATGTTACTGACATCTAACTCCGTTAAGGTGGTACGTTCTTCTAAGGTTTGCCCAGATCCACACTTAGCATAGGGGGGTACTGTGTGTGGTTTTACCGCGTCATACGCAATCGCACTTGTCGCAGTATCAAAACAAGCAAAACTCCGCACCGCCACATAAATAGGATTGTCAATATTGTAAAGATGCTCCCCCGACTTCATTTTATCTTCACTCGGCGTATAAGCTCCTGTTACCGTATCATAATCAAAGTAAGGGTTTACGCCCAAAACGATATATTGGTAACGTCCCACAACCCCTGCACCCGTTTCATACACGTAACTAGAATCGGTTAAAAAAGGTTTCGGTTTCGTGACGGGATCAGCGGTCGAGATATCAGCAACACTATCAAATTGCCACGAATAGCGGTTACTGGTTGGGAATAGTTGCGTCGCAATAACTTCATTCAATCCAGAATTGTTAATCAATCTCAGTTTCGTTTTAATCGTTTGTGCTGAAGATTGTTCTAGGTTAATCATTTTTAACTGCCCAATGGAATAGCTTAAGCCCATTAAAAAACCAAAAATTACAATTGCCACCAACATAATGAACACGTTTGCAGGTTGACGTCGATTTTTTAACAGCATTTTGAGCATACAAAGATTCCTTAAGCAATTAAGACTCTTTCGGATTCTAGCTCAATTTCTGAAGTCTATGTAAAGATTCTGTAAAGTTCGCCTAAACAAAGGAATGCGAACGAGGGGCTGTCTTCAAATAATCAACAAGTTAGGATTATTTCACTTCATTCTTGGAATCCCGCCCAGCAAAGGCATCTTCCAAGTTGGCAATCGTCGTAAGGGCGATATTATGTAAGGCTTCTTGCGTTAAAAAGGCTTGATGCCCCGTAATCAAGACATTGGGGAAGGTTAGCAAACGACTAAACACGTCGTCTTGAATCACATCGCAGGACAAATCTTCAAAGAACAAGTCGCCTTCTTCTTCATAAACATCCAAGCCCAAAGCCCCAATCTGACCCGATTTTAAGCCGTCGATGACGGCTTGCGTTTCAATCAAGCCCCCACGACTGGTGTTGATGAGCATCGCCCCTTTTTTCATTTTAGCCACCGAAGCGTCGTTAATCATGTGATGCGTAGCAGGCATCAGGGGGCAGTGCAAGCTGATCATATCACTTTGAGCCAGCAATTCATCCAAGCTGACATAGGAGGCTCCCATGGCTTTAACCGCTTCGTTGGGGTAAGGATCGTAGGCTAAAAGCGTACAACCCATGCCTTTCATAATGCCTGCAAAAATCTCGCCGATTTTACCAGTCCCCACGACGCCCACGGTTTTACCGTGGACATCAAAGCCCACAAGCCCGTCTAGCAAAAAGTTGCCGTCACGCACACGGTTAAAGGCTTTATAGGTTTTACGGTTCAAGGTCATAATCAGTGCCAAGGCATGTTCAGCGACCGCATAAGGCGAATAGGCTGGCACACGCAAGACACGCATCCCCAGTTCGGTGGCTTTGGCGACGTCCACATTATTGAAGCCTGCACATCGCATCACGATGGTTTTAACGCCTAAGTCGTTCAAGGCGCGAAGGACTTGAGCATCTAAGGTGTCGTTGACAAAAGCACACACGGCTTGATGCCCTTCAGCGAGCTTGACGGTTTTCGGCGTGAGATGGGCGTCCAAGTAATTGATGTTGAATCCTGCGGTGTTGTTGGCGTTAAAGGCTTCGACATCATAGGGTTTGGTGCTATAAAAAGCGATACTGGGTTTTTGTTCTTGAGCGTTCATCATAGAGCGTCCTTTAATAGAGGGGTGACTCTTTTATTTTACACCTTTGCGGAGTGAAGACAAGCAAAATGATGAATACGTTTTGAGCGAGATATCAAAATACAGTTTCTACAAAAACCGTTTAGGCAAACGCGGGTCTCTGGGCTTCATACGCTTTAATCTGATCCGTAAAACTCAAGGTATAGCCCACTTGATCCAAGCCTTGCGTCAAGCACTTCTTCCAAAACGCCCCAATTTCAAAGGACTGTTCCGCTTGATTTTCAATCTTAACCGTTTGAGCCTCAACATCCACATCGACACGCAAGGCAGGGTTTGCCTCACAATCACGACGAAGCTGGCTCACCACGGCTTCAGGCAATTCAATCACCAATAAGCCGTTTTTCAGAGCGTTATTTTTGAAAATATCCGCAAAGCTGGTGGCGATAATCGCTTCAAAGCCGTAATCCACCAACGCCCACGGGGCATGCTCACGAGACGATCCACAGCCAAAGTTATGCCCAGCTACCAAAATGCGCGCGTGAGCAAACTGCGGTTGATTCAAGACAAAATCAAGGTTAGGACTGCCGTCTGCCATGTAGCGAAAGTCTGAAAAGGCGTGTTCGCCCAAGCCCTTACGGCTGGTGACTTTCAAAAAGCGTGCGGCGATAATTTGATCCGTGTCGACGTTGTCCTTGTTCAAGGGGACGCATCGGCTAGAAATGTGGGTAATCGGTTTAGGCATGAATGGCTTCCTTCTGTATTTCTCTGACATCAACGAGCTTGCCGTGAATCGCGGCAGCCGCCGCCATCGCGGGGGACACCAACACGCTACGACCGCCTTTACCTTGACGTCCCTTAAAGTTTCGGTTACTGGTGGATGCACAATACTGCCCCACTTCAATGGCATCGCCGTTCATGGCAATGCACATGGAACAACCGGGTTCACGCCATTCAAAGCCCGCGTCTTTAAAAATAACGTCTAAGCCCAAGGCTTCCGCTTGCTCTTTCACGACTTGAGAGCCTGCGACGACCAAGGCTCGGACGTTTGGACTGACTTTCCGTCCCTTCGCCACAAGAGCCGCCGCTTCTAAATCTTCCAAGCGACTATTGGTGCAACTGCCAATAAAGACGACATCAATCGGCAAGCCCTTCATGGGTTGATGAGCCGTTAAGCCCATGTAGTCCAAGGCATCCGCTAAATCGGATGCTTGCGTATGCGAAGGAGGCGTCTCAGGACTCGGCACGTTTTCGTTAATACCACACGCCAAACCAGGGTTCGTGCCATAGGTGACCATAGGTTGAAGGGTCGTGGCATCGAGTTCCACCACAGCATCAAATGTGGCACCTTCATCGCTAGCGAGCGTCTTCCAATAGGCGACGGCTTCTTCCCACGCCTGCCCTTTAGGAGACAAAGGCTTGTCTTTCAAATAGGCAAAAGTCGTTTCATCAGCGGCGATCATGCCTGCTCTCGCACCTGCTTCAATCGCCATATTACAAACCGTCATGCGACCTTCCATGCTTAAATCACGAATCGCTTGCCCACGGAACTCTAGCACATAGCCTGTGCCTGCATCCATGCCGAGCTTGGCGATAATGGCGAGAATTAAATCTTTCGCCGTCACCCCTTCAGGCAAGGCACCATTGACGTTAATCGCCATGGTTTTAGATGGATACTGCAACAAGCATTGCGTCGCAAAAACGTGTTCAATTTCACTGGTTCCTATGCCAAAGGCGAGGGATCCAAAGGCGCCGTGCGTGGCGGTATGGCTGTCTCCGCAGACAATCGTTTGCCCTGGCAAGGTAAAGCCGAGTTCAGGCCCGATGACGTGAACAATCCCTTGATGACCACTTTCTGGCCCATAATAGCGGATGCCTTGGGCTTTGACGTTTGCTTCCAAAGCTTCGATTTGGGCTTGAGCTTGGGCGTCTTTCAATGGGAAGGAGCGTCCGACAAGGGTGGGGATGGAGTGATCCACGGTAGCGATGGTGAGGTCAGGGCGACGAAGTGTTAATCCACGTTCGGCTAAACCTGTAAAGGCTTGGGGCGAGGTCACTTCGTGGATGAGGTGCCTGTCAATAAAAAGCAGGGCAGGGGAGCTGGGGTCTTCTTGGTGAACGACGTGGGCATCCCATAATTTTTGATACAAAGTCTTGGGCATTGGGGCATCCTCATAATCAACAAAACAGATGTAATTTAAATGTATCACAAAGAAAAACGGACTGATTGTAAAGAAATTGTAACATTCCCCGAGACTTTCGCATGGACGCATACACCCATAGGTCAACCCTTGACGCTATTCACTTCATCCATAGATTAATGTTTATAAAAAAGCATTGTCAAAACAGACCTGAATCCCTATACTAAACCTTGTAATGAATAGGTTATTGATTTCTTATGCAGATATAAGCCATTCATCTTTTAAACTTTTATGCGTTCATCTTTTAAATCTTTCGCCTTATAGAGTGGCAGGCCTTTGCCTTATCAATCTGCACTTTATATATGAGTTAGGGTCGTGTTTAGGGATTGGGAAGGAAAATCAAATGAGCTCAATGATACTGGAACCTTTAAATACGATGCATACCTATGCCTACCAAGGTGTATATGCAGAGCTAGAAGTCCTTGTTCAAGAAGAACAAATGCTTTACGGCGAATGGTTTTGTGAAGAATCTCGAGCCATTGAACGCAATACCAAGGGAGCCTTAAGGCAGGTCTACCGCATTGTACGTCAACAAGGTTTTCTATTTAAAATGTTGACTTTACTATTTATTCTTCAGTCGGTGGGAATGTACTTCTTTTTTCAGTAAGCACCCTTCACTATTTAGACTTAAAAAAAAGAAGCTCCGCGGGATCAGAGCTTCTTTTTTTTATGTAGACGCTGCGTGTTAAGCACCCTTTACGTTTGGCACTAGATACTAGGCGACGTCTTTTTTATTTTTTTTTGCTCACAGTCCAGCTACTATAGCCTTCATCCTTGTGTTTGTGAACGTGATCGACATGCTTCGTCTTCGTCTTCTTCTTCTTAAGCTTTGTATTGGCGCAGTCGTCGTCTTCAAGACCCAACTTGCGTTCGAGTTGAGCAATACGTCGCTTTAACGCTTTGATATGGGTTGCGTCTTTCACGTCATCCACCTTGTTTTGATGAGCGTACTTAAACATACGTTCTTCTCTTGCCCCGTCCTGGTTATTTTTAAACAAGCCAATAAGAGCTGGTGCTAACGTACCTATCAAGTTGCCCCAAAAGCCACGCTCGTCTTTTTTACCAAGCAATTGTAATTGTTTTTCTTGAAGACCCAGATCACGAAGGTCTCGTCGATCGGCAAACGCTAATTGACGCTGTTCACTGACGTTTTGAAAACCAAGTAGACGCTCTTCGCTTTGACCTTGAAAAGCCAGTTGATGCCGAAACTGTTGCAAGCCAATACGTGCCAAGGGGACTTCGTTTTTGGCTTGTTGGAGTAAAGCAGGGTTATTTTGATTAAAATGACTCAATAAAGCGGCTTGGGTGAAGTCTGTTCCTACGCCAAAGGTGGACAAATCCCGAAAAGAATTCAACGTATTCGCATTTAGAAAGGGACTCTGCTGAAGGTAAGGGTTCCGTAAAGAAGCAAGCGATAAGGTATTAGAATCAAGGCTAGCACCATTGACTAAATAGTTTGGGCCATAAAAGTTTTGATTTACGGCAGGGTCTTGATGCGTTAAAAGATTGGAAGCCGTTGTGGCAGGCACGAGAAAACTCATAGAAAATACTCCTAAGGGTCATAGGGTGGGTTAGGGTTACATAGGTTAAATCATTGGGTCAAAATAAAATGGGGATTCAGAGAGAGAGAGAGAATGTTAATCTTATATTTATATAAAAACAATAATACGAAAACTTTGTGCTAGTGCTATAATAAAAGCGCCCTTAGGATGTGCTAAATTGCAACATTTCTTTACAATACAAGGATTTTTCTCCCCATGCCTCGACTCGCCCCCTCAAAAGCCCTCACCTTTTTTAAAGAAGCCTTCACCCAAGGCGTCTTTGGACACGCTTATTTGCTGACAGGGCAAGACACCCAATACCAGTATGACATTGCCATGCACCTGGCTCAGCTGCTCAATTGCGAAGCCCCCACCACCGACGACACAGGTTCGCCAGAACCTTGCGAAAGCTGTCGTTCCTGCAAGTGGATCGCCACAGGCTCACACCCCATTGTCAAAGTTATGAGTCCCTTAACCTATGAAGACGGGGCTTCCGCAGGCAAAACCAAAATATCCACAGGGCAAGTCAAGCACTTACAAAGCCACTTTCTCGCCCTACAAGCAGGCGTTCAAGAACATCGGGTGATTATTTTTACGGATGCTGAAAAAGTCAAAGCCTCTGAAAGCCTTGAAACATCTAGCCCCGCAGGTGTTTACCCCCTACCGTATGACTGGTTAAACGACGCTAAAAATAAAGCCTTTACCTTGCAATGGCAACCCCTGACACAAGGCGTTTTTAATGATGCCTCTGCCAATCGCTTCTTAAAAAGCTTGGAAGAGCCTCACCCTCGCACGCATTATTTCTTTTTGACTCGTAATGCCGAGAGTCTGCTCCCCACGATTGTTTCTCGATGCCAAACGATTTACGTCCCCAGTTTAAGCGGGGACGCCAAACCTGCGGCAGTCTTACCTGATGCACTGAATCAGTGGATACACAACGCCTTTTACAACCTCAATCCCCTTGACGTGCAACCCTTGTTTCAAGAATTGGAAGCCTTGCTAAAAGACGTTGGCATGACGCCTCTGCAAGCATGCCGACTGCTTCAACAGGCCTTACAGGCCTCGTCGTATAAGGACGACACCCAACGCTATGTGCGTTGGCAACAGGCGTTAGCGAAAATGGAACGTTACCTAAAGCAATCCTGCAACCCAGCCAATACCCTATGGGGACTTTTGGATGCCGTTGTTTAGACCAATTAAGCCACTTTACTGTGATTGGGTTGAGCCTTCACGTTAGAACGTTTGGCTTTTTTCTGTGTGGAAAGTACCACTGCAAAAATCAACCCCGCTAACGCAATAATAATCGACGAACCTAGACCTGCGTCATAACTGAAGTATTGTCCGAAATAACCCATTGCCATCATGCCAAGCCCTTGGCCTGAATCAGCCAGCATCGTGTAGGTGGCCATGGCGGAACCTCGCTCGCTAACTTTGGTGCGATCCGCCACCATGGCAACAATCGAAGGCTGAACCACCCCAGCCCCTAAGCCATATAACACGGCAGAAATCAACAAAGGTACTGTTCCAAACGAATAAAAAATACCAATCAAACTTACCACAACCAACGCCATACCCGGAATAATCGTATACAGGCGTCCGAATTTATCGCTGGATTCTCCGCCCAAGAAACGACTGGCAATCAACGAAAACGCATAAAAAATGTGGAAACTTTCGACATGTTCAATGCCTTTACTTGCCACAATCAAGGGGATAAAAGGGATTAAGGCCCCAAACACAAAGCTATTACTGGCAATCAACAAACCAGGGGGCACACCTTTGACGTTAAATAAGCGCCCTCTAACTGGCCTAAGGGGCGTTTCTTGTAACGCCTGTTGTTGGGAATGATGCGTTTCTAAATGCCCCATGCGTAACAATACAAATAAGGACCCCAATAAAATAGCCAAAGACAACAACATCGCTTCAATACACCAACCCCGTTCCGCCATAACCCAGCCAATGGCGGGGGCATACGCCATCGCCAACTTAATGGCGTTTGAAAACATGGCAATGCCTCTGGCTCGAGACTGTTCTGGCACCGTTTCGGTTAAATAACTGTAGGAAACGCTATTGAAAAATGAGAAACCCACGCCTTGCAAGGCTCTTGCGACCCATAACACCCATAGCGTATTAGGCATCAGTAACATCAGAATCGTGCCTGCCCCAAAAAATGCCATAGAAACCAAAAACAATCGACGAGGCGGCCATTCTTCATAAAGCTTACCCACCCAAGGACGTACCAACACAGACGCCACCAAAAACAACGCCAACAACTTCCCCGATTCTGCAGGGCTGACATGAATACCATTCAGGTGAATCGGCAACATAGTGGTGAAAAGGTGCGATGCCGAATAGAACAAGGTGGTGGTAAGGCAAAGTAACCAAAACACCTTGGGCAATGTTCTAAACGATTCTAAAAAAGAAGACACTTTCACGGCACGGTTTCATTTCGTTTGGGTTATTTTTTGGATTATTTATAGTCAAAAGACTCTATTGAGAGTCATTCTCAATAACTACAATAACATTGACTAGCAAAGAGGTCAACCCTTTTTAGAAAAAAATACTACAAATGTAGATATTTATGGTGAACACTCTTAAAAATAAATAATGCCCCCTACCCTATTTTTTTAGTATGATAGTGAAACGAAGGTACAGGGAAAGTCCCATTCGGCGAACATTTCTGTGCAAGAAGCGTGAGTGATTGAGGCAATCAAGCGTTATGCCGTAAGTCTACACACCTCAACAGCCGCTTGTTTTTCCTTATTCGACTTAAACATTCTCTATGCCTTCGGACGTTTTTACTCACACGAATTTAATCCAAAAGAAAGCCCTTTTCTGCGTGACAAAGCCCCTGCTTCAGCCTGAAACACCTTCTTTTTCGAGCTTTAATGAAGAAAGCCCCCTCGATTGGCGTGTAGGGTGGATGTCCTTTCTCAATACGTTGCCCATGCGTCACGGCATTGAAACATCTATGCCCGCTAGTGTTCAGCACTTCTATGGCGTGCCTTCCTTACTGAATACCGCCTTGCTTTCTGGAAACTTGGATCTTTCGCTTGTGTCCACCGCCGCTTATTTAAAGCATCAAGATGCTTGGCAGCTCTTACCTTTTTTAAGCATCAGTTCGTGTGGGCCCGTGAACAGCGTCTTATGGATTCGTCAAAAAAACTTTGATCCCCTTCTTCATGCTGTGCAATGCCCCGATTCTTCCGCCAGTTCAGAAGCTTTATTGCGGTATATTTTGACGCATCGTTATGACGCCAGCACCTTGAGATATGAAACGTATTCGCATCAAAAAAGCGTATCAGACTGTCTAAATACGGCTCAAAATGCTTTAATAATTGGGGATGTTGCCCTGCATTTTTATGCCGAATACCAAGCAGGGCAGTATAATGAGCTTGAAGTACTAGATTTGGCTTCAGTATGGAACGACTTGACGGGTCACCCATTTTTGTTTGGCGTATGGTGTGCAAGAAAGCCCTTTTGGCAAGCCAATCAAGCACATATTGAAGCGTGGGGAAAGGCATTAATCCAGCAAACACAAGCTAATTTGCTCCATCCACAGGTGATGTATCAAACCTATCGTCAAAATGCGGAGCCTCCCCTTTTTAGCGAAGCCTTGTTGCAAGGCTATTGGTGTGAGCAGTTGGATTACAATTTTACGGCATCGCATCATGCGGCGTTGGAAACCATGGATCGTTTATTGCGTTAGAGCCGTTCCCATTTTTAGTAGCGTAAGCATGCTACCCAAAAGGGGACAGATTGTGATCCGTCCCCTTTAAACATCAAAAAGATTGATTATGCAAAACAGGTTAAAAACAAGGTGCGGAAGGTTTCGCCTTGCGTGGGTGTAATCGTGGTGGCGTGACTAAAATCGACATGTTCGATGATGTATCGCATTAACGGGATGTTGTCGCTTTCCGCCGCCGCCTGCACTTCGGCGACGACTTGGCGAAATTCGTACTGCACAGGCAGGGCTTGCCCCGTAAAGAGTTGACGCATGTCTAGTAAAATCGCTTGAGCTGACTTCGGCGGAGGTGGCGCCTGCCATTCGCTCAAACCTTCAAGGCTTGTCACAATCGTTTCGTTGGTGTTGAGTTCCCAACCTTCTTCAATCATTCGCCACGCCTTGTAGGTGTTGGCTTGTAAATCCGTAACGGCGTAAAGAGTCATGGTGTATCGTTTCCTTTCTTTTTTATGGGGATAATCTTTATTTTTTGGGTTTGCTAGTTCTCTTTTATAGCTGGTCGGTCGTCAGAGACCTTTGCTCCGCCAAAGGTCTCCGACACCTCTAAAGGCGGCTTAAGGGAGGGAGGGTCTTGGTCGCCCCCCTCCCTTAAGAATCCCACCCCTCTCGCTTTCCCTTCGCTCCTGCCGTCCGCAAAATGTCTCGGAAGCCTCGCATTTAGTGCGTTGACGGCAAGATGTTTAGAAACCAACTCGTTCCTTCGTTTGATACGAGAAATTAAAAACTCGTGGTTCGGAACGGGAGGGAGGGGGGGATGGGGGATTCTTAAGGGGGGCATACTGGGGGGAGGGAGGACGTACCACGTCCCTCCCCCCGCCGCCCCTTACGCCGCTTTGGGGGTTACGAGAGAGCCCCCCATTTATAGACCAACTAACATGCAGACCGCTATTATGGCGGTTTGGCGGGACAAAGACCCCCAAGCACCAGCTTAAGAAAGGAGCTAGCCAAAACGACCAGCATATAAGACATTCTAAAAAAGCTAAACTTTAAGAGACAACCATTCCGCATGAATGGCTTGAAGGTCGTCATTTTCAACACGCTTTTTTTGATCTGCTACACGCTTGAAAAGAGGAAATAACGCCTGTAATTGCTCGGGATTTAAATCATAGCCCAAGGCATGAAGACGCATCCGCAAAGCCGCTCGCCCTGAACGAGGCCCCAAGGGTAAATCAGTCGCCGCAACCCCCACCATTTCAGGTTCCATAATCTCATAGGTTTGACTGCTTTTTAAGAAGCCGTCTTGATGGATTCCACTTTCATGGGCAAAGGCGTTGCGTCCCACAATGGCTTTGTTGGGCTGAACCGCAATACTCGTCATTTCACTGACCATACGACTGGTTTCATAAAAATACAGCGGATTCACGCTCGTATGAATGCCTTGCATCACATCACGACGCACATGCAAACCCATCACAATTTCTTCCATCGCCGCATTACCAGCCCGTTCACCGATGCCGTTAATGGTGCATTCCACTTGTCTGGCACCGTTCATGACGCCCATCAAGCTATTGGCTACCGCTAAGCCCAAATCGTTATGACAATGCGTGGAAATAACCGCTTGGTGGATGTTTGGTACACGATGGCGGATATTATAAATCAAACGACCAAACTCATTTGGTAAGGTATAGCCCACCGTATCAGGGATGTTCACCGTAGTCGCCCCTGCATTAATGACAGCCTCAAGTACGGCATACAAATATTCAGGATCCGTACGTCCTGCATCTTCAGCACTAAACTCAATATCGGCACACAAGCTTTTGGCAAAACGCACATGTTCAACAGCCATGTTTAGCACTTCTTCACGGGTTTTGTTGAATTTGGCTTCAATATGAATGTCGGATGTCGCAATAAACGTATGGATGCGGGGCTTTTTGGCAACTTTCACAGCATCCCACACGGCTTGAATGTCAGACTGCTTACATCGAGCCAATCCAGCGATAGTTGAATATTCAATGGTTGCGGCGATTTCACGAACCGAATTAAAATCTTCTTCAGACGAAGCGGGAAAACCGGCTTCGATAATATCCACTCGTAATTTTTCTAAATTTTTGGCGATTTGTAGTTTTTCATACCCATGTAAAGAGGCTCCGGCAGATTGTTCTCCGTCTCTTAAGGTGGTGTCAAATATACGGACGTGCTTGTCTAAATCAGGGTAGTGAACTACACCGACTTCATTGATTTCTGCAGGGTCGTTAAACATTCAAAGGATGTCTCCATATTTTTTGTATTTGTACAATCCTAACTGAAAAGCCTGCCTCACGCAAATACTATTTTATGTCGATACATTGTAACAAGTTTTAGCATCATTTGAAGGTGTTTTGTGTTTATGCCATTATAGTTAAGGCTGATCTTCTTTTAAACTCATATAGGCTTTATTTTATGACTTCATCAAAAACCCATACTCTATCACCCATGCTTCAGGCCTATTATACGGCTTCTGTTAAGGGACTTCCCCAAAACAACCAAGATACTATAGAGCGTTTGCCTGAAAACGGTATTTTACCTTTTGAAGAAATTGGCTTGGTGTTGGATCCTCCTTTCGCAAAAGAGGTTCCCCCTACTAAATCACCCGTCACGCCACCTAGGGACACTAAAGATGAACTCAAGGCCTTGGGCATTCAAGAACTGCCTTCTACCCAATTACCCAATGGTAATAAATTGGAACATTATGTTCTGAAAAATGGGCATCAAATTTACTTTGAACGTCGTCATGATAATTTAGTTAGTTTGCGGACGTTTATTCGTACGGGTTCCACCAACGAAAATCCCGTTTACAAAACACCGCAGTATCAGGAAACAGGATTTCAATCAGGCATTGCTCACTTGGATGAACATTGCCATTTTCTTACCACTAAAAACTTTCCCAATAAAAATGAATGGGTTGAAAACATAGAAGCTTACGGTGTTTCACTTAATGCCAGTACAAGTGACGAAGAAGTCCAGCATGAGCTGCATTTTAACCGTGAAGATTTGCCCAGTATGCTCCAACTACACGCAGAACAGGTCTTGCATCCTGTGTATGAAGAGAAAAACATTGAACAAGAACGTAGGAATGTCTTGAACGAAGCCAGCGAACGCCTTGAAAGCTCTAGTCTTCGTGCGATGGATAAATCCTTTGAGCTAATGTTGGATCGCCCCGTGTCTTATCAAACATTAGGTAGTCGTAATGATGTGTTAGACACCAAGGCATCTGATTTAAAACGGTTCTTTGACACATTCTATACCCCAACTAACATGATTACCGTGCTTTCAGGCAACGTAAATCCTGCGGATGTTTTACCATTGATGAACAAAGAATTTGGGCATCAAGTGGCACGCCCTGCGCCTATTAACGACGCGGGTCTAAAGTGGAGCATGAAGCCCAATGAAATCCGTGAACAAACCTATGTGGATCCTAAATTAAGTGGACTTTCGCTCGTCTTGTTAGGCTTTGAAGGCCCTTCTAAAAATGATAAAAAAGGTCGTGCAACGCAAGAGATACTAGAAAACTACTTAACAGGTGGGGAACTTTCCCCCTTAAACCGTCACTTAGTAGAAGAAAAACACTTAGCCATGGATGTTTCCATGATGTCGAGCGTGCAGAAAAGGACGGGGATGTCTTTATTTATGATGCACAGTTTTGAAGGTCATGAACAAAAAGCCGCCAATGCCTTGATGAAAGAAATCACCCAACTAGGTAGTACGCCGATTGATGATCAAAAATTACAGGATGCCAAGGAAACGTTGATTCATCAGCATAAAATGTCCTTACAACATGGAGAAGATTCCAGTTTCGCCATTGGTACAGAAGGCTTAACCAATTCTATCGATTACTTGGCTCGTTATGAACAGTACATCAATAGCATCACGCCAGAAGATATTCAATCGTACGCCAGAAAATATTTAAATGGTAAAAGTTATGCACTCGTGTATGCCTTACCTGGTGAAAAAGAAGTTTACAGCGAAAAAACGTCGAACGTCGATGGAGCATTGCCAACGTTTAAGCCTGAAGCAGGACCCGCTATCCCAACGACGGAAGAACCCAGCACGCTGGAGCCTCCGCCCGAAGGCAAGCAAGATATTGTCGAAGCCAAGCTCACTTCCAATACCTCATCACGTTTAAATTTAAATGCTTAATGCTTACTGTTTAAAAGCTAAAAAGAAAGATTTTTGATGATGCCCATTCATACAAATCCACCCACGAATACTCCGTTTAGTCCCGCTCCTAAAAAAGCTGAAATCCCTACAGCTACGAATCAAAATGAACCAGTCCTTTCGGTAGAAGCTCAAGCTTTACCCGATTTACCTGCGGTGAATATTCTTCCTAACAGTGAAGCAGAAAAATCGCTATTGCAGCAACTCGCCAAAGAACCCTATGGAGCCAAACCTGTTTTAATGCTTAATGCATTAAATATGGAAGCTAATCCTGATATAGGGGCTGTTACACCTACGAAACTTAAAAATGGTACGCAGGCGTACTTACAACAAGCCATAAACCGCCCTAATGCTACTGTTGAGTTCATTTTGCCTATGTTTCCTGATGATACGGAAATGCATTTGTCCAACAACGTATTATTGAATGGCACTTTAGCAAAAAAGAAATTGCTTGCCGATTTACAAGCTAAAGGTATTTCGGTGGAAACTTTGGTCACGCAAGATCACTTCACCCTACTGATTAATGGACCGAGTGGACAAGAAAAAAAGTTACTCGCCTTAGGTTTAGACTTCCTTAAAAACCCTGAAATTGATGAAAAAGAATACGAGTCGTCTCGTACTTTGGTCATGCAAAACTTATTGAACCTTTCCAATAAGCCTGATTTTCAAAAAGCCGAAACGGTGCAACGAGCCAGAGTGGGAGACGACCACCCTTACGGGAAATCTACCTTGAAAACCATTATGGAAGTTAAGGATTTAGATCCTTATAAAACCATTCAAGAGTTTAAAGCCAGTTATGCCCACCCCGAACTCACCAAAGTGGCGATGGTTTCTGGGCTTTCACCGTCTCAACAAGCTAGCTTACTTAATTCCCTTGCCGAAGAAAAGGGGTGGAAGACGGATGATGTCATCGTACCGCCCAAGGCCATGGTGAAGATTCCCCCTGTAAATCCGAAAACCCTCAGCGCTCCGATTTTAATTTCTGACAACCGTTTGGATCGGGTACATATGTCTACGTTGTGGAAATCGCCTGAAGTCGGTACAGAAGATTATCCTAAATTTATTATTTTAAAGAATCTCATGGGCGGGATGACAGGCTCGTTATTTAAGACCATGCGAACAGAACGCGGCTTAGTCTATAGCACTTCATCAGGGGTAGATGCCAACAGGCATTATGGCGAATTTGAAGTTTCTGCTGAAATTGATGAAGACAAGTTACCGATGGCGATTGAAGCACAAGAAGATGCGATTAATACTTACGTCAAAACCCCTCCGACTGAAGCCGAACTAGCCAAAGTCAAACGTAAAACCATTCACACCTTGCGAGACCTCGATGCCACCAGTGACGGTATTTTAGCAGGTACAACCAACCGCTTGAGAGATGGCTTGCCTCCAATTAGTCGTGAAGAATTACAAGAAGGCTACATGAAAGTAAGTTCCGCCGATGTTCAAGAAATGGCACAGGCGTACTTAGGAGATTCGGCTTGGCGGATTCAAGCGTTAACGGGTGATGAAAAAGTACTGGCGAAACAATTCCCTAATGTAGAGATTGTGGAACGCGAACATTATTTAACGGACAATGTGGACTTGCCTCAAAAGGGTCACATCTATGTAAAAAAGGGCGAAGCCCCGATGTATCCTGCAGAATATGTGCTTGAACGCCAAGTTAATCCTAAGAAAGAACCGCCAAGCTTACCACAGCATACTAATGTGGGGCATAATCGTTCGCCTAAGTCGTTGAATGTCAGTGTCTAAAGTATAGAAGGCTATTTTTTAAACGTTTGAAGAGCTTTTCACAGAAGACGTAATTTTTAGAGAGAGGCTAGACCAAACCTAGGTAGCTATGAGATAATAGAACTACCTCAAAAATCTCAAGAAAGTGTCTTATGAAAGTCGTCCTACTTGCGGGGGGCTACGGCACCCGTATCAGTGAAGAAAGTAGCTTAAAGCCCAAGCCTATGATTGAAATTGGGGGCAAGCCTATTATATGGCATATTATGAAAATCTACAGCCACTATGGCTTTAATGATTTTGTGATTCTGCTGGGCTATAAAAGCTATCTGATTAAAGAATATTTCGCCAATTATTTCTTGCATCAATCGGATATTACCATTGACCTAGAAGCCAATAGCATTCAAGTGCATCAGTCCACCGCTGAAAAATGGAAGATTACGCTGGTTGATACAGGGGTTGATACCATGACAGGGGGTAGACTAAAACGGGCGGAACCTTATATTGGGGATGCTCCCTTCCTGCTCACGTATGGCGATGGCGTCGCGGATGTCAACATCGATGCCCTTGTTCAACATCATCAAGCCCAAGGAAAGATTGCTACCGTCACGGCAGTCATGCCTGTGGGACGCTTTGGTGCCTTAGCCTTAGATGACCATGACGCTGTCACCGCCTTTCACGAAAAGCCCAAAGGCGACGGGGCGTGGATTAACGGCGGATTTTTCGTTCTAGAACCTGCTATTTTTGAGTATCTAAGCGATGATGCGTGCATTTTTGAAAAGGAGCCGTTGGAATCTGTGGCGAAAGCAGGGCAGTTGACGGCGTTTAAGCATGAAGGCTTTTGGAAACCCATGGATACCTTACGAGACAAAACAGAACTCGAAGCCTTATGGGCCAGTCAAGACGCCCCTTGGAAATTATGGTAAATCGTATGAAAGACCTTTTCAACGGTATGTATAAAGGTAAAACAGTTCTCGTTACAGGGCATACGGGATTTAAGGGGGCTTGGTTGTGCTTGCTCTTAAATACCTTGGGAGCCAACGTCGTAGGCTTTTCGCTAGAGCCTCACACCACGCCGAATCTGTTTGACTTGCTGGATTTAAAAAGCTCAATGACTTCGATCATCGGCGATGTTCGAGACGCCCAAAGGCTTCGTCAATTGCTAGAAACACATCAGCCCGACATCGTTTTTCATTTAGCCGCCCAAGCTTTAGTGAGACCGTCTTATCAAACGCCTATTGAAACCTTTGACACCAACGTCATGGGGGTTGTGAATCTATTAGAAGCTGTGCGTCATACACCTTCAGTAAAAGCGGTGGTGAATGTGACCAGTGACAAGTGTTATGAAAATCGTGAAACCCATTACGCCTATGTCGAAACGGATGCCATGGGGGGCTACGACCCTTATAGTTCTAGTAAAGGTATGGCAGAACTGGCAACCGCAAGCTTTAGGCACTCGTTTTTTAATCCAACGCAGTATGGTAAAACGCATCAGACTCTGATTGCAACCGCCCGAGCAGGGAATGTCATCGGCGGTGGAGATTTTTCTTTAGATAGACTCGTGCCTGACTGCGTTCGTGCCTTAGACGTTGATGCAGCGATTGTATTAAGGCATCCACAGGCGGTGCGTCCGTGGCAGTTTGTGCTGGAACCGTTGTGGGGCTATTTGAACTTGGGGCATCGGCTATTGCAGGGGGAAACTCGTTTTGCAGAGGCGTGGAACTTTGGGCCTTATGAAGATGGCATTGGTACGGTGGAAACCGTTGTGGAAAACGTGCTTGACTCGTGGGGTGGAGGTTCGTATGAAGTCGCTATAGGCGAGCATCCGCATGAAGCGACTTTATTGCAATTGAATATCGACAAAGCCCTGACGCACCTTGATTGGAAACCGCAGTATGCTTTAAAGCAAGCCGTACAGGAAAGCGTTACCTGGTACAGAGCCTTTTACGCTGGTGATAACATGCTCGACTTTAGCGTTCAACAATTAGAACGCTATATGGTAGCTGTTGCGATTCTTTATTAATATTAAGTCTTTTAGGAGTAAAACCACCATGCCTGTCCGTTTTCCATTTAATCAATCTAGGTCCTCTTCGCCCCTACAGACCGTCTCCGAAAAGGAACCTTTGCTTCCTGCGGTAAATCCTTTAAGTAAGAAGAAAATTCCCTCCCCCTTTCATGGTCCCGACTTCTTAGCATTAGAAGAAATGGCTCGTGCTATTGAAAGCGCCAGACGAAAAGTACGACTCAACAAATTGTTAGAACAAAATAATATACGGCTCAAAAATTTAGAAGAAATGGCTCGTGCTATTGAAAGCACCAGACGAAAACTACGACTCAGAGAATTGTTAGATAAAAATAAAATACGGCTTGATAATATAGAATTATTTAAAATCAAGCTTTACTTTTTTATTTTTAATTCAAACATAAATAGTCAACGAAACCTTTTTCTTAGATATTACACGACTACTTTTTATATTTTAAAACTAATTTTGGCTCGTTTGATAAGATAATTCATCTAAGAGATGTGCTAGAATAAGAAGGTTACGTTGCCTTGAAGGGAACCCTATATATGTCTATTCACATCGTCAATGAAATTGGCTTGCTGGGTTTTCTCTTGGTCGTGGGGGCATTTTTTAGTGAAGGCTTCAAACGCATGGGGCAGTCTACCCTGTTGGGTGAATTGTTCGTGGGTATTCTGCTCGGGCCTTCCGTTTTGGGGTGGTTACATCCCACGGATACCATGAATCTGTTCATGGAACTGGGCTTGCTTTTATTGCTGGTGGAAACAGGACTTGAAACGCAGTGGCGAAGCATTGTACAAGTGGGTAAACAGGCTCTATTAGTAGCTATTGTTGGTATACTTGTCCCATGGATCGTGGGGACAGGCTTTGCGTTACTCAATGGACTCGTGACCCTAACCGCAGTTATGGTGGGAGCCACGCTAACCGCAACCAGCATTGGTATTACCGCCCGCACCTTGAGCGACTTAAACCAGCTCGAAACGCCCGAATCACAAATTATTCTAGGGGCGGCGGTCATTGACGACATCTTGGGTTTAGGCATTTTAGCCTTCATGCAAGGTATTAGCGTCGCCAAAACATCACCGTTTGCAGGAATGCCTAAAATCCTTTTTATACTTTTATTTATGGGCTTATGCGTTATTGGCATCGTTGGGTGGCGGTTTTACAAGCAAAACAAACTCCTTCTGCCTACTGTGGTGCATCAAGCCTTTAAGCGACTAGGCAACCGTTTGATTAACTTAGCAGACGGCACAACCAAAGAACAAATGCTCATTATAGGGTGTATTCTCGTCACCTGCTGGATGGTGCAATCCACTTTGGGCATTTCAATGGCGTTGGTAGCCTTTGCGTGTGGTTTATTTCTCAAGGAACGAGAAGACGATCCGAATTTCAAGCTGGTTTTGCGAGACGTAGGTGCGTTTTCATCGATTATCACCCCCCTGTTTTTTGTGGGCATTGGCATGCAGTTGGATGTTCAGTCCCTCAATCCGTTTGACCCTGAACAGTTGCGTTATTTTCTATCGGCGTTGGGTTTAAGTGTTTTAGCCATAGCGAGTAAAGCCCTTTCAGGCTTTGCCATTCGAGACAAGGGCATTAATTCCGCCTTTGTGGGCATGGGCATGGTGCCTCGTGGAGAGGTGGGGCTTATTTTTGTGCAAGTGGGTAAAAGTTCGGGCTTGTTGGATGCCACATGGTCGAATATGTTGATTATCGTGGTGATTTTAACGACACTTGTGGCTCCGTTTTTGTTGAAGCTCACGGCGACAAAAGAAATACCTATTGAAGAAAGCGTTTAAGCTTCAACGGCAGAATCTTTCAAGTAATCTTCGACAATCGTCTTGAATTCGTCGCCTTCGAGCGTTTCTTTTTCCAACAAAATACGAGTCAAACGCTCCATCAAATCACGATGGCTTAACAAAAGCTGACGGGTGTACGCATACTGTTCATCCACAATACGGCGCACTTCCGTGTCAATTTTAGACGCCATGTCTTCGCTGTAATTGCGCGTCGTGCCAAAATCACGCCCCATAAATTGTTGCTCGTTACGCTCGCCATACGGCAAGGCTCCAAGGGCATCAGTCATACCGTAAGTCATCACGATGTTGCGGGCGATTTTACCGACCTTTTGCAAGTCGTTGGCCGCACCTGTAGAAACATAGTCGGCTCCGTAGACGATTTCTTCCGCCACACGTCCCCCCAGCGAAACGGCGATATTACCAAGCATCGTTTTCTTTTTGACTGAGACTTGTTCGTATTCTTCTTCAGGGGCGTACCATGCGGCTCCCAGCGTCCAACCACGAGGAATAATCGTCACCTTCCGTAGAGGATCCTGCCCTTCGGTGAAGTAGCCTGTCAACGCATGCCCAATTTCATGGTAAGCCGTCGATTCTTTGTCTTCTTCTTTGATGAGCTTGGACTTTTTCTGCAAGCCTAGAATGACACGGTCGATGCTGTCTTCAATATCGATGGTGCTAATTTCGGTTTGATTTCGACGTGCGGCGAGTAATGCCGACTCATTCAGCAAGTTAGCGAGATCCGCCCCACTAAAGCCCGACGTGCGACGAGCCACACGCTTGAGTTCAACTTCTTCAGCAATAGGCTTGCCTTTGGAATGCACTTTTAAAATCTGTTCACGACCCTTTAAATCAGGCGTGTCAATTTCCACACGACGGTCAAAACGACCGGGACGCAACAAAGCGTTGTCCAAAATATCAGGACGGTTGGTCGCTGCGACGATAATAATGCCTGTCGTGGAATCAAAGCCATCCATTTCAACTAATAGCTGGTTGAGTGTTTGTTCACGTTCGTCATGCCCACCGCCCATGCCTGCTCCACGCTGGCGACCGACGGCATCGATCTCATCAATAAACACGATACAAGGGGCTTGCTTCTTGGCTTGTTCAAACAGGTCACGTACACGACTAGCACCGACACCGACGAACATTTCCACAAAATCTGACCCTGAAATACTAAAGAACGGCACGCCTGCTTCACCCGCAACAGCTTTAGCTAATAGCGTTTTACCCGTACCGGGGGATCCTACTAGCAAGACGCCTTTGGGGATTTTGGCTCCGAGCTTTTGGTAACGATCCGCATTTTTAAGAAAGTCAACGACTTCTTCAAGCTCTTCTTTGGCTTCGTCGATGCCTGCGACATCGGCAAAGGTGATTTTAATATCTTTTTCAACAAGCATTTTGGCTCGACTTTTGCCGAAGCTCATGGCTTGCGAGCCGCCTGCCCCGATGTTTCGCCACATAAAAACAAGCAGTAGAATCGGCAATAACGCCCACATAAAGTAGCCGAGAATATCCCACCAAAAGCTATCTTTTTTAGGGTCTTTCACTTCAATGGCGATGTTTTTGGCTTCAAACTGTGGGAGCCAATGTTCAGCCGTACCCGCAGGCATTTGCGATTTATAGTGAAGGCTTATAGGGGCAGTGCTTTTGGCTACTTTAGGCTTTAGAAAAAGATCACTTAAACGGAGTTTTTCAGGTTTGGCTTTGCTGGGTGGCGCAGTGGTTTGAGTCGCCTTCACCTTGTCAGCTTTTGGCAAACTCGGCTTAGCAATGGCTTCTACTTCCAAGCCTTTGACCACCACACGGCTAATTTCCCCTGCCTTGACTTTATTCATTAATTCAGAATAGGGCAATGATTGGGCTTCTTCTTCAGGAGTCCCCACCATTAAGGTGGATGCAAAAAGCACGCTAATCAACAGAAGTGCGGTAATCATAACACCTGTTGTTTGGTAATTTTTCATAAATAACGTTCACCCTAACTCAATATTTGGCTCAATCTTTGACAAGCTATTACAACGTCTCTTAATTATAGCATTCTTTTGGTATTTGCGTGAAATACCTTTAGGCAACATCATAAATAATTAGAGGGATGTGTTCGACACACTAATAAAGGTCTCTAATTCCTTTGGACTGCTGGCTTCTACTTCAAGTAACCAACTTACATCAAAGTTTTCATTACATAAGAGTTGAGGGCGTTCAATCACTTCGTCGTTGATTGAAAGAATCGTACCACCCACAGGCATGGCAAGTTCGATTTCACCGTTGGATGTTCCAATCGTTGCAAAGGTATCGCCTGCGGAAAGTTCTTCACCCACTTCGGTGACTTCAATGTAGCGAATTTCATCGAGCTTTTCTGCCACAGCAGGATCCAAACCCACTAAAAGGTGATCGGCATCTTGAGGGTAAATATATTCATGGGTCGGGGCAAAATGGACGAGTTCGCTCACAGGGTGTTTCCTTCTTGAAAATATGAGTATTTCGTGACGTTATTATTATGCCTATATTTGGCAGAATGTCTAGTTGTTGTATCTTTTTATACATCAAACATTTTAGACAAGGCTTTAAGTGCCTGGTAGTTAGGTCTAAAGCATTGTGTTCATAAACAATACACGACGCAAAAGAGAATAACAAGCCTTTTTCTTTATTTTACAATATGAATTTAAATTTAGGATTAGAACAGTCCCCTAGCACAAAAACGCAATGACTTGTTTTTAAGCCAATACTTAGTATAATGAAATTAGAGTTTCTTCAACTATAGGTATGAACGAAAACTTCTTCTCTCATTTTACAACATAGTCGCTGATTTATGTGAAAAGAAATGTACCCTAAGCTCAATAAGGAAATAATAAAATGATTGCAGTAAATGCTTCAACCCCTTTTCAGTATTCCCCTCGTGAAGCGGAACAACCTCCTACGGTGAATCCTCCAGCTTCGTTTGAAGCCACAGCGCAGCCTGTAACGCCAACTGGACAGGACACGGCAGAATTTAGCCAAACACAAGCCCCTACGCCAGAAGCCACAGAAGGCACGACGCCTACTGCGGATCAAGCAACAGCTGAAGCGTCTACCCAAAAGCCCAAGGCGTGGTATCAAAAGGGCTTTGTGGCTCCAGCCATTTTAGGATCCGTCGCTACTATAATCGGTGGTGTGGTCTCTGGCTTTGGTAATGAAGTACCTCCCAATGGCTTTACTCGCGTCGCTGGGGCAGCCCTTGCCACGACCCTTGCCTTAGTCGGTGCGACTGTTCTTGCTCGTGGTAGCAAAAAGGCAGACGCTCAAACGCCTGCACCCACTGAAGCACCAGCAGAAGCCAAGCCTGTTGCTTAGGCGGAAACGTTCAATAAATGATTTTAAAGAGTGTCTTAATTTAAGGCACTCTTTCTTATAATAACTACAGATTTTCTTAACATTTCAAACAATCTATTTACATTTCGTTACAAATAGGCATTTTTCTTCTTAAGATTTCCTTTATTATTGTGTGAGAAGCACGCAACAAACGCCCCGCACGCTTCCACCGTCCTTCCTGTTCAAACCTTTTTCAGAAAAACCCTCTCCCACTCAGAAACCAATCGCTTACCTAATTTTATTGTCTCCCCTGTTCAACCCTCTTTTATGTTTGTCCCTCCCTCTTTGGCTTTGCTGTTCAGAAAACGTATGTCGCCTTTCGTTGCTAGTCCCCCTATTTTATCGTTCAAAATTTTATTGTCTCCCCTGTTCAACCCTCTTTTATGTTTGTCCCTCCCTTTCAGGCTTTGCTGTTTAGAAAAGTATGTCGCCTCTCGTTGCTAGTCCCCCCTATTTTATCGTTCAAAATTTTTTGTCTCCCCTGTTCAGATTTTCTCTATCTCAATACTGATTTTTAAATCAAAGCACCCTTCAAGCCTTCTTGAAGGGTTTTGTTTTTCTCATCTCAAATAAACCGTAAAGACTTAAGCCAACAAAGCTTCAGGCTTTAAGACGTTAATAATCAACGGCTTGTTACGGATGCTACCTTCATCATCGATTGAAAAAATAGCATCGTTAGAAACATTTACAGGAGCATTTTCTAAACGAGACTTCAGTAAAATAATTTCGCAAGAACGTTCAGGTTCAAGTGTAATTTGCAATTCATCCATCAAGCAATACATTAAGAAAAAGCCACGCCCGTTTTCGTCATACAAGGCTTCTTGAGTAAAATTCTTGCAAATACCGTTTAAAATATCATCGATTGTCAAGGTCCCTTGGTAGTCTTTAATCGCAACCGCCACCCAAGCATCATTAATGTGGATAGTCACATCCACCGCTTCATGGGAATCTAAGGCTTGAATATGTTCACCCTTGCGGTATTTGTCTTCTTGACTTTGTTTAGAACGCTTCGGGGCATGATACACCGCATTAGTAATCGCTTCCATTAAAGGCGTGCATAGCTCCATGCGAGCTTCAAGACTAAGCACATTTTCAAGCAGGCCTTCAATACGACTCATGACATTAAACATATCGTCACTATTTTTCAGCACATGTGTTTCACTTTGAGAGTGCTCAAATCCCCAAATGGACGTATAAGCGTGACTAAACAAGCACCGTTTGAGTTGATCCACAAGCTTTGAACTGTCAAAGGGTAATTCTTTTAGAAGTACATGGGTAGAATTATAACGACGAGCCAAGGGCATAAATTCATTGGCGTTTAAATGTGTATAAAAAATAAGGTTGCTAGATTTAAACGTTTCCAAAAGTGATTCACTGGCTTGAGCTAACAAGGTGGGATCTACTATAATAAAGTCTGCACTAGACTCACTCAAAGCTTCTTCGGCGTCAGCGAACGAACCTACAAATCGAGTTTGTATCGGTTCTTCAAAACGCTCTTCAGCAAGAACAATCACCGATTTTAAGGCATGAAGAATATGTTGATTTTGTTCTATCCAAAGTAGTGATTTCATGGCGGTGAATCCTTTTATGTCTTAGTAGTCTAGAATAGGGGATAATAGTTATTATGCATCTATATAAAGGCGTAATTGTATATACAGTTTAAAAATAAGGCATTTAAAGGGCATGTTTTAATTAGGCAGTCCTTCAAGGGGTTGAAATCTTAAGGTAACATGAGTCCCTTGCCCTAACTTTGATTCTACATTAAATTGACCTTTATGGGCTTCTATCAATTTAAAGGAATAGGGTAAACCTAATCCAAGCAATTGATTGGGTTTTGTGGTGAAGAAGGGATCCAATAACGCTTCTTTAGTATCTTCAGAAAGTCCTTTACCGTTGTCCACCACATGCACAGCAACATAATCTTTTTTGTTATGAAGTTCTAGCCCAAGGTAAAGTTTTATCTCTAACGTTTCTTCAGAAGCGTTGGCTTCAATGCTATTTTGCACTAACGCTTTAATGATTCGTTTAAGTTCTTGAGGATCCGCCAATATTTTAGGAACTTCAAGAGTACTGTCCACATGTAAGTTAATATTTTGAGGAATGAACCCTTCTCTTTCCCATTCACGTATCCAGGCACGTAAGGAGATATTAAGGTTGACAGGTACTAACTTTAATAAAATGGGTTGATTCAATTTTTGTAAGTTTTTAAATAAGTTATGAGCATTTTGAATGCTTGAATCCAAGTGATTTAAGTGCTGTTGAGATTCTTCAAGCTGAAGTGCAAACGCTTGTTGTTCTTCTGAAGAAATGGGGGTGGAATCCTGCAAACGTTTAAGAAGCACCGCTTGCTGCTTCCCTAGCAAATGTGTGTGTTGGCTAATGGCAAATAAGTGCTTGAAAATATGCAAGGCAAAGGTGGTAATTTGCGTGGTAATGGCTGAAAACTTTTGCGAACGTTGCAATTCTTCCAAACGATTTGCTTCTTCAGGATCCAATTGCTTATGCCGACTAATATCTCTAGCAATTAAAACCCATACCCGACTGTTCAAATGTCCACCTTCCACCGATTCAGAACGGATTGAAAAGCCAATGGTGCTTTCTTTATCTCCTTTAGGGAAGTGAACTTTAAGTGATTCTCGTTCGACAGGGATAGCCTCAATACCAGGAGGAAAGCGAAGAATACGAGCTTGAATGACTTGCTTTAATTCATTAAGGTAAAAGGGTAGCTCTTCAATGCGTTCAATACGATCCACACGCTCTGTACTCTCAAGATCATCTAAACCAAAGAGGTCAGAAAAAGTGGCATTATAAAATAAAATTTTCCCTTGTGCATCAAAAATCAACATCGATATAGGCAAATTACTGAACGCCGTAATTAAATCGAGCGGGCTTTGTTGAACATCCGTATTTCGGTTGAGATACACTGAAAAGGTCGAAATCGAATGTTTAATGTTATTAAAATCAAGCTTCATAGAAAGTTCTTCTTATAATCAAGTGTTTAGTCGTCTAAATTAGACAGCTTATAACGTAAACGCATAATGGCTTGGGCATGTAATTGACAGACCCGAGATTCTGATATGCTTAGCAAATTGCCAATTTCACTTAAGGTTAAATGTTCTTGGTAATAAAGGGCAATAAGTAATTTTTCACGTTCGGGTAACTGGTTAATGGCTTCGGCTAAATGCTTTTGAATATCACCTTCTTCAAGAGAACCATCAGGAGGCGTGGAATGTCTGTCTGCAACCGTGTCAATTAAGCTCATGCTAGAATCTTTGTCAGAACCCAGGGTTTCATCTAATGAAAGCACCAAAACGGTCGATTCGGTTAGCATGACACGGTAACGAGCCACCGTAACGCCTAAGGCACTCGCCATTTCCTCATCGGTCGGTGTACGTAACAAACGCTCTTCCAATTCTTTCATGGTTTCAATCAGTTTTTTATTACGTTTGCGTACCCCACGAGGCACCCAGTCTTGCACACGCAATTGATCAATGACTTCCCCACGAATACGGTTCACCGCAAAGGTTTCAAACTTCCACCCACGTTCGGGTTCAAAGCGTTTAATGGCATCCAATAAACCCATGGTGCCATAACTAATTATGTCGTCTTGACTCACACTATTCGGTAAGCTCAAGGGCAGGCGGTTCACCGTATGCTTGACTAAGTGTAAATAATGTAAAACAAGCTTGTCTCGAATCCGTTTATTAGAACGATCCTTGGCGTATTTAATCCACAAATCGTGAATAAGTAGTTCGGTTTCGGCTTTGGTTTTGGCTTTGTCTTTGACTTCTTTTTCTTGGGCAGCCACACTTTGAGGGGTGGACACCATTAAGTAGCCCGCTTCTTTTTTCGCCTTGCCTGAAGCCACACCCTGAATAGTCGTAACTTCAGAAGCGGCTTTCGCTGAACCCCCTGCCATCACCGCCTTACGAATAGAATCCGAACGAGGCACTACAGGCGAAGCAGGTGCTTCAACAGCCAAAGAACTGTCTGAATCTTTAGAGAAAGCGATTGGATTGGCGTCTTCAGATGAATGAGATGTCGTCAATGTGGTGGCTCCCAATTCGTTGCCTAAATAAAAAGCGACCTTACAAAATAAGGATATTACCCATAGTATAACGAGTCTTATTGAGACTTTCTGTAAAAAGGCGTTATCTTCATTCATGCAGTTGATGATGAAGAAAACGTCTCTCGTGATTTATAAGGCAACAAAATCTTTGGGCTGCTTCCAAGGCAAGGTGGGAATCAGAATCTCTAAAGGCACGCCTGTTTCTTGTTCTAAAGACGCCCACGCCTGCCAAGCTTCTTCCAAATGTTCCAAATATTCATGACGAATTTCTTGATACGCTTGACGAGCCAAAATAACATCCGACAAACCCGCTTCATTTTTCCCATATGCCAAATTCACCAACTGCACAATCTCTTCAGAATTAGGGAAAAGATGGTTACGATAATTTTCTAGTAGTTGTTGCTTGGTTGAAATCGTTTCAACCGCTTTTTGTATGCCCATGGCAATGGTGTATTCTGTTGCATGAATACGCATTTCATTGGCGAGGATTTCACTTTGGTTTTTGGTGATTTCACCTTGTTGACGGTTAAAGATGGGCAAAGGTACGTTTATAGAAGCATAGCCTCCCAAAAACGTTTCTTTTTCATAATTGGGGGTATACGGCGATGTTGTGGTCACAAATAAAAAACCACCCCCTAGTTCTGGATTGGGAATACGCTTAAGCTTAGATGCTTTTAATCTTAAGCGACTTTGTTCTAAAGCTTGTATGGCAATTTTGAGTTCTTGTCTGTGAGTTCGACCTACTTCGCTTAATTGTTGGACTAAAAAAGCTTCTTTTTCTGCCAGTAATTTATTTTCCCAATGAGGCACTTGCTCCAATAAATTTGGATTCATCTCTCCCAAAGGCAGTGCTTCAGGAGAACGTTCCCCCACCAATTCAGCGATGTAGAGTCGGTCTTGTTTTAAGTCACCTTGTAGTTCAATGTATTCAGAATGTAAATCAGACAAGGTTAATTGGGCTTGAAGTAAATCAGAACGAGGTGACTTCCCTTTTTTGACCACTTCTTCAACGGTGGCAATAAACGATTCAATTAAATGGGTTTGCTCTTCCAATTGCTTTAATTCACTTATGCCTCCCAAGTATTCGAGGTAAGCCAATCGTAAATTGCTCCGTAATAGCCAAATGGCTTCTTGAAAGGCCGCTTTTTCTTCTTCTAATGCTGATTTGGCGATTAAAGTGCGTAATTTTCGTTTAGGTCCGATTTCAAGTTCTTGGGTAATCCCCACATAATTGGGGTTCCCTAATACAGATGTTTGACGCCCCCAACCCCAATACCCATTGATACTGGGGTTAGGGATATAGCCTGCAATGGTAATGTCCGCTTCGGTAAGCTTTAGTTGCTTTTGTAACACTTGAAGATCGTGATTTTGTACTAAAGCTCGTTGATACAAGCGTTCAAAATTGGAAAGAGTTGAACCCCCTTCTTCTGCCATTGCAAAGGGAGTTACACCAAAGCCTAAAAAAAGAAGACAGACACACGTTGCCACTAACAAAGGTTTGGCTAAAATAGTCAAAGTGCAACTCCTTAATTCATAATTCTCTCATTGTTCACTCTAGCATACAGAAGGCATTTTGGGTGAACTGCTTTAAAAATATCCATCCAAATCATGTTGCCAGTGATGCCACGATGTGATGGCGATGGATTTTGCATGATGGTGGTGGTCAGATCTTTTGACGTGCATGGGGAACGACACTTTTCGACCCACAAAAGTCGACTTTTTGACCCACGAAAGTCTGTTTTTTGTCCACGAAAGTCGATTTTCTGGCCATGAAAGTCGTTTTTTGGGCCACGAAAGTCGATTTTCTGGCCATGAAAGTCTGTTTTTTGTCCACGAAAGTCCGATTTTTGTCCATGAAAGTCTGTTTTTGATCCATGAATTGTGAAGAAACTAGAAAAACTCACTCCAAAACGGTGTCTTTTCGTCGTTTTTCAAGGAGCCACTCTTTTTCAGTATGACTTCTTTTTGATCTTCTGCCTAGTGCCGAAAACCCACGTTTTTTTACGTGGTCGGTGAGCGTTCGATTTGCTTTGTCCCCCCTCCTAATTTTAGGAGGGGGCTAGGGGGCGGTTAAACCCTAGACTCCGTTTGTGAATTTAACCTCACCCTTGAACGTCTTTCAGACGTTCCTTCCCTCTCCTAAAATTAGGAGAGGGGACAGGTCGGCTCATTCAGGATGACGAAACGATTTATGCCAATCCAACGCCCTGAAGTTCTTTTAATAAATCCGTTTTCCAGTCCGATTCAAATTCAAGATAAATTAAACCCTGTAAATCGGAAGGTATTTCAAGGTCATCACTATTCTTATGAATAGCAACGACATGAGTTCTTCCTAACTTAGCAACAAAATAGCCATGTTCCCATACGACATTTTGTCTTGCCCTCGCTTTGCAATCACCATCTAACTTACTCCTACCTTCATCATCAGGACTATATAAAACAATAGCAAAACACGCCCCTTCTGCCACTTGTTCTAATTTTTCAATAATAGTACGTCCGCCATTCAATTGATCCTTTAGAACAACGGGTTTTAAGTGCTTTAATTCAGCTGTTTTAAGAAGGAATAGCTCTACTTTGTCTAACATTTCTCCATCATGTCCATGAACAATAAAGACTTGGTTTTTGTCGGACGAAGAAAGCTTTTCATTTTGGAAGCTTTGTTCTTGCCGATCTTCTAAATGTTCTAATATGCTCTGAAGTTTTGTCGTCCATATATTTACGCCTCGATTAAAGTAATCAGGGTCATAGGAATTAATCGTAATCCTATAAAATTTTTTATCTGGTATTATTCCATCTATTTCCACTAAACGCCGATCGGCTTCCATTTTTGTATAAGGTAAAACAATTTCGGCGACGTGAATTCTCCAAGTGTCAAAACGTGGAGTTTTTTTATCATCAAACGTAAATTTTTGACCCTGCTCTATAAGCTCTTTTGTTTTCTCAATAGCTTTCTCTAATTTCATACTAAACGCTCCTCTATTTCCTACCACCCCACCGATGCCAATAGCGGATTCCACAACAGTAGCCCCGTCGATGAATCTTCGTGAGACAGCGTCAAGCCCTCTTCCACAAAATGTAAGCCCAAACGATCCGTGTGCAACGCCTCCAAAATAGCGACTTGCGTGCGTAAATCAGGCAAATGGCTCGCTCCTGGCCCCAAGTGAATGCTGGAAACACCCGCCCCATAAGGCAAAATGACGGTCGCCTTCAACCAACGGATCATCGCTTGCGTTAATTCCCCCAAAACCCCATGCAAAAACAAGTAATCTTGATAGCGATCTTCCTTAAACCACACCCGAGCCAACTCGGCGATGTCTTCACCCAAGGTCACCGCAAAAATCGCCAGGGGATCCCCTTCGGCGGAAACGCCTTGCACCAAGCTTAACGATTCATCCTTACCCCAAATAGGAGCAATCGGCGTTTCCCACGTCGCAAAGGGCGTGTCGTACGTGGGAGACTTATAAAGGGCGAGCGTGGGATTTACCCCCTCTCCCTTTGGGAGAGGGTTGGGGTGAGGGTTGCCCTTCGCCTGCACCAAACCCCACACGGCGTGAGGCTTCAACGCCTCCGCCACCTCAGGATGCCCCAGCGTTCGATGCAAGATGCCGTCTAAATCCAAGCGTTCACGCCACGCCGTTTCGCTTTCGCCGTCATTCGGCGGAGCAAATCCCCAATTGCGAGTCGCCAAGGTCTTTAAATCCACATAGGGCAGGAGTTCGGCAACCGTCGGCGTCAACAGCGGAGCCACCGCATCGCTCAAGTACAAGCCTTCATCCACCGCTTTTTGTGGAGGCGGTGTTTGCAACACCCTCTCCCTATGGGAGAGGGTTGGGGTGAGGGTTTCCTTAACGCCCTCTCCCTTAGGGAGAGGGTTGGGGTGAGGGATGCCTTCAGAGGGTTCTAAAGCATAACTGCTATAGCGTTCCTGCACATAGGCATCAAAGGTGCCGTCTCCTATTTTCTGCATCATGGCGAGGCTTTCAAAGGCATCTTTCACATACGCCACATGCGGATATTCATCAAAACAATCGACTTCCACATATTGCCGAGTCAACGCTGCTCCGCCAAGAAAAACAGGCAGGCTGTAGCCTTTTTCCTGCAAGGCGATCATGTTCTCTCGCATAATGACGGTCGATTTCACCAAAAGCCCCGACAAGCCAATCGCATTCGGCTTGTGTAATTCCACCGCTTTTAGGATGTCATCCAACGGTTGTTTGATGCCCAAATTATGGACTTTATAGCCGTTATTGGTGAGGATAATATCCACCAAGTTCTTGCCAATATCGTGAACATCGCCCTTGACGGTGGCGAGTACGACCGTGCCTTTTTCCTGCCCCTCGATCTTTTCCATAAACGGCTCTAAGTATGCCACCGCCGCCTTCATGGTTTCCGCCGACTGCAAAACAAACGGCAACTGCATTTGCCCACTCCCAAAGAGTTCCCCGACGACTTTCATGCCATCGAGCAACAACGTGTTGATAATATCCAAGGGGGTGTAGGTGAGCATCGCCTTTTCGAGATCGCTGGCGAGATCGATTTTCACACCGTCGATGATCCGTTGCTTGAGCCGTGCTTCAATCGCTTCAGGCAAGTGAGCCAACGGATCTTTTTTGATGCCTGAACTCTGCACATTGGAAAACAATTCCAAATAGCGTTGCAAGGGATTTCCCTTCTCATGATTGCGGTCGTAGATGAGATCCAACGCCGTTTCTCGCTGGATTTCGTCGATTTTGTGGAAGGGCATAATCTTCGACACATGGACGATCGCCCCCGTCATGCCTCGTTTGACGGCTTCGTGCAAGTACACCGAATTTAGCACCTTACGAGCCGTAGGATTCAGCCCAAATGAGATATTCGACAACCCTAAAATGATTTGAATATCAGGATAAAGCTGGCTCAATTGCTCAATGGCATCGAGCGTGTAATAGCCCAAGGGACGGTCGTCTTCATTGCCTGTGCAAATGGTAAAGGTCAAGGGATCGATCAAAATATCGTTGTGCGGTAGGCCGTATTCATTGACGCAAAAGTCAATCAACCGCTTGGCGACTCGAACCTTGTCTTCGGTGGTTTTTGCCATGCCTGCTTCTTCAATGGTCAACGCAATGACGCTGGCTCCGTGGGCTTTGACGAGCTTGAGTCGTGCATGAGCAGGGGCTTCGCCGTCTTCAAAGTTGATCGAATTCAAAATTGCCTTGCCTCCATACAGGGCAAGCGATGCTTCTAAAACAGGTAATTCCGTGCTGTCGATGACCAAGGGTAGCGTGCTACTGCCTCGCAGGCGGGTGAGAAAAGCCGTCATATCGGCGACTTCGTTTCGTCCGACATAGGCAGTACAGACGTCTAGGGCGTGCGAGCCTTCACGTTCTTGTTCAAGGGCGATCGACAAGCAGGTGTCCCAATCTTCGGCAGCTTGGGCGTCTCGGAAGGCTTTGGATCCGTTGGCGTTGCACCGTTCGCCAATGGCGAAATAGGCGTTTTCTTGGCGTAAATCCACCGCTGAATAGAGCGACGCCACTTGCGGTATTTTTTCGACCGTTCGAGCTTGGAAAGAGGGGCGTCTTGCTCCTGGGAGCGAAGAGAGCATCGCATCCAAGGCACGGATATGGGCTGGCGTCGTGCCACAACATCCGCCGATGAGGTTGAGCTTGTATTTGGCGATAAACGTTTTTAGATGCGTTGCCAGCTGTTCAGGCGTGAGATCATAATGCGTTTTGCCGTGTTTCAAGCAAGGCAAGCCCGCATTCGGCTGGATGAATATCAAGTTTTCCCACCCTTCGGCGAGCTGTTGCAAGTGAGTTTCCATTTCAACAGGCCCTGTGGCACAATTCATGCCGAGGGCATCCACGTCTAAGCTAGACAATATGGCGATGACGGCGTTAATGTCCGCCCCCACCAGTAGCGTGCCTGTGGTTTCAACCGTCACTTGCACAAATATCGGGATGTACACATCGCCGTGATGCTCCTGCCGTGCTTGCTTGCAGGCTTCTACGGCGGCTTTGATTTGTAGCGTGTCTTGGCAGGTTTCGATGAGAAAGGCATCGACACCGCCAGCGAGCAAGCCTTGGGCTTGCGTTTTAATGCCTGCGAGCAAGTCGTGATAGCCAATATGCCCGAGGCTTGGCAACTTCGTGCCTGGTCCGATTGATCCGAGTACATAGCGAGCCTTGCCGTCTTTTTGCGTGGCTTCGCTCACGCATTCACGAGCGAGCATGCCAGCGAGTCGGCTCAATTCAAAGGCGTCGGCTTCTAAGCCAAATTCGCCAAGGGTAATCGTGGACGAGCCGAAGCTGTTGGTTTGGATGCAGTCGGCACCTGCTTCGAGGTAGCTATGGTGGATCTGTTTGACGAGATCGGGGCGTGATTTGTTGAGGATTTCGGTGCAGTTTTCGCAGTTCAAGTAGTCGATTTCCACGCTCAAGTCCATGGCTTGGACTTGGCTTCCCATGGCACCGTCGCAGAGCAAGGTGTGGGATTTCAAAGCATCGAGTAGGGTGAAAGGCTTCACTTTTGTCCTCCAATTCGCCAATTCATCTAGACTATTCTAGCATAAAAAAGCAGGGGGTTCTGCCGAAGCCTGACAGCCCGCTCATCGACACAGCCCAATTGTAACGGATTGTAACAGAACAAGCCCCGACGTTGTGATGCAATTCGTTTGCGGTAAGATGATGAAACAGACAAGCCATTACGTCGCGGGGTGGAGCAGTCTGGTAGCTCGTTGGGCTCATAACCCAAAGGTCGTTGGTTCAAATCCAGCCCCCGCAACCATTTAAGCCTTCTAATATAGAAGGCTTTTTTATCGGTCTCATCCTTCTGTAAGAGCCTGAAACTTATTTTTTACTATTTTTGTAACAAGTTTAGACCTTAGTCATTTACATTTCAAGGAAAATGCCGTAAAATAAACCTGTATGTGTCTGCGTTTTAAGGTTAATAGCATTTTTTGGGATCGTTTTCACCTTTTTGCTACTGGAACCCTTGTTCAATAACCTGCAAGCACCCTACAATCCCCTGATCTTATTATGAAACGGTTGAACGAATGATGTCTTATAATTTATCGTCACCACCTCCTCAATACAATACTGCCGTATCATCTTCTTCGGCAGTGGATGCGGTGGCATCCAAACCTTTGGTTATTCCTAAGATCAATGCCCCGACTTATACGTCACCCTTACCGCCGTTGACGAACTCGCCTTTAAATGGGCCTGCAACGGATCAAATGCTTACCACTCGTTCGTTTTCAGATCTCGTGCGTCAAGTCCAGCAGATTCAAGAGCAATTGAACGTCTTGCAAGCGAATCAAAACTTGACTCGTAGCCAGCAAATGACGAATCCGATTCAGTATTTAAGCCAAAACGGCTTGGGCAACATTATTTCCAACCTTTTTGGCGGACGTCGTCAAATGCAAACAGGCAAAACCCTCACCGATGCGGAACAAGACGCCCAAGACGATACCTATTTTGAAGAAGTTGAAGCCCCTAAAGTCTTTAGCACCACACGGGTCGAAAAAACCTCCAACGCCCATTTGAGCTAGTTTTTATAACAAATGCGTGTTATGCGTGGCTTGCTTTTGAGCTGGGGAACAGTTCAAGGTGCAATGGACGCAGGCATCAGGTACAGGTATTCGTTTGACTGATGCTGATGAGCGACCTGCTGGTGTCGCATGGTGATGAATGGCTCGAGCATATTGAAAATGAGGGGCATTCCAAAAATCCCCTTGCCAAATTTTACGACTACCCGCTTCAAGCAATGCCCATTTGGGGCAAGGTGACGTGTTAAAAGCGGTGTCCATCGTAACCGTTGAATAAGCGGCTTCACAAAAACGATTGGTAGGCTTATTGTGTTGTAATTCAAGTAAAGTCGGGAGTTCAAAGGCGACTCTGTAATCTTCGGCTTGAATGCGTTTTAGAAATCCCACGGTTTCAGCATCTTCTTGGTACAAAGGCATTTTAAAGCTTTTGACGGCTTCTTCATCGACAAAGGGCAACTCTTCTAAACTAGCATGATTCACTAAATGCACGCCTTGCACGCCCCACTGTTCCGCAGTCCGTAACATGGTAGGTATCAATTTATAGTTAAACTGATTGACGTTGAACTGAACCCATACCTGTAATGACGCTTCTAAGCCATTTGTTTTCTTATGTGAATGTATATGATGCAGGCGTTTGGTTAGAAATCGATACAAGGCGTCTTGATACTGTAAGAAAACCGAAGTCGCTTGCCCTGTGAGCATATGAAAATTGGAAGGGCTATGGCTTTCCATTAAAATTGAAAGGCTAGAGATAGGGGAGTTTAATATCTCTTGGCTGTTAATAGAAAGTGTAGAAGGTGCTACTTCAATATGGCATTTTACGCCATAATGTTCATCAAAAATTTTCAAAAGTTTAGGAAAGTTATTCAAAACTAAAAACGGATTACCATGCCCCATAAAGTGCACCTGCTTGAGCTTGGGTAGCTGAAGCATTAAATGGTGAATGGTGTCTTCGTCCCAACGCTTGGCGGAAAAGGAATCTTCTAGGGAAACAATCAATTTTTCAGGTTCGCTATGACGTATGGTGCCGCTATTTTCATCCAAGTGGGTCATCATTTTATCAAGCATTCCCGTGAGCCAAGCCTTCGATTTATCTGAAACGGGTAGCGTAGTAGTTCCATGATTAGATGTATTTGAACGTGTTTGGTGAACGTCAAGCATAGAAAGAACCTTTCTTTTTATACCCGCTATTTTAAGGGAGAAACCTAAAAACGACCATACTTTTCGCGTGACCCCCTTCACATAGAGGAGTCAAGTTTATCATCATACGCACTGGGCCGAAGGAATAAGAGCGATCACCGTAATTTTTGGATAAAGGATGAGTTAATATGACGATGCTCCCCCTGCCTTCTTGGGAAAAAACCAAAGTATTATTAGAACGTAGTTGTCTTATTTTCATGGGCATGTCTGTACTATTGATTGTACTGTCTTTTCACCCTGATGCCGTTCAAAAAGAATGGAATGCAACCATTGCAGAAAAAGCCGCTGGATTTCAAGATGGCAATGCGTGGATGCATGCCTCTAAAATAGGATCCACAAAATCGGTTACAGCATCTGCGGTGGCATCGAACCCCAGCCGTCGTATTTCCTTAGAAGACAAAAGAACGACTTCCCCCAATACAGAACCTGCTCAAGGTTCTAATTGGTTTGAAGAAGTCGCCACCAGTATCGGCACTAATTTGCAAGAAAGCCTTCAAGGGAAAGTCAGCTCAGTTCCCTTGCCTGGTTTGCCGAACTTGTCACAAGCTACAGCGAATGTCGTGATGTCTCGAACTACAGGGCCATTTACGTCTGTACCTATGTCTTTAAAGCCGAAAGCGTTATTTATTCAAGTTAAAATTAACGACAAAGCCACAGGGCATTTCATTTTGGACACAGGGGCGACTTACACCACCATTTCAAGACGCATGGCACGTCAATTGGGATTAGACTTAGAGAATAGCGAAAAAATAGCCATTACCACCGCTAATGGTGAGCTAGATGTCCCCAAAGTGAGATTAAAGACCGTCGCCGTTAATGGCATTGAAGCTTCGAATGTGGAAGCGACCGTCATGGATTTTGGTGAAGGCAATAGTTTTGTAGGCTTGTTAGGCTTGAGTTTTATTCAGCACTTTAAATTAACGCTGGATCCTAAAAATGGGCAGATGATTTTTGAACCAATTTAGTCGTCATTTATCCTGTTTTATATCTAAAAAGTGATATTTCTTTTAGGTTTCTAGCTTGTTTCTTGAGCTGGTGCTTGGGGGTCTTTGTGCCGCCAAAGACTCCCCAAACCCCCAAAGGCGGTTCAAGGGGGGACAGGGAAGGACGCATTGCGTTTCTCCTCCCCTTCGTCCCCCCTTGAAAATCCCCCCTGAATCCCCACCTCCTCGCATCACTCCTTTGCACGACGTCCGCAAAATCACTCGGGGATTCGCAGTTCGCTCACCCGCTCGGATTTAGTGCTTGGACGTCTGCTTGTGCAACGATTCAAAAATCAACACGCAATGACGTACAGAAGGCTTGCCGACAACGCAAAAATGCGAGCCTTCCTAGCGGACGGCAGGAACGAAGGGAAAGCGAGAGGGGTGGGATTCTTAAGGGAGGGGGGCGACAAAGACCCTCCCTCCCTTAAGCCGCCTTTAGAGGTGTTGGAGACCTTTGGCGGAGCAAAGGTCTCTGACAGCACCAGCTAAGAACGGAGCTAGCCAAGCCCAAAAAACAGCCAAAATCAAAAAATAAAAGGCGTCGCTGTCGAAACAGGACGCCACTCTCTTATGCAATATGTTTTCATATCAATGCCATGGCATCATCTGAAAAACAGGAAAAAAACTGTTATTTAATTAAAAAACAAAGGCTAAACAATGATTTTGATTGAATACAACCCTTTATATCAAATGGTTTTCACAAGGTAAGCAACCCAGCGTCGAGTCGTTGTGATCGTTTCACTCAATCATCACAGGGACTCTTTGGTCATCCCCCCTTTCATGTAAACACCTTTGCGCCGTCTTGGGCAAAAGCTTTTTGGATTCACTCAAACAAACACATACATACTTAAATCAGAAAACATCACAAGTAATCCTTCAACAAAAGGAAGGAAAACACCGTGAGAGGTTTCTGAAGCAAGTCAAGGGAAATGGCCGGAACCTATAGACGCTTTGTCAATAGGTGAAGCTCGATCTCATGTATTTATATTACCCGAAAAAATCAAACAGGAAAGTACTTTTTGCATATTTTACAAGACTTGTAACATATTTTTTGAATTGTAAAATTTCTAGTATGGACTTGACAAGTCTAAAAAATCAGATAGCCACGCCAATTGCGTTGTAGTAAAAGTACTTGATTTGGGCTTAATGTATCATTTAATTTGTTTAAATCATGTAACGATTTATAGGGACGCCCCCCGATAACACTCAAGGCAATACGTCCATTTGCCCCTGGAAGTGTGATGAGATCATCATAGGTGGCGATATTGATATTCACTTTGCTTTGTATCTTGACAGTACGAATTTCACCGTAATGCAGAAGATCTCGGTCGTCCGCATAGCTGGGGTGCCATAGGTAAGACGCCGCATCGGTGGAAGGAACGACGGCGAAAAGAGTCATTAATGTGAGAAATAGCAAAGCAATAAAACGACGCACGACATTACCATTAGATTAAGAGAGAAACACGATACTAGCCTAAAATCCCCTAAACTACTTTTTGTGTCATAATAGAATAAATTATTTTTAGGAGTCTCCATCGTGACCACCGCAGAAGCTTTAACCTTACTCCCCTATGAAAAAACGGCGTTACCTCAACAAATTAAACCAGAAGCCCCCTTGCTCTTAGAAGTCTTTAAAGGCAAGTCCCTTAAGCGTCCTCCCGTGTGGATGATGCGACAAGCAGGGCGTTACATGCATGAATACCAAGCTGTTCGTCAACACTATAGTTTTTTAGAAATCTGTAAAACGCCTGAAGTCGCCGTGGAAGTTACCTTGCAACCCTTGCGAGCCTTTGGTTTTGATGCGTCCATTATTTTTTCGGATATTCTCATCCCCCTTGAAGCCATGGGCTTAGACTTGAGCTTCACCGATTCACACGGCCCTGCCTTTGCCAACCCCTTGCGCACCGCCAGCGATGTCGACGCCTTTCACCCTGTGGATGTGCAAGAGTCTTGCGGTTTCCTTGCGGATGCCTTGACGATGATGCGTCGTGAACTCACAGGCACAGGCATTGCGCTGATTGGCTTTGCAGGCGCCCCATGGACGCTTGCCAGTTACGCCCTAGAAGGCAAAAGCTGGAAGACAGGGCAACACACCAAAGCCTTGCTTTTGGAAGATCCCCAGCGTTTGCACACGATTTTACAACGCATCACCGATATGTTGATTCCTTACCTATGCATGCAAGTGGACGCAGGGGCGGAAGTCCTGCAATTGTTTGACACATGGGGCGGGCTTGTGCCGACTCGCTACTATCACGACTTTGTGATGCACTATCAAAACCAAGTGATTGCGGGCGTGAAAGCCAAGCATCCGCATATCCCCATCGTGCTATTTGTGAAAAATAGCCGAGGTATGCTGGACGTCATCGGGCAAAGCCCTGCGGATGCCATTAGTATTGACGATTTGACGTCCTTAAGCGACGCTCGTCAAATCTTAGGAGACTCTCGTATTTTGCAAGGCAACTTGGATTCAAGCTTTTTGTTTAGCCAAAACGAAACGGCTTTGCTCAGCGAAGTGCATCGCTTGTTGGCTGAAGGTGGGGATTCCCATTACATTTTTAACTTAGGTCACGGCGTTTTACCCAAAACACCACGCACCAACGTCAAGCTGGTGGTGGACACCATCAAGGCTTGGCAATCATCTTAAAAGGAAACAAAGACATGATGATGACTTATAGTCCCTTATACGAACGTAAACCGATCACGTCTTGGGATGAAATCCCCCAAGCGAATATGGCGCAACGCTGGATTTTTGTAGGAATTGATCTGGCCCCTAATGCGTCGTTGGAAAGCGGTATCGCTATTTTAGACAGAGACTTGACGCTTTTACGTATGGATAAACTCTATAATGATGAAGCCATTTTAGACGTTCTCACCCAATTAGGGGCGGCTCATACCTTGGTGGTGTCTTTAGACATGCCTAAAAACCTCGCAATTCCTGGACGTTTTCGGCAAGAAGAAATCAAGTACAACGCCATGCGGCTCGACAATCCTGAATACGACCGTCCTGTGGTGGATCGATTTTCAGACAGGGCGTATCTCCTTTATAAAAAAATCAGTGATTTAGGCATCTTACCGTTTTTGACTTATACCCCAAATACAAAGGCGAGTTTCAAGTTTTTCTTTCCTTATAAAAGTCGTTCTCCCCAAGGGTGTCGAGCCTTGCAGGGGCTTATTCAAGAAGAATTAAAAGTTAAAAATGTGCCTACGAACTTAGCGCCTAGTTCAGTGTTGGAAGCCTTGTTGGCGGCTTATAGTGCGTGGTCTACGTTTGGAGGCACTTTGAATAAGGAATTTGAAATTAAGCAAAATCACCATGGCTTGAATGTACTCGTGTCGAAAACCCCTGTGGTGTATGACAATACCAGTCCCATTCGTCCTGCTTGGATGCCTGCCTAAACGACCCTGAAACCCTTTTTCTTGAACTTTCGTTTCTTCTAGCTTGGTGTATGATACCAAATTGTTACATACTTGTCACATGACCACAAAACTGTATAATGTAGCTAAGGTCATGTTTACCAACTTGCATTGCCTGTGAATCCGACTGCAATTACAACTTACACAATGTCGATCTATGGGGAGGTTTCTATGCCTAGCGGTAATCTTTTAGAACGCTTAAGCGTCTTAACGTACGGTCAAGAAATTAGAAAAGGACTAAGAACCCTTGCGGTTGTTGCCACGCGCACAACTCGTTTTCGCAATCGAATGTTAAGCTACATTACTTTTCCTGAAGGTTTAAAGGTTTTAGCTCATATTCGTAACGGGTTTGCTTTACCACTTGGTGTTACTGAGTTTATTAAGGATGGTGATGTACTTATTTTCGAGTCTAAGCTCGAAGATTCATCGATGCAACGCCTCATTTTTTAAGTTCGCCTATTTCTATTCCCTTTACAAAGCTCTGTCTGTTTCAATATAGATAGAGCTTTGTAACGTAATGTAACCAATTGGCAATTCTTCCTAAGACTAATCCTTTATTAAGATGTATAAAGCAAGAGAAAAGAGTTCAAGTATTACATAGTTGAAAATAGCAGGAGTATCATTCATGGTTTATTCAGTCGCAAGCCAATCTTCATTAGCCAATAACGCCGATGTTCGTCAAAGCATCACTGAAGCAGATCGCTTTAATCATGTTAGAAAGCATTCTTGGTTAAAAACCTTTATGATGACAAATCCCATTACCGCTCCTGTGACTTTATTTTCAGAATTGGTTTCAGGTACAAAGCGTAGATAGTTCACGTAAAATTTTAAAAATTGGTTTCAGACACAAAGCGTCATAACTCCCGTAAAACGTTTTTCATGTCAAGCCAATTCAACATACACTGTCGCCCCAGTGAGATAATTCCCCTTGCGTTGCTCTCAATTCCGCAAGGGGAATTTATTTTTTAAATTCATACAATTTGTACCCTGCCAGTTGACCGCGTGTTATGTTTCTTCTAAACTACTAGTAAGCTTGTCGGAGTGGCGGAATGGTAGACGCACACGTTTAAGGGGCGTGCGGAGAAATCTGTGGGGGTTCAAGTCCCCCCTTCGACATTTTACTTTAGGGACAAAGGCTTTTCTAATACATGATGGCTCCCGCAAGAGCTGGGCATTGCTTCGGCATGACGTAAAGCCGTGTTGACCAAAAACGCCAAATCTTTTTCATGCGAAAACAATGCTTCGAGCCTTTTTATTTCAAGACCTAAGGCATCATAGCCTGCTTGACTGCGTTGCAAGCCAAGATACTGCCACATCAATTTTTTAAGCTGATTTAAAAAGCCTGAATCCTTATGTTGAGAAGTCGACTGAACTGTTGGATGAGGCGTGCAAGCGAGAGCATCCCTATCGTTGGAAGGCAACGGCTTTTCTAGAATATCCACGACATTTCTCCCCATCACGACGCATTCTAGCAAGGAGTTCGATGCCAATCGATTCGCCCCATGTAAGCCTGTGCAGCTGGCTTCACCAATCGCAAACAAGCCCGAAATAGCGGTTTTCCCTTGCCACGTGGCTTCAATGCCTCCCATGCAATAGTGTGCGGCGGGTGCCACAGGCAAGAGATCCGTGGCCATATCGATGCCGTAACGTAAGGCGGTGTGATAGATATTAGGGAAACGTTGTTCTAAAAAGGCTTTACTAGTGTGACGCATATCCAAATACACGCAGGGATGTGCCGTCTTAATCATTTCGGATGCAATCGCACGAGCCACCACATCCCGAGGGGCAAGCTCTCCCTGCGGATGCACCGCTTGCATAAAGCGTTGACCGTCGGCATTCACGAGTAATGCCCCTTCGCCCCTTAACGATTCGCTGGCTAGGAAACGAACCTCTCCTTGCGTAACAAAGGCGGTGGGGTGAAACTGCACCAAGTGTAAATCTTTAAGTTTAGCCCCTGCTTGATGAGCTAAAAACAAGGCTTTCACACCATCGGTTGCCGTATTGGTGGCATGAAGGTAAAGCCCTGCGTAACCGCCTGTGGCAAGCACCACATTGGGGGTATGCACCACTCTGAATTCAGCGTGTTGAGTGTCATAAAGAGTCGCCCCGACAATAGCCTGATTCTTGCCTTGATGCAAGGCTTCTAAGGCATGATACGGTAAAATCTGAATATGTTCAGACGCCTTAACACGCTCAATTAAAGGCGTGACGATCCCTACCCCTGTTTGATCCCCATTGACATGTAAGATGCGTCGTTGAGAATGCGCCCCTTCTTGCGTTAAGGCTGGCACGCCTTCGGGATCCAAGTCAAACGCAACACCGTAACGCATCAGGGTTTTAATGGCTTCATTGCCTTCGGCTAAAATCTGACGAACCACGTCTTCAATATTATAACCAGCTCCTGCTTCAAGGGTGTCTTGCACATGTTGTTCTAATGAATCAGGGGTGTTCCATTCGACATAGGCAGCGATGCCCCCTTGGGCGTATGCTGAATTGGATTCGGTGGCATCTTTCGGTTTAAAGGCGAGCAACACGCTTAAGCCTGCTTCAGCCGCCGCCAGTGCGGTCGTTAAACCTGCCAAACCCGCCCCAATCACCAGCACATCGCCGTAAAGATCAGTGCCTAAAACCCTATGAGACGTAAAGGAAGGACGACTTGTGGTCATTAAGAAATCTTCATCATTTTATGGGTTTGGGGAAGCACTCGAACGGTGCTGAAATGCCGAGCCAAAAAGCCTTGTAAGTTCAATAAGTGGCTTGCCGTAATGTTTAAGACGCCGTCTTCCAAAAGAGAGGTTTCCGGTTGAAGATAAATCGGTGTATGAATATCTGTAATAATCGACGTCAAATGTGTCAATTCTTCTAGGGTCGTGTCGTGATTCACCACGACTTTAACAAAAAGCTCTACCTGTGGGGCTTGTTTGGCGGTACGGTAAAAATCAGCGTGTTGTTGCCAACGCTCCGATTCTTTGGTCGTGGAAGGCAGTTTGACATCCATGGAAATAATATCAATAAATTGCAAGACCTTCGCTAAACTATGGGGTTGCGTGCCACTTGTTTCTAGGTAGGTTTTTACACCCAAGCGCTGAATACGCTCCATCAGGCTGGCGAGATAATACGGATACAACAAGGGTTCTCCCCCAGTGAAGCTTACACTATGATGGGGAGCTTGAGCGATCAAACCTGCAATCAACATTTCCGTGTCTTCCACCCGTTGTAAACCGGGTACCGCTACCCATTGCTTAGACCCAGGTTGTGTTTCCACCAAGCAATCGCCTCGTGGAGTCGTCATGGGCGTGTCGCAATACGCACAATGGAGGTGACAATGGGCGACTCTGACAAAGACTTGACGTTCACCCGCATGTAGCCCTTCACCTTGAATAGACGAAAACACTTCTTGAATGACCGCTTGGTTCGTTTCGAGCCTAGGAAAAGGTGCCGTTGATTTAAGCAAGCCATGCGGTGGATGCTTTTCAGCGGTTATGTTGTTTAAACTTGTGTGAGTTGTCTGCATAAAACACCCCTTATTAAAAGCGTAAATATGTTTTTATTAAACACCAAACACAGAAAAAAGGCGATTGAGATTGTAAAAAAAATGGCTAGCATCAATAAAATGTTTCTGGTTTTCATGCTAATAAGTCTTTTAATTTACAGGAGTCCTTGACGTTTTATGGATACATCATTCCGCGCTCACTCTCAACCGATGAACATCACTAATATGAAGGGTTTAATCAACCAGGACAGAAATGGATCTCAAAAGGTGCCTCAAGATGCCTTCCCCCCTGCCGACTTCGATTTACTACAATCTAATGTACGAGAAATTGAACCTGAACGTAAAACATCGATGCCTGTCGCTGTAGGGAGTTTGCTAGGAACGATCTTGCCGATGATCGTAATGGCAGGTATGCAAGGTAAGTTTAAAGACGCCAAGGGCTTAAAAAAAGTACTTGCTCCCTTTATGGTGCATTATGAGTGGAAACAGATCTACGCTTTAGGGGCTTCCGCTATTTTAGGGGGCTTAGCTGGTGGAATCATTAACGACAAGGGTAAAGACACGTGGGCGAAAATAAAAGAAGGGAACTATCAATTCATTACCAACATTGCAGCACCTGTTGCATTGTGTATATTTTTCGACGAACAAGTTAAAAAACTAGGTAAAAAATTCCCTAAAATGACTTGGCTCACCTCAAAAAAACTCATTCATAAAATACCAATATCTACACTAACCAACTTATTGGGTATTGTCGGTGGTGTGACCATTGGATCATTTATTTCCAACCAACTCAATAAACGGATCCATAAAGATGATATTCCGCCTCGTAAAATACATGCAAAAGACTTTGTTATTCAAGTCGATGACATGGCGGCGGGCTTTACGGCAACAAAGGCGTTAGAAAGTATTCCTGTTTTACGTCATGTAGATAAAATCTTACCACTCGTTTACTTAATTTCAGGCATGGAAACAGGTAATGAAGGCGGTGATGAAAAGGGTAAACCTCCTTCAACATCGGTTACTTAGAACGGCGTTTATTCTGAGTACGTTGAGCCACCACAATCGCAATAACGACCATGAACTCCAACGCCGAAGAGAGCAAAAATCCCCAGTGACCGCCCCAAGGTAGGAACTTCAAAATCAAGCCTGAACCCGCATAACCTAGAATCCGCAAAGACTTTTGCACGGTGACCAAAATCCCAAAGACTTCTCCTGTATGCTCTGGCCCTGCTTGGCGTTGTAAACGTGTGTTTAACATGGCATTTAAGAACATGATGACCGCTCCGAAAATGGCTTGAATGCCCAACACAAGAGGGAAGTTCGAACCTGCGAGTACTTTACCTAAGGCTCCTGAAGCATCTAGGGCGATCATAATCGCTAGTAAACCCAAGCTGGCGGTTTTTAAGCCGTGTTTAATTTTCTTGTTTTGTTGGAGCGTAAAGGCAATTAAGCCTCCTAATGCCAACATTGCATACATATAACTAGCGTGCGTGACTTCAGGTTTCCAGCCATTTTCTGCCACAAAGGGCAAGGCTAGCCCCCCTTGAAAGGCGGAAATGGTATTCATTGCCCAATACGTGAAGCATAAAATCGTCACCAAAGGCGAACCAAAGAGCAAATCCCAACGGGCGTTGTGAAAAACGGCAAATAGCCCTGTTTTTTCTTCACGTTCTTGTAACTCTTCCAACAGTGGTTCCCCTGTAAAGCGAGGGGTTTCCATGTCTTTACGAACGCCCCACCACATCACAAAAGCTATCCCTGTGACGAATACATCCACCCAATAACAGGCAAATGCCTTAAAGTGAGCCGTCACAAGACCTGATAAACCTAAGGCAACCGTAAACAGCACCCAACGCAGGGTTTCGCCTGTCACATTATAGTTCAAGAGTTCATCTTCATGGATCTGTTCACTTGCCCATTGGCGAAAAAAGGGTTGAGCCAGTGTCTCCAACCACGACATAAAGGCAATCACCACAAAAAAGACTTCGATGGTGGGAAAGCTTGCCAAAATAGCGATGCCTAGGATGTTTAACGCCAACACCCAGCCTGTTGAAGGGCAAGCTTTTTGATGCTTCAATAATTTCAACGTTAAGGGACTAGCCAGCAACGGTACGATGGCTTTAATCAACGGTACCCAAAACCACGAGCTGACATCGCCTGTGAGTTCAATGTACAACGCCATGCTTGCCACAAAGGTGAAGAAGCTCCCGAAGCTTGAAATCGTTTCAATGAGGATAATACTATAAAGCCGTGACGGCGTTTTGCGGAAGGAGTCCAATAAGCTTGACATGGTTTCACTTTTTAATTTTTAGGGGTTTTTATATTCTACTCCTAAAAATTAGAAAAGTCGAAGGGTCTATGGTGTACAGATCGCTCGACTTTTCGACACACGAAAGTCGATTTCTGGCACACGAAACCCCTATTTCTGACACACGAAACCCTCTTTTTCGACACACAAAACTCTGTTTTCTGACACACGAAATACTAAGAAATTGACGAAAAATGAACGTTTCAACAGCTTGGGCTATGCTTTTTTCAATGAGCTACTCTTTTTCAGTATGACGTATTTTCAAGCGTCTAACCAGTGCTTAAAAACCACTATTTTAAGACAGCTCTTCACGCTTGGCTTCCGCCCACGCCATTAAACGAATCGCTTCTTTCACGCTTAACGGAGCGTTCCACCGAATACGCCAACGTTTTAAGCCCTTCACTGCATGTGGAGGCGTGTCATTCAATACGGCATCCAAGACACCGTTGGCATACGCCATGTTTAGCGTATGTTGTTGACTCGGACTTAAAGCTCTCCAATCTTGCATGAGAGAGCTTCGTGCATCAGGATCCGCAAGGGGACTTGCCCACCATTCCGTGTAAGCGTCTTCACTGGTTTTTCGGCGTTCTTTTTCTAAACCCGCTAGCCATAAGGCAAACGCCAAGCCTTCACCACGACTTAAGGGCTTGCTTTGGGTGATTTGCACCGATTCACTCGGAAAATACGGAAAATATTGAGCCAAACGCCATTGTAGTTCTGCACTAGGGTTGTCTCGCATTTGCTTTTGGACGGAAAGCGGGGCTTCATGCCCTGTAATAGGCAAAGTGGCTTGAATCCATGTCCACCACGCTTGATGCGTCATGGGCGATTTTAAATCGGGGTGATTCATCCACAATGCTCTAAAATTAGGGCTAAATCGATGCGTCTGCACCCACGTTTTCACGGTCTGCTCTTGCCATAGCGGATCCCCTGTTTGTACGCTATTTTGACCATGAAACACGCTCGCCGCGCCTCTTCGGGGGTTATGCGTATAGGTACGAGGCATATTCGTCAACGGCGTGCGAATATCGCTTTCCATGGCATTTTTAAGGGCAAGGGCATCCACCAAGTGAGCTTGGAGTAAGGGAGCTTCTGCTCTACTGTAGCGAACATGAAAATCAGGCTCAGACGGATAGCTTAAAAACGGTCGCACCAGCGGATTCAACAAGGTTTTTACATCCCGACGCATGGCTTTAAGTTGGAACTTGAACTCGTGCATGCTATCAGATGCTTTAACCTTATGCCAAGCGTCTTTCACGCTGGCTTCTGGCGAACAAGCCGAAAGACTACCACTAAGTAGCAGAAGCAGACTAAGCATAGCCAAAAACGAGTTTCGTTTCACGATGATATATCCTTTGAAAGAGAGAGATAAACTCACTTCGACAGGATTCGCTTTTCGCTTCAACATCCCCCTTAGCTTGGGGGATTAAACGGTTTTTGCCTTCAACAAGAGTGGTTCATCCGCTGGCAATGATGGCAACGACTTTTCAAACAGCGGAAACACCCCATACAAGCGATGCGACTGAAAGAGGCGGTTTGTCGTTGCGGTTTCAATGGGCTTTAATAAATGCCCTTGCACGATTTGAAAGGCAAAAGGTTTATCGTCCCTTAGTGGGAAAAGCGTCATGACGTTCAAGCTGGTTAAGAAGTTGTCTTGCCACGATTTTACGCCACCGTCGGCATCGTAAATCAAGCGATGATGTTGGGTATCCACCGCCCAAACGCCAAAATGACGCTTGCTCATCACTGTTTTATAGCAATGTATTGCCCCTCCACAAGGCAGAGCAGGTGACGAATCCCCCCAAGAGATCTCATACGGCGAATCAAGCGGACTCAACAATTGCAAGGGTTTTCCTTTAAAAGCATTGCTGGTGTAGTCCAACGCTTCTTCAACCGATCGTGGCGTTTTGCGTTTTTTGCCTTGCCACGCCTTAGTGGTTTCAAACACGACGTCATCATGCCACATCACAAAGTGCAGACGCTCCAAGTTGGTCATAGCATCCATGGCGTGAAGCGAGGCATCGGCGGTGAACTTGATCGGCAGGAGCAGGAGCAGGTAGACCAGCCCCACCGTGAGGCATCCCCATTTGAAGAAAAAGGCGTAAAAGGCTTTCATGCGAAAGGCTTGAATACCTTGCGTGCTGAAGAGTTCTTTGAAGTCTTGAAGAAGCGTCATGGTAAACCTTGTTATCTTATAGCCTTAAAACCCGTCGGCAATAAGGCATCATGAATAAAGTCTTGATGTGCGTAAAGCATTTGTACTTTTTTCCATTGCTCTTGGCTGGTCAGTTTAAAATAATATGGAAGTAACGAAGCAATACGAGCTTTAAGTTTGGCTAACTTATATCTTAGAGCCGATTCCCCTTCTTCAAATTCAAATACAGGACTGTTAATGTTAAAAGCATACGGTGAACTACGATTGTTTAGGATATGGAAAATTCCTTGCAAAGGTTCTAGAATCTGTATGATATCTAACCAAGCTTTCATATGTTTAGCGTGCATTTTTACTTTCAAAACATGGGGACTGTTTAATTTGTCTGGCTGATAAGAGTCGAATTTTATATGATTTTTTGGAATATCGGGATAAGCGGATTGAAGATAATCTCTCAAGCATTCTTGCAATAAATGGGCTATTTGATAGGGCTTTTTATTATGTTCCTTAATAGATAAGCCTGTAGTAATATCTGTTACGTGATAAGGGTTTGTATCAGGTGAAATGTGTACTCTCAAAATAGCCCCTTGACGTTGGGACGTATTTTGGTGATGCGTAGGAAAAGCCTGTAACATGATTGATAACCTCTAAACTACATTGATGAGAAAGCCATAAAATGGCGGAGAGGAAGGGATTCGAACCCTCGGTGGAGCTTATGACCCCACAACTTCTTAGCAGGAAGCCGCTTTCGACCACTCAGCCACCTCTCCATTTAAGAGTATCTCTAAAACACGGAAAAAAAGCAACTTATTTTTTCACCCACGTCTTTATCGGCGGTGTGACGATATTTAACTGCACCAGTAACGCATGATTCATAAACGACCTGCCTTGCTCAAAGCGATCGCCCATCACCAGCAGATAGCCCGCATCCATATTGAGATGGGGGTTAAACGCATGATTCACGCCGACGAAATGACGCTGTTGCACGATCCCCGCCTTCACCGTTTCCACACGATTGACATGAGCCAACAGTTCATAAGACGCCACGGCATGGGTTTTCACCGCTTCTACAGGCGTGCTTTTCTTCTTAATAGGCACACGCAAACGCAAGCGATACCGTGCATACCACAAGGGATCTTCAATGTCTTGCAGTAAGCGTTGTTCTAAGCGAATGCGGTGATCTACCTTCAATGTATTCAAGATCTTGTGCTTGTAGATCACCTGTTGGTACAAGCGGTTTTCGTATTGGGTGGTATCTGTAAATAGGTCTTCATTGTTTCGATGCCGTGCCGCCCACATATGCCCCACCGTTAGCCGTGTGCTTTCGGAGATGTCATAATTTAAGGCGTTACGCCATTGTTGTTGCCCTCCATGTGTGCCTTTTTCAGTCATGCGTAATTCGGGTTCTGTGGTGATGGACAGTTTTTCCGTAAGCGGCACTTCTAGGTTGACGACGCCCCAGCCTGCCACGTCTTCTTCCACCTTCTTGGCGTAAGCAGGTGAAACCGAGTTAAACAGTAGTATTGAAGATAAGGCGAAGCAAAGAAAATAAAACAAAGCGTTGACACTCCTTTTTGTTCATTATACTGTATGGGGAGTGGTTGGGGCATCGTCCCCGCAGGTGAGGGCCTGTAGCTCAGTTGGTTAGAGCGCACCCCTGATAAGGGTGAGGTCCCGTGTTCGAGTCACGGCAGGCCCATTTTTAGACCCACCAGCGTTGACACCCCTATGTTCGTTCACGGCAGGCGAACCATGTTTATACAATCGCTGTTTTAGGCTTTCCTATAAATCAGAATAAACAGACAATCACCCCTGAAAGATTTTTCTATGAAAGTTCAATCTGCTTTTTCATCTACCAAACTCTCTTTAAATACGCGAGCTTCTAATGCCCAAACCGCTCGGCAAGGGGGGCATTTTGTCCTTGAACCTCAACTGCAAGTTTTAATCTGCGAGGCTTTAAAAATCCCTGAAAAAAGGATAATGGGAGACCATAAGGCTTTTAAGGGACAAATGCTTGCACTGATGGGTGGACTGGATAAAAACGCACAGTCTACAATAGAGTTTGATTTTGAGGACGTCTATATACAAATTAAACCTAAACAAAGCTTGCCTGCCAAAATAACACGTGCTAAATATGCCATTGAATATCAATGGGATGCTTTTAAGTGGAATGTGGAACAAGCGTTTAAAGGAGAAAGACCTTCTTGGTTAGATGGGTCTAAACCTTTGAATCTTCAATTAAAAGACTTATGGGCTTCTGAAAGAGCGAAAGAAATGCCTGTGTGGTCCAGCCTTAAACGTTTTTTTGGGGTGGTAGATTCTCGCGAAGTGGATACCACTAAAGAGATGAGTTGGCCTTTGAAGCTCCCTTCTCAACGGTTCCATATTACTTTAAGAGCAGACCAAACGATTGTGGATTCCAAGTCTTTCAATGGTACCCCTGTGACGAAACCTGATATTCAAGTAGAAGAGGATATGGATTCAATGTTCATGGTTTGGCTAGTCCAGCTTATTGAACAAAATGAAAAGGCCTCTTTACAATTTGAAGAAGCGAGACACAAGTTTGAAAGATTATATAATTCCTTAAAGGGACCAAGCCTGAACAGTGGACAAGATCAAGCTAGCTTTACCGCTAATCAAAACAAAGAATTAGTAACAAAAGCCGCTAGGATTCGGCACCTAGAAAATTCTCTAAGTTACAATATTGATGAGCCTTTGGTGTCTGTCGAAGCCAAACAAGAGGAGGGCGACTCTCGGGTTGCCGATGAGTTATCTTTACCTGAACTGATTCAGCGAGTCCGTGATATGGAAGCAGACGGTTGTTATGAACCGTATTTTACATATACCCCTTGCCAAATTGATCGAGAAGACTTCGACGATGGGGGAGAATTCACTCCACCCAGGATACCTTCTCCTTCTCCTCCATCTTTAGGCGCATAAGTCCCTATTTCACTAAAAAGTGGTGGTTCGACTTTCCTGAGCTTCTCGGGGTTGCTGTGTTTTTTTGTAATTTCCGTTTCTACGATTTGCTTTGTTATTTCAAGCTCGTTGCGTTTGACATACTCTTCCAATAGTCTGATTTGGGCAGGACTAGAATAGCCTTCTTCTTACTTTCTTTACGACGTGTGTTTGTTCGTGACCCCTAGGGCGTGACAAATACCGTACACCAAATCACTACGATTGAGCGTATAGAAATGGAAATGTTCCACCCCTTCTTTTTGCAAGGCTTCGCACAATTTAATGGCTTCGCTACTGGCAATTAAGCGTCGGGTGTCGGGATCTTCATCCAAGCCGTCAAACAAATTCACCAAGCGTTGTGGCAATTGGGCACCGCACATCTTCGCAAACTTCAGCGTTTGCTGTACATTACTAATCGGCAAAATACCTGGTAAAATAGGGGCTGTAATGCCTTTGGCGTGACACAGATCCCGAAAACGTAAGAATGTTTCGGCTTCAAAGAAAAATTGCGTCATAATCGAACGGGCGCCTAAGTCCACCTTGGCTTTGAGAAAGTCAATATCAACATTCAAATCAACCGCTTCAGGATGCCCTTCAGGATAGCCCGCCACAGAAACCTCAAAGCCTCCTATGGCGTGGATGTCCTGAATCAAGTCGCTCGCGTGTTGATAGTCCTTCAGAGCGTCTTCGGGGGATTGATCCTTGGGAATGTCGCCTCTTAACGCCACGATGTGCGAAACGCCTAATGCTTTATAGCGCGCTAAAATAGCGTGAATATCCGCCTTGCTAGAACCCACACAGGTCAGGTGGGCGGCTGGCTTAAGGGTTGTTTCTTGTAATATTTTAGCCACCGTGTCGTGTGTACGTTCACGAGTGGAACCGCCTGCTCCGTAAGTAACACTCACAAAATCGGGGTTAAGGGGCGCTAGTTTTTGGATGCTTTCCCATAATTTTTCATTCGCTTCAGGCGTATTGGGAGGAAAAAACTCAAAACTCACATTGGGTTTGGGCATAATTAAAGGATTCTTTCTATCTTTTTGCATCAGCTAATTCATTTTAACATCCGCAAAATAGGATTCAATTAGTTTTGTTTTTGATATAATAGCGAAAAGTCATTTAAGCTTGAGGATATTTTTCATGTTGATTCCCGTAATTCTTTCTGGTGGAAGCGGTACACGCCTATGGCCTTTGTCTCGTGAAGGGATGCCGAAGCAATTTTTATCTTTGCTTGAAGAACATAGCCTTTTTCAAGAAACCCTGTTACGATTGCCTTTGGAAGGGCTTGAAACACCTATTGTTATTGCTAATCAAGGTCATCGCTTTCGTGTTGCGGAACAAATTCACGCCATGAATTTACCGCAAAGTAAAATTATTTTAGAACCTTGTGGTCGAAATACCGCCCCAGCCATCGTGGTTGCGGCGTTAATTGCTTGCTCTAATCCACAGACGAAGGAAGCCAGCCTTCTTATCTTGCCGTCCGATCATCATATTCAAGACACCCAAGCCCTCCGTCATGCCATGGCACACGCTGCTCGTCACGCTGAAGAAGGCAAAGTCGTTACGTTTGGGATTGTACCCACACACCCTGCTACAGGCTACGGCTACATTCAAGCTGGCGAATCCCTTTCAGATGATCCTGAAAAAGGTTTGAAAGTCCAAGGTTTTAAAGAAAAGCCCGATGAATCCACCGCTCAACAATTTATTGAAGCAGGGAATTATTTCTGGAATTCAGGCATGTTTCTTCTTAAAGCCACGACGCTTTTAGAAGAAGCCGAACGCTACTGCCCTGAAGTCCTAAAATACGCGCGACAAGCCCTCGTTCAAGGATTCAAGGATTTAGACTTCATTCGTTTAGATGCTGAAAGTTTCGCTAAATGTCCCAGCATTTCCATTGATTATGCGATTATGGAAAAAACCCATAAGGCCGTGGTCGTCCCCCTCGATGCAGGCTGGAGCGATGTGGGTAATTGGGGAGCCTTGTGGGAACTTTCCCCTCAAGACGAGCAGGGCAACGCCACAAAGGGTGATGTGATTTTACATAACGTTAAGGAATCCATGGTGCTTAGTCAAACGGCGTTGGTGACGCTGTGTGACGTGGAGCATATCCTCGTTGTGCAAACGAAGGATGCGGTCTTGGTGGCGGATCGTCGTAAGGCGGAATCGGTGAAGCATGTGGTGGATGCCTTGAAAGCCAAGAATCGTAATGAACGGTTGGAACATGTGCAAGTGTTTCGTCCGTGGGGGAGTTATGAAACGATCGTGGAAGCTACTGGCTTTAAGGCGAAGCGGATTATCGTGAACCCTCAGCAGAAGTTGTCGCTTCAAATGCACCATCACCGTGCCGAGCATTGGGTCGTCGTTAAAGGGACGGCGTTGGTCACCAATGGAGATAAGACCTTCTTGTTGAGTCAGGACGAATCCACGTATATTCCTATTGGCACGAAGCATCGTTTAGAAAATCCGGGGAAGATACCCCTTGAAATTATTGAAGTGCAGTCGGGGTCTTATTTGGAAGAAGACGACATTGTGCGTTTTGAAGATATGTACCAACGGGCATAAACGTCTTTGCTATTACGGCTGTTCATCAAATTACAGAAGGATGAGACCCTCGTCTTTTTTGACGTATCTTTTTAAGTCTTATAAAACAGATCTTTGCATTATAAATCAGCGGATATTTTATGTTTTTGATAGAATAGCGCTAGTTATCTAAAAAAATGGAAGAATCTATGGCACTCCACACAGAAAAAGCCGATGTCTTGGTCATCGGAGCAGGGCATGCAGGTATTGAAGCCGCCGTTTCAGCCGCTCGCTTGGGCTGTAAAACCATTTTATTGAGTATGAATCTCGACACCATTGGGCAAATGAGCTGTAACCCTTCCATTGGAGGACCTGCCAAAAGCCAGCTTGTCAAAGAAATCGATGCGCTCGGTGGGGTCATGGGCTTGTGTGCCGATGCCACTTACATCCAACTGCGGATGCTCAACATGTCCAAAGGCCCTGCGGTGAGAGCCTTACGCTCTCAAAGCGACAAAGCCAAGTATCGGGACTATGCCCGTGCGTTGGTCGAAGCCGAACCCAACTTGAAATTACGCCAAAGCACCGTCCAACGTGTGGTCGTGGATGCTCATCAAAAAGTGCTAGGCGTTGAAGACAATCTCGGTATTTTCTACGAAGCCCCTGCGGTGGTTGTGACCACAGGTACGTTTTTAAACGGCAAAATCTGGATCGGTGAAAACTCTTACGGTGGCGGACGCCCTGGAGATCCTGCGGCGAAAGGCTTAACGGCATCCCTATTAGAACTAGGGCTTGAAACAGGACGCCTCAAAACAGGCACACCCCCTCGCTTAGACGGTCGTACCATCGACTATGCTAACCTTGAAGAACAGCACGGCGACACGCCTCATGGCTTTTTTAGCTTTATGCCGAACCGCCCCCAGCTGGAGCAAATTCCGTGTCACATCACACGCACCACGACTAAAACGCACGAGATTATTAAAGCCAACATCCACCGTAGCCCCATGATGCAAGGGCTTATGGAAGCCGATTGTGGACCACGCTACTGCCCCAGTATTGAAGACAAGGTCATGCGCTTTGCGGACAAAGACACGCATCACTTGTTTATTGAACCTGAAGGCCGTGACACCTATGAAATCTACCTGCAAGGTTTTTCGTCTTGCTTGCCGCTTGATGTACAAGTGGCGATGCTCCAAACCTTACCGGGCTTAGAGCGTGCAGAGATGTTGCGTCCTGCTTGTGCGGTGGAATATGACTACTTTCCTGCGTATCAGCTCACGCCTGCTTTAATGGTCAAAAATGCCCACGGCTTGTTTTTCGCTGGGCAAATCAACGGCACCAGCGGATACGAAGAAGCGGCGGCTCAAGGCTTAATGGCAGGCATTAACGCCAGTCGCTACGCAGGGGGGCAGGATCCCTTTATTTTGCCACGATCCTCATCGTATATCGGCACCTTGATTGACGATCTGGTCACCAAAGAAATTAAAGAACCGTACCGCATGCTTACCAGCCGTAGCGAGTATCGCTTGTTATTGCGACAAGACAACGCCGATTTACGTTTAACAGGCTTGGGTCGTGAAATAGGGCTTGTTCAAGGCGATCGGTGGGCGGTGTTTGAAGCTCGTCAAGCAGCCATTGCCCAAGAGCAAACCCGTTTAACGACCACCAAAATCAAAGCCAATGACGATAATAACCAGATATTAATCGAGTCGTGTGGGGAACGTATTCAAGAAGGCACAAGCTTGGAACAATTATTGAGGCGTCCTGCCATTACTTATGAAACGCTGATTAAGCTCAATCCAGCGTCGCAGGATGTTTCGCCTGATGTACAAGAAACGCTGGAAACGGATATTAAATTTGCAGGCTACATCGGCAGGCAAAGTCGAGAAAATCAACGTGTGCAGAATGCGGAGAAGGTGAAACTGCCTTTAACGGTGGATTATAACGCCATTCAGCAATTGAGCTTAGAAGCCCGTGAAAAGTTAAGCAAGTTTCGCCCTGTGGATTTGGCACAAGCCAAGCGGATTTCAGGCGTTAACCCAAGCGATGTACAGATTGTGCAAGTCCTATTAAGTGCCGGTCGCTTGCCGATGCAACACGTTTCGACGTAAGCTTTCCCCAAAAAGCAGTCGTTTTATGCGTCCAAGCATCTATAGTATTTTAAATGATCAACCATACTGCCTGCTTAATTATTTTAAACATTATGAACAGAACTCAAGGACTTTCTTCAATCCTTTTCGGCAAATAGTAGAACCTGATTTCTAACTTATTACAGAAAACTCTAAAATTCAGAAGTCGTGCTTTCTTTTAAGCCTCAAAATACTAAATAAAGAGCATAAAAAAAACTTGAGATGCCTTAATGTCATTAACACTTCATATTATTTGAGGTAAACTGTCACTGTGAATCTCTTTTTTCACAATTAGGCCCTTTCCTAAGCATTAATGGTTTTTTCTTTATGACTACTGGTGTCGTTTCGACTCTGAAGCTCAATCTCTCTCAACATCCAGAAATAAAAGCTTTCAACGAAGAAGGCCCTAATTCTGCTAAGAAAAACCGTCGAAAGCGTCATCACGTCACTGATACCAAACAACTTGAAAGAGGGGTGATAGGCGTTGGAAGCGTGACGTTAATCGGGTTACTTGCTTTGTGGAAATTCTGCCAAATGAGTCCAGAAAAAGGTTTATTACGTAGTATCAACGCCCAAAGTATTCCCATACTTTCAAACTTACGCTTGCCCAAAAGTGGTATGAGTTTGGTGGATATTACTTCGACATTGATGACGTCTATTAATTCAGGGGCAAGCATCTTTTTTGCGGCGTTGACGCATCAGCATGTATTTGAAAGGATCGGGACAGAAGCTCTAACACGTTTAAGTACGGTTAGCTTGATTAAAGCTGTCAAAGGGGGTAAAAATAAGCAGGGTGTAGAATCCATTTTCAGTATTAACCGCTGGTTTTTGAATTACATGATGAAACCTAGAAATCTGACTCGAAAAATCGACACGCCTCTCAAGGAATCCGCATGGGTACAGTTTAATTTCAATTGGCGAAATACGGTGGGTTTAGCCATTCAAGAAATGTGTGGCTTAAACACGCCCTTTGAGGTGATGTTTCCCAAGATTAAAGAAGCCCCCACAAAAGCGGGAACGCTTCTAGACAAAGAAATCGACGCCTTTCGTCAGCGCTTAACGCTTGAAACGACGGAATTGGAGATTTATGAGTCCCTAACAAAAGGGATTACAATAAAAAAAGACTACACAATAGCCAAACAAGCGTTTGAAGAGGCTTTAGCCCAACCTCATCAAGCGTCTACACTAACCACGCTCTACGAAGCCTTAGCGGATGCTCAATATCGCTACAACCACCATTTTAAAGATCTTCGCTATGAACACGGTGTGAATGACCCTTGGGTGGGTCGTGAAAGTCGTCATGCTTATGAAGAAGCCATCAAAGCCCTCACTGGCGATAATCCTGAACGCAGCGCATTGTCTGAACAAACACGAGAGCTCTGGCAAGAGCTGGATGCGCCTAATGAAAAAAAGAATAAATTGACACTTATTCCACTTCGTTCTGATATGATTGATTGGCAAAAAGCACTCACGGAACTTGGGCAGGACGAAGCACAAAAAAGCTTACAAGCCCTAAGAGACGACTTGAAATTAGTCAATCTGTATCCTTTACTTACAGAGCAATTAGAAGAGGTCTTATTTTTAGAGGATCGAACGAAAGGCATCCCCAAAGATCCCAAAAGGCGCTTGGAAGATATTTTCATGCCTTATTTAAAGGAAGCCACGAAATACGCTGTCTACGATCCTGCTCATCTCGATCAGGTGAAAGCTTTGAAGATAAAACAACCAAACATTCCAATGCCAATCAACCTTGATGATTCAAGTGATGAAGGTACTCGAAAACTTTTTCTGGGGCTACTGGAAGATTTCGATAGCCTCAATCCAGAACCTGACTTAGTCCGTCCACGAGAAATGGCCATGAAAAAGGCCTTTGGCGTTTCAGCCCAAAAACCTTTAACAGAAGCTGAAAAATTGGAGCTTTTTAGAGAGAGGGCTCATCAACGCTTGAAGAATTACGTCGATTTAAAAGAAATGCAAAACCTCACCCTTAATCATTTTTCTTCAGAAGCCACTCAAGCCTATAATGAACTGATTAAAGCGGCTATTGAGGACTATATGGAAGCCCAAGCCAAAAGTTCAGTCGAGCTGAAGCTTGATTTCTACTTAGCTCGACGCTTAGGTGAAGCTCGTTTATTGAATACGGAAAAAGCGGGACAAAACAAAGGGGCTCCGCCTCGTTTACTAACGGGTAAAGTCTTTAATATTTTGGATGCAGGTTTTAAGCTCAACGAACGCATTAACGATATAGATCAATATAAAAACAATAACCTCATTAAATCCATCTTGCAAGTCGGATTCCAAACAGTGGTTACGGCCTTTATATTAAGCAACGTGCTGTTCTTTATCGTTTACAACTCCTTCTCTCGTTTGGATGCAGATTACAAAGGGCATGGTAAAATCCCGCTCAGTGATTGGATAACTTCGATTAAGGGCTTCTTAGGTCAAAAAGAAGAAACGGAAAAAGACAAAACCCCTCTAGAAGGTGATGTAAATATTTCCTTGAACTTAAACGAAAATGTAATCAAGCAAGGAAACTATACAAAGTTTCGTCGTAAGCACAAATCCCTACCCCACACGAAGGGAGAATCTACCCTATGATGATGAGCATGCCTCAGTCTGGAACGAATACCGTGAATGCAAATACGCAGGATCAAAAGTCGCCAGAGTATAGAGACAAAATGATGTTTCGCCTTTCTCAAGCCCTTGTGGTGGCTATTCCGCTCAGCTCTGTGCTGGCAGGTTGGATTGAGCATCTTAAACAACCTAAGAATACGCCCACTACCTACAATGCCAACATTCATGGCATTAACCCCATGGCTCAAGAAGGGGGAAAAGGACTTCAAAATAAGGCGAGCTTCTTAAACCAGTATTCTACCGATTTTTCTAAATCCGTACAAAGTGCGTGGCGAATTACCACTGTCTTACCGACGGATATCCTGCGTTATGGATTTAGAGGCTTTTCACTGCTCTATATACAACCCTTACTTGAAATTGTTCGTCGTATAAGCCGAAGCTTAAGTTCCCCTATGATTCGTGAAGCCATTTTACCGACGGTAAATGGTCGTAACTTAGAAGGGGCAAGGGAGTTTTATCCTCATTTAACAAATTATGAATTTTCAGAACTTAAGAAAGAGATAGGCGATTCACAACTAGACCAGCTCGAAGGCTTACAAGATGCCTTAACCCAAGATTCCATGGCAAAAAATGGGGGTGATTATAAGTACCTTTCCCATGCCATGAACGTCTTAAAGTTTCACCGAGTAAATCCTGAAACGGGCAAATACGAAACGATGCCCTTGTCTCGCTTGCCTGTATTGACAAGACATATTCGGATCATGACACAACCCGATTCCCTGGCAGCGACCAATGCCACCTTATCGAAATATGGACATCGACACATCCCCAATTATAGCACCACGCAATTGGTTGACGGTAAAATCGTCCAACTTGGTAAGGCCGCTATTCAACATGACTTATTTACAGGACCCGTCGGGGCATATGAACATGTGGTGCATAACTTGAAATTAGGCGACTTTATGCCTGAATATCAACAGTTTTTACAGTTGGCGAGCCAAGGACGTTTTGCCACCAATGGGATCTTTCATCGTGATGTGGCTCAGCGTTTGTTTGATATGCACACCAGTGAACCCGTGGAACGTGATTTTAGGATCAATCATGCATTTTTAGAATACTTGTTTAAGTTTGCTAAACTTGAAGGTAAGGGCGAAGGTCAAATCCCCTTTGGTAGAGATACCTTGGGGTATATTAAGCATAGCTTATTAAAAGAATTTTCCCAACCTCTTGACCCTTCTAAAATCAAAAATCCAGAAGATAAACGAACGCTAGAAAATGAACGACTAATGAGTGTTCTAAGGAAAGTTGTAGGCAATGAATCCCTTGTTTTGGATGACAACACGACCCGAAAAATCGGGATGCATTTTGACGGAGATAGAGCGTTGAACATCGAAAGCATGGGGATCTCTAATTTTGCGAAAGAAGTGGGTCCTCATTTAGAACGCTTGCGTACAAATGTGGAAGCGGTTAAGGCTTTATTAAACGATCCACACATAAGCCCTGAACGATTCCAAGCCGAAAGTAAAAAGCTTTTAGCTGAATTTGAACTAGAACGATTACGTTTGGCAACCGTTTTCCCAAGCAGTCACCCCAAAGGTGTAGCAGCCTTGAATAAAGTCTTACAAGAAGGACTGGTTGAAAACAGTATAAAAAATGCGTATACTTTTGTCACACAAGGGATTCGCCATTATATTGCGATTCATCATACCATTCCTTCCGCCAAGAAACGTTTGATTGTACCTGAAGTGTTGTTGAATTCTATACTGGGCTTTAGTTTCTTAGGATTTTTATGGAATGCGTTGGATGTTCATCGGATTCAACCTTATGAAGCTAAAATTAGCGATACAAAAGGGGATGTAAAGGGTTCAGGTCTCATGTTGGGACTCGCTATAGTACCAGGGGCGACAATTTTCACAAGTTTGCTTGCTAGCGGAGCCTTACGCAAGTGGACACAGGATTCACCCACCCTACGATTTGCTATATCGTCTATAGCGGGACTGGCGATCTCTTCTTTTTGTGCGTATCACTTGGTCCGTGGGAAATTAGAATCCAAGCCTGATGTAGCACAAAAAAAACGTTTTTCATTAAAGTCTCGTGTAGAAATTTACCACACGCACCACTCAGAAATTATTAAACAGGTAAAGAATCATCAGCGTGTGCATCGTACGAATGAAATACGGCCTTACCCCAAGACCTTGTCTCCATTACACTAAGCTAAAACTTAACTGAACCCCATTAAGCGTCCAGAAGCATGATTGCTTCGATTTTCAAAGCGATAAAAACTTCTGCGAAAGTGCTTTAAAAAGAGCTGTAACGCTCAGCTTTAAAATAGGGTGCTCCCAGTCTGGAGCCAGCTCCAGCATAGGTTCTAGCACAAAGGCACGATCCTGCAAACGAGGGTGCGGAATCACCAAGTCCGCCGTCTGCAAAATCAAATCTCCATAAAACAGAATATCCACATCCAAGGGGCGAGGGGCATTTAAGAGCCGAGTATCTAATGGGGGACGTCCTGCTTGGGTTTCAAGGGTCTGACAAAACGCCTGTAACGCCTTAGGAGACAAAGTGGTTTCAAGCATCACCACGCCATTAAGGAAATCGGGCGAGCCTTCGGGGCAGTGCATCGGCGAGCTAGCGTGCCACGAACTCCGCTTGAGATGCTCAATCTGCGGATGCCTTGTGAAGGCTTCAACCGCTTGATTTAATTGAGCTTCAGGGTTGTCAAGGTTAGATCCCATCCCCAAAAAAACAGTAGGCATTTTTTATTTGGCAATCATTTTTGTTTATCGTAAACTACAGGTGTATTCATGATTATAGCACGTAAAAAAATGGACACGGGGAACTCAAACATGGTGGCCTTATTTGATCGCTTAAATGCCTTGGGACACGAAGCTGTTTTTGTTGTACAAGACGATGAAACAGGTTTAAAAGGCTTTATTGCTTTACATAATACAAGTTTAGGTCCAGGCTTAGGTGGCTGTCGCATCATGAACTACCCTAGCGAAGAAGCTGCCTTTGAAGACGTCTTAAAACTTTCTGAAGCCATGACCTATAAAAATGCCTTGGCAGGTCTTCAGTACGGCGGAGGCAAAGCCGTTATTTGGCTACAACCTGGGCAACATAAAACCCCTGAACTCGTGCGAACCATGGGCAAACGTATCGGCGTCTTACGTGGATCTTACTATACCGCCACCGATATTGGTTCAACCAGTGCGGATATGGAAATTATGAAAGAAGTGACCCCTTACGTTTCGGCATTGCCTCCTGAAAAGGGTGGTTTAGGCGATTCAGCCATTTTAACAGGCTTGGGCGTCTTTCAAGGGATTAAATCGACGGTGGCTTACCAGCACGGTCAAGACAGTTTAGAAGGCTTAACCATTGCGATTCAAGGGGCGGGCAAGGTGGCTTACCACATGTTGACGCATTTAAAAAAGGAATATGAGCAGGCTCATTTTAATGTTATTTTGGCAGACACCTATGCCCCTGCGGTTGATCGTTGTGTAGAACTCTTTCCCAGCATCAAAGTCGTTGAACCTGACGAGATTTGGCAGGTTAAGGCAGATATTCTTTCACCAAATGCGATTGGAGGCACCTTGACCAGTGAAGTGATTGCAAAAACACAGGCGTCGGTGATTGCAGGAGGAGCGAATAATCCCTTGGCGAAAAAATCCGTGGCGGATGAAATGCGTCAAAAAGGGATTTTATTTGCCCCTGATTTTGCGATTAACTCAGGGGGTGTAATCGTGCTTTCAACAGAACTCGCGAAAGGTACACTTGAAGAAGCCACAGAAAAAACCAAAAGCATTTATGAAACAGCTCAGCGCATTTTTCGTTTGGCGGAAGAGCGTCAAATCAACACGCTAGATGCCGCCATTATGCTGGCTAAAGAACGTATTAAAGAAGCGAGTGAGCGTCCCACGACGTTGGCTTAAAAGAACTTTCTCTGTAAGTTCTAAGCGTTGGTTTTGTCTTTTTGTTTGGTGTATGTTAGACTGATACTTTATGATTGTCTTTCCCGTGAGGCACTGATTTGCATCTTTTAAACACCACTTTAAATAAACGTTCGCCCGTTTTACAAGCAGGGTTATCTTGCCTTCTGCCGATATTGATGGTGGTTTTACTTGTCTTACCTGGCGTATCGCCCTTGTTGCCTGAAGCACTTGCGGTGAATAAGGTCTTACTCAAGGAAAAGAAAAAAGACCTTGATGAAAAACGCATGACTTTTCAACAAAAACGAGCCGAAAAGTTGCGTTATGTACGTTATCATCAAGACAGGCTTATCACGAAGCAAATAGAACTTTCTCGCACACAACGAGCGCTCGAACATCAAGAAACTCAACTCAATTACACCACCTCTTCGATTGAGTACCTGCAACATGATTTAGATAGCACCATTGGTAAAGCCACTCGCTTGGGCAAGCTTATGGGTGTGCGGATTCGTCATTGGTTTAAGGGCGCTCGGGTGAGCATGGTGCAACAGGTCTTGTTGTCTGAAAGTGTTTCCGATATGGTGGATACCCTCTATTTTCAGGAACGAATTTTACGTCAAGATGCCCGTATTTTCAACGCCCTGAAGCGAGAAACCAGCGCCTTAAAAGCCAAGCAACAGTTTTTGTTGAGCGAACGGCAGAAAAAGGCAGATTCTGTGGGGAAAATTCGTCGATTAAAAGTGAACTTGTATGCTCAAAAGGTCGAAGAAGAACGCATGAAGCAACGCTATGCCAGCGATGCTAAGTATTATGAGAAAAAAGAGCGTGAATTGTTAGCCGAATCTGTGAAAATTGAAGAACTCTTAAGAGGTTACGTTCGAGGGGTTAAAGGGTCTACAGGGCGCTTTATTTGGCCTGTTCTCGGGCGTATTACGTCAGGTTTTGGCTTTCGCATTCACCCTATTCACCGCACACGTTTGAATCACACGGGCTTGGATATTTCTCGCCCCAACGGCACGCCTGTTAAAGCGTCTGATGGCGGGCGTGTGGTCATGGCAGGCTGGTATGGTGGCTACGGCAAGTGTATCATCATCAACCACGGCAAAGGACATGCGACCTTGTACGGACATTTGTCTCGTTTAGGCGTGTCTCGTGGGACGAACGTTGGCAAGGGTCAAACGATTGGAGCCGTGGGATCCACAGGCTATTCGACAGGGGCTCACTTGCACTTTGAAGTACGTATCAATGGGCGACCCGTCAACCCTAGACGTTATTTATAGCCATTTTAAGCGTTTCTAGCTCAAGGCTTCGAACTCTTCGCTCAAGAGTTCCCAATGCGATTCTTCGCCCGAAAGCTTCAAATTGATCGCCTCAAGCTCCTGCCCCATCCGATCCAACGCCAAATAGTCCTTCGCTACACGAGGGTGCGCCATCTCTTCCATCAAGGCATCCCGCTCTTTGGTGAGGGTTTCCACCGCCTTTTCAACAGCTTTGAGCTGTTTCTGCAAGGCTTTCAACTGACGTCGCTGGGCTTTGGAATCGCCTCCGCCTTCTGCATTTGCACTGGATGCCGTGTTCGCCGAAGGCTTAATGCCTGCCAGCTTACGAGACTGCATCAACAAAAGGTTTCGCTTTTCAAGGTATTGATCGTAAGTGCCTTCAAAGGTAATCAATCTACCGTTGTCAAACTCCCAAATCTGCGTGGCGAGACTTTGAATAAAGTAGCGGTCGTGCGAAATACACAGGACCGTACCTTGATACGCCCGAATCGCCGATTCGACGGCTTCTTGGGCGGGTGTATCGAGGTGGTTGGTCGGCTCATCTAAAAGCAGGGTATTGGGACCACCGACCATGAGCTTTGCCATGGCGAGACGTCCTTTTTCGCCACCACTAATGACGTCGACTTTCTTGAAGACTTGGTCGGCGGTGAACAAGAAGCGTCCCAAAATGCCCCTAATTTCCGATTGATGCGTCGGCGGCATCGCTTCTTCAAGCGTTTCAAAGACCGTTTTTTGGGGATCCAATATCTGTAATTGATGCTGGGCATAGTAGCCCAATTCCACACGATTGGCAAAGGTAATCGTTCCTGTGTCAGGCGTTTCTAGCTCCATAAGGAGTTTAAATAAGGTGGTTTTTCCGCATCCGTTTGCCCCTAGGATAAAGACCCGTTGTGGGGCATCTTTTGTCCATTCAAGCTTGGCTGAAACATCTGAAAACAACTGATGTTCCTTGTTTTCACCAAAGGCTTTGGCGATTTTGTTAATCTCTAAAACTTCCCGACCGCTTGGATTCGTCAACGGAAATTGAAAATGCAGACGCTTCAATTCTGCTTGAGGGGCTTCAATGCGTTCGATTTTTGCCAACTGCTTTTCACGACTTTTGGCTTGCGTGCTTTTGGTCGCACTGGCTCTAAATCTTTCTACAAACGCCATTTGAGCCTTCAAGTTCTTTTCTTGTCGGTCGGCGGCGGCTTGTTGCAATTCACGATTGCGTTCACGCTCTTCCACATAATAGCTATAATTTCCGCCGTAAAGCGTTAAATGCCCACGTTCCAGCTCGGCAATTTCGGTGACGACTTCATCCAAAAAGCGACGATCGTGCGATACAACTAACAGCCCACCAGGGTATTCCCGCAAGAAGCCTTCCAGCCATTCACAGGCTTCCATGTCCAAGTGGTTGGTCGGTTCATCCATTAAAATAATGTCTGCACCCTGCAACAACACTTTCGCTAGGTTGATCCGCATTTGCCAGCCACCGCTGAACTTATGCACTGGTCGATCTAACTCATGCAAAGCAAAACCTAAGCCCGTGACCATGCGACTAATCTTGGCGTCGAGCTCTTTAGCCCCCAAGCGATCCAGCGTTTCTTGCAAAGTGGCGATGCGGTTTAACGCCTCATCATAGGCGTTGCCGTCTAGGTGTTCCAACTTGGCTAAAAGTGTCGCTTCTTCGGATTTGGCGTCGTTGACTTCAGTAAACACGCTATAAAGCTCTTCTTGCAAGGTAAAAGCAGGGTTCAGTTCAGGGTTCTGCGTCAAGCAACGGATGCGTACATTGGGCAGGCGGTTGATTTCACCTTCACTCGGCGTGAGTTCACCCATAAGGCATTTCAGTAGGGTGGATTTGCCTCCGCCGTTGGCACCGACGAGTCCCAATCGGCTATGAGCCGTGATTTTAAGGGAAACATCGTGCAGGACTTGGTGGGATCCAAAAAAGACAGATACATTTTGAGCTTGAAGCATGGGGGATTAGATTCTTTCAGTATTTTCAATACAAGGAAGTAGCAAAATAATTCTAACTCTAGAATACCACAAACAAAAAGACGTTTTTCAATTGTCAGTTTTTGTTTTCGCTTTATACTAAAGCTATGTTGTTTTCTTTTAGAAGGTTTGAATTTTGGTGAAAAAGAAGCTTGCCCTCGTCATTCATTCCCTCGATGCCTTGTTGTTGGAAGAGGGCATTAAAGGTGGGGCAAACCGCCTAAACTTTGAGTTATTGAACCAACTGCTACTGCGTGACGACATTGAATTCACCCTGATTACCCAAAAGGGCTGGCACACAGACTATAAAGGCTGTACGATTTTCTTTTTTGAAGGGTCGATTTATACGGATCGCGAGCATGTTTTGACACAAATTGACGCCTACGCTCAAGCTCACCCTGATGTGACCCTGCTTTTTTCAGATATTATGGCTCCCTTTGGTAACCTATTATTGCAATCGCATTCCTTGCCACATCGCCGTGCGGGCGATTGGTGGGCCATTCGTTGGTTAAGCCAGCTTCTCAACCAAGCCAAGATTAAAAATAAGGCCGAAAACTTTCATCCTTTAGACGTTCAAGGGCAAGAGCGACGCATTTTAACCGTGTCTCAAGCCGTAAAAGACGATTACGTCCGCCATTTTCATTTTCCTTCTCATCAAGTGCATGTGGCTTACCCTGGTGTTTATAGCACATCGGGTATAGAAGTTTCGGCTGTTCGCAAACCTGTGGCGATTGGCATGGTCAATAGCCGTGCCTTAAATAAAGGGGGCTTACTCTTTTTAAGCGTCATGGGACTGATCAAAGTCTTGGGCATGTCTTTTCATCTTGTGTTGATTCATCCTGATCTTGAGCGGGATGCCCTCGCTAAGTTTTTTATTCAGCTTTTCCAACTCAACGAACGACTGGAGATCCTGCCCTTTCAAGCGGATATGACCTCATTTTACGATAAAATCGATGCCTTGGTCTTACCGTCTTTAAATGAGGCGTTTGGCTTGGTCGTGCTAGAAGCTATGGCTTATGGGGTGCTGCCGATCGTGTCGTCTACCGCAGGAGTGGCTGAATTGATTCGTCACGGTGAAAACGGTCTATGTTTTAATCGAACACAATCGCCTTTTTGGAGCCTATTTCAAACGATAAAACATTTTATAAGCTTCCATGAAGACGAGGTACATCGCTTAAAAACCGAAGCCTTAGTAAACAGTAACCAGTACACATGGCAAGACTTTACAGAAAAAGTTATTCAATCCTTATGGATTCCAAGCGAAGTATCAAGCATCAGCAAATAATTTTTAGAAACGACTTTGTTTTAATACGGTGTTTGAGCTAAAATAAAGATACCAAAGCAACGAAGAAAGTGTAGATGTATGACGGTTGAAACACGGATTGAAACGGCGATGCAAAGCAAGCTTGATGCCCTTGAAGCAAAATTGGCTCAAGACTTGCAAGGCGTTCATAAAGCCCTTGCGGTGGTGAAACAGCTTCGCAACCCCGATGGCGGATGCCCTTGGGATCTGGAGCAGACGCATCAAAGTTTGACGCCTTTTATGCTCGAAGAAGCGTACGAAGCGGTTGAAGCGATGCAAGCTAGCTCGCTCAATACCCCTGAATCCACAACCGCCTTAAAAGATGAATTGGGCGATGTGCTTCTACAAGTCTTGCTCAATAGCCAAATCGCTGAAGATGAGGGGCATTTTAGTTTTCAAGACGTCTGTGTCCATTTGGCGGAAAAGCTGATTGTGCGTCATCCTCATGTGTTTAAGCCTGATGCTCACTCCTCTACCATTGATTCGCCAGAGGCGGTGACCGCTCAATGGCAGGCGATTAAAGCGTCTCAATCCGCCAAAAAAGCAGGCTCGGTTCTAGATGGCGTGCATAAAGGGCAAGCGGCGTTGGCTCGAGCAGGCAAAATTAGTAAAAAAGCTGTCAAAGCAGGCTTTACTTGGCCTGATGACGCCACCTTGTGGACCTGTGTGATGAGCGAATTCGACGAAATCAAGACTGAAATGGAAGCGACGCCTCGCAACCCTGAACGCTTGCAAGATGAAATGGGCGACGTCTTTTTTGCCTGTGCGAGTTTAGCCAAACAAATTGGGGTAGAACCCGAAACTGCCTTAGTACAAGCCACGGCTAAGTTTGAACAACGCTTTCGCTATATGGAAGCCTTGATTTTAGCAGACGGTCATGCGTTGGTGGATCTTGATTTTCAAACGTGGGACGATTACTGGAATCGTGCCAAAGCCGACTTGCGTGCAACAGGACTTTGTTCTTAATTTTTGTTCCTTTACATCATTTGGTTTTCTAGTTCCATTTATAGCTGCTCGTCGTCAGAGACCTTTGCTCCGCCAAAGGTCTCCAACACCTCTAAAGGCGGTTCAAGGGGGGACGGGGGAGGACGTATTGCGTGTCTCCTCCCCTTCGTCCCCTCTTGAAAATCCCCCCTGAATCCCCACCTCGTCGCATCATTCCTTTGCACGACGTCCGCAAAATGTCTCGGAAGCCTCGCATTTAGTGCTTGGACGCCTGCTGTTGTAAGCACTACAATCTAAAAGTTTCTTTATTGATGAAAAAATCATACTTAATCTTATAAAAGAGACCGTTATGCCTAGTCAAACGACAATAAAACCGGCGCACCATGCCTATTTAGGGGGCACACCCCAAGAACGTACCAAACACGTTCTTGAACAATTAAGCAAATGGCAAAGTGAACACGCCGTGTTGTCTGAAACCTGCTACATCCTTGTTCATCATCGTCGTCAAACTGAGGCATGGCGAGCCTTGCATGAAGAACAGTTCCATGAAAATGTACGTTTTCAAGGTGTCAAAGTCATGAGCTGGTTTCAGTGGTCGTTGAACTGGCTGAATCAAAGCATCGGGCTAGCACCACAAGTCGTGACTCACTTTATTCAAGGCTTGGGCTTAAGCCCTTCATCAAGCCCTTTGCCTTTTCAACAAGAAACATGGCAATTGCTTTCTTCGGCGGATGTCTTGCTTTTGCTTGAAGGCTATTGGAAGAATACAAGTTATGAAGTAGCAAGATCAACGCCTGAAAAAGCTGATTCGCTGGACAAAACAAGTCTGGTGATGCATTTATTAGCCTCGACGAATGCTCACGATTGGGCAGAACTCTGTGCCACTCATTTTGCGGATGCCACGGAAGACTTTGCTTTACGAGGCCTATTCGATTGGTTTGTGCAACACACGGTAGTGCAAGGGCTTCTACCCATTGCGTGGGTGCATCCCTTGGCGTGGAAGGCAGTGGACTTTTTACAAACGCATGATGTGGAAGCCTTACATCATTTATCCCAAGGCATTCGCCTTTTAGTGGTTGACTATACCCACGCCCTGCCTGAAACGGCGTTGGCATGGATGCGTCTGCTCGAACGTGAAGGCACCACCATCTGGAGCCTTGGCGACGACTTTAGCTTCCACGAACGCCTTGTAGAAAACGCTTTGTTCGACAAGGGGGATGAATCCCCGTGGCGTGCGGTGTCTCGGCCGCCGTTTTGGGATGCCTTGAAAGAAACAATGAGCCGCCCCGTCGCCCTAAGCTTTCTGCCTGATGAAACCATTCGCTCAAGCGAAAGCTGCGGTTTTAAAACGCAGATTCACGCCCAGTGGCAAAGCTCGAAGGACGTGCCTGCTTCTAGCGCTCGTCGTAATGAAAATGCTCAGCACAAACGGATTCATGCTCAACTTGTGCAAAGCCTTGATTCAATCGATGATGCCCATCGTGTGGCTGTAGCAGAACAGGTCTTGGCGTCTGTGGAAGCGTCCTTATCGTCTGAAAAACCTTTCCCTATTGCAATTTTGGTGCCGTCTTCAAGTGAAAAAAAACTGTGGAAGACCTTTGTTTCGCAGTGCTTAGGTCAAAGCGATGCCTTAGAAGACACTGTTCTGTGGGCGTGGCTTGATCTTGGGTATGCCTATTTAAGCCTTTGTGCGGAGTTCCCCAATGCTTCGCTTCAAGCGGATACGTTGTTCTTCAATAAGCGACATGAACCAGCGTGGCAAGTGAACCCCCGAGTATGGGTGGCTTCGCCTGACTGGGCAGAAGCCTTGCAAAGCTTCGTTAATCAAGCGTGGCATCTGTTGCAGCCCTTGGGCGTATATAGCGTTGAAAGTACGCAAGCCTTTCTAGGGTTTTTGAGCAATCTATCCCGTCTCCTTAAAAGTGAAGAGAAAGGAGAAGGTGGTAACCCTATTTCAATAACCCAATGGCTGTGGGCATGGCTCGCCCCTCTGGGAAAAGGGATTACTCAAGAAAAAAGCTCACTTGAAGCTATTTATAAGCGTGTGGAAGTCATTGAAGCCCGTCTGCAATCGACACAAGGCATCGGGCAAGTCCCCCTGAGCGCTTGGGCAAGCTGGATGCAATCCAACCTAGAAGAACTCAGGCATAGCGAAACGCCTTCCGTAGCGACTAGTCTTGTGGATGTCTATACGGTGGAAGAAGCCCCTGCCCACAGCTTGCATACGGTGATTGTGCCAAACGTTTTTAAAACATCGTATGACGATAAGGGCCTAAGATCCCTCATAAGCGATAATGAAAATCCGCCTGATAACGTCTTGTCACCGTTGACGCAAACGCTCAACGCCTTAAATGAGTTGGAAACGTGGGTGCATCAACTGGCTGGGGTGCAAGAGCTTTATTTGATTAGTCACCCTGAAAAAATACAAGGCTATAACGAAGCACAACGACAGGTCTATCATCACTTTTTTGACGACTTTTTTACACAAAACCACATACCCAAAAACGCCGACGCCGTAGAAAGTGGCGAGTTCAACACACCTTTACTAAGCCCCGCCCTGCTCGATGCGTTGGCTGCTCATCGAGAGGCTTTTCCGCAAGATGCCCTTAGTTACGCATCCTACGGGCAAGCGAATCAAACCAGTTTAAGCCCTACGGACTTAGAAACTTACGTCAAATGCCCTCGTCAATTGTATTATAAACGCTTTAAGTTCAACACGCCGTTTAATGCCAAGGCATCCAAGGGAACGCTGGTTCATAAGGTTTTTGAGTTATACCACAAAGCGTGCAATGTAGGGAGCATCGCGTTTGGCTATGAGAGTTTGAATCATTTTATGCGTCAGTGTTTGGATGTAGACGACAGCGCCTTTTGGCATCCGCCACAAGGATTGCTGGAAGAGCCTGCGTTCAATGTGTATGTCCAACAGCCCATTGTGATTCGTCAAAGCTGGTTTCGGCGTATTATAGAAGCACTACAGTCCTTGCAAGAAACAGGCTTTTTTGACAAAATACCGACCCATGTCGAAACCGAATTTCGGATCAACGAAGCGTATCTAACAGAACTCTCAGGATTTCATTGGAAGATGTTTGTCGATGCCATTTACCACTATGAAGACGGTAGCATCCGCATTGTGGATTATAAAACGTCGAAAGGCAAATTCGAGCTGAAAAAACCCGAAAGTCGTCAAGCCAAAATCAACCGTATTTTAGAAGAATTGCCCCCACGAGAAGCTGGAAAATCGGGCTATGATGTGAGTGTGACGGATTACTTGTATTGGCAGCTGCCGATTTACATTGTCGCCTATGAGTTTGTCAAATCAAAGACTGTGACGGAAGCGGGCTTACAGATGTTTCGTTCCACCCAAGAAAATGAGACAGGTTCAGTTTTTGTACCGTTGGATGTCCCCCGTTTTAAGGAAGAAAAAGCGCGTTGGTTGCAAAATGTAGAAGATGAAGTCCTAAGTCCGTTATGGCAAGAACGTCTGTTTAGGGCGAATCCGCAAGCGAGTTATTGCGAGTGGTGCGATTATACGTCGATATGTGAGGCATCCACCACGGATGAGGATGAGCTGTAGTATTTCTCTGTGCCTTCTTTCAAACACGCTATATAAGCCTACAAGCCTTGAGCGAGCAAATCATGCAAGTGCAATACGCCCACAATCTGAGCCTGCTCATCTTCCACTACAATGGCGGTGATTTTTCGCTCTTCCATGTGACGCAACGCATCAACGGCTAAGGCTTCTTTAGCAATTCGTTGAGGGGAAGGACTCATCACGATTTCAACCAGCACTGCTCCAATTTCTCCGCCGTGTTTCATCAAGGCTCGACGGACATCGCCATCCGTCAATACGCCGCACAGGTCTCCTGTGTTCGTTTGAACCAAGGTCATCCCCATTTTCTTTTGGCTCATTTCAACTAAGGCGTGCAACAACAAATCATCAGACTTGACATAAGGTAAGGCATCGCCTGTGTGCATCAAATCCGCCACCTTGAGCAATAGTCGTTTACCCAACATCCCTGCAGGATGAAATAGGGCAAAATCACTGGATGCAAACCCTTTATTTTCTTGAAGCACAACAGCCAAGGCATCGCCTAAGGCAAGCGTTGCCGTGGTCGAGGCTGTCGGAGCCAATCCTAAGGGGCAGGCTTCTTCAGGCACAGCGACATTTAAAATCGCCACGGCTTGTTTAGCCAACGTCGATTGAGCCTTTGCCGTCATAGCGATAATCGGCGTTTCTAGGGTATGCAGGCTCGGCAACAAACCGAGCAATTCTTCGGTTTCTCCACTATTGGAAATGGCAATCACCACATCTTCAGGCGTTACCATACCCAAGTCGCCGTGACGTCCTTCGGCAGGGTGCATGAAATACGCAGGCGTGCCTGTGGAACTCAAGGTGGCTGCCATTTTTCGCCCAATATGTCCCGATTTGCCCATACCTGTAATCATCACCCGACCGCCCTGGGCTTGACGGGCTTCAATCAACGCCACCGATGCCAAAAAGCCGTTATCAATCGAGGCTTTCATGGCTTGAACCGCCAAACTTTCCACATCCAAGACGTGCAAGGCGGTTTGCTTGATTTGTTCATTCACTTGTAAAGGGGTTTTTAAGGTCATCATGGCTCTATTTTAAGGCAATCAAGATGAAAAAGAAAGCCTTTTATAGTTTGGCTTCGACACTGCTGACCTTGTCCTGCATCGATTGCGTACGATCTGTACGGGTGCCAAGCTTAATCGTACTCGTGATGCGAGGTGCCCCCTGAGCATGAACCGCTTCGTGGCAGGCTTTTACGCACGCCATGACTTCATCCCACTCGCCTTCAATGTTCGTGCCATAGGCATGCAAGTGATGCGACAAGCCTCGTTCTTTAATGATGCGTTCACACGTCGCCACATACGCCGAAACACTCACACCGACGCCTAAAGGCACAATACAGAGATCTAAAATGACGTGCATAAAAAGTTCCTTTCTAGTAGAGGTCACTAAATGCGGACGGATTCACAGGCATGTCAAGGGCGGCTTGAGCAATCGCCACACAGGCAGAAGAACCGATCCGAGTGGCACCTGCCGCTTGAACGGCAAGGGCGTCTTCTAAGGTACGGATGCCTCCGCTGGCTTTGATACCCACGTGAAAGGCCCCCAAGTCATCGAGCGTTTTGCGAATGAAGGCAATGCGTTCTGGCGTCGCACCAATGCCTTCTTTTAAATAGCCTGTCGATGTTTTAATGGTGTCAATGTCCGCTTCAACCGCTTGAGCAATCGCAAAACGTAACTCTTCTTCAGTGAGTAAATCGACTTCTAAAATAAGCTTAATCGGCATATCATCGGCGACCATACGCAGGCCTTGCAGTTCTTTGAGTGTGAACTCTCCGCCGATTTCTACGTCTTTTTTAAGAAAGGCGACGTTCATCACGACATCAAACTCTTCAGCACCAGAACCTTGTGAAGTCGTGATTTCTTGCAGTTTGGTGCTGGAATAACAGGCCCCAATCACTGGGCATTCTTCGTGATCTTGACGGCTTACGGGGCGTTCGGGGAAACCTGCTACCGCCGCAAGAACCACAGTGGTTTTATGCCCCAAGGCTTCACGAGCCGTCAACACGTGTTCAGGTCGCACGCAGACCGTTGCCATGCCATACTGCTTGGCTTCTTCGCAAAGTTTGCGAACGCTGGCGTGGGCATCTTCGCCGTATTCAAAGCTTAGTTTGGTGTGTTCTAATTTACTAATGAGTTGTTCAGCGGGGGAGGGAGCAGTCGTCATAGAGAAGTAATCCTTTTTTAGTTTCTTAAGTATTTATCATAGCTCTAAACTTTTATTTCATCAATAGATATATCTGCCAACATTAAGCTTCTTTTTATAGTAGCATTCGTTTTTTTAAGATAGAATAGTAGCATTGCATAGATTATCAAGATTGAAAAGGACGCTTTATTATGACAACTCATCACCCTCTGATTATTGTTGGTTCTGGGCCTGCAGGCTTTACGGCAGGTATTTACGCCGCTCGTGCGGATTTAGCCCCTCTTATTTTTGAAGGCATCCAACCGGGAGGGCAGCTGACCATCACCACCGATGTTGAAAACTTCCCTGGATTTCCTGACGGCATTATGGGACCAGACCTCATGGATGCGATGCGGAAACAAGCCCAACGCTTCGGTGCCACCACCGCTTACGAAATGGTGACACACATCGATTTTAGCAAGCGTCCCTTTGCTGTGACCACTGACAGCAATAGCTATACCACCGATGCTTTAATCCTTTGTACAGGAGCTTCCGCCATTACGGGGGGCTTGCCGAATGAAGCGGAACTCATGGGGCATGGACTTTCCGCCTGCGCCACCTGTGATGCTTTTTTCTTCAGAGGCAAAGAAGTCGTCGTCGTGGGTGGAGGCGATTCTGCGATGGAAGAAGCGCATTTTTTGACGAAATTTGCCACAAAAGTGACGATTGTGCATCGTCGTGATGCCTTTAGAGCGTCCAAAGCGATGCAAAGCCGTGTGCTTGAAAATCCGAAAATTAACGTGATTTGGAACAGTGAAGTCGTGGAACTCATTGGTAACAAAGAAACAGGCTTAAGTGCCGTGACGCTTCAAGACAAAGATGGCACACGCACGAACTTTCCGACCAACGGCTTATTTTACGCCATTGGTCATAAACCCAATACCGACTTGTTTAAAGGCGTGTTAGATATGAATGACGTGGGCTATTTAAAAGTTGCTTCTCCTTCAAGTAAAACGAATGTGGAAGGCGTATTTGCCGCTGGCGATGTGTGCGATCCGCATTATCGTCAAGCCATTAGTTCCGCTGGGGCAGGCTGTGTCGCCGCCATGGATGCGGAGCATTACTTGTCTAGCCAAGTAGCGAGCGTGGTTTAGCCCATGAGTGAAAGCGTCCATTTGAAAAATAAAGTTATTTTGATTACAGGCGCGAGTAGCGGCATAGGCAAAGCCATCGCCGAAACGCTGGATGCTTATTCCCCACGCTTGGTTTTGGTCGCTCGCCGTGGCGATGCCCTGCGTGCGTTGGCGGATTCCCTTCAAAGCGAAAGCCTCGTGATTGCGAGCGACTTGCTTGAAACCACGACGCTTGAAAGCCTTGTGGCTCAAGCTGTTGATCGATTTGGACGGCTTGATGTCCTTATCAACAATGCGGGTGTCGGCGGAAAAGTGGGTCTTTTGCCTGAACTGCCTGATGCTCAAATTCACCAGATGATTAACTTGAATCTCACCGTCCCGATTTTGCTGTCTAAATATGCGGTGGCTCAATTTACCCAACAGGGCGAAGGCGGAACCGTACTCAATATCAATTCGATAGCAGGCAAGTGGGCGTTTCCCTATTGGAGCGTGTACGATGCTTCAAAAGCAGGCTTGAAAGCCTTTTCTGAAGCCTTAAGCGAAGAACAACGCTCCAACAAAACCCGTATCATCAGTATTTACCCTGGGGCCTGTGCAACAGATATTTGGGATAGCGTCGACTTCGCCCAAGCCCCTGATGCGTCGGGGATGCTAGCCCCTCAGCAGGTGGCTGATGCTGTGGTCTATGCCTTGAATCAACCGCAAGCTCTGCTTATTTCGGATATTACGCTTATGCCCACCCAAGCCTTATTGTAGAACCGCAAACCATCCGACACAATCGGTTGCATCATTAGGTTCAAGGCAAGGCGTTTACCAGCCCTATTTTGAATTCACTTATAAGTTCTAAAAGCTTTTGGATACTATATTTTTGTTCCAATATAGAATAATCAACATTGGCGTCATTTTTGGAACACGGTAATACAGATGCTGAAAAAGTGGTGTTAGAAAAAGTCATCACTCAACACTGGGCAAGCTTGTATCGTGTGTTAGATTGTGGCGATTCGAGTGTGTGGATTCTAGAGAAAACTTAGGGCTGTACGCTGGTGGAAAAAAATAAGACCTAGCTTAGAGAAAGGCTTTTCCCGTAGCTTCGATTAAATAAA
>JBKDRU010000048.1:0-40889 GCA_046341215.1 Vampirovibrionales bacterium | reverse complement strand
GTAATTACGTTGCTGGTATGGCATTTTATCACTGTGAATGGGCGAAAGAACCTGCCTTTTTTGGTCTCAAGTTCCGAGCCTTTAATGGAATCGGCACCACCGACGTTCCCAAAATTGTCGAATCTTACGGCAATTTAAAAGTCAGTGCCTTAGACGCAGGCGATGCTCAACTTTCTAACGACTTTCACTTTTGGCATCAGTGGCATCAATGGGAAAACCTATATCAAAAAGGGCTTTGGAATTGGAACTATTTCTATCTAATTACATCAGCGTATGGTTTAAGTGCTAGACTCCCTTTTGGTTGGTTTGTCTACGTTCTTCTGATCTTTATGGGTTTGTATGCTTCCATTTTTCAACAATCTATAGAAAACGGTTTTTTTACAAGCCTAAGTGCTAGCATCCCTTTTGTCTTTAACGATGTTGAAACCATTAAACACGCTATTGACGCAATGACAAAAGCAAACCCTGCTTGGTTATTTTATCCACTCTACATCCTGCAACACCTCATTCAAGGGTACTTGCTCTTCCAAACCGGGGCGGCGATCCGCAATAAGGTTAAACGCTAAACCACCGATGCCTGCTTCAACAACGGGTAACCCAAGGCTTCTCGCTGTTCAACATACGCCTTTGCCACGCCTTCCGCCATACGGCGAATGCGTAAAATGTAATTCGTTCGCTCGTCACGGCTCAGCATCCCACGGGCGTCCATCAAGTTAAAGGTGTGCGAACATTTCAACACATGCTCGTAAGCAGGCATCACCAGCTTGGCTTCCAAGCAATCGACGGCTTCCGCAGCGTACAAATCGTAACGTTGCGTCAAACGCTCACGGCTACTGACTTCAAAGTTGTAGGTGCTACTTTCAATTTCATTTTGCATGTAAATGTCGCCGTAGCTCAATTGCTCGTTCCAACGCAAGTCGTAGACGCTGTCCACATTTTGCAGATACATCGCAATACGCTCGCATCCGTAGGTGATTTCCACCGCACAGGGTTTGACTTCAAGTCCGCCAGCCTGCTGAAAATAGGTAAACTGCGTAATTTCCATGCCATCGAGCCAGACTTCCCAGCCCACGCCCCACGCCCCAAGCGTCGGCGATTCCCAGTTGTCTTCCACAAAACGCACGTCATGCTCTTCAGGCACAATCCCCAAGACTTTCAAGCTTTCCAAGTACAATTCTTGAATGTTCGACGGCGACGGCTTCATAATCACTTGAAACTGAAAGTAGTGTTGCAAGCGGTTGGGATTCTGCCCATAACGACCGTCTGTGGGGCGACGGCACGGATCCACATTCGCCAAATTCCACGGCTCTGGGCCCAGCACTCGCAAGAAGGTGGCAGGATTCATGGTGCTGGCACCTTTTTCAACATCAAAGGGCTGTTGAATGACGCATCCTTGGTCTGCCCAAAAGCTTTGCAAGCGAGCTAAGACATCTTGAAAGGTTAAGCCAGTAGGGGTGGTAAGCGTAGACATGGGAAGCGTATCCTTATGCGATCGTACGATATTTCAATATAAGTCTAGCATAAAACAGGCAGACTGTCTTCTGAAGAACGCTTTGCGAATTGCTATTTAAACTGTGGATGGGTATTATAGGGGAATGCTTGCCATGTGGTTGCTAATCAGTTGATATTGTTTCATAGGTGGGAAAGCCCCATGGCGTCTAGGTTTCGAATTTTCAAGCTTGAGATGTTGATTGCTAGTGGCCTGCCACTTTGAGGAAGACGTATATTGAAAAGTGGGTAATATAGTCGGGATGCCGTCTTCGGTGATGTCAGGTTGCCGATTGCTGTTGTCACCCTCTTGATTCGTATTGAAGGGAGAAGAAGCGGAGCTTCTTTCGCGTTCCTGAATGCCTCCCTTTTTGGCGCGTAAGGGACGAGTTAACAGGTTTACACCTGTGGGCAACATGCCATAAAGCATGGTTGAAATCAATATTTTTGAGAGTTGCCCTGTGTTTTCAACATTGCCAAAATTTTTGACGGCACTTCGCACCAAGCGGTTATTGGGGTTATTTTTCATCGCCATTTCAATCATGCCACGCAATTTTTTAGGCCCCGCTTCAAAGGAAAATAACGCCACCGCCGTGCCTAAAACGGCTTCAAAGGCTTCTAAGGGGTCTCGAATAAAGGCGAGATAGCCCAAATAACCTGGCAAAATCCACGAAACGACGAGAGGCAAACCTGCAAAATTGCTGAACTGCCCGTCCTTAAATAGGATGCTGTCTTCTTGATAAGCGATGCTACCTTTAGGTTCTTGACTGCCAATAAAGGGTAGACTTTTAAAGTGTTCATCAAAGCCTTTTACCGCTTCATGATAGGCTTTGAGTCCCCCTGAAAGGGCTTTGCCTTCCATGGCGGCATCCATGCCCCGACGAGCGGCCATGGCTCCGACAAGCCCCAAAGCGAGACCCCCAATATTGGCTCCAATAAAGACGCTGAGGTTCTTATGTAGTGCCTTTTTTTCTTGGGCTTTATGTTTAGGGTCATTACGGTCATAGGCTTGCAGCCCAGACATTTGAGCAAAATTCGTCGCCCCAGACTGCCAAACGGTAAAGGCGTTTCGCAAACAGGGTAGAGTAAACATCCATGGGGCAATTAAGCCAAACATACCAGCCGTTTTACCAATGGCATGCCATTCTTTGGCATCTTGAATCCGACCAGCGTCGCCGATGCCTTTCATCATATTCTCATAATGCTTAGACGATTTAAATAAGGTCTTTTCTAGGATTTTGTCATAAACGCTACCTCCTCCCCAAATGACAGAAGTATTGAGGAACTGCATAATAAACTGTTCATGCCGTTCTTTTTCGGTGGCAACCATCAGCACCTTAGGGAAGTTACAGCCCACGACTTCGGTGAACATGCTTCCATAAAACTGGTTCTTTTCAATAAAATGAAGTCCCTTCGTAAGCCTACTTCGAATAGGCTTTAGCCAGGCTTCTTCATTAAGAAAAGCAGGGGGGCGTGCCAAGAGAAAATCCTTTCTTACTTTCTTTAGATCTGATGTAACGGAGAGAAATAAATAGGTTAAACACTAGTTCTATTTTTTCATAAAAAAACGTTAAAGTCAAAAAAGAAGCACCTTTTTGACTTTAAACCTCTTGTAACAAAATGTTTACATTTTCGCAATTTAGACATTCTGTTTTCGTTTATTAAATTGACAAGACATTTTAGAGATTTGGGTATCCCTTAAGCACAGGGCTGCTATGAATCCGTAAACATTCTGATGGGAGAAAATATCGTGATTAGTTTAGGTTTTTCAACAACAGATTTAGCCAAATACAATAGCGCTACGATTTTCAAACAATATTTGAGTAAATCAAGTATTTCAGGGGCCAGTAATAAAAACTTTGCTTCCACCGTGAGCGGATTGAATACTTTTGTAAATAAACCAGTACCTAGCTTGTCATGGGGTTATTCTTCGGCGGCTGGCGCTTCTGATTTATTATCTAAAATAAAAAACCTAGCTGAAAGTGAAGAGTCTAAAAAGGCGAAGGCTTTATTGATTGATTCCAGTGTCACTCAGTTAATTGATAATTCGCGGGATTTTAGTATGTCGAAACTTCGATTTCTTGAACCCCAAACGGATTTAAAGACTGATACTCTGGCTACGATTCTAGCAAAACTTTCGACATATTCAACCTTAAAGCTCCCTATCGTTGAAACTCCAGCAAAAGCTTAAGTACTAGAGTCAAGCACCCCTTCCTCTACAAAAAGCTAGAGAAGTTCTGACTAGCATCTTTCAAAAGAAAAATAGGCAACGTAGGTCTTCTATCAAGATGTCGTCACTTTTAAGCGGATTTATTGATCGTTATTGTCGATTTGAGCCTTTTGCAAGCGACCGCTATAATCGATGTACACGGTCTTCCATTCCGTAAACACATCAAAGGCTTGGCTGGCCGCTTCTCGATGCCCATTGCCCGTTTTCTTCACGCCTCCAAACGGCAAGTGAACTTCCGCCCCAATACTAGGAGCGTTCACATACGTAATCCCCGCTTCAAGTGCTTCGACCGCTTGAAAGGCATGGCTCATGTTATTGGTAAATATCGCTGAAGACAAACCATAATCGACGCCATTCGCAATAGCGATCGCCTCTTCTAAGGTGTCAAAACTCATCACCGCAAGCACAGGACCAAAGACCTCTTCTTGGGCGATCCGCATGGTGGGCGTCACGTCGTCGAAAATCGTTGGGGCGACAAAGTAGCCGTCTGACTCTATTGGATGCCCCCCACATAAGAGCGTGGCTCCTTCGGCTTGGGCAATGGCGATATAATCCAACACACGCTTAAGCTGTGTCGGGTTGATAATTGGTCCAATATCCGCCCCTTCAAGGGTATTGCCCACCACAAGCTTTGCCGTTTCTCCTAAGAGCAATTCCAACAAACGTGCTTTTACTGAATGATGCACCAACAATCGACTGGTAGCAGTGCATCGTTGACCGCTGGTACCAAAGGCTCCCCAAGCGATGCCTTCTGCGGCGAGTGCTAAATCAGCGTCTTCCATCACGATGCACGCATTTTTTCCGCCGAGTTCAAGGGCGACTCGCTTGAGTTGCGATCCACATTGTGCCGCAATCGTTGCACCTGTTTCGCTTGAACCTGTAAAGCTTATCAGCCTTATATCAGGGTGATTCACGATGGCTTGCCCAGTTGTTTCCCCAATACCTTGCACCAAGTTTAACACGCCTTTGGGCAAGCCGGCTTCTGCAAACACTTCCACAAAGCGTTGCCCCATTAAGGGAGCATCTTCCGCAGGTTTAAAGACAATCGTATTGCCAGCGAGCAAACACGGCAAAATCTTCCAGCTCGGCACCGCAATCGGGAAGTTCCACGGGGTAATCAAACCACAAACGCCCACAGGCTGACGCATCGTCATCGCCCACTTGTTCGGCAGTTCAGAAGGCGTGGTCTGCCCATACAAACGACGCCCTTCGCCTGCCACAAAGTACGCCATATCAATCGCTTCTTGAATGTCTCCGCCTGCTTCAACGAGGCTTTTGCCCATTTCACGAGTCATTTCTTGCGTTAAAGACGCCTTGTCTCGCTCCAGAATTTGAGCCACTTTGATGAGGATCTTCGCCCGTTCAGGAGCAGGCGTGGCTTTCCAAGCCGCAAACGCCTCTTGAGCCGATTTCACCGCTAAATCGACATCTTCAAGGGTAGATGCTGGAAAGCTTCCGATGACATCTTGCGGATTGTTGGGGCTACGATTTTCAAAAAAATGGCGAGACAAAGGCTCTCTCCATTCCCCATTGATATAATTAAAACCATAAATAAAGTGGCTCATGGTGATGTTACCTTTGTTACAATTTTTTGGGGCAGACGATGCCAAATTTGTAAAGGTATCATACAATAAAAATAAGGTTCTGTTCCCTCTCCCTAAGGGAAGCGGAACAAAGCAAAGCCCTTCAACGCCTAATCAAGTCCCCTTAAGGAATGCCATGCAAGCAACCACTCGTGAACGCCTCCAGCCCCCACCCACTTCATGGCGAAGTACGCATGTTGAAATCCCCTTACGAGTGGTGGCACATCAGTTAAATGTACCTACTTATTTAGTGTTGCGTTTAGCTAGCCGTTTGGGCTTTTTTTCCGGTGATCTCTCACAAGGGCAAGGCAATTATTTGAGCAAGGCCATTCAAAAAGAAGGCGTCTTTTTTTCGCCTCAACAATGTGCCGCCATGCAAAATGCCATTTCACAGTTGAAAGCAGGGCAGTCTTGGCAAGATCTAAGCACCTTTGAAGAACGGACCCCACCTGTTTCCCAAGTGAAAGTAGTCCCGTTGTACGTGAAAGCTTTGCAAGGCAAGGCGTGGTTACCGCAGTATCAGCGCCCCCCTTTGAAGGACAATCCAAAGCCAGAAAAAAAAGCCACGCCTAAGAAGGAGGCAACTGCTGCATCAGGCAAGCGAAACCCCTTTGGCAAGGCAAGGCCTTTTCAACGATTGAACCATACGCAGGCGATTTGGACGAATCCGCCTGAAGGCAAGCATCCCTTTTTGCCATAGTCCAGTCGATGCCTTAGAACAGTCGAAATGAACGAGTCCCCCCATGTGAGCCCAAGGGGTTGCTTGTTTTTGTAAATAAATGTAACGAATGCTTCATTCTTCGCAATGAATTGTTTTTATTAAGACACAACAGAATGACGTTCCCCTTCGGGCACGCATTCCCTCCGTGTGTCCCCTCAACTCCCCTTAACCCCCCTTATAAAATTAAAAAGGATATTTTAATATGACCGATTTGAATACTAATACTACTTCTACTACCAATCAGTTTAAAGTATTTGGAAAGACTGTGAAGGTTCCCTATAGAGTTACGCTTCGTGATTATACGCTCGCAAATGAAACAAGAAAAAGTAATTATGGTAAAGATAAATCTGGTAATGACAAATACAATGAAAACCTTTACGACCTTATGGGTGTAGTAAAAGATGGTAAACTTGTATTGTCGAGCAGATGGCAAAACAACCTTGGTTCATTTCAACTAGATGACACTCAAGGCATTGAAGCAGCTATTAGCTCTTGGGAAACGACCGCTTTAGCTAATGGCTACAGAAAGTTCCTCTCGGGTAGTTCCGAGATTAAAGGTGATTTAGTGGATGCTGATTCACCTACTGTAAAAAGTCCAAAAGAGAAAGCCTCAGACGATGATACAGGCAATTTGTTTTCAAGGTTTGGTTCAACAGATTTTTCCTCGTCCCTTGGTGGTAAGGCCCCTAAAGTCGCCACGACTTTTATGGGTAAAACGCTAATTTCAGGTCAAGCTAAAGACGTTGTAGAGTTTAAAGGAAATTCAGCCTATAACATCAGCGTGACGTATGACTCTGAATCAGGAACCTATACCGTCAAAGCTCCAATTCGTGGTATTACTGAAAACGGCAAAGTCTTCAAAAATGCAAAAGACGCTGAACGAGCTATAGCAAAATACGAGACCGCTATTAAAAAGGATCTTGAAAAAACTAAGAAGCCTGAAGGATCCCCGAACCTTTTTACCAAGGCAACAAATCTTCCAAACTCATTTAATCCTAATTTCAAAATCAACGGTTTAAAAGAATACAAATTACCCGACACTAAGGGTGTAAACGTATTCGATCCTAATTTCAAAATCGAAGGTTTCGAAAAATACAAGATACCCACTACTAATACTGAACTATTATTCTAAACCAAGTAGAAAGACTTTTACCAAAACACCGAGGGGCGTTTGAATCATCAAATGCCCCTCGGTCATTGCAAGCGTTTACAACAAATCAGGACGCAGCTGCTGGGTCTTTTGGAGAGATTCCGCCGTTCGCCACGCTTCAATCGCGCCGTGATGCCCACTCAACAAAACATCAGGCACCGCAAGACCTTCAAACACCGCAGGTTTTGTATAATGCGGAAAATCAAGCAAGCCATTATAAAACGAATCATTTTCAACGCTTGACGCTTCTTTAACCACATGGGGAATAAAGCGAGCAATGGCATCCAGCATGGCTAAAGCAGGCAGTTCACCACCTGTGAGTACAAAATCGCCGATGCTGATTTCTTCTAGTTGCGGAATCAATTCCAACAAACGCGCGTCAAAGCCTTCATAATGCCCACAAAAAAAGACGATATCTAAAGCGGTTTCCGCAAAAGCTTTGGCGGTTTTATGTTGAAAAACGGCTCCAGCGGGGCTAGTCATCAAGACTTTGGTTCGCCCTTGACGTAAATCGCCTTCAATGGAACGAAAGGCATCCAAGACGGGTTGACACATTAAGACCATGCCTGCGCCTCCGCCGTAGGGGGTGTCGTCCACCTTTTTGTGGGGGCTGTTGGTGAAGTCTCGGATGTTTAAGACCGTGACCTTGAAACAGCCTTTGTCGACGGCTCGCTTCATCATACTGCTATTGAGATAGGCATGAATGGCATCGGGAAAGAGCGTCAAGAAATAAAAATGAGGCGTTTCGTTTGGGGGGAGGGTCGTCATGAAGGGCGTCCTAGTTGGTGAGTGAAAGCTCTTCGGTAAAGCCCATGTCTTGCAAGATTTTATACGCTTTTAAGCCTAGTTCAGTGCGGCTTTGCGATTGAATTAACTGCACCAAGGGACGCACTGCTTTTCTGTCCTGCCCCAAGTCACGATACAACTGGGCTAAGGCAAGTAGGTTGCGATCCCGCAGTTTGGCAAATTCAAGCCCCAGCTTTTTTTCAAAGGACGCTTGCACACGAGCGGAAGGGACACGGTTTAAGACTTGGTACAAGTCAATGTGCGTTTCAGTAGCGTCAATTAGCCAGCTGTCTAAATCTTTAGAAATCGCAATGGCTTGCACGGTTTTGCCTTGTTTTTGAAAGTCCAGCACCTTATTCAATTCTTCGGCGGCGTAGGCCAAGCCCATTTTATTAGACGGGTTGTCTATACGCGTATTGGCAGGCATCTTCGGGAGCGGATCCTCTTCCACAAGGGGAGGCACATCAGGCAAGTCAGGGGGCGTGGTTGAAATAAAGGGCGCTCGTTCGATAGGGGCGTTTAAGGGCTTCGGCGAACTCGTTACAGGGGCGGGCTTAAAGAGCGTGCTTAAATTATTGATGACTTTTTCACCGACGCTGACGCCATTGGCTTTGTCTTGTGCGGCTTGGGCTTCTTTTTCTTTGGCGACTTGCTTTTCTTTCGCCACCGAAGGAGGCAGGAAAGGGCCATAATCATCGGCATGGCTGAAAGAAAGCGGCAAAAACGTAAGGCTAGCAAAAATAAAAGCGAGAAAGAGACGATGAAGCATCATGCGAGGCGATTCCTTTTTTTACGGTATGACTGCTATTATAGCAAAAAAGCTCAAAACGACAAGAATACTTTTACAATGTGTGTTTGTGTTTTAATAGAAGCATACGATACTTGTATTAAAGGTTGCTGTTGACATGTCTCTTTCGCCTATTTTGACTGAATCCCCCCTCGATGAGTTTGCGGTGCGTGTGGTCTTTAATACATCGAGTCCCACAGGCTTATTTCACTTGCGTTTGGCCTTTGAAGCGGGGCGTTTTCACCAAAAACCCCTTCACGTTCAAGCGGGTCAATTCCTCATGCTCGATGTTCAAGACGATCAGGGCTTTCGCTTTCGACGCCCTTATAGTTTGATGAGTTGGAATAGCGAAACGCAAGAAGGCGACATAATTTACAAGGTCGTCGGCGAAGGATCCAAGGCGTTGTCACAATGGCAAGTCGGTCAAAAAAGTGTCGCCCTCTCTTCATTAGGCAATGCCTTTCCAACGGTTGCAGGGCAGAACCCTCGCCATACGATACTCCTTGCAGGAGGCGTAGGCTTGGCTCCGCTGATTTTGTGGGCAGAAGAAGGTCGCCAAAAAGGCTGGCAGGATGATGATATGCCGACCTTGGTCTTTGGCGTCAGAAGCCAAGCCGAAGCCCAAAGCCTCTTGCCTCACTTGGCACAATTGATTCCGCTGGACAAATTGCTTTTATGCAGTGATGACGGCTCCTTAGGGTTTCAGGGTCATGTGGTGGCGTGCCTTGAAGCTCAAGCCCCTGAAGAGCTGGCTCACTTTGAACATGCCTTTGTCTGTGGACCAACGCCGATGATGAATGCTTGTGTGAAGACGGCTCCGCAACTTTTGCCGAATGCTCACGTGTATGTTTCCCTTGAAAATCATATGCCTTGCGGGACGGGGGCGTGTTTTGGATGCGTCGTCGGGCAAGCAGGTGGTGGACTGCCTTTGAAAGTGTGTGAAGCAGGGCCTGTTTTTGAAGCGTCGCAATTGTTGTGGGGTGAAAAAGGTTTGGACACAGTCGGTTTTGCCGGAGCCTGTGATGCCTTTCCTGTTTTTGAAACGACGGCTTCCGCAGAAGGAGGCGTTTAATATGACGGACTTCCAAACCAAAATCGGATCCCTTGAACTCGCTTCGCCGATACTTAACGCATCAGGCACCTTTAATCCCAGCGTTTTTTCACGACTTTTTTCACTCAAGTCGCATCTTGGGGCGATCGTCACCAAAACCGTGACGCCGAACGCCTCTTCAGGCAATCCGCAACAACGCACGGTGGAACTGCCTGGAATCGGGATGCTCAATAGCATTGGCTTGCAAGGCAAAGGCATTATCACCAGTATGGAAGTCGACATCCCCCAATACTACGGATGCCACGGCTTGCCTGTGATCCTCAGCATTTCCGCCGACAGTGAAGTCGCCTTCCAACGCATGACCGCATATATTGAAGCCCATGCGAACCGTCCGTATTTGCACGGCATTGAAGTCAATGTGTCCTGCCCGAATGTACATGCAGGCGGAGCTTTGTTTGGGGCGTCTCCGCAATGGGTGAAAAAAGCAGTCCACGCCGTGCGTCAAGAAACGACCTTACCCTTGTGGGTGAAGCTCACGCCGAATACCACGGAAGTGGTGGCAGTGGCTCAAGCTTCTGTCGATGCTGGGGCGGATGCCCTTACCGCCATCAACACGGTGCTAGGCTCGCATATTGATATTCAACGTCGCACGCCTTCGTTGGCAAAAGTTTCGGGCGGGTATAGCGGGCAAGGCATCAAACCTATTGCGATTCATCATGTGTTGAACATCGCCAAAGCCTTGCCAAATACGCCGATTGTGGGAGTTGGTGGGATTCATCGTGCTGAAGATGTCTTGGAGTTCTTGATGGCAGGGGCTAGCGCTGTTCAGGTGGGGACGCATTGTTTTAGCGATCCTGCGGTTTTTGTGGATCTTGTCCAAGATTTAGATACGTGGTGTCTCGCTGAAGGGGTGGCGTCTTTACAAGAGTTGGTCGGTGTGGCGTTGCCTTAAAAAGCTAAAGCGTGAGCCGAAAATATCGACCCACGCTTATTATAAATTTTCGTCAACCTATTGGGCAAGAGGCGTAACGGGTGGCGTGTAAGGCATTAGTTGAATATGCCCTGCCCAAAAGGCACGACTTTTTTCAAGCTGCTCAGGCGTCAATAACTGCTGAACATGGAAGTAATAATCCATGCGAGCCTTGAGCACCGTGTTTTTTTGAGTCGTGTACTCATCAATTAACGCGTTCACCTTTTCTTGATTGAAACTAGGGCATCCCAAATACTCAAGCATGGTAAGTTTGCTCGCCTTACTTTTTTCTTCTAAGGGGGTGACTTCCGTTTTATACTGCTTTTCTAAATCGTCAAAAGCCGTGGTTTGTTGTGGCGTCAACGCTAAAGAAGCCTTCCAATCCGCAGCAACTTTGTCCATACCAAAGCCACCCATACCATGCCCATACGCAGGCGGCTGAGGTTTAACGCAACTCATCGTCGAGCCGTTGCTTTTCTTGGTTTTACAACAGTTTTTAGCCGATGCCAAACCCATCATACCAACAGAACTTAAGACCAAAATGCCTAAAACTAGACTCATTACTCGTGTTTTCATGAAGTTGTTTCCTTTTTCTTCTCTGTTTGAGCTATACAAGTTTAACTCAAATTGTGTGAACGGCTTTTTTAGATCTTTTCAAGAAATACTCGAAGCAGGATAAGCCTTTAGAATGGCTTGAATCAGTGAAGAAGTGGAACGCCCTTCCACCAAATCGATAAAGGCAATTTCGGTGCCAACCGCTCTTAAAGCTGGGGCTTCGGGCAAGGTTTCAAGCGTGTAATCAGCACCTTTGGTGTGAATATCAGGAGCGATGGCGGTGAGGACTTCGACAGGGCTTGTGGCATCAAAAATCGTCACATAATCGACGCATCGTAAGGCGGAAAGTAGTTCCGCACGCTCCGCTTGAGGCACAATGGGTCGCCCGTCATCTTTAAACGTCTTCACCGAAGCGTCACTATTGAGGGCAATCACCAGAATATCGCCTAAGGCTTTGCTGGCTTCTAAATAACGTAAATGCCCGACATGAAAGAGGTCAAAGCATCCGTTGGTGGTGACGATGGTTTTGCCTGCTTGCCTCAAGGGCTTTAGCGTTTCAAGTAGTTCATCAAGGGTTAATAGGCTTGGCACAGTCATGGGGTTTCTTTTCGAGCTAAAGGGATTTTAACAATTAAAAAAGTCCTTTTCTAATATCGGGAACTTTTTATAAGTTCTTTCTATTAAAGCAGGACTTCTTCAGATAAGTGCTTTTCTTCAGAAAAACTTAGGGTTTGGCAGACGCTTGAGGGGCTTGCTCAGCACCTTGCATTTGCTTTTGCATTTCTTCAGGAGAAGAAGGCTTGTAATCATCCGCAATCACGAGCTTGTTTGCCTTTTTGAGCGATTCAACCTGAGCATCTAACCAAGTACCGATCGCCTGTTGACGCTTTTGATTTTCAAGCATCGTGGTGATTTCAGGCGTTGCTTCGGCGAGGTTTTTCTTTTTCGCAGGCTTGATTTCACCCACTTTCACGATGTGGAATCCGTAAGCCGATTTCACAATTTCAGGATACAACTGACCTGCTTTGCCTTTTGCCAAGGCTTGCCAATACCCAGGATCACTGGTGCGTTGTTGCATGAAGCCCACTTCGCCCTTTTTGACTTGGGTCATGGTGTCTTCACTATTGCGTTCCGCCAAAGCACCAAATTTTTCAGGGGATTTTTTAATTTCAGCCAAGAGCTCTTCGGCTTTCTTTTTCTTGGTGTCAATTTCTGCCTTGACTTGTTTTTCAAGTTCTTGAGGCGTAATCGCTTTGTTTTTGGCTTGAATGTCGGCTCTGATTTTAGCAGGAATGGCTTTAATCAAAATATGAGCAGACGAAATCTGTAAAGGCAAGTCAAACTCAATTTCATGCGCCTTGTAGAAGGCTGCCACTTCTGAAGCACTGGTTGCACCTTTCATTAAGCCCAATTTATCAACCAATTTTTCCAACTGCTTCATTTGTTTCAGCTGGTAACTGAAGTCTTCTTCAGTCATGTTGTTTTGCTTGAAAATAGCTTGAAGGGCAGCGGTACCACCGACTTGCTTAATAATTTCTTGACGCTTGGCTTCTAGTTCTTGAGGCATGACTTGAATGTTGTGCTTTTTCACGGCTTGATCAATCACACTCAAGGCGATCAATTGTTGAATCGCTTGTTGCTTGATGATTTCTTTGAAGATGCCGTTGTCTGACATTTGAGGACTGTCACCCACGCCCATTTGTTTAGCGGTTTGCTCGTAAGCTTTGTCATACTCATTTTTGGTTACCACGTTCCCATCAATGGTTAAGACGGTGGCACCCCCTTGAGACGTATTCAACAGGCCGTTGGGCTGACCGCAACCACTCAAACCTAAGGACGTCACTAACATTAAACTGAGACATCCTGCTACCCACGCACGAGGCATTTTTACGAATACAGACATGGCATTTCCTTTTTAAACGGCATTGACTCTTGAAAGAGCAACACGATAATACATCAATATGCCTAATTATACTAAAATAGGCTAAAATAGGCAAAGAACTCTTTTACATTCCTTAAGAACAGTCCCTAAAAACAGGATGTCCCCATGCCCCCGACTCCCACTAATTCGCTTGAAGAACAGCTTGAAACGCAGGCCCCTTTGTGGCTAAAACCATTGATGGTGGCTCGTTTGGAGTTTTTGAGTTATTTAGATGTTCAGCGTCAATTGTCTCGACACACCTTGCGGGCGTACCAAAACGACAGCCTTGAGTTTATGGTCTGGGTGATGCAAAACTTTCTCGCACAATCCCCCAATAAGACGACTTTGCGTGATTTGCCTGCTCAATACTTGGGGCATTTGGCTCGGCAACCCTTGTCACGATCCACGCTGGCTCGCAAGAGCTCCAGCCTGCGGAGCTTCCTTAAATTTGTGATGAAAGAGGAGTTTTATCCGTTGTCGACCTTCAATTTGCGGTTTCATCAGCCACGCTTACCGCAAACCCTGCCTCATTTTTTGAGCAAGGAAACCATTGATGAGCTGATCGAAATGTCGTCACAACTCGAAAAAACGGCGTATGCAGGCTTGCGGAATCAGTTGATTGTGAAGCTTTTATTCAGCAGCGGGATTCGGGTGGCGGAACTGGTGGGATTGGACGTGCAAGCTATTAATCGAGAAGAAGGCGAGCTAAAAGTCGTCGGCAAAGGCAACCGAGAACGCATCGCGTTTTGTAGTGCGGATTTCTTGGCGTCTCTTGAAGCGTGGTTGCCGTTAAGGGATGCCCTGCTTCAAAGCCTGCCGTCTAAAAACAAGAAGCAAAATGCCTTGTTTTTAAACCAGCGAGGGCAACGCTTGAGCGATCGTTCGGTGCATCGATTGTTGGCGGACTTGGGCAAGGCAGCAGGCATGGAAGCGCCGTTGCATCCGCATTTGTTTCGGCATAGTTTCGCCACGCATTTGTTGAATAACGGGGTCGAATTACGCTTGGTGCAAGAACTCTTGGGGCATGTGTCGATCCGCTCAACGCAGATCTACACGCACATCAACACCGACCGCCTACGCCACGCCTACTTGCAGGCGCACCCCCGCGCGAAGAAAGATTGAGCAACGCCTTAAGTTGGGTTACTGTCTATCAAAGTATTGATCTACTATTGGTCCAATTTCCGTATCGAGGATGCGTGGGAAAATTATATTTAACGGATTATAAGCAGAAATAATTTTTTCTATTAGCTGTTCGCGCTGAAGATTACTTTCTAGTTTGTGATGATACCCGTGCTCTCTTATAAAACCTTCGACCTCCATGACATGACGATCTTTAGCGACTTGATAGATATTTACGTTTACAATATCGTGCCAGCCCGCGACAAGCAAAGCCAGAAGATCTTTTCTTTTAGGGAAAAAGGTGCTTATTTCTCGCCAAGCTTTTAAAAATGCTTCGTCGTCGTGTACTTCTATAAGTTCATTGTGAAATAGTAATTGACCAGTTCGCAGGGTGCTGGGTTTGACGCGAGACCCTTCGGGGAGGGGGTAAGCGTTCATCGGGGCAAGTTTCATCATAAAACACCTTTCTAACATTAAATTACATCAAACGACTCCATAAAACGGTCGAGTTCTATGAGTCTAGACGCTTAAAACAGCCTAAAGCTTGAAACGTGCTAAAGCGTTACAAAAATTCAAAAAGCCACACGCCACGCGTTCTTTTTCGATTATAGTGCTCTATCGCATAAACAATCCCCAACCGTTTGTAAAGGATCCCCATGCCCTTCCCCAGATTGGGCCTTACCCTGCAGGCGACTCTTCCATTAACTAATATACCTAAACGCAGCCCCGCGAGAACCGACGTCATCAAAAGCCTCCCCCACTCCTTGAAGGGGGACTTCCCGCATCGTTCCTGTTATAGGTAGGTTTTGCCAAATCGCCTTAGGCAGAGCCTTTCCAAAGGATTCTTTCCATCTCGTTAAATGTTCAAGTACATTAAAAGGTGAACCGTTATTCACCCACATTATGTAGGTTGATCCGGCATAATCTTCTGCTAATTTCAATGTAGGAGCCTGAATATCTTGTCCATTTTCCAGAGTAACCGCTTCATTTCCGTGATACCAAACATGAAATTTTTCCATGAAAGCCGAGTCTGTCGCGGCAGCGATCACACGCTGAATCAGATTTTTCCCTTCCTCACTACCATGAGCGAAAGCCTTTTGTATTTCCTCCAGAACAGCTTGTATAGCTTCACTGCTAACGGCTATTTCCCCATTATTATACACATGCCCTGTACGAGCAGCAGGCGTCTTCGAAGGTGGCGCTAGAAAGCGATGGGTGGCTAAAGGAGAGAGTCGCATACTTGAGATCCTCAGAATGAAGGGGTACCTATTAATTGGTCACTAGTGAATAAATTATACGTCTAAATCTTCTTTTACGCTATTTGTTTTTTAATTCGCTAGCTCGGGAAGCACGGCCTCTAAACTCGAGCGTTTAGAAGACCCACGTGCGAGAAAACCTTAATACCGGCATTCGCATTTTAAAGTCCTTCGCCTTTTTTTCTGCTATAATAGACTAAATATAAACTAAAAAAGGACACCCCCCATGAGCTTCCCCTTTAAAAAAATGCACGGCTTAGGCAACGACTTTATTATGATGAAAGCCACCGACCTGCCGACGCTTGAAATCACGGCGTTGCAAGCTCTCGCCAAACGGGTGTGTGACAGACATTTTGGCGTGGGAGCCGACGGGCTCATCGTGGCCGCTCCGCCGAGTGATGCGTCGTTGTTTGATCTAAAGTTTATCTATATCAACAGTGACGGGTCTATCGCTGAAATGTGCGGTAACGGCATTCGATGCTTTGCGCGTTATGTGATTGATGAAGGCTTGTGGCAAAGCAACAGCTTTCGTGCCGAAACTTTGGCAGGCTTAATTCAGCCCACCTTGCATGAAGACGGCACCGTGACCGTCAACATGGGCGTGCCGATTGTCGAATCGTCGAGCGTGCCGTTTATTCCCCACAATCCCTATGAAGCAGGCAAAGAAGCTTCCGTGATTAACCATGACGGCGATGCCTTGAGCGTTTGGCCCGTGAGCATGGGCAATCCGCATGCGATTTTGTTCTTGGAAGATGCCCACAATCAGCAGTTAAACCCTTCGGTGGACGGCCACTGGATTGAAAAACATCACCAATTCCCCGCCAAAACCAACGTGGAATTTGTGACTCGTCAAAATGCTCAAACCTATCAAGTCACCGTGTGGGAACGCGGGTGTGGCTTTACGCTCGCTTGCGGAACAGGCGCCTGCGCCACCGCCGTTGCAGCCATTTCAAGTGGACGTGCCAAGTCCGCATCGCCTGTTGAAATCCAATTACCGGGAGGCTCCCTTTTTATTGAGTGGTCAGGTAATTACGGCACGCCTGTTTATATGACGGGGCCAGCAAGCTATGTGTGTGACGGTGTTTTCTCATCCGAATTTGCCCTTGATGCGGAGGTCAGTCATGCGTAAGTCCCTACGATCCTCTTTCGCTCTAGCCGTCTGCCTGTGGATGCTGTTTGCAGCCATCAGCGTGATGCCAAAATCAGAAGCCTCCGATTCCACTTGTACCCGCCTGCCTGAAGCCGTTTTGTTCTACCTAAAAAGCTTAGATCCCAACCTAAAAGTGCGTGAAGACTGCTTAGCCGTTTTAAGCCAAAAGCGAAGCTATTTGCCTGTTTTGCCTCAGGGGCATGACACGCCTGAAGAACCGACTACAGTACTCGCTCAATTCCCCCTAAAAAGCACGTCGCCTGATTGGGTGCAATTTGATAATGGCTTTTATTTGTTGCGTTTGATTGAAACGGAAAACGGTAAAATCACCTTTTCACGAACGGAAACAATTCCAACCGCCTTAAAAACAGGCTTACTGCCTCAAAACTTTATGATGCCTGCGGGTTTTTCAATTCCTGCAGAACTCAGAATCATCGTGGGGGATTTACCTTATGAAACCCCCTTAGCTCAAGCCAAAGCCCCCTCTGAACCCTCTGCTTCGGGTCAAGTCCCCCAAGGACTAAGTCCTTTAGACAAGGTTTCCAAAGGCTTGACGTCTTCCAACGTTATTTTGGATCCCCTGCTCTTTACCGCGTCATTAAAAGACGGGCGCTTCACCGCGTGGGACGCCATTAGCTGGAAAGCCAAGTGGTCACTACCGCTTACTTGCCTTACCACGGCATCCAGCACGACGCAATCGGGCGAATATCTGTATGTCAATTGCCTCAACTCTGCCAAAGTGAACGTCATTGATATTAAAAGTCAGCAACGCTTGAGTGAGCTTGAACTTTCGGATGTTTCACAACAATTGATTCAGCATGCCTATTACCCCATTGTTTTAGCGACGCATCGTTATGCCGCAAAGCTCACTTTTTTAGACAGCCCTCACCACCTCATCAAAAGTGTATTAAACTTGCCTTTTGCCTTGCAAGAAGTCTCCATGCACCCTCGTTTGCCTTTGGCGTATGGTGTGGATACGGTGGGCAATCGACTTTTAGAAATTGATGTACAACAGATGAAACTCTTGCGTCAGTTTGATTTAAAAGTGCCGTCTCATAAAATCCATGCCGTGTGGATTGATGAAAACCGGGGGCGTTTTGGCACCTTTTGGATGGCAAGCCGAGACTCACAAGAGCTTTACGCCATCGACTTGTTTACGGGCACCAAGATTCATACCCTCAAATTAGCGTCTCCCTTGTCGCAAGTGGCGTTTGTGAAAGATGAAAAAGGCGTTGTTACGCCGTTATTCCTGAGTCAAGGCGACACCAATACCACGCAAACCTTGTATTGGGACAAGCTCACGCCCAAATTAGGGGATGTCCATACGATTGAAGGAACCGACAACGAACGGTATTGGATGAGCTTTCAAGCAGGGACTCACCCGAATGAACTTCTGAGTGTGGATGCCATTGGTGAAAAGGTTTATAGTTTAAACTGGAATCCGACGACGCAAATTTTAACCGCTGAACGTTCGGTGATTACGAATATGAAGTCTTCGGTGTTGACTTTGGTGGAATCGCCCACGCCTGAAACGCTTGCCTTGATTGAGAAGAAAACAGCAGCCCTTGCCCCTAATGAGACGGAAACGGAGATTCTAACAAGCTTACGTTCCCAGCCGTCGCGTCAAAACGGATTTTCACGCCTAGGGGGAGTGTTGCGGTTTGCTCCCCGTGACCTATAGAAAACCCATAGCCCATAGGGATGTCTAAATGTTGGCATAACCATCCCAAATGCTTGCCTAAGGGACGAATCGCTTCTTCTTCGATTTGTGAAAAATCGGCGAAAAGCAAACCCTTGGCTCCTTCAAAAACGCCTGCTTGTAATAGTTGCGTAAATTGTCTGTCCAACGTGTAATACCGTTCTTTCCAGTCTTCAATCACCACAACCGAATCCTTGAAATTGGGTTGCCACGGTGTTCCGCATAAAGCAGCCAACAGACTCAAATTACCGCCACGACTCACGCCTTCAGCAACACCTGTATTCAAGCATTCATAGGCGTCTTGATTATGAAGCGTCACGGGTAAGTCCGAAAACGTGTCTGGCTCTAAAAAGCGCAGCCATTCTTGACGGGTCAACGCCTGCGACTCATTCAACAAGTTAGACGTCAACATCGGGCTATAATAGGTCACCCAGTCCAATTCTTGAAAAAAAGCGGTATGCAACATCGTAATATCGCTAAAGCCCATGAGTAGTTTACAGGGGAGATTCTCATTTTTCCAGCGTTGCCAAGGTAAAAGGGGCAGTAAACGCCCTGAACCGTAGCCGCCTCTTGCACACAAAATAGCGTCGATACTGGGGTCTTCAAGCGCATGGATGAGATCGGCCAAGCGGGCGTGGTCGGTGCCTGCCATGTAGCCAAACTGATCGTGGGCATGGGGCATCGCTTTAACGAGGTATCCGCAAGATTTTAGCCATGCGATGCCTTGGGCTAAATCGCTTTCAGTACTCGGTGCGGCGGGTGAAATAATAGCGATCGTATCGCCTTTTTTAAGTGGCTTTGGCTTTTTTATCATGCGAGGCTTCTCCCGTTTAAGGTTGGTATGCCTTTAATGAATCGGCACTTCGTGAATGTGTTCAATATCGACATCAAAATGGACGTCTAAGATCTTGCGAGGCCTAAGGCGTTGGTTGTCCCATTGTGTGACGCCTGCGAGCTTTCGCTCATGAATCGCTAGGGCGAGCGTTTCATTTTTAAGTGAATTCGGTGTGAAATGTTCTTCTGACAACACAGCCCCATGTAGAAGTCTGTCATACGATTCTTGAGAATCCAATTGTAAAATCGGTAGAGACAAGCATTGTAAAGGGTTAATCGTCAGCGACCACGGATCCACCGCTTGCTTGACTTCTTCTAAACGATGCGAGGTTTCTGCATAGAAACGTCCGTGACGGGTGCGGACTAAGCCTGTCATCACGCCCACTGTGCCTAGGGAATAGGCAATATCTCGCACCAAAGAACGGATATAGGTGCCTGAAGAACAGGACACTCGGATTTTAAATTCAGGTTCCGCTTGATTCAAATGGGCTTCAATCAATTCCAAATGCGAGATTTCAACAGGCTTCACGGGTAATTCTTCAAAGGGAATTCTGACGCCTGCCCGTGCGTAATGGTAGAGTTTTTTGCCGTTATAATGTACGGCAGAATAGCGTGGCACCCGCTGTTCAATATGCCCTGTAAAGCCTTCAAACACTCGTTCTAAGAGTTCAGGTGTAATACCTGCAGGAACAGGACGTTCCTTCCACACATCGCCTTCCATGTCTAAAGTCGTGGTTTCTTTACCGAGCCGCATGCTCGCCACATAGGTTTTGGTGTCGGGGAAGTATTCAATCAAGCGAGTGGCATTGCCGATGCAGATCGGCAAAACGCCTTCTGCCATAGGATCCAAGGTGCCAAGATGCCCGATCTTTTTGGTGTTAAAAACCTTACGCATTTGAGCCACCATGTCATGACTGGTGGGGCCTTTGGGTTTATAGAGGTTCAAGGTCGCAAAAGGGACTTGCGTGACTTGACTGGTAGAAGGGCTTACAATTTCAGCGTCAGCACACATGGAAAGGGGGTGTCCTCAATAAGTCAAAAGGAGCGATAAGGCTCCTTTTGTAATGTATGATTTACTTCTTTTCTTCACGATACAAGACATGTTTTTGTAAAGTGGGGTCATATTTACGAAGTTCTAAGCGAGTCGGATTCTTCTTTTTGTTTTTACGGATGCTGTAGAAATGTCCGCTTTCAGTACTTTTTAGGCGTACAGGTTGTGCACCTTTGTCATTTTTTGCCATGGGGGATTACTCCAAAATAAGGGGATTGTTAATAAGATTTAGTTTTTAAGAGCGGCTTCTAAGGTCGTGCCATGTGCTTTTAACGCAGCGGCCAAGCCTAATTTAGTAGCACGTTTAATCACGCGAGTGCTAACTTTTAAGCGAACAAAAGCTTTACGTTCTTCACTCCAAAGACGCTTCCACTGAAGGTTGGGTTCTTGACGACGACCATGCTTTTTGTTTGAGAAACTAATTTTGTTTGCTTTTTTGGGAGTAGCCCCAGAAATTTGACATCTTTTCGACATGTGCGTAGATCCTTCTAATCAGTAAAATGCTTTAAGTACAAGGTGATTACAAGTATTACACGAACACTTTTAAATCACAAGTACCTAAAATAGATTTATGCTTTTTAAAATAAAAAGTGTTGATTGAGGGACTCGTTGCAAAAGCAGGCGTCCAAGCACTAAATCCGAGCGGGTGAGCGCACTGCGAATCCCCGAGCGATTTTGCGGACGTCGTGCAAAGGAATGATGCGACGAGGTGGGGATTCAGGGGGGATTTTCAAGGGGGGACGAAGGGGAGGAGAAACGCAATGCGTCCTTCCCCGTCCCCCCTTGAACCGCCTTTAGAGGTGTTGGAGACCTTTGGCGGAGCAAAGGTCTCTGACGACGACCAACTATAAAAGGAACAAGAAATCCAAAAAACAGAACATACTCAAGAATTTAGCTATAATGTGGAAGCTTTGGCTTGCTTGCTCTGCTCTTCCTGCTGTAAATCATTTAAACTCACTTTTTTGACGGTGGGACGACTGGGCAAAATCCAATCTAAAATCGCTTGAGCCGTAGCCCCTGTTAAAACAGCTCCCAAAATGACCGCAATGCGTGTCGGCAAGGTCTTAAAACGAGCCAACTTAGACGCCTCTTTAATCCCACCGATATTCGTGCCTAAGGTATGTCCAATCGCGGCGGCTCCCACCGAACCTGCCATCCACGTTAAGCCGCCTTTGGTGGTTTCTTTAGCGAATTCGCCTGTGGTTGTTAGTGCCAACTCACCGCCTCGTTGCCCTTCATTGTAAGCACTTTCATGGGCGGCATAGGTTTTTTGCCCTACATTTACCGCAAATAAAATAGACGCAAAGGCACTCAAGGCGGAACTGACGACTTCTTGACCCGCCCATAAGTTCGTAAATGGCTTAGTGAAGCTGGCATGCACAAATTGCTTGGCACCACTGGCAAAACTTTCAGGCGTCTTCGTCCATGTTTGAAAGGCGGATTTCATGGCTTTGCTTTGGGTTTGAATCTGCTGTTGATACGCCTGAGGATTTTGGACCATCCGTTCAATATCGACACGTTGCCCCAAGGTATCGAGTCGTTTTAAGCCAAATAACTCTGCCGTACTTTTGGAGGTATCGATATACGGGGTTTTTTGCACATGCTTTAACTGTTGGGTCACGAACTTATCGACGGCGTTAACATCCGCAAGCCCTTGGGCTTGAACTTGAAGCCATACCCATAATTTATGGGTATAAAAGTCTTTCGGACGGTACCCTTTAATATCTACCTGTGTAAAGACTTTAGCATTAGGGTCTTCAACAGACAATGGCGGTAATGCTGTTCTTGGGTATCCCCAAGCGTTTAGGGGAGGCGTATTCGTACTAAAAGCAGGCTGACTCATATATTCCCCTTATACCTACACGTCATTAGCATAAAACCCATTTGGCGTCTTTTTTGTGTCTTATACCATTCCCCAGCCCCATTAAACGATGAAATAGCGTATAGTTGGGTTCTGGGAGCCTAGACTTCTAGATCTGTGAAGTGTATATAAGCTTACATAAGCCCATCAAGAATCGTAGAGACATTGAAGGCACCATACGTTATTTCATCGTTTACTTATGTATCACTACATATGCTCATACATACTAAACAGTGGCATATAGATAGACAACGCCACAATCCCAACAATAACCCCTAAGAACATGAGCAATAAGGGTTCCATAAATGCCATCAATATCCCAATACGCTGGTCAATTTCTTTTTCCAGATACTCTTGAGCGGTGCCTAAGGATTGATCCAAGTTACCAGACTCTTCCCCTGTTGCCACAATCAGCAAGACTAATTCAGGAATAACCCCTGTTTCTGCTAGGGCAATTCCCAAGCGGCGCCCTGTTTGGACTTGTTTATTCACGTTCATGAGGGTGCCTCGATAGGTGGCATTACCGACTGTAGAAACGGCATAATCTAGCCCTTCTGTAATCGGAATACCCGCACCAAAGCATACACTTAAGGTGGAAATAAAGCTCGACACATTCGTAAAGCGAATGACTTGATTTAAGACAGGAATATGAATCACATATTTGTCAATCAAGCGTTTCCCTAAATTGGTGGAAATAAACTTAAGGAATCCCCAAACGGCACAACCCACCGCAGGGAAGGTAATAAACCAACCACTGCGTAAGCAGTTTGAAACAAAAATCATGATTTTGGTAATTAAAGGTAAATCCACACCCATTTGCGTATAGATTTTTTCAAAAGACGGTAAAACAAAGTAAAAAATAACCAGCAAAACCATGCCCACTAAGCCCAAAACAATGGCGGGGTAAATGGCCGTTGAAATGACTTTGGATTTAATTTTTTCCGTTCGTTCCATGAGATCTGCCATACGTTCCATGGTGACATCCAACTCACCTGAACTTTCCCCTGCTCGGGTAATATTAATGAAAATCTCACTAAACACTTCAGGAAACTTCCCTAAAGCTTCTGAAAAGGGCATCCCCCCTAGAATGTCTCGTCGCACGGATTGTACCATGGCTTTATAGGTGATTTTGTCTGAAAAGTTTTCAAAATAAAGGAGCGATTCGGTAATAGGAATACCGCCACGAATCATAATGGCGAGGTTACGAGAAAACGTCATGACCTCACTACTACTGATTTTGCTTTTAAAGCCAAATTTAAAGCCCTTTTTAACGATGGTGCCTGAACCGTCTTGATAGCCTGTGATTTCTTCTAAAGAAAGGGTCGAAAGTTGCATGTCTCTTAACTTAGAGCGCGCTTCCATTTCGTTGGATGCAGGAATTACCCCTTCTTGCTTTTTACGGCTAACCAAGTTCATGGCTTTATAAGCGTAGTTTGCCATTTCCTAAACTCCTTTAAATAGCTTTTTTAAATGGTAAGTAAGTAGAGTCATCAGCGACTACCCCCTCTAAAAGGTCCTAAAACCCGTTCAATTTCTGCAAAATCAACTTTGCCTTCAATGATTTTGGTTCTGGCACACATTCCTAAAGAAATCATGCCACGTTTCATAGCGGTGTCTTCAATTTCGAGTTCATTGACTTGAGCCGCAATTAAATGACGCAATTCTCGATCAATCATCATAATTTCGTAAAGGCCTGTACGTCCAAAATAGCCTGAATCCTTACACATTTCACAACCTTTGGCCTTGTAAATAGTCAAAGGTTCTTTAAGATCGGGGGGCGTTGGATAGTATTCATAGAGAATTTCTTTTTGCTCATCGGTCGCTTCATGGGCTTCCTTGCAATGGGGGCATAAGGCTCGGGTTAAACGCTGAGCAATAACCCCATTCACCGCCGCAGAAATCAAACTGCTAGACGCCCCCATTTCAAGCATACGGGTAATCGTGGTAGCTGTAGAGTTGGCGTGAATTGTTGAAAATACCAAGTGCCCTGTTAACGCGGCATGAATCCCTGCTTCTAGGGTTTCATAATCTCGAATCTCCCCCACCATAATAACGTCGGGATCTTGACGTAACAAGGCTCGCATCGAACTGGCAAAGGTGAAATCGGCTTTGGCGTTAACCTGTGATTGGTTTAAGCCTTCGATTTTTAATTCAACAGGGTCTTCAACGGTTGAAACGTTAATGAGTTCACTGTTGATTTTGTTCATAATCGTATACAACGTGGTGGATTTACCTGAACCTGTTGGTCCACATACTAGCACAATGCCGTAAGGTGCCTTATACATGAGTTCGATTTTATTTGCGTCTTCTTGCGTAAAGCCGAGTTTGGTGAAATCTGTCACGGTAGCGGAAGGTCGAAGAATCCGCATAACCATTTTTTCACGCCCTTCGGTCACAGGCAGCGTGTTTACACGGAAATTGTATTCCATTTTTTTGTAGTTAATGGACATCCGCCCATCTTGCGGACGGCGGTGGTCAGAAATATCCATTTTAGCCATAACTTTAAGGCGTGTAATGACGGCACCTTCCATATTGGTAGGAATTTCTAAGACTTCTTTCAAGACGCCGTCTGATCTAAAACGCACCACATAATGCCCTTCTCGTGGTTCAATGTGAATGTCAGAGGCTCCTTGAACCACCCCTTGTATCAACAAAGAGTTCACAAATCTAACCAATGGATCGGTGGTGTCTTGGATTTCAGCTTGACCCATGGCACGAATATTGTCCAGCCGTTGGGCCTGAGCCGACAACTTGACTTCACTCGCATTAGCAAGCTGATCCATTAAATCTCGGGTGTTTTCTTTGTTCCCTCTGGCTCTTAACTCTTGTTGGGATACAAATTTGGCCATCCAATGGCGGTGATCCATTGGCAAGGTCGACACAATCTGCGGACGCATCCCCGTTAAAAACGTAATTTCGTCCACCGCAGAACGGTCGGTGGGGTTAAGCATGGCAATGACTAAGCGTCCATGTGTATTGGCAACAGGTACGATGTGCTTTTCTTCTATAATTTCTTCAGGAATGAGTTCTAGCAACTCCATATTGGGTTGCACGTTTTCTAAAGAATAATATTTGACAGAAAAGCACTTGGTGATGATTTGCACCAAGTCTTCTCGAGTTAAAAAACCTTCTTTCAAGAACTGCTCATCTAAGGTGATTTTGTCTTGTTCGGCACGCTCCATAATGGCAACCAGTACCTCAGGCTCCATACCTTTGACTTCTTGCACGTATTTAATCACACTTTGAAGAATAAGACTCGCATTCCCGTCAACGATTCCGGCCGACAAAGAACTCACCTCCTTTTCACTCCATTAAGGGTTGCTAAACATTACTTAATAGTACGACCAAAGGTACGGCTATAGCCACCAATGTAGTCATTGTAAGGTGTGACGCTATAAGGGTCTTCCGTTTTGGCTTGATGACGCTTGTTCGTCTTTTCAGTACTCACTGTATTCTTAACAGGTTTGGGTTCTGGCATAACGTAACGACCTGTTTCAATTTTGAGTTCCCCACCCTTTTCGCCCATGATTTTCACTTCTGAAGGTTTCACAGGCGTGCCTGTTCGCCCGTGTTGCGGAACGCTTAAAGCATCAGAATCCGAAGCAGGCTTGGGGTTGCCGTCAAAGTAAGGCGCGTTGATTTCTTCTTTAAGAATGTGAGGCGTGACCAAAACGACCAGTTCTGTTCGTTGGTTGGTATTCCCTGAAGAGGTCGTGGAACGGAACATGGCTCCCACAATGGGCAGGTTGGCGAGCCCTGGGATTTTGTCCCATGATTCGCTACGAGAATCTCTCAACAAGCCGCCAATGGCGAGGGTTTGACCGTCTTTTACACGAGCAGAAGCAATGGTAAACTCACGCTTTGAAACTTCAGGCGCACTTACGGCACCACCACCGCCTTCTCTAAGGGCAATCAACTGGGTAACCGAAGGCTTTAATGCCATCGTCACATTCCCATCATTCGTAATAATAGGCGTTAAATCGAGCTGAATCCCCACTTCTTGGCTGTTGGCTTGCCACGTTACGGTTGGGAGTCCAGCAGCGGGCACCGTCAATTGTGACGTAAAATATACAATGGTATCGGTAATTTTAACGCTGGATGTGGTGCCGTCCACTGCAATAAGGGTAGGATTTGCTAGGACTTTGGCTTTGGTGTCGTTATTATTGAAGTTAAACCCAATACCAGGTAAGCTAAAGCCTCCTGTAGATCCGTTATTAGATCCGCCACCTAAAATACCCAAGGGCCTGCCTGCATATGAAAAGGGCGAACCTGTTAACGCTGCAATGCTGAACTCTCCAAAGTTTATCGGTCCAGTGGTAAGTGGTTGCATGATTTTGGTGTTGGACTTGGTAAGCTCTACCAAAGACAGTTCAATCATGACTTGCGGACGAGCCACATCCAGTTCATGAATCAATTCTTCTACCAATTTTAGTTGTTCGGGCGTGCCATACACTGTTACGGTGCCTGTTGCATGGTTAGGTACCATTGAAAAGCCACCTCTTTGATAAGACTGCATGCCACCAGCCATACCGCCAGCCATACCGCCCGCTGCACCACCAGCCATACCGCCTGCTGCACCACCTGCTGCACCACCAGCTGCACCGCCAGCTGCACCACCAGCCGCTGCACCAGCCGCACCACCAGCTGCACCGCCAGCTGCACCACCAGCTGCTGCACCGCCAGCTGCTGCACCGCCAGCTGCACCACCAGCTGCTGCACCGCCAGCTGCTCCACCAGCTGCTGCACCGCCAGCTGCTCCACCAGCTGCACCGCCAGCCGCTCCACCAGCCGCTCCACCAGCTTGATCTGCCCAACCTGCGGTGAGCGTTGTAAATACACTCAAGGCAATCATGGTTTCATTACCATGTAAAATTTTAAAGACTTTACGGTTACGCGGTATATCAATTTGTGGTAAAAGTTCTTCAATCAAAGAAACTTCACGATCGGTTGCCACCACCAATAAGCTATTGGTATTCGGATCAAATGTAGCCACCGCCATATTGTTTGTACCAGGTTTATTTGCGGCAAAAATCGTTTGATTGAGTTGCATGGAAACCTGACCTGCATCTCTATACTTAACTGGGATTACTTTAAAAATCTTAGCATTTAAAGAACGGGCATTGGTCGTAGCGGTATTCGCTACCACAATCGTGTTACCTTCTTGTGTATAACTTAATCCGCCCGTAATGAAAATATATTCTAAGGCTTTATTAACGCTGATATTTTTAATATCCACCGTCATTACGCCTGTCACGGATTCATCCACAATAATGTTGAAATGACCCTGTTCGGCGAGCAATTGTAAGATATCCACAATGCTTGTATTTCTTAAGTTTAAATCCACCCGAGCGGATTCTGGTGCCACTTTAATCCCTTTAAAAATGCTTACGGCGGGTCGGGCCAGAGTTTCCGTTGGCAAAATTGAAACAGGGTAATTCGTCGCAGACGCTTGAGGCAAAAGTAAGCTCATAAATGGGTTAAACAAACCTAGAATGAGTGCCATCGCACCTAAAGATGCCCAGCCAAAGTGAAGTCCTTTGAAAGGTAATTGTTTTTGAGAAGAGTTAGGGTTTGGAAAGGAAGGGAAGGAAAACGTCATAATAAAAGACCTTTCATGGCTTTAGTTCAATAAATCTTTAACAATTTTGTCAATATCTTGGGAAGAAACATCTTTGCTGCTACCTGTCGGGCTAGAAGGGGATATTCCCCCTGAAGAAGGACTACTTGTACCCGTAGTCCCTGATCTGGAAAATCCGAAAATATCTTGAATCATCAAGGTCTGTGATACTCTGGCGCGTCCTTGAGCCGTACTCACTCTGACGGTATTTGTGGTAATGTCCTCAACAAGTACGCTATACCCATTCACAAAAAGCCGTGAACCTTTTTTCACAAATAAAGTCGTTGTACCTGCTTGATCTTTTCCAGAAAGGGCTAAAATCGCCATAGGGGACGTCTTTTTAAAGGAAATACCATTAACGTTAATCGTAGACAAAGCGTCTTGCATGGCAATGGTGGGATCCACCACAACTGGAGCAGGTAAACCTGGGTAAGTTCCCGTTATAGGGTCTACCGTCGGTTTTTCAACTTTGACCACTTTCACCGTAACCAAGGGAGAGATGCCCACAAGTGCTTGATAGTAAGGGGAAAGGGCTTCAACGTCGTCTTTTTTAACTTCAATAGGATTCACGTGCATGGCAATGGAAAAAGGATCCACCCCAGTGCTTGCTAGCATAATAATATCTTGTTCTACCAGCTGCTTAGCATCTAAAACAGGGGGTTTAGGACTTTTGTTGTCCTCATGATTGGTGCTGGGAGTAGGGCTTTCGTCTGTAGAAGAAGGCATGTCTTGTGATGGGGTGCCAGGTGCTGTCGTAGGGACTTGCCCTGTTGTTTCAGGGTTGGGAGACACAGGGGCATTGGCATCTGTTGAAGGGCTTGGAGTAGACTTTGATGAAGCTTTGGGTGGAAGACTTTCACCGCACCCACTAAGCATCGCCAAAGAAGCCGAGCCTAAAAGAAATAAAGCTAGCACAGATGAAGTCAAACGTTTTGACAAAAAGAGTGAATTATGAGACACGAATCAATACTCCTGTTTCATGGTAATGTTGGGTGGGGATTCTGTTTCTCTCTTTACGAATGGCCTAAAAAAGGTAGAATCGTCCCTATATAATGGTATAATAACGTTATTCACATACGTTCATGTTTATTTGGGTGTATATATCCACTATATTTATGGGAAAGGGCATCGACAAATGATTTCACTCTACATTTCACTTGATTTTGAAGGGTTTTCAGGTATCAGTCACGCCAAACATGCCTTTCCAAGTCAGCCCCAAGATTTTCAAGGCTACCAAGTGGCACTTAAGCAAGTCAAAAAAACCTTGTCACAAATTTTCGATGCCGTCGACGACATCGAAAGCCACCGCATTGTCATCAACGATGCCCACGCTAGCATGACCAACCTCTTTTTAGCAGATTTAGATTTACCATGTTCTGTTGAACTTATTTCAGGCAAACCCAAGCGATACGGTATGATGGCAGGACTAGACGCCAGCTTTGACGCTTGTGTTTTACTGGGCTATCACGCCAAGGCAGGTTCTTTAAATGCACCGTTGGCACATACCTTTACGGAAGATGTGGCGGATATTCGCTTTAATGGTATTTCTTTAGGGGAAGCGGGCTTGAGTATTTTACTGGCTGAATTAGGGTTTGGTGTGCCTGTCTTGCTGACCTATGGAGACGATATTCTAGGGCAAGAGCTGTACGCCTTACAAGAACGTTGTTTGTACCTCGGTCAGGGGACTCATGTCGTTTCTAAGTTGGGGCGAGGCTGGCAGTGTGTTCAAGGGGTGCCTCAGGCAGAAGTCCATTTGGCTTCTGCATTTAAAGCCTTATGTGAACGAAGTCTTGTTCAAAACAAGCAAGCCAAAGAAGCCTTAGAACATTTTACACAGGCACGCCCCCTGAGTGATTTTGAAGTCAGCCTACAGTTTCATTCTCCCTTGATGGCGGACGCCTGTGCGTTGTTGCCTCATTCCGAGCGTTTGAATGGAACGACGGTTCAGTTACCCTTGTGTTTTGCTGAAGATACGCCATTGGCGGTTAAAATTCAAGAGGTGTATCAGAGCATCCAATGTGCGTACAGTCTTGCTCTTTATGCTCACCATTGTTAGAAACTTAACGATAGTGGTTTTCATATAAAAAGTGAGATGTTTAACTCGTTGCAAGAGCAGGCGTCCAAGCACTAAATCCGAGCGGGTGAGCGTACTGCGACCCCCGAGCGATTTTGCGGACGTCGTGGCAAGGAATGATGCGAGGAGGTGGGTCAAAAGGGGGAGGATTTTTAAGGAGGGGGAAATGAGGGAGGAGAAACGCAATGCGTCCTTCCTTCCCCCTCCTTAAACCGCCTTTAGAGGTGTTGGAGACCTTTGGCGGAGCAAAGGTCTCTGACGATGACCAGCTAAAAACGGAGCAATAAATCCAAAATAGAGGGTCTTAAAATGCTATTTTATAAAAACTATATTAATTATAACAGCCTTTGAAGGTGCGGTACTTAATCCGAAACATCGCAAAAAGCATCTTCCACGAATCCACCCATACATTGACTTTAGAACCTGCCATATTCGTCCAAGAAACGCCTCGTTCTTCGACGTAAAACCCATGCGTTTCAGCCATCATGAGATATTCCAAATCGGCAGCAAAGCCCTTTTCAAACTGTAAATCCGCAAATAATCGATAGGCTTGAGCAGGAAAGAGCTTAAACCCACATTGCGTGTCTTCAATATCAGGAATCAACCACTGAGTAAGCGTTTGAAAGACCAAACTCACAAAGTGACGAAACGGATTAAATTCCCGCACCACACCGTCTTCTTCCACAGAACGAGAGCCAATAATAATATGTTCTAAGGCATCGGGGGTTTCGGCATTGAGCCAGTCTTCGATCGTGTCAATCGGTACCGCACGATCGGCGTCATACATCAAGGCATAGCGTCCTTTGGCGGCTTTAAAACCTGCTCGCAGGGAGGCTCCCTTGCCTTGGTTGTGAGGCAAGTTCAGCAAACGCAGATAAGGACATTGGGCTTGAAAATTTTCTACTACTTGAGCTGTGTCATCAACACTGCCGTCGTTGATGACGATGACTTCTACCGTGTAGGCTTGTGAATCCAAGTACTGTAAGACGTGTTTTAAGGTGCTGGGCAAGCGAACGGCTTCATTGAAGGCAGGGATCACAACCGATAAAAAAACATCTTTCACGCCTAAAGTAGGACTACTTACAAAGGGCGAAATGTGTCGTTCTTCTTGGACTTGTGTTGAATAAAGCATAGTTAAAGTCTCATCTACGGAGTGGGGCTTTGGTGTCGTAAGCCGATGTCACCAAGTACAGTGTAACACCTTTTTCTGATTTGTGAATGACTTTACGCACTAGATTTTTAGGCCAGTGGGTGTTTAAAAACGTGGTGTGTTCTTCATCACGTTCCCAGCTCATGAGCATAAAGGGCAAAGGTTGCGATTTGAGTGCGTCGATTGTTTGAATTTCATAGGGTTCAAAAGTGCTTACGAACTTGGGACTGTAAGTTTCCCCCTTCCACCAGAGTCGTCTTGCCATGTTGGTTTCGTCTTCTTGAATGTAACAAAGCCACGAAAAAGGTACTTGATGAAACCAACCGACGACAGGGCGTTCTAAAAGATGAGGGTTCTCTTTTTTTAGGGTGTAAACGACGCTCCGCATGCTACGGTAATCGGGAAAAATGGTTGATAGGAATGGAGACTGATGAATGATGGCATCAAAGCCCCACGCCCCAAACCACACGGCAATACCGAGCGTTACAAAACCTGCTAATAATAAACTCGCTGTTTGAAGGCGAATCCACGCCAGTTGACGATGTAAAAAACGAGCGAGTAAAATCGTGGCGGGAGGCACACCTGTTAGCACATAGGTCATTAAAATGGATTTGGCAATTGAAAAAAACAGGGCAGGAAAAAGCAAGCACACCCAGAAAAACGTGGTGGCAGAATGGGTTTTTAAGGATGTAGATACCTGCTGAAAACTAAGGTGTGTCCTTTCTTTGGGGATTTTGAGTGTGTCTTTTACAAAAGACGGCAACCAAAACAGGGGGATGACTGAACAAGGCAATAAGGCGACGAGAAAATACCAAAGGCTCGTGCCATAAGGACGTATATGCCCGCTTCCGTAGCGGTCGCCATAGTTTGGCGTGATGTATCTTAGGAGATGTTCTTGCACAAAAAAGTAGTAGAGAAAATCAGGATATTTTGACTGTACCAGCCAAAACCACGGCACGCAGATCACCAAAACGCCTAAAATCACCCAATGCCACGCCACTTTTTTAAGTGAAGGCAGTTCTTGAGCCAAGACCGCCCAAATCCCTAAAGGGGTAAGCGTCATCACCAGCGGAAGCAAGCCTTTGGTCATCACCCCCATTGCAATGGCAAGCGTCAACAAAACGTGCCAAAACACAGGATTCGTCAACGTTGAAGGCAGGAGGCTGGCTTCATTTTCGCCGCTACTTAAGGGAGCGTCTTTAATTTCAAGCAAGTGAAAAAAGGAAAGCAAGGCAAGCATCACACTGGCACAGACCCACATATCCATGGAAACCGTCATGCCAATGGCGTTGAAAAATCCGCAAGAAATCAAAAGCAGGACAGCTAAAATCCCCACCTGCGGATTCGCTACTTTTTTAGCGAGTTGATACGTTGCCCATAACGCCAAAACCATGGCAATGAGATTAGGGAAGCGAAACGCCCATTCATTAGAACCAAAGCCGAGTACACTTAGTCCACCTATCCAAAAACTAAAGGGGGGCTTGCCGAAAAACGGTTGATGAAAGGTAGGGCTATACGGCAGGAGCCAATCGTTTCGCAAGAAAAAGTGCTGAATCATGTTGGCGTATCGAGATTCGGTGGTGTCAAACAAGGGAGCCATGCCAAAAGTGATGAGCCTAAGCAAGACGGATCCTGCAAAGAATAGGATGCTTGCCTTCAGCCAAGAAAGAGAAGAGGGGGAGCTATCTTCTGAATGATGAGGGGTTTGAATCGTCACGTCTTTTTCTCTTTTCTTCCACACACAATACCAAAGCTTACTAAGCAATAGGAGGAACAGCCTTTGCCTTAAAAACCCAGAAGGTCTGCCCTGTATAATTTAAGACCGTCGTCAAAGCCGTTGCGAAAAGCCATGCGACCACACTTATTTTAGAAGGTGGCACCCAATGTGTTAAAAGTAATAAACGAAACAAGGCAAAGTTTGAAGACACATTCACCACGCCTGAAAACGCATAAAGCTTTAAAAAGTTAAACAGCCGAGAAGGCAAGTCTTTCCACTTCACTTTAAAGTTCCACATCGCCGAAACCAAAAAGTTAAGCAAAACACTCAATTCAAACGCTACGGCTTTAGACGCAATAATGTGCCAATCGTCAAAAGAAAGGGCTTTGGCAAGGGTGCCATACCACGCTTGTTCATGCCAGTAAGCCGCTAGCCAGTGATACACTATACCGTCGATGACGGTTGCGAGCAAGCCAATGCAAATAAAGCGTAGAAAAAGTTTTCTTTTGGGAATTTGACGGTACAAAAGAAAAACCCTTTCAGTCTAGCTAAACTTATGTGAATTTATTCTAACACGAAGAAAAGAAAGAGAAGCTTCTCATTATTTTTTGTTCATGATTTTCTTGTTCATGCTAAAATTTTCTCTGTACCTTTTTGAAATTAGTGGCAAGGAGCATTTAATTCAATGACAACAACGTATACGCAAGACCTTCAAAATACGGATTCTCGTCATCACGTCGTGGTCGTCGGGGGCGGATTCGCTGGGCTAAACTGTGTGAAATCTCTGGCTAATGATCCTAAAATTAAAGTCACCTTGGTGGACAGACGCAATCACCACCTCTTTCAACCGCTTTTGTATCAAGTGGCAACAGGCATGTTGTCGCCTTCGGATGTGGCATCCCCCTTTCGCTATGTTTTACGTAGGCAACAGAATACGGAAGTCTTAATGGCAGAAGTTAAAGGCTTTGATGTCGATACGCAAACGCTTGAACTCACCGATGGTCAACTCAGCTACGACAGTCTCGTTATCGCCACAGGGAGCTTGCATCACTATTTTGGTAGAAATGAATGGGCCGCCTTTGCACCGGGTTTAAAAAGTGTCGATGACGCTTTAGGCATTCGTGAAAAAATCTTAAAAGCCTTTGAAATGGCAGAACGTACGGATGATCCTGCCTTGCGTCAAGCGTATTTAACCTTTGTCGTCGTGGGTGGAGGGCCCACAGGGGTGGAGCTAGCGGGTTCTGTTGCTGAACTCGTGCAGCGTACCTTAAAAGGACAGTTCAGACGAGCCAACTTAAACGACTTTAAAATCATGTTGGTGGAAGGGCTGGATCGAGTCTTGCCTGTTTTTTCTGAACCTTTATCCGCTTCCGCTCAAGAAGCGTTGGAATCCTTGAACATCGAAGTGTTGACCAAAACTATGGTCACTGAACTTTCCGATACGCACGCTGTTTTGAAAGATCGTGACGGCAACCTGCGCCATGTCGACACCTACACCGTTTTATGGGGAGCAGGCGTCGGGGCGTCTCCTTTAGGGAAGCTGATTGCGGAAAAAACAGGGGCGGAAAGCGACCGCATGGGGCGAGTCATCGTCACGCCTGAGTTTTCCACCGAAAAATATCCTAACGTCTATGTCGTGGGCGATTTGGCTCACCAAGTGCATGGCACCGAATCAAGCAATCCCATACCAGGGGTGGCTCCTGCGGCGACGCAAGGCGGTTTGCATGTGGCGAAAGTTCTTAAAGCCAAGGTGCATGGCTATGAAGTGCCTGAATTCCTTTACGAAGACAAGGGTAGCATGGCGATTATTGGCAATAATAAAGCGGTGGCGAGCGTCAAAGGCTTAGAGTTTGACGGCTTTATGGCATGGTTCTTGTGGTTGGTGGTGCATGTGATGTTCTTGGTTGAACATGACAACCGAGTTGTGGTGACCTTTAACTGGTGGGTGAACTACTTGACTGGCAAGCGTTCCACCCGAATCATCGCTAAAGATTTGCTCCCCTTCTTTAAAACGACGGAAGACTAATGTCTCTTATCAAAACGATCCTGCCTGCTCCAGCAGAAGCCTTTTTTGCTTTAGAACGTCTTAAAGGGGATTTTGCCTTAGCCCTAGAGGCTTGGTACTTACAGCAGGCTCGTGATTTACCGTGGCGAAACACCCAAGATGCGTATGCCATTTGGGTGTCTGAAATCATGTTGCAACAAACGCAAGTGGTCACGGTGATTCCGTATTATGAGCGTTTCTTGACTCGTTTCCCCACGGTGGAAGATTTGGCGAAGGCGTCTTTAGAAGAGGTGCTAAAATTATGGGAAGGCTTGGGCTATTATTCCCGAGCGAAAAATCTTCACCAAGCCGCTCAAGTTGTGGTGCGTGATTTTGGTGGTGTCGTGCCTGATACGCTAGAGGCGATTTTAAGTCTCAACGGCGTGGGTCGTTATACGGCGGGGGCTATTTTGAGCTTTGCCTACGGCAAACGCATCCCGTTGTTGGACGGCAATGTCAAGCGAATTTTGGCAAGGCTTTTGAACGATGACGCCCCGATTAACCAGCCAGCGACTGAAAAAAAGCATTGGGTGTGGATTAGTGAATTGCTCGACACAAGCGAAAATCCCTATGTGTTCAACCAAGCGATTATGGAATTGGGGGCGACGCTTTGTACGCCGAAACTTACCAAGTGCTTGCTTTGCCCTGTGCATGAGCTATGCCAAGCCTTTAAGGCTGGTACCGTAGACGTTTTGCCTGTGAAAACGCCAGCGAAAGCTGTTCCTCATAAGCATATTGGCGTAGCGTTGATGCAAAATGCTGATGGGCTGTATTTCATTCAACAACGCCCTGAAACAGGCTTGCTCGCGAGCTTGTGGGAGTTCCCTGGTGGCAAGCAAGAAGCGGATGAATCCCTTGAAGCCACCGTCGTTCGAGAACTCAAGGAAGAGCTGAACGTGGATGTCAACGTGGGTCGGCATGCTTTGTCAATCGATCATGCGTACACGCATTTAAAGGTCACGCTTCATGTGTATCATACGGAGATAGTCAGTCCGTTGGATGCACTGGAACTCAAGGCTGCTCAAGCCTTTAAGTGGGCAAGTTTAGAAGACATGAAGGCACTGCCTTTCCCGAAAGCGAATCACGCCATTTTAAAGTATATTGAAAAAGCTCCATTCCTTTAAACCGCTATAATGCTAGAGTTATCGAATTTTAGTTCTAAGGGCCTTGAACGGTACGAAGTATAGCCATCTTATTTAAGGATGATACGTAGTAAGGTCAAAATAAGCAAAGCGACAATACCCATCATCAAATAAAGCCAGCGTCGAGCCACATTTAATTTTGTGCGAATACGATCGACGGGATTGAGCATGTCAAGTACTAAGTTGCGATAGTCTTTAAACGTAAAGGACGTTTTCAAACGAGATGCTTCCGCAGTACCCAAGAAGTCCCCCACCACACGATAGCCCCACGCCTGCTTTTCAGGATGCTTAGACTGAAGTGCCAGCATCCCCAAGAAAAACGGCAGTGTTTCTTGAGTCGGCTCGCCATAGCTTTCTACAAGGGACTCAGGTAAAAAAGGCTGTAAATAGGCTTGGAAGGCATCCAACGTAATCGTCAAAAAGGCGTTCATCACCCATGGCTCTTCTAAGTCTAAGCGTCGATTAACCGTAGGAGAAGGCTTGGAAATACTGTCATGAATGCGGTATTGCACCAGTGGCGTTGGTTCGCAATGCACATTGCCTTCTTGCAATAGTAAACGCAGGTGCATTAAATAGTCTTGATGTTGAACTACCGCAAACGGCAAGGGGAAAATCGCTTCGGCAGCGTGGCGACGCATAGTCATACCTGGGCTGAGCAGGACGTTGCCTTTTAAAAAGAGATCTTGCAACAGAGCTTTTTTAGAACGCTCCTTAAGTCGTAAATTGGCTTGAAGGGTTTTATCTTCAATCGCTTTACCTTGAGCGTCAATGGGATTTAACGAACAATACGCCACGTTTAAGGTGGTATCTGCCTCAAAAAGGGCTTTCATCTGTTCTAAATGTGTGGGGTATAGGAGGTCGTCTGATGCGATGAAAACGAGGTAGTCGCCTTGGGCGTGTGAAAACGCCGTATTTAAGGCCCCATTGATGCCTTGATTATACGCATGACGTATCAAACGAATGCGTGAATCTGTGACCATTTCAATCAAGGAAGCCGTCGCATCGGTGGATGCATCATCCACAAAAATAAGCTCAAAATCACCTTCGCTTTGCACTTGCACGCTTTCGATGAAGCCTAGCACATAGGCTTCATGGTTATAGGTCGGGCAGAGAATTGAAAACGTCACGTGCGGGGTTTCTTTTGATTTAGGTGTGCCAATCATTGAGAGCCTCCACAACGGCATGGACGTCTTCAAGAGGCATGACAGGAGAAATCGGCAGAGACAAGACCTCGGCGTGGATGGCTTCGGTAATGGGGAACGACAAGTGATTCAGGGATTGATAGGCTCCCTGTTTATGTGGGGGGATCGGGTAGTGTATCAGCGTTTGGATACCTTTCTCAGTAAGGTAAGCCTGCAATTTTTCACGCTCTGGCGTGCGGATCACAAATAAATGCCACACGTGGGACGCTTCTTCCCCTTGTACGAGAGGCAACGTGATTTTCTCATTTTTGATGTGCTGACGGTAATATCGAGCGATGTCTCGGCGTTTTTCAGTGTCGGCATCCAGCCCCTTGAGCTTGACGGACAAAATCGCCGCCTGTAGCTCATCAAGCCGTGAATTGCTTCCTTGGTAAAGATTCACATACTTCTTGTGAGATCCGTAATTGCGGAGGGCTTTTAAGCGAGTGGCTAGCTCATCATCATTGGTCGTAATCGCACCGCCGTCGCCTAAGGCACCGAGATTCTTACCTGGATAAAATGAAAAGCCTGACGCATCACCTAGATTGCCCGCTCGTTTGCCGTTGTAGATGGCTCCGTGTGATTGGGCGGTGTCTTCAATCACCTTAAGCCCGTGCGTTTTCGCCAAGGCGTTAATCGGTGCCATGTCACAAGCTTGACCGTACAAATGCACCACCATAATGGCTTTGGTGGCAGGCGTAATCGCTTTTTCAATTTCAGCAGGGTCGATATTAAAGCTTTGTGCATGCGGTTCCACCAAAACAGGGGTGACACCATTCGCCGAAATTGCCAAGATTGAGGCGATATAGGTATTCGCTGGCACGATGATTTCATCGCCTTTGCCAAACCCGTAAGCTTGAATAATCAAGCTCAAGGCATCCAAACCATTCGCCACGCCGATGCAATGCTTCACGCCGCAATAACGAGCAAAATCGTCTTCAAATTGAGCGAGCTTTTTGCCCAAAATGTACCAACCACTGTCGAGTACTTCTGCAATGGCTTGATCAATTTCGGCACGATACGCCTCATTGAGTTTGTGTAAGTCTAAAAAAGGGATCATCCTATTTTTTGCACCTCCCGAGCGGGGATGCCTGCGACAATGGTATTCGCTGGCACATCTTTCACGACGATGGCTCCTGCAGCGACAATGCTATTTTCGCCAATAGTGACGCCTTTTAAGATCTTCACTGAATTGCCAAGCCATACATTTTTCCCAATGGAAACATCCGCCGAAGGCAAGGGGGTGCTAAAATCTCGTCGAAGGGTAGGGTCAATATGATGAAAATCTGCCGTCAACACTTCCACACTATGCCCGATTAAGGTTTCGGCACCAATATAAATGGATGCATTCAAGGCAATCGCCGTAAAATTATTGTTAATCATCACATTTTCGGCAATTTGAATACGAGCGTTGGCGTCCCGTGCTTCAAGGTGGGTACTACCACTATAAAAATAAGGCGACGGAAAGTAACCCAGCGTCACGGTGTCGTCTAGCGTAATGTGACCTTGCCCCACAAAAAGCGTGGCTTGCAGGATCTTGGGCGTGCCTGTGACGTGTAAGGCATCGGAAAGCAGATGTCGATACACGCCTATTTTCAATTTAAAGAAACGCTTCACCAGTTTTTTAAGTGGCTTCATGTTGTTTGACAAGCTCCCTTGCTGGATTGCCCACGACTGTGGCGTTGGCTGGCACATCTTTCACGACCACCGCACCTGCTCCGACCATCGCCTTTTCGCCGATGGTCACGCCTGCTAAAATCGTGGCGTTGGCTCCAATAGAAGCCCCCTTTTTCACCAGCGTTTTGAGGAACTCGTCTGGGTATTGTTTGGAGCGAGGGTACTTGTCATTCGCAAAGGTCACATTCGGACCGATGAAGACGTCGTCTTCAATGGTGATGCCATCCCAAATCTGCACGCCTGATTTGATCGTTACATTGTCGCCGATGGTGACGTCGTTTTCAATAAAGCCATGCGAACAGATATTGCAATTTTGACCAATTACCGCCTTTGGTAAAACGACGCAAAATTGCCATATGGTGGTATTTTCGCCGATATGGGGGCTTTGAACATCTGAAAGTGGGTGCAGCATACCAAATCCCCTTTTAAGCAGACGCCTGAACCTGTTGCACAAAATCGTCGTAATCATTGATGTACTCATCAGGGATGTAATGGTCGCTGGCAAGTACCAAAATTCGGCAGGTATCTGAAAAGTTTTTGAGTTCGTTCCACACCAGTTTGGGCGTGTAAATGCCTTCAGCATAATCATTTAGGGTGAGGGTTTCTTCTTTGCCCTTACCATCTTTCAGCACCAAATCAAAGGAGCCTTCCAAGCAAATAATGACTTGTTCGACCCATTTATGGGCGTGCTTGGCTCGCACTTCGTCATACTTAGGCGAAATAAAGAAGCATCGTTTCACGTCAAAGGGAATATCGGCAGAAGGAAAATCCTTGCCAAACTCAAGTGGCACAAGGTCGCCTCGACCATCGGAGTATTTTTTAAACGTGAGTTTTTGATACATTGGGTACTTACAAACCTCATTCTACACTATTCAGTTTTCTCTAGTTTAAAGGAAATAGGGAAGAAGGCAAGCTCTCTTTAACGTAAAGGTACTCCTTAAGAGCGTGTCCATCGTGTCTATTTCTTCACCATTTGTGACCCTACCCCAAACAGCGATACGCCCCTTGTTGGTGAAAGCTTCGGCTACGAGCCTTGAGTTCAGAAAGCATACGCCCTTCGGCGATGGTGGCGAGATCGCCTTCCATGTCCAAATAAAAGCGATAATCGCCGTAATGCTCACGAGTCGGGCGAGATTCGATTTTCGTCAAGTTCACCCAATACCGCTGAAACACCTGCAAGTATTCCGTCAAGACCCCTGGGTATTCATGCAAGCCCACACAGAGGGACGTCTTCAACGGTGGAGCATCTTGCTTGAAGCGTGGGAAGCTTGCATTCCATTGTGGGGAAGTCGTCACGATGAAAAAGCGGGTGACGTTATGCGATGCATCGCTGATGTTACGGTCGATGATGTGTAGACCGTGCAAAGTCGCCGCCGTTTGTGTCGCCAAAACGCCGATACCTTGAGCATCTTCAGGCGACAATTCAGACAGGCGTTTGGCGGCTTCAGCGGTGGATGCCGTGGGAATCAGTTGCACGACGGATCCAAACCGATTGCGGAGCGAATCCTTACACTGCCCCAACGCCATTTGATGCGAGTAAATCGTGTGTAAGTCGGTGGAACTGCTCGGGGTTTGCACCATAAGGGCATGTTCGATGACTTGCAAGAATTCGGCTTGCACAAACGCATTGTGAGCAGGGTTGCCCAAGAACTCAAGCACTTCAACGACGGTGCCTTCTAAGCCGTTTTCATACGGCACAATGGCGATGTCGACTTGCGAATCCACGAGGGCTTCGAGTAGATGCGTCAAGGTATGAAAGGCGACTTCGGCAGGAGCCGTTTTCACCGTTTGCCAATGCGACAGGGCGGTGCCGACGGCTTGGTGTGAGTTGGAGCCTTTCGGTCCAAGGTATCCGAGTGTGAGGGGAGGCATTGTTGAGCTTTCTTTTGAAAATAGGGACTAATGAAGAGCAGGCGTCCAAGCACTAAATGCGAGGCTTCCGAGACATTTTGCGGACGTCGTGCAATGGAGTGATGCGACGAGGTGGGGTTTCAGGGGGGGATTTAAAAGGGGGGCCGAAGGGGAGGAGAAACGCAATACGGCCTCCCCCGTCCCCCCTGGACCCGCCTTTGGGG
>JBKDRU010000047.1:0-4674 GCA_046341215.1 Vampirovibrionales bacterium | reverse complement strand
ATTAAATAATGCCAATTTTGCATTAAATCGAGTTAAGAAAGAAACATGATGAAAATAAGAATAATCCTTCTTTTCATGGGATTACTTTGTGGGCTAAATAGCCCGCAGGCACTGGCTGTGATCAATGTTTCTAACGAAGCTCAAATGATTGCGGCGATGGCGCAAAGTGCCGATTTAAACATTAACATTACGAACGATTTTACGCTTTCTAGCCCCTTAGTCATTCCGTCGAATGCCTACATTTTCACAGGCAACGGCTTTAACATTACATCATCTGGAGGAGGCTTAAGCTTTCCTGCCGTCACAAAAGTCCAAAATCTAAGAGTCGATGCAGGCTTGGCTCAATATCTTCAAAATAGTGCCACCGAAGGCGCCGCTTTAAACATTAGTGCCGGCACGACCACGCTTGCCGATGGCGTTGCCCTCACGAGCAACACCGCCACCGCCGGCAATGGGGGAGCCATTAATAAAACAGCTACAGCGATTTTGAATGTCACAGGAGCCACCACCGCGACAAGCAATACCGCCACATCTGGCGGGGGAGCGATCGCCAGCGCAGGTACAGGCACGACGACCCTTAACGGTACAGCGACCTTTACCTCCAACAGTGCAACATCCGTCGTCCAAGGGGGGGGAGCGCTTCGCAACACTAGCACAGGCTTGTTCCGTATCGACGGGCTTGCCACCTTCGGTAATAGTGGAAACAACACACAGGGTAACACCGCCATTAGCGGGGGAGCCATCACAAACTTCGGGGCTGGGGTACGAATGGATTTAAATCAAGGAGCAGCCTTCTACAACAACCGTGGCACAGGAGTTTCATCTGTCGGGGGGGCCATCCATAACACAGGTGGGGCTACCTTCACGGTAGGCGCCACCAGCGGGAACTCTATCTTCACTGGTAATGGTAGGACCTCCGCCGGAGTCACCACTACCATCAACGGGGGGGCGATATATAACGATACCTCTTCAACAGTTACCTTGTCAGGCGGTTCCACCTTCACCAGCAACGGCGCCACCACTGCAGGCGGGGGAATCTTTATAAACGGAGGTACAGTCGCCCTCGCTGGCGGAGCCACTTTCACCAGTAATACCGCAGGCGCTACAGGCGGTGGCGCCATCTATAAAGCGAATGCAGGTATCCTCAACATCACAGGGGCATCGACCTTTACCAGCAATAGTGCAGCCAGTGGAGCCGGCAGTGCTGGGGGAGCGATTCGGACTCTCGGAACAGGCACCACCACCCTCAACGGAGCCAGTACGTTTACCTTGAATACAAGCAACTCCACGAACTCCTTAGGGGGAGGCGGAGCCATTTATAATGCCAGTACAGGCTTGTTTAGAATCGACGGCTTGGCGACCTTTGATCGTAACTCGTCTGTTTTAACTGGGGATTCGACTGCCGCAGGCGGGGGAGCGATTACCAATATAGGCACTGGCGTGCGTTTAGATTTAAATCAAGGGGCCCTGTTTACAGGAAACTTTTCTAACCAAACTTGGGCTGACGGAGGAGCTATACTTAATGATTCGAATGCCATACTTACCATTAGTAATGGCGCGACTTTTACTGGCAATGGAAAAAACTTGGTCGGGACCACCGTGACTGGGCTAGGCGGAGCGATATTCAATGACCGAGACGCAAGTTTAACTATTTCAGGCGGTTCAACATTTACTAATAATGCGAGTATTACTGGGGGAGGAGCTATTCAGAATGGTGCAATTGGTAGCGGAACGATTACATTGAATGGGGGAGCCACCTTCACGACGAACACCTCTTCCACTGGCGGAGGCATTACCAACGGAGCAGGTACGACGACCATCAATGGTCTAGCGACCTTCACCACCAACACCGCTACCTCCGCTGGCGGGGGAGCCCATATCTCAAATGGCACACTCGCGTTAACAGGCGGAGCTGATTTCACCTCCAACACCGCAGGTGCCACAAATGGTGGTGGTGGTGCGGTTTACAAAGCAAATGGTGGGGTCCTCAACATCACAGGGGCGTCGACGTTTACCAGTAATAGCTCCATAGGCGGCGGGGGTGCCATTGAAACATTAGACACAGGCACGACGACCTTAAACGGAGCCAGCACCTTTACCTCCAACAGCACGACATCCGCCACACAAGGCGGGGGAGCCATCCGCAACACAAGCACAGGCTTGTTTAGAGTCGACGGGCTCGCCACCTTCGGAAATAGTGGAAACAACACGCAAGGTAACGTTTCGACCTTTAGCGGTGGAGCCATTGAAAACAGCGGGGCGGGCGTCCGCGTCGACCTCAATCAAGGCGCCGCCTTCTACAACAACCGTACGACAGGCGCTAGCTCTAACGGTGGAGCGGTCTTCAACACAGGCGGTGCCACGTTCACCGTAGGTGCCACCAGCGGGAACTCTATCTTCACAGGCAATGGTAGGACCTCCGCCGGAGTCACCACAACCATCAGCGGGGGGGCGATCTATAACGCCTCTTCAACAGTTACCTTGTCTGGAGGCTCCACCTTCACCAGTAACGGAGCCACTACCAACGGAGGCGCCTTGTGGAGTGGTGGAACAACCACCCTCAACGGAGGCTCCACCTTCACCAGCAATAGTGCGGCTAATGGAGGGGGCATCTACACTAATTCAGGCACGACCACTGTCAACGGTTTAGCGACCTTTAACACCAACACCGCCGCCACTGGAGGCGGGGGAGCCTATATCGTAAATGGCACGCTTGCGCTAGCAGGCGGCGCCACCTTCACCTCTAATACCGCAGGTGCTATAGGCGGGGGAGCCATCTATAAAGCGAATGCAGGTATTCTTGCCATCACAGGGGCATCGACCTTTACGAGCAATAGCTCCACAGGCGGCGGGGGAGCCATTGAAACAGCAGACACAGGCACGACGACCTTAAACGGAGCCGCAACCTTTACCTCCAACAGCACAACATCCGCCACCGAAGGCGGGGGAGCCATTCGCAATGCCAGCACAGGCTTGTTTAGAGTCGACGGTTTGGCGACCTTTGGAAACAGCGGAGACAACACACAAGGTAACGTTTCGACCTTTCACGGGGGGGCCATCCAAAACACCGGAGCTGGCGTGCGAATCGACCTCAATCAAGGCGCCGCCTTCTATAATAACCGCACCACAGGCGCCTCCTCTAACGGGGGAGCCGTCTTCAATAGTGGCGGTACCTTCACGGTGGGTGCCACGAGCGGGTCATCCATCTTCACAGGCAATGGTAGAACCTCCGCCGGAGTCACCACCACCATCAACGGGGGGGCTATCTATAATAACACATCTTCAACAGTTACCTTGTCAGGCGGCTCTACCTTCACCAGCAACGGTGCCACCACTGCAGGCGGGGGAATCTTTATGTTCGGAGGTACAGTCGATCTAGCAGGGGGGGCCACCTTCACGAGCAACACGGCAGGTGCTACAGGTGGTGGAGCCATCTATAAATCTAATTCTACCCTAAACATCACAGGGGCATCGACCTTTACCAGCAATAACTCGACTGGCGGTGGGGGAGCCATTGAAACGGCAGGCACAGGCACGACGACCTTAAACGGAGCCAGCACCTTTACCTCCAACAGCACGACATCCGCCACAGAAGGTGGGGGAGCCATTCGCAATGCCAGCACAGGCTTGTTCCGTATCGACGGTCTAGCGACGTTTGGCAATAGCGGAGACAACACACAAGGCAACGTTTCGACCTTTCACGGAGGAGCCATCCAAAACACTGGAGCAGGTAGGCGAATCGACCTCAATCAAGGCGCCGCTTTCTACTACAACCGCACGACAGGGGCTTCTAGGAGTGGTGGGGCGGTCTACAACAATTCTGGCGCCACTTTCACCGTAGGCGCGACTAGCGGTAATTCTCTTTTTTATGGGAATAGTTCTTCTTTATCTGGCGGTGCCATCTATCAAGAAAGCGGTACAGTTACTCTTTCTGGAGGTTCCAGTTTTATAGCTAACACTGCTATTCACGATGGTGGTGGATTCTTACAGCAAGCTGGTATACTCACTATGAATGGTGGTAACATTTTTAACGCCAATAGTGCTTCTTCCAATGGTGGAGGACTTTATCAATGGTCTGGTACCATTACGTTGAATGGGGGTTCAAGCTTCATTAACAATACTGCACTTGGTGGAGCGGGGATCTATATCCACAGTGGCACAACAACCCTAAACGGAGGCGCCACCTTCACCACCAACACCGCAGGCACCAGAGGCGGGGGAGCCGTTTACAAAGACAACGCTTCTGTTTTAAACATCACAGGGGCGTCGACGTTTACGAGCAATAGCTCCACAGGCGGCGGGGGAGCGATCTTCATTACAGGCACAGGCACGACGACCTTAAACGGAGCCGTAACCATTACCTCCAATAGCCCGACGCACGCCAGCCAAGGCGGTGGAGCCATCCGCAACAACAGCACCGGCTTGTTCCGTGTCGACGGTTTAGCGACCTTTGGGAACAGCGGAGACAACACACAAGGTAACGTTTCGACCTTTAGCGGGGGAGCGATCGAAAACAGCGGAGCTGGACGTAGAATAGATTTGAATCAAGGCGCCGCCTTCTATAATAACCGTACGACAGGAGCTTTTCGTCTTGGTGGAGCAATATTTAACACAGGCAGCGCCACCTTCACGGTAGGCGCCACCAGCGGGAATGCCATCTTCATAGGCAATGGG
>JBKDRU010000046.1:0-62579 GCA_046341215.1 Vampirovibrionales bacterium | reverse complement strand
AAATAAAACATCCACTCACCCGAGAATTGACAAATTGTTACAAAAGTTAATAAAAAAAAAAAGATTGTAGGCTGCTCTAGAAAAATGGCTTTGCTCCATCTCCCTTAGGGAGAGGGTTGGGGTGAGGGACTTAGGATGTTTAGTCCGAGCTGGTGAGTCCCTCCTCCTAGCCTCCTCCCTAAGGGAGGAGGAACAAGACAAAGCCACTTCCTGTTATAAACCGTTGCTTTTCAGCACTAGGCGACACGTCAAAAACGTGTCAAACTAAAAAAGAGTAGCTCATTGAAAACCAAAGAACAAATCGGAACTCGTCATCCTGAACGCATGTGAAGGATCCCCCCACGCAGAGGGAGGGGATACAAAATGACGAATTATCTTGACTTTCGTGGGTCGAAAATCAGACTTTCGTGGCCAGAAATCGGACTTTCGTGGCCAAAAAACAGACTTTCGTGGCCAAAAAAACGACTTTCGTGGGTCATAAAGTCGACTTTTGTGGGTCAAAATTACCCCTATTTTCGGTAGGATTCAAACTTTGACTCATCCAAATCCCACGCCTCTTTCGGAGGAATCGGTAACTTATTGAGAGGATTCACATTACGAACCACGCCATAATCCATCGCTGTGGCCTTCCAGTATTCCTGAAAAACCTCATGCCCCAAACGACTCACCCAAGTATTGGCGGAAGGCTCGTCATAGACGGAAAGCGTGGCACCGACCATGCGATCGGTGGGCAAGCGAAACTCGCCCTGCCACTGATGCACGACTTGGTAAATGCCTGTTGAACTGCGGTCAAAACGCTGAATATCCACATCCACATAGCCCATGGCTTCTTCGTTTAAATTGCCTTCAAACCAGCTCATAATCCGCTTCCAGCGAGACGGCGGACGGTACGGACGGGTAAAATCGAGGTCGGCTCGTACCACCAAGACCCGATCCACCCCTGTATACGCCAAAGACGACGATGCACAGAGTTCTTTGTAGGTTTTACACAAGGCACTATTTAAGCCTTTCATATCCGTAATGCCGAAATTGGCTTTATTGTTCATTTTGCTTAAGAAACGTGCTTGATCATTGAGCTTATTGCCTATACGGTAGGCTTCTGTCGCTTGCAACGGCGACAAATACGACTGCTTGCCTTTGCCCTTTAAGGCAAGGGCTAAATTGCGAGTGAGTATCCCTCCAATAAGCGTACCGAGATCGCCGTAGGCTTTGGCGTCTTTATGTTGGGGTTCAACCGCCAGCACAAGCGTGGCTTTAGGGTTGGTTTCAGGGTTGGGGGGGCGTTTGTACTGCCCTTTATAGTCGGATCCCCATGCGGATGCACTGACGCCTACAATTAAAATCGAAAGCAATACCACGCAAATCAATGAAAATAAGTGTTTGAACATGGTTTCTTTCCTTCTCAATCTTTTTAAGAGCGGTCTTTGCGAATTAGCTTTACCCCCTCTCCCTTAGGGAGAGGGTTGGGGTGAGGGATTCAGGGTCTCCAGTTAGAGCTGGTGTTCCCTCCTCCTAGCCTCCTCCCTAAGGGAGGAGGAATAAGCACAATCTTTGCTTTCTCACGATGTTTTCTATATGATTATGACAGATTAAGTCGTGTTCCCCCTTCACCTCAAGACGTATTTATAGGAGCTTCCCCCCCCATGATTGAACGCTACTCCCTGCCTGCGATGTCCACCCTATGGACGCCTGAAGCCAAGTTCGACGCATGGTTGCTCGTAGAACTCGCTGCTCTTGAAGCCCATGAAGCCCTCGGCAACGTGCCAAAAGGTGTCACCGCTGAAATTCGTGAAAAGGCTCAATACAATATCGCTCGTATTGATGAAATTGAAGAAGAAGTGCGTCACGATGTCATCGCTTTTTTGACGAATGTGGCGGAATATGTCGGTGAAAACAGCCGTTTTGTCCACTTGGGCATGACCTCAAGCGATTTGATCGACACCGCCTTAAACGTGCAGATTCAAAACGCCAAGCCTGTTTTGTTGGAAAAATTGAACGCCCTTAAAAACACCTTGCTCGAACGGGCATGGGAACAGCAGTACACGGTGATGGTCGGGCGTAGCCACGGCATTCACGGCGAACCGATTACCTTTGGCGCCAAGTTGCTCGTGTGGGTGGATGAACTCGAACGCGCCACGCAACGCATTGAAGCAGGCTTTGAAGAATGTCGTGTGGGCATGATTTCAGGTGCCATGGGAACTTACGCCCACTTGAGTCCGCAGGTGGAAGCCTTGACTTGTAAGGCGCTAGGGCTTGAGGCGGTGAAAGCCTCGACCCAAGTCATTCAACGAGACCGCCTCGCGAGCTTGATGAATGCCTTTGCCTTGCTCGCCTCTTCGCTTGAAAAAATGGCGGTGGAAATTCGCAATCTGCAACGCACCGATGTCTTAGAAGTGGAAGAAGCCTTTGCCAAAGGGCAGAAAGGCTCTTCAGCGATGCCTCATAAACGCAACCCGATTTCGAGTGAAAACATCACGGGTTTGGCTCGCTTGATTCGCTCCTATGCCTTGCCGTGCATGGAAAATGTGGTCTTGTGGCATGAACGAGACATTTCGCATTCTTCGGTTGAACGCATCGTGGTGCCTGATGCCTTTACGCTTCTGCACTATATGTTGAATCGTTTCAACACGGTGATGCAACACTTGGTGGTCTTTCCGCAGAACATGGAACGCAACATGAACATTTACGGCGGGGTGATTTTTAGCCAACGTGTCTTATTGGCGTTGATTGAGGCTGGGGTGAGCCGAGAAATGGCGTATCGCTTGGTGCAACGCAACGCGCATGCGGCGTGGAATGTGGAAGGCGGGCATTTCCGTCAAAACATTTTGCATGATGAGGAGGTCTTGGCGTTCTTGGACAAGCCCAGCATCGACGCGTGTTTTGATCCGTCGCCCTTGCTCCAGCACATCGATGTGATGTTTGCTCGTTTTCCTAAGCCTGTCTTGGTTTAGCTTTCTATACAAATAGCCTATTCGCCCTTTCTTGAAAAGAATGTTACAATTTCTTTACAAAGAAGGACGAATCGAACGTTTCGGCGTTGTCCTGTTTGTTAGATGAAATCAGCGATTAGGCTATTCTAGGAGCTTAGATTTTTTGTGCGGGCGTGTAGGCAGAACTACATAACCAAACAAAAAACCAGTGCGACAACGAAGAGACAATCGATGGTTTTATCTAACGAATAGGATACATCCTCTTTGAGGTGTATCTTCCCCTAATCTACATCACACGGAGGGTATAAACCGCCAGGTTATTTTCAAAAGCCCCATAAGCTCCTATACTTACAGTATGCCATAAGTTTTTGACCCTCCTTCAAGTGAAGGGCGACAACTTCCGCACGTTGTGAATAAGGGAATTGAAAAAATCCGCAAGACGCCATGCCGTTTCGCCATGAAATGCCTTGCTTTATGCTCATCAATGATTTACCCCCCAGCTTGAACAAAAAGGAGAGATAACGTCCATGACGCTAAATCAAAACGAATTACAAGCCCCCATTCTACGCATTATGGTGGTCGACGACAACGCCAATCACGCCGCAGGCATTAAGCAGTTGATTGAACTGCAATCCATGCACAAGGTGGTAGGGATTTGCAGCAACGGTGATGAAGCCGTGCGTCGAGTCGGACATACGGAAGTTGACATCGTACTCATGGATATGAACATGCCTGAACTAGACGGCATTTCCGCCATTCAACAGATTCTGGTGAAAAAGCCTGAAATCAAGATTTTAACCCTCACAGGTAGTGATGACCCTGACACCGTCTACAAAGCCATGCGTGCTGGCGGCAGGGGTTACATCCTCAAAACCATGATTACCACGCAATTGATGCGTGCCTTAGAAGACATCAATGCAGGTCGCATCTTCATGCCGACAAGTATTGCCACCAAGTTCTTTGACGAGTTCCACACGATTGTGCAGAAGGTGTCGCAACCTGATCCGCATCGTCAAGCCTTGTTGAGTCAGTTGACGTCTCGTGAAAAAGAAGTCTTGAAATTGTTGACCGAAGGCTTGACCTATAAGAGCATTTCCGATCGTTTGGTGATTTCTGAAACGACGGTGAAAACGCACGTGAACAACATTTTCCAGAAATTGCAGGTGAACGATCGTACCCAAGCGGTCTTGTACGCCTTGAAGTTCGGTTTGGTGGACACCAGCGACAAATTGCCTAGCGTGGTGTAGTCGTTTTAAAATTATGTACCAACAGGGAAGAACGCAAGTTCTTCCCTGTTGGTTTTAGATCTTCCTGTCCCCTCTCCTGATTTTAGGAGAGGGAAGAGAACCTCGCTAGACGTTCGAGGGTGAGGTTAAACCCTAGACGCCGTTTGTGGATTTAACCGCCCCCTAACCCCCTCCTAAAATTAGGAGGGGGGACAAAACGAAAAAATCCCCTATTTCGTGAGAAATAGGGGATATGCCCGTGGCCAGACTTGAACTGGCACGTGGTGTTAGCCACAACGGATTTTAAGTCCGCAGCGTCTACCGATTCCGCCACACGGGCTTTCGATTCCCTTAGTCTAGCGTATCAAGCGGTGCTGTCAATCTTCAAAAAATACAGCAAATGCGGTATTTTATTGGCACGCCTCGTCGTAGTCCACAAAAATACGCTAGACTGAAACACATTAAGAGAGAAAGAAATAAGGGAAATACGCCCCATGTTATCTCGTCGACACTGGAATTGGGGACTTGGTCTCGCTATCGTCCTGATGCTTGTCGCCATGCCTATGGCAGATGCCGCAGGCGTCGCCTTACCCACCATTCAATTGGGCGTCGCGAAAAGCAATAGCCCTGAACAAGTGGCTCAAGGCGTGCAGATTTTGATTCTGTTGACAGTACTGACCCTCGCCCCTAGCATTTTGGTGATGACCACCGCCTTTACCCGCATCGTGATTGTGCTTTCACTCGTGCGTCAAGCCCTAGGGACGCCTACGCTACCGCCTTCCCAAGTGATTGTGTCTTTGGCGATGATTTTGAGCTTTTTTGTGATGGCGCCTACTTTTGAAGAAGTCAACAAAGTCGCCTTTGAACCCTTTATGAAGGGGCGAATGTCGGTTGATGTTGCCCTTGAAAAAGCAACAGAACCCATGCGAACCTTCATGTTCAAGCAAACCTCTGAAAAAGATATGGCACTGTTCACCAAGCTCGCCAAAATCAAAAAGCCCAAAACCACGAAAGATGTGCCGACTTATGTGCTGTTGCCGTCTTTCATTATTTCAGAGCTTAAAACGGCGTTTCAGCTGGGTTTTGTACTATTTTTGCCTTTTATTGTGATTGACATTGTGGTGTCGTCGATTTTGGTTTCCATGGGGATGATGTTCCTACCCCCTGTGACGATTTCCCTGCCGTTTAAGCTGATTTTATTCGTCTTGGTGGACGGCTGGCACCTCATCTCACAAAGCTTGGTCATGGGGTTTAGATAAGCATGATTAACGAAGCCTTATTCCTAGATTTACTGAAAGAAACCTTGTGGATGATCATGCTCATTTCCGCCCCCTTGCTCGTTACAGGGCTGGTTGTGGGGACGCTCGTTTCTCTCGTGCAAACGGTAACCCAATTACAGGAATCGACGCTCACCTTTGTGCCGAAACTGCTGGTGAGTGGCATTGTTCTGATTGTGATGGCGCCATGGATGCTTCAACAAATGTTGCAACACACGCAAAAAATGTTTGCCCTTATGCTGGAACTGGCTCAAAACACAGGAAACGGCTAAAATGACCACAGGCGTTCAGGTATTGGGGGGCGATTTCTTACAGTGGCTTTCAATGCCTCACCTGATTGCGACGTTTTTGGTGTTTTGCCGAGTCACAGGCTTGTTTATTGTGGCACCCTTTTTCAATCACCCTTCTTTGCCGATGCAACTGCGTTTGTGGTTTGCCCTAAGCACTGCGGTGATTTTTTACCTCACGCTTACCGTGCCTCAACAAGTGGAACAGCTCCAGTGGGTGCCGATGGATATGCCTCATTTACTGCCCTATATTTTCAAGGAACTCGCCTTAGGCTTGCTCATGGGGCTGGTGATGAAATATGTGATGGATGCCTTTCATATCGCTGGGGAAAGTCTGTCTCAACAAATGGGTTTAAGCATGGCGAATGCGTTGGATCCTTCTTCAGGGGTAAATGCCCCGATTCTAGGGAATGCGTTGACTCAATATGCCTTAGTGCTTTTCATGGTTTTGGGGATTCATCACTGGGTCTTGTTGAGCCTGCATAGCAGTTTTGAGTTGATTCCCTTGCATTTAATGCCTGCCATGGGGAAAATGGGCATCCTCAGTGAGCGGATGATCTTGGTGTCGGCAGGCATGTTCAGCACGGGCATTATGCTCGCTGCCCCTGTTCAAGCCTTGCTTTTTATGGTGGAAGTGGCGTTGGGTTATATTTCTAAATTGATGCCTCAAATGAACGTGTTTATGGTGGCGGCTCCGTTGAAAATCATGCTCGGTTTGTGGGCGTTGATGGCGTTTTTGCCGTCGATGCAGACCTTTATGAGTGAGCATTACCACGATCACATCAAGGTTTTACGCTTTTTGCTCAAAGGGCTTTTGTAGTGTTTTAAGAAGTCAAATAGCGGTTTTGTTCCCCCTCCTAATTTTAGGAGGGGGTTAGGGGGCGGTTAAACTCACAAACGGAGTCTAAGGTTTAACCTCACCCTCGAACGTCTAAAGACGTTCTCTTCCCTCTCCTAAAATTAGGAGAGGGGACAGGAAGATTCTTTAAAACACTATATAAAAACGTGTGTTTTAGGCACTATTCAAAGGCGACTCATTTTGTCATACTGAAAAAGCTAGCTCTTTGAAAATTGATGAAAAGGCATGACAAAAACCATTTTCCCCACAATTCCGTGTGCCAGAAAAGAGGGTTTTGTGTGCCAGAAAAGAGGGTTTTGTGTGTCAGAAAAAGGGGTTTCGTGTGTCAAAAACAGAGATTCTGTGTGTCGAAAAAGCAGGTTTCGTGTGTCAAAAACAGAGATTCTGTGTGTCGAAAAAGCAGGTTTCGTGTGTCAAAAATCGAATTTCGTGTGTCGGAAATTATAGTGTTCGATAGATGAAACAGGTTATCAGCCTTTTAATTGCTGGACGTAGGTCTTGCCGACTTGCGTCAAACGATACGCCATGCTCGTGGCGTTGCCTGTCAAGTCAGGCACCACTTCAATGTATCGCTGAGCCAACGCACGCTCTAGCACAGCGTGGTTGAGATGCCCCGCATCCGCCGATTCCACCAAATGCTTGAGCTGCGACGAGCCAAAGGTCGATTGGTGCTGATGCGTTCTTAAGTATTCCCCTGCCAACAATAGCACTTCCGTAATATCGTTGAAACGGGCTTGGCTCAAATAGCCTTTAAAATCAAGGTTTAACGTAGCGTCTTCTGTTTTTTGGGGGGCTTGCAGATCATGTAGCAAGGTCGAAAAAATGGGACGCTCCTCAGGTTCGGGGGGACTTTGACGATGTTCCATAGTACGAATGGGGGCTTGAAACGCCTGTTGGGTCTGCTGAATGAGGGTTTCCACCGCTGTAGGCGTTGCATCGACTTGTGAGGTTCTGGTGGTATGGGTGCTAGGGGCATAGGCTTTTAAATTGGGAAAAAGCTGTTGAGCCACTTCATCTTGGGCTTGATGCTTTACGGCAGAGGCTTCTACCCATGCTTTGAATTGATCCAAGTCCAAATCGCCTGATACGGTTGGGCTTGGGGTGTTTATAGGGCTTTGTGGAACCTGTCTTTGAAACGTGGCTGGAGAAGGAGGCGCTTCTTGCTGAGGCTGAGGAGCGTGAACGGAAAGAGACTCGCTAGACGCTTTTATAGCAGGCGTATAGGGTGTTTTCTTCAAAGGGAGCAAACCTGCCAAGGCTTGTTGAACCTTCCACGCTTGCTGGCTCATAAAACGAGCATCCGAAGAATGAAGCTCAAAATCGATGCCTGCTTCATGCCACTTTAAATGGTAGGGGAAAGGGGTGGTATCCACAGGGGAACTCAAGCGGACTGGGGCTTGAAGCGTTTCCACAAAGGCATCCACCGTTTTGGACTGCGGCGTAACTTTACGGCTTTGAACCGTATTTTTAAGCGTGGCTTTGGGGGACGCCTTTTTCTTCGCAGGCGGTTTGATAGCATCTTTCAAGGTTTTTTTCCTTAAATAAATCGCTGAATTAGCGAAGGGCGGGTGTATTTTCTTGAGACGTATTCAACAAAGCTTCGCGCCAATTTTCAAGCTGGGCTTCAATAAATTGAGGGTCATCGCTTTGTAACTCAAGCTCTAAATCACCTTTTTTCAATTTAAATACATATTCGCTCATGGGGATTTCCTTTATTAGGTTGGGGGATGTCTTGGAGGTCTATCAATTAAATCATGAAACGGTCGTCTATACAGAGCTTTTGGCTATTTTTCATCCACTTATGGGACTTTCCTTAAAACGTGACTCGCTTCCCTCAAATAGTGGATGCGATTTAAGAATGCCAAGCGTCATACTACAAAAAATTGCTCGATTCACAGAGATGAAGGAATCCCTGCTATGACAAACATTGCCACATTAGACGACTTGTTAACCCCCTTTGAAGCCCATGCGTCTTTAGGGAAAGCGGATTTATTGCATGCGGAAGCGCCTGTTTCTGTGGTGAAAAAGTCGATTGGTAAAAAATCGATTACTCAAAGTATCGTCGAACAAAAAGCCGTAGGCATAAACTCAACGCTTGGCATTACAACCCCTCCTTCGATGCCTGTACCTAATTTTTCTTCCTTAGATGAAGAACTCGCACAACTCAATTCACACGATACAGTCGATACCGTTCTTCAAAGTGAGCCTTATGAAACACCAGAAATCCTAGAAAGTTCTGAAGCTTCTTCTGATGAACCCCTTGTTTTTGAAGCCATTGAATTGGAAGCCCCTGTTACGGTGGAGCGTCCGCAAGTGGTGAGCCTTGGCTTTGCTGAAACGATATTAGATGCCTTGACGCCTCAAGAGCGTCACCCTGAACATGCCTTGATTAAACGAGTTTCGGATATTATTTTTGCCATTCTAAGTTTGGGCTTTACCGCTCCTTTCTTTGCGTGGGTGGCTTTTCTCTCTAAGTCGCAGGATGCGGATCGTCCTGTTTTGGTGTATGACGAGTATTTGGGGCAGTTTCAACAACGTATTACCGTGCCTCGTTTCTCTGTTTTTGACGACATTCACACGGATTCCACCTTCTTGGTGCGAGCTTCTCATGCCTTGGGTTTGGCTCATTTGCCGAAATTGCTAAGTCTGTATGAAGGGACGCTTTCCCTTGTTGGGCCTACTTTGATGCGTGAATCTGATGTTCAAAACTTGCCCACTAAATACGTGGAACGTTTTCAAGTCTTACCTGGACTTTTTGGCTTGGCTCAAGTGTTGACGAAGTTTTACCCGAAGGCGTCGCTTCGTGCGGTGGCTCAATTTGATCTAGACTACACCCGTCGTTGGAACTTGTTTTTAGATGTCGCTATTTTGTGGAGCCACTTGGTCGCAAAAGATCCTCACAAAAAAGTGGCGAAAAAGCAGGAGTCCCCTTCGTCTCGTCGTTTTCAGATTACGGTGACCTACTAATACCATTTAAACGAATGAAAAGCGTATAGGTGGATTCTAGGAGCCTAGACTCGCAGATGTGTGAGGTGTACAAAGACGTACATAAGCACATCGAGAATCGTAGCGACAACGAAGACGCCAGACGCTATTTAATCGTTTAATTGGTAGAAAAACCCTTCTGTAACAGAAGGGTTTTGGTAAATCTATTATTGAATCATCAGGCTTGTAATTAGCAGGTGAAATTCAGTTTTCCACCAGGCATTCCTGCCTGGCGACTAAGTGCCTGTTGCTGTGGACTGTCGGAAGGCGTTAATAGCTTAGGAGCAACGTTTGACAGAGTACTTGTATCAAAGTTGTTGCTTTTACCTGAACCTAGAATCTGAGGCATCACAGAAGGAGTAGGGGCTTGTGCTACTGCAGGCGAAGGACTACCGCCAAATTGAGGAATCGACAACGCACCTAAAGCAGGCCCACGATTTGATATCAAGATATCTCGTTGAGGAATGTATGTATTTGCAGTCACGTTATTATCAAAGAGACCCATTTGTAAAAGTCCTTTCTGAGATTAAGCTTCATAATTATATAAAACCCTAGACAAAAAAGCAATTGCTTTTTGTAACGATTTGTATCCCTTTTTTAGGAAAAGTTTAAGAATGTCGAAGACGTACATAAGAAAAACCATGCAAAAGGATGCGATCCCATGCCGTCTAGTCGCCAAAACCTCCGAGAACTTCTGCGAGATGAAAGCCTAAGCAAACGGCAACAGCTCACCATTCGCTTGATGTACAAAAATTACGGCAAAAAACGCATGACCTATATGCTGCTTGTGCTGTTTTTGGGCTGGTTAGGGGTGCATCGCTATTATGCCAGTAGTGATGTGATGAACGGTTTGATGAGTCCGTTTTGCATGTTTTACCCAGCGGTGGCACCTGCCCTGTTTATGAGTGAAGAGCCTGCCGCTATTATCATAGGGATTGCGTGGTTTGCCTTTCTTTATGTGGTGGCATTTTGTGAAATTCCGTGGCATTTGACAAAGATTCGAAAAAGCAATACGCGGTTGAAGATTTTTTTAGAACAGCACGTCCAGCATTCGTCTTAAGTTTAAGTTTTTTTGAGCTATAATTTTGAGAAGCCCCCTCTTCTCAAGGATGCCATGCGATGCCACTTGCTCAAACTCTTAACACGTTACCGATTATCGCCGTCACACTCGGTGATTTAGAAGGCATCGGTGGTGAGCTTTCCTTGAAGGTCGCTCAACGCTTGAGCGAAGACCGCTCGCCTCGCTATCACTTACGTTTTTATGGAGACATCCACACCTGTGACGCTCAAGCCGAAGCCTTGTCATTGCCCCCTCTTCAGACCCTCGCCAAATCGCATCCGCAGCTGATTTCTTGGGTGCAGACGCCTGCTGAATCCAGCGGAAAAGCCGCCTATTTAGCCCTAGAACACGCTGTTTTAGATGCCTTCTCAGGCAAGGTCATCGGCGTGGTGACCAACCCCATTTCAAAGGCGAATTGGTGGAAGGCTGGCGTGCCGTATTCAGGGCATACCGAAGCCCTTGAAATGCTGGCGAATCGGGAAGCCCCTCGTGCAGAAGCCCCGTGGCAAGCGGATATGTTCTTTGCGTTTCAGAACTTTCGACTGCTTTTGTTGACCCGTCATGTGCCGTTACAGGCGGTTTCAACTTGTTTAGACCTCAATCAAGCCAAAGCGTCTGTCAAAGCCTTGATTCAAACGCTTGAAGAAACGTTGGCAAAACCGACGTATCGCATCGCTTTGTTGGGGGTGAATCCGCATGCAGGGGAAATCGGCGGTGTCGAAGAAGCCGAGATACTCCTGCCTTTGCAAGCGTGGGTGCATGAACGCTTCCCCCACGTCACCATGAGTCTGCCCCAGCCTGCCGATGCCTTCTTCAGAGGCTTTGACGCTCAAAGCACCAAAGGCTTTGATGCGGTGGTGAGTCCCTATCACGATCAGGGGCTTATTCCGATGAAGATGCTCGCTGGTTTTGAAGCGGTGAATGTGACAATCGGTTTGCCGTTCTTGCGAACGAGTGTGAGTCACGGTATGGCAAGCGATATACTGGGTCAAGGGGTGGCGAATCCACGGAGTTTGCAAGCAGCAATCGACTATAGTATTTTAAATAAATAACCATACGTTGCCTCTTCGTTGTCGCTACGATTTTTTTGTTTGGTTATGTAGGTCGCTCTACACGCCCGCACAAAAAAATCTAGGCTCCTAGAATAGCCTAACGTCTGCTTAATTCTTTAAAACACTATATGTGTGGGACGCACAAAGAACGACGACCAAGCTCTTAGGGCTTACGACTTAAGGGTGTAAACGCCTATTACGAGACACATCGAGAAACGCTTTGACTTTATCGGCATCCTTAAAGCCTGTGCTAGGGTCTTCTATCCCACTGGCGACATCCACCGCATCCACCCAAAAACGGGTCATCACCTCAGGGAGGTTTTCGGCGGTCAATTTGCCTGCTAAGCACGTCGTAAATCCTAGGGTATCCGCTACTTCAATGGCATCGGTGAGTTCTGGGGTAAGGGCTTGCCAATCAATGTTCCCTTTAAAGGATTTTGGGGCATCCCATAAGACGCCTGTAATCCCTTGCGCATAGGCTTCTAGCATTTTTCGACTGGTCGGCGTGAACAGATCAAAGACCTTCCACACAGACACGGGGGACTTCAACGCCTGCTGTAAGTCCCGAATGTATTGAGGCGATTCGCTGCCGTGCAATTGAACCGTCGACACCTGCGTTTTGTGAACATCTTGCACAATGAAATCAAGGGGGGCATCTTGATAAACCGCGACGACTTCGGTGTCTTCCGTTTTGGCACACAAGTCAAAGACTTGCTTCAAAAAAGCCGACGACTGAAAACGAGGCGTCCCTTCCACACGAATCACACCCAAGTAAGTCGCCCCTGCTTCAAGGCAAGTCACCGCATCTTCAAGCCGTGTGAGTCCGCAACATTTGACGGCAACCATGCTATTTTTTCGCCACCTGCATTTTGTCGAACAGGACTTCTTCTTTGGCAAGCGTCCTTCCCCATAAGGCGATCGATTCCGTATACAGGGCTAAATCGGCTTTGGGATTCATCATCGCCACGCCATTTTTGGCGTTCTTAGCGCTACGGTTGACGGTAAAACGACCTGAAAGGGCGTATTGCGTGCGGTTTGACAAGTTCAAGCCCCCTTCAAAAGAACGAATCCCTGACGCTTCGATTTTCTCAAAAATCCGAGCAATTTCCTTGTTTTTTTCACGCAAGACAGGAGGCATCAAAACCGCCAAGCTATGCACTAAATCAGGGTACTTGTACGACAACCACGGCGCCACTTGCATCGTTTTGGCGTCAAACTGCAAGTATTGAGCCAGCGTTTGAGGCGAGCTTTTTTCAAAGAAATCTTTGCCTGCTATATAAATACCGTTATTGGACGTATACAGCCGAAAAGGTTTTAAGAATGGGGCTAAACCCAATCCGTCGTTGACTTTGAGTAGTTTGGCATTGTCCTTCCATGCCAAGACATCAATAACTTGCTTGCCTTTAGACGACTTTCCCTTTAGCACCACTTCATTGAGGCTACCGCCTTGCCCCAAGTGCTTGACGAGGGCGTTAATCGTTTTTTGCTTGTCGGGTGTGGGCTCTAGCACAATCGCACGGTGTCCTTGGGCGTTGACGACAATAAAGCTACGCTTAGAGAAAAGCCCTAAAATATCTTTTTCCACATTCAAGTGAAAGAGCGATAAAATTGGATTCAACATCTTGATCTGATTCTGCTTGTCTTCAGGCAAACGTTCGATGAAGCCCTTTTTAATGAGCCTGTCCACATGTTGGATGCTCAAATAGCTAATCGTAGGAGACGAGCTTAGCACAGGGCGTTCACTACCTTTGAGCAAGTATTCAAGTGTGTTCAGATCCAGCGGAGGGGTATTGGGATCGTCCGCTTGAGGCAACTGTATCAAAAGCCCTGACGATTCCTGCATCAAACCGTTGGCGACTGGCGTCTGTGGTGAGCTGGTTTTGACGATCCACGTCGGTTTTAGGGTCATAATGCCTTTGAGTTTAGGGTTGGCAATGCCACTTAGATTAAGGAACGTGAAGCTTTCCGCCGTGGCATCGGTATTGGGGAACTCGGTGAAGGTGTCTTTTAAAACAGGCAAGAGATGCTCAGACAGTTTCCAGCTACTTTTGCTCGTGTTCCAACCACCTTGATTCACCTTGAGCAATTCGTTGAGATAGGGCAAAATGGCTTCATGTTCGGTGCTGGGGAACAAGAAGGCTCCCCATTTGGGGGAATAGACGAGCGTTTCTTTTAAGTGGGGAATGCTATAAAAAGGAGACGGAGACTTGGTATTAAAAAGTCCTCGATGACTAAGCTTAAACAGTTCAGGCAATTCGAGTATGCGTTTCTGCCCTAGTGTCGCACTGGCTTGGAAGCCATGCCACTCTAAGGGAGCGAAACCATTGACGTTCTGCAATTCGAAAAATTCTGGCTTCACGTTGGGCATCCAGAGCCACGGCACGGCATCACTAGGGGTTTCTACGTCACCTTTATAGGTAAAGCCAAATAAGGCAAGTTCATCCCCCAAGGCCTCGGGGATTTTGAGTTCGGTGGCGTAGCTGTCGGGGTTATGCTTGTAGAGGGCGAGTCCCATGGGTTCACTCGGCAAGCGAAAATCCAGCAGTTTTTGAGCCGTGGCTTCACTGCCCACCCACTTGACGAGTCCTGCACTGAGGGGTTTGTGGGTATTGGAGGGGCTGTTGCATCCGCTAAGAAAGGGTAGGCTCATTAAAGCCAGCATTCCCAAAACCAAGATTTGTGAAAAGAAACGTTTGTTCAATGGTTTCATCAGGCACCCCCATGTATCAGGTCAAAAACGGCGATTAAAAACGATGTACTAAAAAACTATGCCTAGTGTAACAGAAAAAGGCTGAACAGACCACAAGGCATTTAAGAAGAGAAGGTCACGTTTTAAGGCTTGACGCTTCGGGGTGTTTTTGCTAATTTAAAATTTAGCTACTTTAAAAGTGGTAGTTGTCTTTCCCTCTAAACGATAATAAGGTCTGTCTCATGAAATTGATGGCGCGTTCTCCTAGTCCCACCTCGTTCTCGCCCCCCTCCCCGCAATCCGTGGACACCGCCCGCCAAAGGCTAGGTAGTCTAACAGAAAAAATTGATATTGAACTGTTTTATCATCCCCAAGCAACATTCCCTGAGATATCCGCCCTATGTAATTTAACGGGGGCTGTGATTCGTCAAGTACCTGAGCAGGTGCAACAATTAACTCAAATCATTAGAGACCCAAATGCTAATTCTGATGTTCCCAACGCTTTATTGAGTTATATACACTTATTTACGAGTGCTTTAACTGGTGGCATCAGGGACTCCCTTGAATCTAGATGGGGAAACCAGTGGCGACAAGCGTTCGACGGTCTGATTAAACAAGAACCTGATCTGCTTGGACTTAATCTAGTCGCTCAATCAACCGATCTAACTCGGGAGGCAACACTATTCATATCGCCTAGTTCTGAAATAATAAATACTGATCTTTTTGAGGGAATACCCCCTGCGCTTCAGCTTAGTGCTGAGCTAGCACATCAAACAAACTCTAAAGCCTTAACACTTCAAGGGACAATGGTGGCCCCAAACGAAAACTCTGTAGATTTTTTAAATGCTATCAGATCAGCATTGACAGGGCACACCCAATCAGTTGCTATAGAACTTAATCAGCCTCGTTAGTGCTTTTGGCTCTCGTTACGTGTTGCGCTTCCCCCTGCCGTGCGGGCGTGGCGAGGCTGTTTGGGCAACCCCTACTTGTGGGGGTGTGGCGGGTGGCTTTGTTGCGTCGCATGCAGGGCGTTCACTTCGTCTTGAATCCCTTTTCGCGTCATTTGATTCGTCCAATTCACCACCCCGATGTTGACCAGTATAGTGGACAAATAAGCCCCGATAAACGTTAAAGCACTATAACGTCCTACCCTATTGATTTCTTCTTTGGAGGCTTTGGCTTTCACCAGTGTTTGTAAACGCTCTGCAATCGATTTTGCTCCTTTGTTTAACACTCTAAAGATAAGAGGCGTCACTAAAAAGAAGCTAGCAAAAAAGAGCGGTTCTTGTACGACCGTTTCCTTAAACTCACGCTTGCTTCGGGTCGACATAATTCGCCCTAAATTAAAGGCTAAAAACACAGGTACCAAAGCCGCTACAGGCAAGACGGGGATATGTTTAAACCACTTCAGTTTTTCAAGGTACTGATATTCAAAATCAGGGGCGACTTTTTTGAAAAACGATTGTATGAAATTAGGCGAGGGATTTTTACTAGAAAGGGCGTGACGAATCGAAAAGCCTACGCCCACAGGGAGTCCTGCTCCTAACGCGAGGGTGGCTAGGGTGTGAAATGCATCGTTTTGCTTTCGCTTTTTCTTTTCTTGATCTTCCTTTTGATAAAGGGCGTTTAAGTCTTCTTTTGTGGCTAAATTACGTTCGCCTACAAAGTGGCTGTCTCCAGTTAGAAACTGGGTGGACAGCTTTGATAAAAACGGCACACTGGTTAAGAGCAAGCCTTCCATGGCGAGATCCACAATAAGGTGAGACGTTTTGGCATGAAAGATCTGTTTCCGTAAAAGCGAGAGTGCCTTTTGGTCTAAGTTTAAATGAGGCAGTGTTTTTTTCAGAGCGTCGGCAAAGAGCGCAGGATTGTCTAAATCCTTATAATGCAAACGGAATAAGGCGTTACGGTCTACTTCGCTGACATTCTTAATCCCCCTGCGAAATAATTGGGCATTGAGCGTGGAATGGATGGGTGAAAAGCCATAGGCAAAGGCCATAATCAAACTGCCTTGCACGATTCGTTCACGGCGTTCTTGTTCGTTTTTCGCATTCAAAGCGTAAGGAACGTCCAGCCCACCTGCGTCCAATAGGGCTTTGCCGAAAAAGCCTACGGTCTGAATACCAGCGACGGTGGCGACCCAAGCAGGGAGATTGGGAGGGAGCATCATGCCCATGAATCACCTCATTGTAGGGGTTGAAAGTAACATTCCCTAGCCTAAAAACAACTCAAGATTATTTCATGCCTAAACCTTAGCCACGTGTTCGTTTTTCGCTTCGTTCGCGCAAGAAAATACGGATCGGGGTGCCTGTTAGCTCAATGGCTTCACGCAACTTGCGTTCGATGTATCGCTTATACGTTTCCTTCATCAACGACGGATCGTTACAAAACAAGACAAAGGTCGGCGGACAGGTCGACACTTGCGTGGCGTAAAGCACCCGCAATTTCTTGTTTTTCACCGTCGGTGGCAAGTTTTGACGCATCGCATCTTGCAAGACTTGGTTCAAGGTGCCTGTGCTGATGCGTCGCTGAGCATTGGTGAAGCACTCTTGAGCCAGCTCCAAGACCTTATGCACCCGTTGCTGTTCGGTTGCGGAGATAAAGACCATCGGGGCAAAGGCGATACTAGGGACATCCGCCAAAATCATTTTTTTGTATTTTTGCGTAGAACTGGGGTTTTTGTCAGGCACCAAATCCCACTTGTTAATGGCAATCACTAAGCCCTTGCCGGCTTCGACCACTTTTTGCATGATGCGTTTGTCTTGTTCCGTGATGCCTTCATCCGCATCCAAGAGCAAGACGCCGACATCGGCGTTGCGGATCGTGTCCACGGATCTGTCCACACTAAAGAGTTCCACGCCGTAATCCACTTTCGTTTTACGACGAATGCCTGCGGTATCCACCAAAATAAAGGGCTTGCCGTGAAAATCAAAGGGAATATCAATGGCATCTCGTGTCGTGCCTGAAATATCGCTAACAATCGTGCGGTTATGACCGACAATCGCATTTAAGAGGCTACTTTTGCCCACGTTGGGGCGTCCGATTAAGGCCAGTCGCAAGGGTTGTTCAGTTGTTTCCATCAGGTACTGTCCCTTGTGTAGGGGGAACTTCTTAATGCACTCGTCGAGCAAATCGCCAACAGTGGTGGAGCCTTGAAGAGCTGAAATACCAAGAGGTTCGCCCATGCCGAGCTGATAGAAATCGAAGGTCAAAGACTTATGTTCGATGCTGTCCACTTTATTAACGGTCACAATACACGGCTTGCCTGCTTGGCGGATCCATTTGGCGAGGCGTGTGTCGTCATCGGTGATGCCTGTTTGCCCGTCCGTGAGGAAGATAATGACATCCGCTTCTTCAATGGCAACTTTGACTTGGCTGTTGATATAGGCGTGGAAGGGGTCGTTGGCATCGATGTGCACACCGCCTGTATCCATCAACAAAAAGGGCGTGCCACACCATTCGACAGGGTGATAGGAGCGATCTCTTGTCACACCCGGTTGATCGTCGACGATGGTTTTACGTCCGCCGAGCAGACGGTTAATCAAGGTGGATTTGCCCACGTTGGGTCGACCGACTACGGCTAAAACAGGCAGTTTGGAGGTGTCGTAATAATCGAGCGTGAAGCCTTTTTCTTGTTGTTTTTGAAAATCTGTTTTCGCCATGGGAGGGGCATCCTTTTGTTATAGTACTTTATAGATAAAACACTATATGGTATTTTTTATACCATAACAGAAACATGATTTTCATGCTCGCTTCAGTATAAAAGCCGTTACAAAAGCCTTATATAGCCGTTTTCACCGCATAAAGTTGAGCAGGACGATGAAAGCCTTCCATCTTCGTTTCGCCTTCAAGCTCTTGCACCGTGTCCATTGCCAAAATCTTCTTGCGGAAGTTCCGCTTGTCGAGTTTTTTGCCTAAAATCGTCTCATAAATACGTTGTAATTCGGTCAACGTGAATTTTTCGCTCAACAATTGAAACGCCAAGCCTGAAATTTCCAATCGCTCACGCAGGCGGTTAATGGCAACATCCACAATAATGCGGTGATCAAACGCCAAAGGCGGCAGATTGTCGACATCAAACCAGCGGGTTTCTTCATTGGCGTGAACATCCAACTGCAAGCGATGCGAGGCGACTAAGGCAATATAGGCTACCGTAATGACTCGAGAGCGTGGATCACGACGAGGTTCGCCAAAGGTCGACAACTGCTCAAGATAGATTTCTTTAACGCCTGTTCGATCAAACAAGCGACGGTTGGCGGCTTCATCGAGCGTTTCCCCGATATTCATAAAGCCCCCAGGTATTGACCACATATTGTGATACGGTTCCGCCTTACGTTGCACGAGCAAGATTTTAAGCTTGCCGTCGCAAATGGTAAATACGTTCACATCCACCGTAAGCAAGGGTTTTTCGTATTGCTTGATGCGAGAATCAGAACGAAAATTTTGTTGACTTTCCCGTACAGATTCTAAAAAGGACGCCCCTTCTCGTGGAGGCAGGGTTGGCATTGCGTGGGGCAAGGACGCATGATGCGTCCCGACTTTGGCATCGGCTTGACGTTTTTGTTCAGCAGGAGACACGGCAGAGCGTCCGCCTTTTTGCGTGTCGGCATCAGGGGCTTTGGGTGCAGAAGGTCCTGGACTATGCACTTTGTGTTGCAGAGCGGATGAAGGCGTCTGTTGAGAAGAGGAGGAAGAAGCTTCAGTCATATGGGGGTGTTCCCTAGAAAATGAGTATGTGTCCCCCTTAGTGTACATTAAAACATTAGAGTTGGCAAGGATTTATTGGTTTTTCATTTCTTGTAAAATATGTATGACTTGTGTTTTAAGTGGAGGTAATTCATCTTGTATGGTTCGCCAAACTTCTTCATGGTCTGTGCCTAAATAGTTATGCACCAAGATGTTTCTCATGCCTATAATGGCTTTATAGGGCAATTCAGCATAGTGGTTTCTGATCTGTTCAGGAATTAAACGAGTGGCTTCACCAATGACAATGATGTTTTTCACCACGGCATCTTGCGTTTTTGAGTCCGCTAAAAAGGTTTCGAGGGTTAGGTTTTGGGTATACAGTTCTATTTTGGTGATGCAGTCTAAAATGTCTTCAAAATAAAAACGAGGGTGTTTAGGCATCATAAACGAATCGCCTCATTTTCAATATGAGCTTTAATACGAGGATTTAAACCACGAAAGGTTCCTAAATCGACATGCTTTTGAAAAAGAGATTCTAAAAATCCTTGCAATTGGGCATGTTTCAATAAACCGACAGGAGCTTTAAAGTCGACCAATAAATCAATATCACTGTGTTCGGTTTGCTCATGGCGAGCGTAAGATCCAAACACAAAGAAAGCGGAAGCATTGTAGTCTTCTTCTAAGGTGTGGCGATGCTGTTGGAGCAAGGCCCTTATTTCTTCCAAAGAATAGATCGACATTGCCCACGACGCCTTTCTTAAGATGCCTTGCCTTCAGGCCATAGGCGGTAGCCACCACCATAAATCGTTTCAATATACTTCAAATCAGGCGATATTTTTTCAAGCTTGACCCGTAAGTGGCGAATGTGAACACGCAAGGTTTCCACATCATCATCAGGGTTGTAGCCCCACACTTCTTGCAACAACTTGCCAAGTGCGATGGTTTGACCGTGATTCTGAATCAAGGCATTGAGGATTTCATATTCAGTCGGCGTGAGCTTGACAATGGTGTCCTGCACCTTGACTTCAAGGCTATCCGCAATAAGGGTAAAATGCCCCACTGATAAAAGTTCTTGAGCCGCACTAGAGGGCATGACCGCTTTGGTACGACGCAACAAGGCTCTCACACGAACCAACAATTCAGGGATTTCAAAAGGTTTGACCAAGTAATCATCCGCACCCGAATCAAAGCCTTTGAGCTTGTCATCCATATCGCCCAAGGCGGTGAGCATTAAGACAGGGGTGTCTTTTAAATCAGGATGCTTGCGTAAACGCTGGCACACCGTGTAGCCATCCACATTCGGCATCATCAAATCCAGTACGATGAGGTGGGGCAATTCCTGTTGAGCAACCGCAAAACCTTGCAAGCCATCAGGGGCAGTTAGCACTTCATGTGCTTGCATTTCGAGGTTTATTTTGACCAATTCAACGATGGCTGGGTTGTCATCTACAACGAGTATCTTTGCCATGGGCGTTTGCTTCCTTTTTTACCGCTATTCACTGTCTTCCAATAAGTCTTGAGGGATTGTTTGCACAGGGGCTTCTTTAATGCTTGGCGTGCTGGACGGATCCGGTGTGGGCGCAGCAGAAGCATCCTTATCTGATTTCACCACAGAGGCTTTAGATTCAGACGTAATTTTAGCCGCTTGTTCAGGTTTGACAGGCACATTTGTTAAAGCAACATGAAAATCCTGTTGAATGACCTCTAAGGCTTTGGCGAGTTGAGGGTCCCACTTGGCATCGACATCTTCTTTTTTGAAGCTGACTTCATAATCAGGCGTGATGCCTTTTTTGTGAATATCTGTGTCATTAGGGGTTAAGTAGCGTTGACTGGTGACGTTAAAGCCAGCTCCGTCGCTTAAGGGATTGATTTCTTGCACAAGTCCCTTACCAAAGCTCTTTTTACCGACCAAAACGGCGCGTTGATGATCCTTTAAGGCGCCTGCTAAAATCTCGCTGGCACTGGCGGACCCTTCGTCGATCAAGACGACGAGTGGTTGAGTGCTTAGTTGATCCGAGGTGGCTCGTGTGATGACTTTGTAGCCGTTGCGATCGACGGTTGACACGATGCCTCCGCCTTTCAAGAAGAAATCGGCGATGAAAATGGCGTTGGTGAGCAATCCACCAGGGTTGGAGCGTAAGTCTAAGATCAAGGCTTTTTTGTCGGCATATTTAATCAAGACGTCTTTTAGTTCGGCGGATGCCGTCTTGCTCATAAAGGTAGACAACTTCACATAGCCCACTTCAGATGGTACTTTAAGTTCAAACGGAGCCGCCACGCTCACCGATTTTAGGGCGATTTCGTCCCGCATGACGGTATAGACGATGTCTTTTCCGCTACGCAAAACACCAATTTTCACATAAGTGCCTTTGTCGCCACGAATGAGCTTAGCCCCATCTTTAATGGAAAGACCTTTGGTGGGCTTGCCGTCAATACTAATGATTTCATCGCCTGATTTCAGCCCTGCCTTTTCAGCAGGCGTGCCTTCCATCGGAGCAATCACAACGATTTTATCGTCTTTCACGCCAATTTGAACACCAATGCCAAACAATTTGGCTTGAATGTTGCGGGTTTCTTCGCCGAATTCTTCAGGTTGCAAGAAGCGTGTGTAACGATCTCCTAGGCTTGCGGTCATGGTTTCAATAGCGATATACGCATCTTCTTTGGTTTTGAGTTGATCGTCATAACGATGACGCCAAATCCGCCAGTCTTGATGATTCTTGGTTTCATCGACATAGCGACTGTTGACGATACGCCAAACTTCTTCGTAAAGCCCTTGCGGTGTCGCCGCAAATGCAGGGACGTTAAGCATCATAGAAAGGGCAAAAAACGCCACAAAGAAACGAGCAGAACGTGAAAGATTTGGCATATAGGCGACTCTCTTCTATCATCACAATACGGACTATATTGTTCATTGTAGCAAAGAATCGTGGTTTTAGACTAGTCTTTCTTGAAAAGTCACTTTTTTTCGCTCGAATAAAGGAGCTTCATCCCATACCCACCTCAAGGTTTAGTCCCCTTGCAGGATGAATCCACCCGACGAAAACGTCATACTAAGCTTAGATGACATGTTTATTTGATGAATAGAGAGAGAATTACGTATATGATAAAATCTATTTTTACGCCCAAACGCCGTAAAGAAGCTGTGGTGCCGCTCCTGATTTTGACCGCTAGCAGTATTGCGGTGGCTCCCTTAGCGTTAGGCTTAGGCCTTTTAGAAACGGCTGTTTTAGCCAGCGTCCTCATCGCCCTGCCCTTATGGGGATTTTTTACCCCCAATACCGCCTTAGAAGGCGAAAGCCTCTGGCAAAGTTTAGACGTCTACGACGATATTACGCCGTCCAGTCAACGTATTTTAGATGCCATTGATGAGTTGGAGTACACGGTCACCTTTGCTCGTAAAAACGGTTTAGTGGCACTTGAAAAGCATTTGCCTCGTTTAAATTATAGTCATGCGTATTTAAGAAAGTGTGTGAACTATCTATTAGATGCCAAGACCGAAGGGGATTTACGTCAATTTTGCCAAACGCAAGAACAGGCTTTTCAAGCCGAAGACGCTTTGTTGCTCAACACCTTATTTAACAGTGTTCAACAGTTCTTGCCTGTGGCGAGCTTCATCAATGCGTTAGCGGTTTTGCTTGCCTTAAAAGGCGTGTTGACCCCTGAACTGGCTGGAGCGTCCTTTTTAGTGAGCCTTTACGCATGGGCAAGCACTCGTGCCGTGTGGATGCCTTTACTAGAACAGTTTGAACGCCACAATCATGCCGATGCCCAATTACGCAAGATGATTCAAGAAGGCTTGCAAGGCGTCTGGAAGCAGGTGCATCCGCAAGCGTTGCGTCGAGATTTAGAAGCCTATTTGCCTGCGTATGAAGACACGGCAGGGCGTTCATCGCAGACGCAAGAGTTACTCCATTACTAAATCAAAGAAAGATTCAAACACATATGTTCCAACCCAATCAATTACAGTACCCTCCAATGCCTTATAATACGAAGCGTCCTCATGCGTCGAACTACAAAAGTTTAGCGATTGCACATGCGTATTCACCAAGTTATGCCAATACCACCACGCAACAGTGGACGGCGATCACCTTCACCTTGTGGGCCGTCGCCACCGTCATCAGCATTTGGAAAGCTTAAATAATGGAGTATACGATGCCTCTTCGTTGTCGCTAAGATTTTTTGTTCTGTTATGTACGTTTATGTACACGCCTTCACAAAAAAATATAGGCTCCTAGAATAGTCTATCGTCTTCTCCATTATTAGTTTTAATCTCTAAACCGCTTGGTGGAAATATCACCTTTCATTAGGAAATCGTCCCTTTTTATTCGTTAAGCTAAGAGTAGTTCCCTACTTTATTACAAAAATCAGCCGAGAGAGAGAATCGCCTCTTGAATAAAGGATGCCCGAGATGATGATGGCCAAACCTATTAAGCCTAAATCTTCAAAACCCCTTGCAAAAATTGAGGAGCCAGCCCCTTCTGAGGAAAACGCTCCCAAAGCAAGTAAAAAAGATGCACCTTCTCCACTTTCTAAAGGACTTACCATGTTTCAAACTATTATTTTAGCTGTTGTGATGTTAATTGCCAGTGTCGTAGGCCCTGCAGCGACCTTATATTTTCTAGGCCCAACGTTACTTGTGCCAATGATTCAAAAAGCCATGCCTGCTCCTGCTACAGAAGAAGGCGAAGAAGGTGAAAAGCCTGAAGGCGAAGAAGGGAAAAAACCTGAAGGTAAGGAGGCCCCCAAGACGCCAGGGCTTGGTTTAAATCTGCCCATGGAAGAGTTTATTGTGAGCCTTAAAACCAGTCAAGCCAGTAAAAGTACGCAATTCTTAAAAGCCAAAATGAGTCTAGCGATTGCTGTACCTGAAGGTGAAGATTGTAATGCACCTGTTGAAGAAGAAGGCAAGCCTGAAGCCAAAGCCGAAGGCGGTGAGCATGGCGGTGAAGGCGGCGAAGGGAAAGGTGCTACGGATCCTGCGACGGCTTGCAATGAAGCTTTTGTCAAAAAAATGGATGCCTATGTGCCGACCTTAAGAGATATTGTCAATACCGCTTTAATGAAGCGTAATGCTTCACAAATTGCCACCCTTGAAGGGCAAGAAGATTTTAAAGATGAGCTTGTGAGCGAGATGAATGCCGTATTGAGTAATCATGGTTACACGGTACAACGCATTAATTTACAAGACTTTATTATTCAACGATAAGCGTCAAGGTATTTTAGCCATTCTATTTTGGACAATGAATTCAAACAAACGCATTTAAAAAGGACAACACCGTACATGATGATGATGGTGCTTTCGCAAGAAGAAATTGACAGCCTACTTTCAACCATTTCAACGGCTCCTGTACCCACGCCTGTGGCACAAGGTAGTTCTTCAGAGGGTGGGGCGGTTATTTTTCAAGAAAATCCGACACAAGTAGGGGGAGGGGAGACTCATCACCCCACTATTTTGGAAATGGTGAATGCGGAAAAAGAAAAGAACTACAAGGTTTACAACTTCAAACGTCCCGACAAATTTTCGAAAGATCAGTTGCGTGCCTTAGAAACCATTCATGAATCTTTTGCTCGAAATACGGGGCTTTTATTTACGTCCTTTTTAAGAACAAACGTTGAAATTGATGTGGTTTCGGTGGATCAACTCACGTATAACGAACTGGTGCGTTCCATGCCTCGTCCTATTTCAGTGGGTATTGTGGAAGGGCCTCCTTTTGCGGGTCAAATGTTGCTGGGAGTTAGTCATGAAATCACCATGTGTGTGATTGATCGCATGCTGGGTGGAGCGGGCGGGGGACGTGGTAAGCCTCGAGATTTGAGTGATATTGAATCCAATATGATGCAACGCACCTTTGCGAAAATTTTGAAAAACCTCAATGACAGCTGGAAGGGTATTGCTCCTGTAAAATACGCCTTAAAAGCATTAGAAGAAAGTTACCACCTCATTCAAATTACCCCACCAGGAGAAATCGTGGCGGCGGTGACCCTTGAAGTCACCGTGGGCAACCAAGACTCAGGCTTAATTAGTATTTGTTACCCTTACCCAATGCTTGAAAAGTTCATCGAATCGTTGAGTTCGTCGCACTTGTTTAGTACAAAAGACACCGAAGAAAATGAAGAAATCCCCACGTTTGAAGACGAATTACTTGAAAAAATGTACTACGCCCAAGTGCCTTTAGCGGTCTTGGTGGGGGGCACCCGCATGAATGTCGCTAAAGTCCTTGAACTTAAACAAGGCGATGTGATTCGTTTGGATCGAATTGCAGGCACCGATTTATTAATGTGTATTAACCATAAACCCAAATTTTTCTGTCAACCAGGGGTGCTACGCCAGAATATGGCGGTATGCATTCAAGATAAGGTACCTGAACCACAGGCCTTGAAAGGATTTGCCCTAGATACGTCTAGTGGTGATGCCCTTGAAGATGACTTATACCCAACTGTTTTTTAACAACGGTTTTTTAACCACGATTCTAAATCCTCTTTTCAGTATTTATTTTTCAACTTAGAAGGACACCGTTCCATGATGATGATGGCACTTGATTCTAACCAAACTTCCGATTTAAATCAACTTCTTAACACTTTCTTTGACAAAGGTGCCAAAGGCATGGGCATGATGATGGGGGTAGACTTAGAACTTCAATCGTTCAAAAGTCTCTTAAATGCCCAATGGCTCGATTTGCCTGAACGTTTTGAAAGTGATGCTCCGATTATCGGGCTAAGCCAATTGAAGGGAGCTACGACAGAGCCGATCGTTTTATTCCTAAAAAGTAATCAAGGCCTAATCCTAGCCGATCTGATGTTAGGCGGAGCAGGCGTGCCGACAGATGATCCGTTAAGCGATATGCAAGTGTCTGCCTTAGGCGAAGCCTTAAATCAAATGATTAGTGGAGCCGTGCAAGGGGTGAATCCACAACTTAAAACCCCGTTAGCGATGGCTCACACAGAAGCTCATATTCAAGACAATGAAAACCTTATAAATTACACCCAGCCTTTTCAAAGGGCTCCCTTTTATTCGATTCAAGGGACGTGGTTGTTGAACGATCATTCAGGGTTGAATGAAAGTATCGATTTTGTGGCGTTATTGTCTGAATCGTTTGCAGAAAACTTGGTGGCTTTATTGGCACCGCCTCAAGGCAACACTGTCACGCCGACCAAAGATGTCGCCACAACAACCGCTTCCTCTCCAAGCATGGTTGAAGCCGTACAAGGTATCGACGCTCAAGCCCCAGCCTATGCGTCTGTTGGAGCCATTGCTCAAGAGCAAGGCGTTGGACAAGCGAGCGTCCAACAAGCAGGCTCGGCTCCTACTATACCTTATGGAGGCACCCCCTCTTCAGGAACGCCCGCCAATCAGCAAAACGGCATTTTGTCGGGGTCATATACAGGCAATAGTACGGGGACATCCGCCCCTAAAGCGCCCAATGCAGGTACCCATGTGCAACCCATTCACTATGGTACGTTTGACGTCAACACCCCTTCTATACAAGGGGACCAACAAGAAAATATGAGCTTGTTAATGGATATTAACCTTAACTTGCACGTTGAACTGGGGCGAACTCATTTAAGTATTAAAAACATTCTCGAATTGACCCGAGGCTCCGTTGTGGAGCTAGATCGTGTGGCGGGTGAAGCGGTCGATTTGTACGCCAACGGCAAGTTGATTGCTCGTGGGGAAGTGGTCGTTATTGAAGACAATTTCGGCTTGCGAGTCACGTCCATTGTTTCCCCTGCGGATAGGCTCAAAGGCTTGTAGTTTTCGAAGGAACCGCTACAATCTTGTCCAGTGTCCCTGATGCTTCATGGGCTTCTACAACTTTAATGGGAATGCGCCCTTTGAGCTTCATGCCTTTCCAACGAATAATTTCATTAAACCCGACAGATGTGGTGTTAGGAGGCAAGGGTTTAAATAAAGTGGCGTGAAGTCCAATAATACAGCCGTCTTCAATTTTGTTTCTTCCAATAATTTTTGCACCAAAGCCTACAATAATATTATTTCCTAAGAAAGGGTGCCGTTCAAACTCACCATTTTTTGGATTCCCCCCCAATACCACACCCCCCACAAAGTGAACGTCATTGCCGACTTCGGCGGTTTGGCCAATGACGGTACCAAAATGGTCAAAGGTCACCCGTTGCCCGAGTTTGGCACCAGGATGTATTTCAATACCCGTGAGTCGCTTACTTCGTTCCATGTACCAACGAGCCAAGTCTTTAAAGCCCTTTTGATCGATTCCATAAGCAATGCGATGATTCCACATCGCTTGCGTCCCCCCATGGAGAAAAGCTTGCCAGCGATTGGCCGTGGCATGTCCGTCACCCTTTACGACGTGATCCAAGTAGTCGGACATCCCCTTAAATCCTGAAAACTTCCCTAACGTCAACAGATGGCTTAGGTTCCCTTTAAATATTAAGACATCAAGCCCAGCGATGCCTTTGGCTATTCTTATCAGAAGTTCAGGGGTATGCAAAAATAATAAAGCACCTAAGCCTAATGTTACGAAAGAAGGCAAGGGGTTTGAGGGACGGCGGTTGCCCTGCTGTGAAGAAGGTTCTTCACGCATTTTGGCATGAAGGGACGGTGCTGAATAAGGCTGAGGCTTGGCAGAAGAAACCGTTGAGAGAGAAAGAGACATGTTGTTTAACTTTCGCATAAGTACCTTAAGACGGGAAGAGCACTATTTCATAAAAAGCTAAATCCCCTTTAAAAGCCTGCCAAAGGCATGTATTTAGGGTGACGTGTTAAGCGTTTCTGTCCAAGTAAAATGGGTTGATCCCAATCATCTTGGGTGGATTGTACTTGATACTTTTCTTTGGCAGCAACCAAATAAGGGACTTTGGCGATTTGATTTTGAATATTTTGAAAGGAACGCAACTGATTCAATTCCACTTCTAAATTCATATTTTCTTCGTATAGGACTTTGGCGGATTGGGTTTGAGCGTCTAACCGAGAACTAACCGCAACCTTCCACGCATAAACCGTGCCTAAAATGACTAAAAAGGCAAAAATAAGCACCACGTTAATCAGGCTTAAACGACCAAAGAAACGCTTCAGCCGGCCTTGGCGTCTCATGTAATTCGTGGGGATGTCTTGCACATTGTTGTAAGGCATATAAGTATGAGATGTTGAGCCTTTAGGTAAAACATCTGGCATTTTTTGCTTCGGGGACAATGGCGGTAAGGCAGGGGCGTACATGAAGAAAGAAGTCTCTTTATTTTAGAAGAAGGTTCCACCATTATAGCACTAAAAAAAGATTTGTCGCTGTTTGGGACGCTTCATTTTAGACGCTTCATCCCCCTTGAGCTTTTTTTGATACGCCTTCGGATAAGCCGACGTATTCAAAATAGGGACAAAGCCATTTTGAGCCACATCCTTTGGGATGTGGAATTCATCCACATTCAAGAGTCGCGTTTCTTCTAGAGCAACATTATAGCTCCACAACCCTAAGGGATACCGTGTTTTTTCAGGGTAATTGGTATATGCCCACGCTCGCCAGTAAAAAATATCATTCGACCCTTCTTTCCAGCCTAAGGGTTCAACGTCCCACGCCATGGCCGAAATACGGGGATTCATGGCTTGACCTTTACCAAGGGTAATAAAGTGATAAGCTAAGGCTCGGGTGAGTTCCTGATATAATGAAGCACTCCCTTTTTTGGCGTCCCATACCAATACATCACTTGCCCTTAGGCCTGTATAAAGCAAACCTGCTCGGCGCTTAAACAAAAGCCGTTGGCTATTGGCAGACCAATCTACAGGGGTGAGTGTTTCAAAGGAAAAGTTTTTCTGTTGCCCTTGATTCACCTTCAATAAAGGGGATCGTCTTTGTACCATGGCTTCTTCATCGAAGTAGCTTAAATAGCTTCGAGGATCCTGCGTATTTTGAACCGTAGGGGGGCTTAAATCCATTGAAGAGCGCACAAACGGCAACTTAGGTAATGGCACCCAATACAAGGTGCTAAAGGTTTGGCGAACATCGGGTAAAAACAGGACTTCCCCATACACGTAACCTGAAAAATCGGGGGCTATCAATGGGTGCGTGCGACGCAAGCACTCTTCTTCAATCCACCACAAGTCATGTTCCACAAAGCCAGCGGGTTCATTGTAGGCTTTAAATTGCAGGTAAGCGGGGGTATTGGGCGCGGGACTGTACGGCACGGCTGCCCACGTGAGAGAGGGCAAGGCAAGTAAAGCGATAAATGTAATCAACGTCGACCAAGACCTTAAACGCATTTGTGGAAACCTTTTTTTAAGAAAGACGGTGTTATACTTATCGGCGCCTGTCTCTAAAAATGCAAGGCACTCCTTAACTTAGTGTGCTTGGGCATCAAATCTTAAAAAATAAGGCTTTTTTAATCGTTTAAAAAACAGGCATTTACAAAGCGTTACAATCACGCAATTTCATCCCTCGTTCTGCCTTTATTAATGTGTGAGACGCAAGCAAATCAAGCGAATCACACCCCACACTTCCCTCTCTTCAAGAAAATATCCACCCTCCTTCGTAATGTTCCAATGTTCAGTTTTCGATTTCGTGCAATCGCCTTCTTTCTTTTTTGGGTACGCCACCCAATTTCGTTCTGTCTTTGCACGTCGTACAGACCCTCCACCTCTCTTCACCGGAGGCTCTGTACCCCTATCTAAAAGGGCATCGAAATTTCGAACTCCATGAACACCCCAAGCCAAATGGCTAAATCCCCTGCTAAACTAATTTCCCTCCCTCTCTTTTCTCCTCCCTATGATATGCCTATGTCCCCCTGTAGTAGATTTATTTCGCTACAGGTTTTTTTTGTCTTTTTTCAAGGACGTTTTTTAGGGGGTATCCATAAGGATGTAGGTTTTTTGGGTGCAGCCTCAAACGTAGGCGGCTGAACGATATGAAGTGGTTCAACTTGAATCAAACTGGTTGCCATTAAATAACGTCCTTTTTGAGTAAGCAAGTCTTGCTGGGCTTGAATATCTAAGCCCTTCCCTCCCGCCTGAACGTCTTCTAAAACCGTCGTAAACGTTGATGCCTCAACACTTTGGGACGTGGCTGAATAAGAAGGGGTGAGATACATTGCTTCCACCACCTCGTCAATGCGTGATTCCATAGGTAAGCCCAGCCGTTGGGCTTCACTTAAATAGTCAAAACCAGCGGGTAGCTTATAAAGCCATCTTAAGGTTTCTACATCTCGCATGGAAATTTGATTGACGCCGATTTGATGCGTGGGGTACATAATGTCTCGTATATGATTGCTATGCCCTAGCCCCAAGGCATGCCCGATTTCATGTAAAATCGTGCGTTTAACTTCTTCAGGATTGTCATAATAATGGTGAACGCTCCCGTCGGTTAAGCCAATAGAAATTTCCGCAGAATAGATACGACCTTTAGGATCCCACGTATATTCGCAATGCCCAAGGCTTTTTCTGTTTACCCGTCGCCATACGACGTTGATTTGAGAGTCATGGAGTGTGGCAACACGATGAAAGGTAATGACACCACCTGAAAGCCGAGACCACAATTCAAAGCCTTGCCAAATCATTTGCTCGTAATGCTTGGCATTGTCCTGTTTTTCCTTTTGGTACCACTGAAACGGAGCGATATACACTTGCAAAGGATGCCCCGTATATTCCCAACGGATGAGCCCGACCTCTTTGATATTGGCAATAAGGTAAGTGTCTAGCATAAGGGAGGATAGATTTCTTTAGTTAGGGGGCGTCTATATTTGTATTGTATCTAATAATCACAAAATTGTATTGCTCCTCCATTATTGGAAGGAAGGGGGTTCAGGAATCAAGCAAAGTCTCGATATATTAAGGACGTCTCAAGATTTACTACTAAGGTCTCTAATTGTGCAAATTAATGATTCCCTTAAAACATGGTTAATCACCTTAAAATCACAGTTTTTTTTAGGGGGAGTTTTGTTGATCTTAATGATCATTCTTTTGTATTCATTGCCTTCGGCGGAATATGAAGCGTTAAAGCAATATATGAAATGGCAACAAAAAACAGAAGCCTCACTAAGTGAAGAGACCCTTATTTTAGGCTTAGATGATAAATCTACCGATTTTTTAAAAAAACGTTTTCACACCAACAGCTTAAACAATCATTTTTATAATAGCCTACTGAAAGATTTACAAACTTTAAAAATCCCCAATGTAGTGCTCGCCTTAACACCAGAGCATACCTACAACACCAAATGGCAGAGTTGGAAAACAGGCAAACTGAAAATCACACAAGGCTTCCCTATTTCTAAATTACTTGAAGGTGACCGTCATTTAGGGGATGAACGTGTGGGGATCTATGGTCAAGGCGATCGAAGTGTGGAAGATCTTACCACTAAAAATATAGACAATCTATTTTTCCCACTCGTTTATGCCCCACAAGATTTTAACGAGTTTCACTACATGACGCAAGCACTCCCCCCTACACCTAGTATGGCGGTATCGGGTTTGATGCAACACTTTAATGGGCAAAGCCATACAAATAATGCCTCCTGGTTGGAAAGCAAAGAAAGAAACACCTTTCATGAAGGGAAGCTTATTACCGTGTTCCCCAATCGTATGGACAGAACCAAGATGCTTCAAGTCAAGGCAGACGACCATGGACGCATTATGCTAAGGTGGTCTAAAAATAGTGGCTATTTTTATGGGGATGTTTTTTCTACACGCCCTGTAACTGATATGCTTACCTTGTACAAGAATTATGACCCTGCCTTGATGTCTAAATTTAAGGGACGCACGGTGGTGCTTACCAACATAACTTCTATGGGGGCCTTAACACAACGTACCGTTTTACATGAAAGGCATCTTGAAGCGGATATCGTGGCCACAGCGATTGACAATATTCAGCAAAAACAGACCTTACACAAGGCCCCTTATTGGCATCTTTGGGTGGCAATGGCTTTGTTATCTATGATGAGTTTTTTACCTCGTTTATTGATTCGAAAACCCATATTCCCGATGATTTTGAGCTTCACTAGTATTTCTTTATATACTTTATTTGCGTGTTTTATGCCTAAATCATTCAACATTATTTATCCTTTTGTTACGCCACCAGCAGTGGCGTTGATTTCTTTAATCGTTGCCGAATATTACTGGCGAATCGTGGAAGAAAAAAATCTTCGTAACTTAGAATTGAATATGTCTCAATTGGTATCGAAATCGGTTTTACGAGAAATCAAAACCAAAAAAACACGGCTAGCAGCTGGTGGAAAAAGGATTGACATTAGTAGTATGTTTGTGGATATTCGTAATTTCACCAAGCTTTCTGAAAACTTACCACCCAAAGAAGTGACGGAAATTCTGAATACATGGTACACACAAATTGAAGAAATTGCCAATGAATATCGTGGCACAGTGGACAAATTTTTAGGGGACGGTGCCTTAATTATGTTTGGAGCCCCTCTTGAATCCACTCAACATGCGGATATGGCCCTAAGGGCTGGGCGTAAAATGATTGCTGCTAGTGAATCATTGGCGGTAAAATGGAAGGAAGAACGAAACATTGACTTTAGTATTGGGGTTGCGGTCAATAGTGGCTTTGCCTTTGTGGGCTTTGTGGGTCCTAAAAATAAGCTTGAATACACGGCTATTGGAGATACTGTCAATACAGCAGCCCGTCTGCAGGATCAAACCAAAGTTTTTCATACCTCCCTTATTTTTTCAGAAAATACATTAAAACAATGTCAGAACATTCATCTGGGTTCTGAAGTAAATAGCCTAGGCAGTATTAAAGTGCGTGGAAAAAACCAAAGTATCCCCATTTATACGTTTGAAGACATGTTTACAAACGGCTATACCCAAGCATCGGTTTTAGCGGAACAGTCCGTGAATCAAGCCAATGAAGTACTTGATCAGGCAGCACGCTTAATCAGAGAAGAAACTTCTGTAGCAACAGACTTGGCTTTAAGCCCACTTATGGAAGTTCAAGCCGAAGAACACCCAGCCTTTGAAAAACAGGCACCTGCTCAAATTGCAAGCAAAACGAGTTTAGCGCCAGGGAAGGCTAACCCTTTCTCAGGGAAGCTTAATGTGAGCAAAGCCTCTGTCATAAAGCCTATAAAGCCCTTACCCCCTACTGATGAGTCCTAGCTCATTTTTTCAAGAGTGGCTTTCAAGGTATCGGTGTAGGCTTTGAGCTGTTGATTTTCATCTCGCAGTAAAGCAATTTGGGTTTTCAAATCTTCAATTTGCCACTTCACTTGTTCTGGAGAAAGGGCGTTACGTTGTGACTTCCAGTACTGAAGTAAACTTTTGTAGGCCGCCATAACAATAAGCGTTAAACTAATAGCAGAAAGTAATTTGATGGCTACAAACATAAACGCAAAGGGATGTTCCACCCCATAATAACTAAATATGTATTTGACAAATAAGTCAGGATTTGGAGTGGCTTCATAAAGTTTGGTTAACAGCTGGTGCTGGAAGTAATAAAGGGCTTGAAAGGAACCAAAGAAAAACAAACCATACAATAACGTCCAAAAAGCACCGTCTTGTTTGTTGCCTATGGGTTCTTTAGGGGAAACATTCATAAAAAAATCCTTTTTGTTTGATTTCAAAAGTTCATCATCCTATGATACACTATAATTCAACAATGAGGTAAGTGAAACATATGATGTCATTATGGCAAAGGATAGAAACGCCTCAAACGATCGAAAGCACCGCTTTTTTTGAAGCCATTGAAACCAACGAAGAAGGTCATTTTTTACAAGCCAGTGACGTGGGCTTACTAGAAGCTTTTGTACCTGAGTGGCAACGCATGCGAGGGCAAGCCAACACGCAACACCAAACCCATGACTTCACTTTAGATGTGCATACCGCTAAAGTCGTCACCAAAACACGCCAGACCCCTGCGTTTAAGAGCCTTCCCCCTCATTGGCAACGCTTAACAACGCTTGCCGCTTTTTTTCATGATTTAAGCAAACAAGGCGGTTATGCCTTTCAACGATTTGAACTTTCCCCTGATCCCCTGCATCCATTAAAGGTTTCGGCAGAAATCAAACGCTATTTGGGACGCTGGGGCTTTTCGATGCTGGACGTCTTTATTGTCGTGCAATTGGTGCGGTATCATCAAGTTTTCGGACGCTGGATTATACGTGAAAATAAAACAGGGCAAGCCCCAACATCTGAAATAGTTTACGCACAAGCCATGACCTTGCCTTCGTCTGATTTTTTAAATGCGTTGCTGGCCTTGACCGAAGGAGATATTCGTTCCGTAAAAGCCCACGATGCGATTTTTGATGCCCGCGTAGAAGCACACTTACTAAAACACTCCAAACATGTACAGACCTGTATTGAAGACATTCACGCCAAGCAAAACGACTTTATTCACCATTATTTACCTCTTGAAGTGGATGCTTCAACCGGCTTGCCCATGGTACGTATCGCTTTACCTGAAGCGGTGATAAACGCTTATGATACCTCTTGTGATTGTGGGCTAGAGGCCTTGGCGTCTTGGATGCTATTCCCGATTGAAGATTTTGGGACGGGGACTAAGGTCTTCGCAGCAGAAGCCTTGGCGTATTTCATCAAACCTTACTCGCCCCATGCTAAGCCTGTTGTACAACGGCTTTCTACCAGAGAATGGCAAGCATTTTGGGAGGATCCTCTACATTTAGAAAGTGAAACGCTGGGGACGTTAAATCCCTTTTTAATCTAAATAGCGCGTTTTGCAAAACCAAGCCACTTTTTCATGAACCTCTAAGAAGCGGGGGGTGTAGTGAGCCCTCCATAACCAACCAAAAAAACCTGTGCGACAACGAAGAGACCATAGACCGTTTTATATAGCGGATACTATACCGCCCAACGAGCCTTAAGATCTCGGATGAGCGTATTCATCGCCCACATGCTCAAGGCAATCGCCAACGACGCTTCTAGCACCACATGAGGCTGTACCCGAATCAAGAACCAGCCTTCATACGCCAAAGTCCCCCAACTGCTCAAGGGGGCTTCCATGCCCAGCCCGATAAAGCTTAACGTCGATTCGGTCAATATCGCACGAGGCACCGCCACCATAATGCTAATCATCACATACGGCACCAAATTCGGCAAAAAATGCACCACAATCAAACGCCGCAAGCCCCCACCCAGCGTATAAAAGGCGGCGACAAAGTCTTGCTCTTTCAACGCCAAGACTTGCCCTCGAATAAGCCGAGCCGATTCAGGCCAACTAAAGAAGGACAACGCCATGACCAAACTACTCAATTTCGCCACAGGAGCGAACGTAGGCGGAACCACGTTTAATAAAAGAGGCTCTAAAAAGACGCTTAACAGAACCACGACCATAAGCCCTGGTAAGCTGTAAAGGACATCCACCACACGCATAAGGGCATCGCCGAAGCGACCAGCGAGCATGCCTGCCAGTAAACCATACGCACTGCCAAAGGCGGAAGCCACTAAAGCCGTGGCAATCCCCACGGTCATCGAAATTTGCGTGCCAACCGAAAGACGAGCCAGTAAATCACGCCCCAAGTCATCGGTGCCTAGGGGGTACGCCCACGTTTTGAAAGGTAGAATGCCAGCATCGAAGCGATGGATCGTGGTGGCGTCTCTAAAAAAAGCGACGCACATTAAAGCGATCGTCAAACCTAAAATGACATAAGCGATGTATAAGCTCACGGAAATAGGAGGCGATTTTTGAGTCATGCTAAGCCTCCCGACGGCGGGGGTCTAAGCCCACGATGCACATATCCGCAAGCAGGTTCATCACAAGCAATAAGGTTGCATAAAGCAGGGTGGATCCCATCACGACCGTGTAATCACGGTTGATAATGGCGGAAACGAATTGACGTCCCAATCCAGGTATCGCATACAAAACTTCAATCGCAAAAGAACCTGTCATCACGTTGGCGACAAGGGGCCCAGCGAGCGACAACAAGGGCAACCACGCATTCCGCAATAAGTGACGCATCAGCACTTGAGCATGGGGAATGCCTGCGGCGTACTTCATTTGCAAGTACAGGGCGGACGATTCATCGGCGAGGGATTGTTTAAGCAACAAATAGGTGAAGGTATATGGCACAATGGCAAGGGTCACCACAGGCAAGATCCAGTGCAGGGGTGTGGTGAGCGTTGCGGCAGGAAGCCACCCTAATCCGACGCTAAAGCTTAAAATCAAGACGCCAGCGACCAAAAAGCTAGGTGAGGCGAGAAATAAAGAGGCGATCGAATCCAAGGCACCAATGACGTTTTTGGACGGCGTTTCATTCCCCCAAACGGCGGTTGCTACCCCCAAAGGCACACCCAAAGCTAAAGCGAAAAAGCCCAAGCCAAAAGACGTTGGCAGGGATTCCTTGAGCATGTCCCCCACCAAGCGACCTTCTTGGGTGAGTGAAGGACCTAAATCGCCGTGGAATAAGCCTTTCAGGTAAAGCCAAAACTGCATCCACATGGGTTCATTCAGGTGAAAACGAGCTTCTAAGGCTTGTTTCACCAAAGGAGACAATCCCTTGTCCCCATCAAAGGGATTGCCGGGCATCAAGCGGAGCAAGAAAAACGTCAAGAGCAAGACAAAAAACAAGGTCACCGTGCCTTCAATCAGACGACGCAAAAACCATGTTGAAAAATGGGTGCTGGCTCGAGCATTCATCATCTCGGGAACGTCCTTTTAGCCTGCTTGACTGGCTTTTTGATCATGCACCGCTTCCCCATAACGATGCACCGCATAATGCAAGGCATCTCGCAAACCCTTTTCAGAACTGGCATGCCCTGCTTCAGGCGCCAAGTAAAAATCCGCATGAGGCAAGGCTTCATACAAAAGCCACGCATTCTTCAGCGGGCAAACCAAGTCATAGCGTCCATGCACGATGCTTAAGGGAATATGCCGAATGGCATCGAGCCGTTGGGGGTTCAAAATATCGTTTTTCCCATCAAAGAAACAATTATTCATAAAGTAATGGCATTCAATGCGAGCCAGCGAAATGGCATGATCGTCGGCTTCAAACTGCTTGCAAAAGGCGTCATCCACTTGTAAGGTGCAATTACTTATTTCCCACCTTGCCCAGCGTTTACAGGCGTCGAGGCGTTGGGTTTTGTTGACGCCTGTCAATCGCTTATAATACGCCCCCACCATGTCGTGCCGTTCTTCAGGCGGAATACCCTCTTCAAAATCGTGCCACAAGTGAGGCGACAGGGCATTCGCCCCTTCTTGATACAACCACTTGACTTCATCCGCCGTGCCTAAGAAGATGCCTCGTAACACCATGCTCAAGCAATGTTGTGGAAAGCTTTGCGCATACGCCAAGGCAAGCGTCGACCCCCACGATCCGCCAAAGACGATCCATTTCTCGATGCCCAAATGCTCACGAATGGCGTTGATATCAGACACCAAATGCCATGTGGTATTTTCTTGCAAGCTGGCATGAGGCGTCGATCGCCCTGCCCCACGTTGATCATGGATGATGATGCGAAAGAGGGTGGGATCAAAGAGCCTTCGGTGCTTTTCGCTGCATCCTGAACCAGGGCCTCCGTGTAAGAATAAGACAGGCACGCCGTTGGGGTTCCCACTTTCTTCTACATAAAGCGTGTGTAAGTTCGACACAGGCAGGCGATAGGTCTTATAGGGGGTGATTTCAGGGTAGTCCACCGCAGGAGGCAGAACATCAGCTTGAAACAAGGGCATACATCAATTTTCCTTCTTTATTAGAACTATTGTACACCATTTTCTTACTTTCTATAAAATAAGGTGCCCCTTGAAATGTTTATATTTTATAAAAACGTTTGCAAAAATCCGCTAAAAGCACTAAACTGTTAAGTAGACTTCCACTTTCAAGAAAAAGGAGACCTTTACCATGTCCAAATCTCAAGACAATTCCTTACAAAATTTTTTAGCAGGACTGCTCGTCGGTGCCTTGACAGGAGCCTTATTAAGCTTGCTTTACAGCCCCAATAGCGGCACGGAAAACCGTCGCTTGGCAAAAAAATGGGTGGACGACGCCAGTGATGAACTCAAAGAAGGTGTCGAACACTTGAAAGAAGAAGTGGAAAACCCTTACAGCAAGGCTCGCCAATTTTTAGATGAAAAGCGTTATTCCCTTGAAAAGCGTTGGAATAAATGGCAAGCCAGCCAAGACGCCAAAAAGATCAACGTCGCCAAGTCCCGTGAAGATGAGTCATGGAACGATGATGATCTTGACTCTGAAGGTGAAACACTACACCCACAAGAAAGTGAAACCGTCTAGTCTTCATTACAGACCTAAACCGTCATAAAGAGAGAAAACCATGTTCGCCAATTCTTTAGCTGACGTTCAGCTCGCCAAAATGATCGAACTCCTTACGTTATTGCTTATTCCTGTAGGCGTCTTGTTGGCTCTTTTGTTGTACAAGTCCTTGTTTTTATTGCAACACGCTCTAGACTTTGTCAATATTGCTCGCTTTGATTTAGTACCTCTCATTCAAGATTTGAGAGCCATTACAAGCCATACAGCTCGCTTGGTCGAACAAGTCGATTCGGGTGTTGATCTCATTCAGCGTTCTGTCGGGAAAGTCCCTTCTGCCTTAAATCAAGCCAAATCATGGGGACTTTCAGGACTGTGTGGACTGAAACGATGGGCAAGCAATGCTCTGAATGATTGGCTGGATGCCCCGTCTTCAAGCGCGAAGGCTTCAGCAAACAAGATTACTCCTACTGAAGCCGATGTTCAGCCCAGTAGCCAGAAAGGGTAATTCGTGTTCACGCAAAGCTTTCGTGTCGCGTCTATTCCTAATTTAGATCGTTACACCAATCGTTTATGGGTGAGTGTTCTGTTTTTTTTGAACATCTACGCGCTAGCTTATATTGCTGGACTACTGCCCTTAACCGTTTCTCTGCTTGTAGTGGGAAGCGTCTTTGTTTATCTCTTGCTTGCCCCTGTTTTGTGGCTTGAAAAAGGAATACTTAAACTCTTTGACATGATTGAACTAGCGTTATGGAACCGTCCTTCTCTTTTAAGGGAACGCCAAAAATTATTACGACTGATCGTTCTTTCTACTGTTTATTTTATAGGACTCTACGCTACCTCAATCATAGTGACGCAATTTGTGCCTACCCTCAAATCAGAAGCCCTCGCCTTTATAAAAGAATCCCCTTACACACTCACACAAATGACGCTTGGACTCAAGTTAAAGCTTGATGCCTTGGGGCATACGTACCCATCCTTAATCCCCCTGATTAAAGCCCTCCCTTTTATTGATTCTTACGATGCCCTTCGTCCTATGACGTGGCGTGTGCCGCCTACCGTGATGCAATCCATTGCCTCATGGTTTCAATTAAGCGTTGGGGAAGGCAATGTATTTTTAAACGCGGGGTTGACTCGTGTGTTGTGGAGCGTGCTTCTAATTGTTTACGTTTTTTACGCCTTGCTTGAAGGGCAAAGCACCATGACAAACATGTATACCCATTTGCCCATTGGCTTTCGGCAACACGTCCAAAACTTTATCAGTGACTTGCACCGTATTATGCTCGCCTTTGTACAAGGGCAAGTCTTCTTAGGAATGCTCACAGGGCTTTACATGTTTGTGATTTACAGTGTGTTTGGCGTGAATTATGCCTTGCTCCTCGCTAGTATTTTTGCCATTGCAGAAATTTTACCTGTGGTGGGGACTTATATTGGTTTTACACCCGCGTTGTTGATGATTGCCCTAACCGGCGATTTTGCCACTTTGCTGGGCGTGTTTGCCAGTAGTTACCTTTGGCAAACACTGAAAGACAACTTCATTCAACCGCAACTGTTTGGTAATACCCTAGGCATGCACCCCGTTTTTATCATTGTTTCCCTCATTATTTGTGGAAAGCTTGGGGGCGTCTTGGGCATTTTGCTTGCCATTCCCTTAGCCGCGATTACAATGGTCACGTTGAAACGTTTTAAAACCTTTCAATTTAGCGACCGTGAATCCGATGACCTTGCTCCCACAAAAACCTCTATCTATTAAAAAACCTACTGAGTAACCCTTCCTATGTCTTCCGTATACGCCCATGCTTCAAGCGATTCACCCCCCTCGCCTTCTTCCAGATGGCTAAAAATTAACTTGAGCATTTTAGGAAGCTTCATACTACTCATTGGAGGCTTCCACCTCATTCAATTGCTTTTTAATGAGATTATGATGCTGGTGGGAGCCTATAACTTCACCTTTATTATTTTATGCTGGGTTTTATTTGTCGATGCCCTACTTAATATCGCCATTAAAGCTATTTGCCAAATTTTTAAAAAGCCCACATTCAAAGTATCTCGGCATGTTAGCGTGGTTATTGCGTATGCCTGTATTATCTTCTTTTTCTTTGTGTTTGTTGTCACTATTTTACCTTCGTTAAGCATTCAATTGAACGAATTACAGCACTTCATTCCAAAAGCCTTTCATCGTGTGGAAGGCCTCTTATGGCAGCTTCAGAAAGACTTAGACTTCACGCTTCCCCATGTCATTACGGATCAACTCCATTTGTTAAAAAGCCATTTAGTCGGAGGCTTATATACCTTAGGTTCCAAAAGTATTACACCGTTCTTCTACATTTTAATGGGGCAATTGATTTCGCTTTATCTGTTGGTCGATGGGGCGAAAATCACCAAGTTAGTGACGGTGTTTTTACCCAATAGTCGCAATAACCGGCTGGCTCGTGGGGTGGTACTCAGCCAAGTCTTAATGTTTCGCACCGTAAAAGCCTATGCCGTGATTGCTTTGGTGTCGGGTGTGTTTATGTACGTCGTCTTTCAAAGTTTGGGGCTAAGTTATGCAGGATTGCTTGCTTTTATTTACGCCATCCTCTGTTTTATTCCTGTATTAGGTCCTTGGTTGGGATTACTATTGCCTGCCTTGATTCTCATGGCACAACTCGCACTAACGAAACTGCTTATTTTGGGTCTAATTGCAGGCGTCTTTCATATCCTACGTGCCAAATATCTAAGCCCGCATTTATTTGACAAACGCTATTACGTACATCCCTTGATTCTCATGTTTATTTTATTGATTAGTGTGGATGTCGCAGGCTTGTGGGGGGTTTTATTCATTTTACCTTTAGCGGTGATTGTCGCCAGTACCAAGCGTTTATTCTTTTTGAGTCCTGTTAAAAGGCGACTCCCTTTAGTAAGGCCCCCCTTTAAAAAAGATGATTTTTCAGATTTCTAAAGGCTACATTTATATTTTTGTGTTAGCATATAGTTTGAAGAAATGCCTCGATAGCTCAGCTGGATAGAGCATCCGCCTTCTAAGCGGACGGTCACAAGTTCGAATCTTGTTCGGGGTGTTTTTTCTTTTATCTTTCTAAAGTGATATGTTAAGAGTCCTGTTTTTTGGATTTCTAGCTTCGTTTTCAGCTGGTCGTCGTCAGAGACCTTTGCTCCGCCAAAGGTCTCCAACACCTCTAAAGGCGGTTCAAGGGGGGACGGGGAAGGACGCATTGCGTTTCTCCTCCCCTTCGTCCCCCCTTAAAAATCCCCCCTGAATCCCCACCTCCTCGCCCTATCGTTGTTCCTGCCGTCCGCAAAATGTCTCGGAAGCCTCGCATTTAGTGCGTTGTCGGCAAGTCTTTGCTTTGTCCGTCATTGCGTGTTGATTTTTGACTCGTTGCATAAGCCGACGTCCAAGCACTAAATCCGAGCGGGTGAGCGAACTGCGAATCCCCGAGCGATTTTGCGGACGTCCCAAAGGAATAAGTGGAGCAAGCGAAGAGGTTGAGATGGGGGGTGGATTTTTAAGGAGGGGGGAAGAGAAGGAGAGCCGCAACAAATCCTTCTCTTCCCCCCTCCTTAAACCGCCTTTGGGGGTTTGGGGGTCTTTGGCGGAGCAAAGACCCCCAAGCACCAGCTCAAGAAAGAAGCGAAAAACCCAAAATCAGGGCTATAAAAGCTTTTTCACATTCGGATCCAACTCATCTCGCAAGGCATCGCCGAGCAAATTATAGCTCCACACCGCTAGAAAAATAAAAACCGCAGGAGCCAACATCCACGGATGCTCTAGTAAATTAGAGAGTTCTTGAGCTTCTTTCAACATATTGCCCCAACTCGCATCGGGTTGTTGAATACCCAAACCTAGAAAACTCAACCCGGATTCCGCCAAGATATACCCCGGTACGCCTAGTGTCAACGAAACCACCACATAAGACGCCGTTTGAGGCAAAATATGCTTGAAAATCAAACGAGGCAGGCTTGCTCCCATACAACGAGCGGCATCGACAAAGGCGTTTTGCTTGATGTTTAAGACCAAGCCTCGAATGACTCGAGCCAGCCCCGTCCAGCCGATGCTTGCCATTAACATAGACACCAAGACAAATCGCACGCCACTGCTTAAACTAGCAGGCAATAAGGCGGCTAAACTCACCAAAAGAAAGATGGACGGAATAGACATCAAGACTTCGGTCAATCGCATCAATAGATTATCGACCCATCCGCCTAAGTAGCCTGACAACGCTCCTATGCTAAGCCCTAAGGGAAGAGAAACCAAAAGGCTACAAAAGCCAATAAACAAAGAAATCTGCCCTGCATGCAGGAGCCTTGAAAAGTTGTCCCTGCCGTTCACATCACGCCCCAAAAAGCTTAGGCTTGCTGGATTTTCGACACCAAGCAAGTGCCAGTCACTTTTGATGAAGCCCAGCATCGTGTAAGGCTCGCCTTGCACAAGCAACTTTAAAGGATAGGGCTTATTGAGTTCGGGTTCATAGGTAAAACGTAGGTTTTTGGCATCAAAGACCCGTTTATACTGAAAAATATAGGGAGCGACCCACGCCCCTTGCGTATTTCGCCATTGAATCGGGGTTGGCGGCAAATACGACTGCGTTTCACGCACGCTATTGGGAGCATAGGGGGTTAAAAATCCTGCGAAGACCACGGCACTATAAAGCACAGCAAGCATCGCCAACGCCCAAAGCTTTGGTGGGACTTTCTGAACTTTTGTGGGGTGAACGACTTTCAAAATGTCTTCCTTATTAAACTGTAAGCATTGTGTATGATAAGCGTCTTTATCTAGATTGTAGGATGTTGAAAAAAATAGACGTTCAAGCACTAAATGCGAGGCTTCCGAGACATTTTGCGAACGTCGTTGCAAGGAATGATGCGACGAGGTGGGGATTCAGGGGGGATTTTCAAGGGGGGACGAAGGGGAGGAGAAACGCAATACGTCCTCCCCCGTCCCCCCTTGAACCGCCTTTAGAGGTGTTGGAGACCTTTGGCGGAGCAAAGGTCTCTGACGACGACCAGCCTTAAAAGGAACAAGTTATCTATTTTCTTGTAAAGAAACAAATAATTAAATATCAAGGTCTAGTGTAATGCAAACCTTTAAAAAACACAAAGAAAAAACAAAGGGTTGTCGTCAAAATGCCCTTGTGATTAAATAAGGTGTGACCTGCTAGAAAGTTTCTCGAGAAGTACAGCTAAATAAAGGAAATACTTGAAATGATGGGATTTGATGATGCTGAATTGAAAAAAAACTTGCATGAAGTCGCCGTGGTAGAAACCACCGATGAAGACGGCAACGTCCATTATTTTGAGCCTGTTGAAGAGTTTGAAATTGACGGAAGCCTCTATGCTTTGTTGGTATATCAGGGTGATTCCTTGGATGCCCCCGATTCTGAAGAAGGTTATGAAGAAGAGTTTGTGGTGATGAAAGTGACGCTAGACGGCGAAGAACGTGTCTATGAATCGATTGAAGATGAAGACGAGTTCAATAAAGTCATTGAACAGCTTGAAGGCATGGATTTTGAAGTCGACTTACATGATCATTTAGGTTTGTGTGACGATCACGTTCACGGTGAAGATTGCACGCACGACCATAAGCATCACGACAATTAATACCAATAGTTAGGTAAAATCATGGGTATTGAAAATGTCATCGACAAACGCATCGTGCTAGGGTGCGATCATGCTGGGTTTGCCCTAAAGTCTGTTTTGGCGGATTACTTGGTTCAACAAGGCTATGATGTGCAAGATTTGGGATGCTTTAGCGAAACGGATAAGGTGGACTATCCGTCTATTGCTGAAAAAGTGGCACGCTTCATGCAAGAAGCGGACATTTCTAAAGCCATTATCACCTGTGGTTCAGGCGTGGGTGTGGCGATTGCGGCTAATCGCTTCCCGTGGGTGCGTGCCGTTCACGCCCATGATGCGTACTTGGCTCAGCTCAGCCGTGAACATAACGATTCAAACGTCTTGTGCATGGGCGGACGCTTTGTCTCAGGGGCGTATGGCACGGTGATTACTCAAGCGTGGTTGAATGCTCGCTTTGAAGGGGAGCGTCACGAACGTCGTGTTGGGATGTTGAGTACCTTAAACGCCTAGATAGTTGTAACACTTTTGTCATAAACAAGACTATTTGAATCTATTGAAGTAGAATAGTATTTTTGTTGTTTTGTGTTTTTTAATATGTAGAGGATTTTATGATGAACTTAAATAGGCTTCTTCCAGTTCGACCCATTTCGACCCAACTCAACTCAACTCAACAAAGACAAGGATTACTCTTTAATGAACTTGAGCCAAAGACAGAAGAAAAGTTTGTATTAAGCTATGTGGGATTAGTAAATAGATTTATTAGACGACGTAATCCTTGGGGGGGATATGCCTTAAGCCCTGCTTCAAGCCCAAGTACCGCTAACGTCAATGCCACTGGCGTCCGTGGCATTAAAATGTTTTATAGGCCTAAGGAGAATGAGTTTAACTTTAGAATAAACACTGAACTTGAAACTGTAACCCGAGAGTTTCTAGCTCATGCTATACGTCTTTTTGATTCGTTCGGTGGTATAAACTCTTCTAAAACATTCTACAGTCGCATCAGCTCTGTGGATGTCCCACCGTCTAAGGACACATTAAGTGCCTTCGTTTCTGGGCTTTTTTCTTCTAATGGAAAAACTCGAATAACAGATATACGCTCAAACATTCCGGGTTCACCCAAAACCTTGATTAACACCACTCAACTAAAAAGGTTGGGCGGTGCCTCTAATCTTTGGGAGGAACAACAAGAGGGGTTGCTTGTTCCGGCAGGACAAGAAGCACTGGCATCACGTATTAATTCATTGAAAGAATTACGTTTACCTTCAGAAGATGCTCAACGAGAGTCGACAAACGTTATATTAACTTTCCCCCCTCTGGATCCGAACAAACCAATAGGTAATGCCGTAGAACGATTTCAAGCAGGCCGACGAGTTCTTGAAGAATTTTGGGAAAGAATTGCTCAACCCACCCTAGAAACGCGTCAACAGATCGGTTTAGAAGGGTCCTAAAACCCGTCTTTTTGAGGGGTGATCATGAGGGCTTCTTCGTGAGAATAGCTGACATGACCGGCCCATGACTGCGGAATGGGACGCACATACTTGCCTCGTGTATACAAAACAGGCACTTTCCCACTGTCTCGTGCTTCGGAATACCATGCCGCCAACGCCGTTGCCATGGCCAACGTAGGCAACGGCAGGCTAGGTGCATCCGCCCACGGCTTGCCGTGAACTTTGACCACCACCTGAGAGCCAGAAAAAACTTCCGCCACATGCACCCACCAATCTTTCGGACGCAAATGCTTCTGAATGAGTTGACCGTTGGCTTTACTGCTTTTGCCGACCCAAATCACCAAGTCATCTGGACTGGTAAGCTTTAAGACCCCTACTTCTTCAAGCGACGCTTTTTGAAGGGCTTTTTGAGACGCTTTCCCCTTGCCAGCCTTTGATTTCAACGCTTTTACTAAGCCCGACTCTCGCCAATCAATTTGAAGGGCTTCAAGATCTGCCAAGGATTCGGCATTTTCTAATAAAACGGCTAAGGACTTATAATACGCCATGTCGTTTTCTAATCGCAGGCGTTCTTGAACCGTGTAACTATTACGACCCTTGGCTTTCTGAACCAAACGGTAATAGACTTGGGCATTTTCAAGCCACGTTTTTTTGACATCCACATCAATCGCTTCGCCGGCTTCGCCTGTAAGGGGATTCATTTCAGGCGTAAATGTGTTTTCAAAGGGTTTTGCCTGCGTGAAATGCCGCATACTATACAGCGTCATCAAAATATCGCCCTTACTTTGAAGATCGTCTAGGGTATGGGATGTGACTTGACTGGTATTTAAGTGTTCTAAGCCTTTTTTGAGTATGTTTAGCTTCTTGCATAAGGGTTTACGCAAGGTTTGACGAGCCTCTTCCCACAACTGCCCTTGCTTCCACGAACCGTAATAAACGCTCACCGCTACTAAAGTAGAACCGACAAGCTCGCCCTTACCTGTGACATCCACGCCATGAAAGCCACTCACTACGCCGTGATTGTCTCGGAAGAGCACCCCCTGCGGATGCGTTTCCCATTGCTTCAAAATGGTTTGAGCTTCTTCAAAAGAGCCTACGGTTTCAAGTAACGGCATCGCCAAATGTTTAGCGATACCCCAACCCACGGCTTTAATCGCATCAAACGCCTCTTCCGCCGAATAAGGGGTGTCGACAGTTGGCCACAATTCCGCCAAATCAAGGGTCGTCCAAGGGGTTTTGCCTTGTGGACGGGGGGGAGGGGTGTAAGGCGTTCCCACATGCAGGGGGCGAAGCTGGCTTTGCTCGTCACTCACGACGTTCAATAGGTTGAGGATTTTTTGTGTTTCACCTTCTAGTAAAAGCAGGTTGCTATATTTCCCAATCATTTCCACCACGAGCTTAACAGATGCTCTAAAACCCAACTCGGTGCTGTAATTAAAGCCCAGTGTGAAAGCAGGTTCACCCGCTACGCTTTGTGCGACATCCAAACGGCTGCCTTGCAAGTATTTTCGCAGGCTCATCAGCAGGGGGCTTTGATGCGTGGCGGTGGGAAACATCGATTTCACTTCGTCGTGGGTGAGCATGGCGAAAAAGGGGTTTTGCTTGTTGAGATGTACATACAAAAAGCACCGCTCTAGCGCAGGGTGCTTGTCAGGGTTGGGCTTCCACAAGTGAAAGGAAAAATCGGTAGGGCTGTATTGATTGATTTTTTGAACTTTAGCCCCTTGAAACAGGGCATGAAGTTCTCCAACAGCCTGCTGGGTACTTAGGGCATCGAGCCGTTGGGCATTGGGGGAAAGAGGGTGTTGAGGGTTCATCATACCACCCAGCATAGCAGAAATAGGGCAAGGGTGAAAGCTTAAAGCTTTCTTAAAGCGGGCAATTCGCAAGAAATGATTGTTTTTATTAAGACATCAAAGCCCCCCCGAACACACATAGAAGGATACGATTGAATGATAGTTTTTGCTGTAGGAAGAGACGCAATGCTTGAGAGAAACAGAAGATCTCAGCCAACCTCCTCAGACACCGCCACGCCTAAAGCCCCCGCGCCCTTGCTTGGTGGGGGGGGTGTTGATACCTTTAAGCCATCTAGTGGACTTCCATGGTCTGGTCGTGCATATGGGGATCGTTTTTTTGGCCCAAAAGAAACGTCTGGCCCTGGGTCTTCTGAAAGTTCCCCTCCTTCTTTAGGGGAACAAGTGCATCTCATTGCGCAAGAAATGAGAGGAGCAAGTTCTGCCAATGGTCCTGGTGGAGGTAATCTTGCGTGTGCTTATATGGTTCGTAAAGTTTTAGAAAAAGCGGGGGTAAGGCTTCCGGAAATTAATAGTGTCCCTGCTTTAGTCGATTATTTGACACAAAATGGTTTGGCAAGAGAGATTTCACCCACAGAAGCTCGCCCTGGAGATATAACCTATATAAGAAACCATCATATGGGAGTTGTGGTTGCTTCACCTAACGGGGACCTAGATTCTTTATCTAACAGCAGTAGTGGAAAGAAATTCTCGTGGTTAGCATCAGGTCTTAACTTTGGAGGTTACTACGGTCAGAAAGCCAAGATTCTTAGACTAATTGGCTAGAAAGCATACAGAATAAAACCTATAAAGTTCCTTGCCTTTCGACGGCGCTTCTTTTAAAATGGGGCTATGCGCAATTTACCCTCTTCTTTTCCCCAACGACGCCTCAGCAGTCGGCTTTACCTCACTATATTAGGGTGCATCCCCTTTTCGTCGCTACTATTGAAGTGGTCTCGTCAATTACGGCACCGTTTGTTTCCCTATAAAGAAGTGATTGAAAAAGGTAAGTACACCGTTCGAACAGGCACCTGCAACCAATGCGGGGATTGTTGCAAGAACTTGTTCCTTACCTACGGCAAGCAGGTGATTCAGTCGGTGGAAGACTTTCAAGCGTTGCAGGCCTTGCATCCTGATGAATACCAATTTTTTGAAGCCCAATACGAAACGGAAACAGGCGTCGTGTTTAAGTGCCACAATTTGGGCGAAGACAACTTGTGTATGGATTACGAGGCTCGTCCGATTTTTTGTCGAAGCTACCCCAACGAAACAGGCATCCTTATGGGAGCCAAGCTCCCCAAGGATTGTAGCTTTACTTTTACGCCGTTAATTCCTTTTGAAGCTGTGCTTGAAAAAGCGTCTACTTCATCAAAGTAATATTTTGGCTGTCTTCTACCACTAAGGCGTGCCAAGCGCCTAAATGTAAGTCAAAAATATGTTCATTGTAACTAGACGCATTCCACGTTACTTGGAGTGTGCCGTCTTTTGACTTTAGACCTTCCGCTGTTTCGGCAGTTTCTACGCCTTCAGGCAAGGTTGAAAATGATTGTAATAAGGTGTACTTGTTTTGCTTGAGGGCAATAATGGCATACATGTTATTCACGTGAACCAAGCATAAGTGACTTTCCCCATAAGGAAAAGGTTGTGAAGCGAGAATATCCAAATCTTCTAATGCCAAGCGGGCGTATTCTTCTAAGGTGGCTTCGCTGGTGCCTTGTGGTGGGACGAGGGTGATAAACTCATCTTCAGTTTGGATCTGTAGTAATTGAGGTATCAGCTCATTTTGATTGGATTGTGCCACACTGGTTTCAGATGAAGTATACACTTGAGGGGGGGAGATAGGCACCTGTGATTCAAAGTCAGGTAAAGGGTCTAAATCCATTGAAAGTTCTTCAGGTGCTGATCCGTCTTCCAAGCCCTCTAAACTAAAAAACAAGTTAGGATCTAAAAAAGCATTGGGATCTTCAAGAACGGTATCGCTTTCAATGGAAAAGTGGTTGGACAAAGTGCTTTCAACAGTATCTAAGCCATCATCACCTTCTTCTAATTGGCGAAAGGTTTCGTAAGAAAGGGTAGGGGTTGTCTCTTCAAGGGAGCTAAGCTCTGGGGGCAAGGTTTCAAAGGGGTCGTCTTCTTCTGCGAAAGAGGCATCTATAGGCAGGGCATCTGGTAAAATTTCCGGCAAGAGTTCTTCAGAAGGGTCTTCATTTAAGGGCGTTTCTAAGCCTAAAGTCGCCTGTTCAAGATTGGCGTCGCTTAAAGTTTCCAAATTTTCTTCCAAAGCAATGAAATTCGTTTCCACTGAAGGTGAAGCAAAGGGTTCCGCAGAAAATTGCAAGTCATCATCGTCTTCAGCCACCACGGTTTCTGATGAAGGAAATTCGGAAACCTCAACGCTTTCAAATGATTCTGTGGGGGATTCGATACTCCCTTCTAAGCTAAAAGTGGTTTCCACATGGGCTTCTTCTGTTGAAACGGCTGTTACGAAACTAGCGTCTGCTTCAGGGGTGACAAGTGTTTCGGTAGATGCTGTATCTGCTTCGGCTTGAGGATTTTCATCCAAAAAGATGGAGAAATCAAAGGTATTTTCATCCACAGGGGTATAAGGGGGTTCTTCGGTGGCAACTCTTGTTTCGGGGAGTTCGGGGATGTGAAAAATGTCCTCTTCAAAAACGTTGTCTAACGATGCATTCAGTGAAGCATCTAAAGAGGTATCAAGGGACGAATCAAGTGATGCGTCTAAGGCACTTAAAGAAGGGGGTTCTTCAATGGAAGGAAACGAAAAGGGACTGTCTTCTTCCTGCGGACTTAAAACGGGCGGGTCGTTAGAAGGCTCTGCTTCAAAAACAACTTCAACGGATGCTTCCTCTTCAAAAACGGCATCTTCTACAGGGGCTTCGACTGCTTCAAAGGCTTCAACAGTAGGGCTAGCGCCAAAAACGACTTCGACGGCTTCGCTACTTTTTTGAGCCACCGTAAAGCTTTCTTGTAAGTCTAAATCTGCTTCTTCTAAATCTTCAAAAACATCAAGCTCTGTTGTGTCTATCGGCTTTTGTGCCTGTGTTTCGGCGAGGCGATAGCTTGGCAGGGTTTCGCCAATGGCAAGGGGATTATAATAGTGATCTTCATTTTCAAATGCGAGGGTACGGTCTTGAAACGAAAGTTCTTCCGCTGGCGTCAACTTTTCAGGAGCAGGTTTCGCCACATGAGGACTGGGTAAATGCTCTTCTTCAAGCACAGTTTGTTTAGACAGATCTTCGATTTCATGGGTCAATACCGTTTCATAGACGTTTTCTACGTCTGAATCCGTGGCTTCAAAAGAAGGCGGTGCTTCATAAGAACTAAGGCTTGGCATCTCACTTGGCAAGTTAAACGCAGGCTCGCTCAATGCGGTTATAGGCGTTTCTAGGGATACGGATTCCCCTCCTCTTTCACCAGAAAAGCTGGGTGAAAAAGAACTTTCCTGTTCAAGGGAAGACGGGTCTTCTTCCAAAAAAATGCTACTGATGAGTTCAGGATTGGTCTCCAAATCGTCTTCTAAGCTAAAAATAGGCAATTCCTGCGTTGCAGGCTTTACTAAAGGAGGTAAACTATCTGGATTTAGATTTAATGAAGGGAGGTCAACTTTCAAGTGAGCCGTGGGATTGTATTCAGGAAGGTAGTTGTCAATATCATCATTAAAAGAAGGGGAGTCTTGCGTAAAGAGATTTTTCTCTCGATGTTTAACTTTGGGATAGCGAAAGGCGGGAGCCAGTGTATGGACCTTTTTTTCAGCAGTAGTGGCATCGTCTTTTTTATTGAAAAACATGAATGGGAGGCTCCGATTGATGAGAGTCGAACATTGCCTTTATTATAAAAGATTATGAAGGCCTTTGTCTGTTTTTTTGATAGAATCCACCAAGCATGGTACGAAGACACAGAGAAAGTGGTGTTACTTTTTAATCAGCTGAGCCTTCTTAGTTCCCTGCCAATCAGGGTTCGCTTTTCTGAATTCTTCGGTAGCTCGCTCAATCTCATCTTTTAAGGCATCCAAGGCTTCGGCTTCAGGGACTCGGCGAATGCGGTCTTCCCCACGAAAAATGTAATACTGCCCAATACCCCCTGCAATGCCGACATCCGCATGCTCGGCTTCACCAGGTCCGTTGACAAAGCATCCCATGACTGCCACCGTCAAAGGCACATCCAATTTCGCGACAAGCTGTTCTACTTGAGTGGTCAAGCCATGTAAATCCACTTCGCAACGTCCACATGCGGGGCATGAAATAATGTTCACCCCTTCTTGACGTAAGCCCACGCTCCGCAGAATCTCCTGCCCTGCAAAGACTTCTTCCACACTATCGGCCGTTAACGAAACCCGAATGGTGTCGCCAATCCCTTCATAGAGGAGCATTCCCAACGCAAACGCACTTTTTGAGATGCCTCGTTTTAAGGTGCCAGCTTCGGTAACGCCCAAATGGAGCGGATAATCACAACGGCGAGCCAGTTCCCGATACGCCGTGACCGCTTGCAAAGGGTCGCTGGCTTTGACCGAGATTTTGAATTGATCGAAGTTTTCGTCTTCTAAAATGCGAGCGTTGAGCAAGGCACTTTCCACCAATTGACGTTCTAATTGCTTGGGGTAAGCCAATTTAATGGCTTTTTCCACCGAACCACCATTGACGCCGATACGAATCGGGAGTTCACGTTCCTTGCATTTGTCTACCACTTTTCGCACAAAATCTTTAGATCCGATATTACCGGGATTGATGCGAATGGCATGCACGCCGTTGTCCGCCGCTTGCAAGGCGAGGCGGTAATCAAAGTGAATATCCGCCACAATGGGCACAGGAGAGGCTGGAACGATTGATTTTAGGGCTTCTGCGGCTTCGGCATCAGGCACAGCTAAACGCACAATATCCACCCCAGCATCCGCGAGGCGTTGAATCTGCATGATGCTTTCTTTGATGTCTCGGGTGTCATTGACGAGCATGCTTTGCACGGAAACAGGGGCATCGCCACCGACAGGGACGTTACCCACCCATATTTTTTTAGACACCCGACGAGGCGGACGCCCTGCAATAGAAGGCCAATCGCTGGCAAAGGGGGTGTAGAGGTCATCAGTAAAGTGGGATTCGGTTGAGGGGTTGGAGTCATTTGGCATAGAGAAACACCTTTTACGTTTCGGAGGTATAATCAATTTTTATTATGCCATAAAAATAAAAAAGGCTAGTGAAAAGAGGTAATTTCCGACACACGAAATCTAATTTTCGACACACGAAACCCTCATTTCTGACACACGAAATACCGATTCTCGTCACACGAAACCCCTCTTTCTGACACACAAAACCCACGATTCTGACACATAAAACTCGTTTTTTGACACACACAATAAAGGGATTTGAGTCGATTGCTTGACCCTCACGTCTGTTTTTTGTCAATTTTCAAAGAGCTACTCTTTTTCATTATGACAAAGGGAAGCGTCTTTTGACTAGTGCCTAAAACCCATGTTTTTATTGCTTGTAAAGAAAACTATTTTGTCCCCTCTCCTAAAATTAGGAGAGGGAATAATATACTTAAATCCGCAGCAACATGGTGATCATTATATGGCGGATGAGGGGAAACAAGGTCGGTACCGTCACAAAAAAGATAATCAATCCCAATAGGGGTTTGATGCTCGCACTCAACTGAAACACAGGAATCTGTTGAGCGGTTTTGTTCACGATGCCTAAAATACAATCCATTAAAATCGTCGTAATATAAAACGGTGCGGAAATCAACATGGCCAGCGGAATAATCGACGCCGATGTATCAATCCACTGATAGACCGTAATCACCTTAAAAAATGCCACATTCAACACGTGCAACGGCACCAGTCCTAGGCTTTTGTCCAGTGTTTTAAGCAATAGTTCAATGCCCCCCACATAAACAAAAATAATCGACGCAATACCACTAAAAATAGGCCCCATAATCGCTGAACTTTGCTTGGTAGAAGGATCCATCATACTCGCCATTTGAAGCCCGATTTGCATGGTAATGAATCCGCCTGCCATAGACACCGCTTCAAAAATAAGTCGTACGGCAAACCCAAGGAATAAGCCTAGCACAATGTTGATGACCATAAGCATCATAAACTCTGTAATGACGGTGCTTTTCAAGATATTGGCGGATGCCTGCACCGAAGGATGCGACATCATCGCAAAGGTAAGCATTAAGAGCAACCCAATTTTAAATTGGGGGGGCATATCCTTACGGCTTAGTACGGGGGCAATGCTGATGAATCCACCAAAGCGACATAGCATCAAAAGCCCCGCATCAATGCCTCCATTGGCTTGGGCATGTAAGACGTGAAAGCCTTGTAATAGCGATTCAAAACCTGCCATTACGGCGTTTCCATGGTTTTACGGCTGGCTTGAGCCGAATTACGTGCTTGACGTTTTTCTTGAATCATATAAACGGTGCCTTTTTCACCCGCCGTTTTTTGATAGCCTGCATTTTTTTGCTGAGGCGGTAACAAGAAATGCCCTGTCGCTGGCACCACTTGAAACGCCAGTTGCATGGATTCGCGAATATACTGCCCAGACATTTCAAGCATCGTGCCCCCTGCTAAAATCAGTATCAAAAAAACCACAATCATTTTAGGCACGGCAGAAAGTGTTTGTTCTTGTACTTGGGTGACGGCTTGTAGAATACCCACGATTAAACCAATCACCGCCGCCGCTAGAATAGGGGGCATTGAAAGCATGAGGCTCAATAAGATGCCTTGTCTCACATGTTCGAGTAGGTAATCCATGGGGGCAATACTTTCTTTGGGGGCTTAAAATTTATGGGCTCCTTACAAACAGCTCCTAGTTGAAGCTTTGAATGAGACCTCTCACAATTAAAGACCAACCGTCGACGGCAATAAAAATGAGGATCTTAAACGGCAAGGAAATAATCGTGGGAGACAACATCATCATCCCCAACGCCATCAAGATGTTGGCAACCACCAAATCGATGATGACAAAGGGAATGAAAATAACAAAACCAATTTCAAAGGACGTCCGCAATTCACTCAACATAAAGGCAGGCGTAATTTCCCAAATACTTAAGTCGTTCACTGATTCGGGGGCTCGTTTACGAGACACTTCTAAGAAAATACGCACATCTTCCTCTCGCGTTTGACGCATCATAAATTGCTTCAACGGCACCACGCCTTTGTTCATAATATCCATGACATTTGATTTGGGGTTATTCAACAAGGGGTTCACCGCCGTGTACATCTCTCCAAAAACAGGACTCATGGTGTAAAAGGTGAGGATTAAGGCAAGCCCCACTAAGACCATAGAAGGCGGAACCTGCTGGGTTCCCATGGCTTGCTTGAGAATAGAAAAAACAATGACATACCTTAAGAAACTCGTCATGCCTGACACCATAAAGGGAAGCAGGGTCAAGCTTGCCATGAGCAACATGAGTTGCAGGGCAGGGTCGAGATTGGCAAAGGCTCCTGAAAAAGCGGCGGTCGCCATGGGGTGTCTTCCTTTTATGCGGTGGTTTGTCTTGTCCCGCCTCCTAATTTTAGGAGAGAAGACAAGCAGTATACACGCTTATTAAAGCACGCCAAATGCCTTATTTTTGAGAGTTTTCGCTATTTTAAGCCGAATGGGGGATGCGATGACGACGAAGGAGTCCCCCACGACTGTGGCGTCCCCTGTGTCAACGGGAAGAGACTTCTCACCCCTTGTAAAAAGGTGCCTGAACGTGGGCTAGTGGGAGCCGTGACCCCTGCCTGTGTACTAGCACTGTTATAGCCTGTATCCGTAGGCGTAATCGCCATGCCTCGGGTGCCTGCGGCGTCTTCATGCGTGGTTTTTTCAGCGTCATACGCATCTTGCAAGGCTTCGACGTAGGCTTGAGAAGGGTCTAGCTTGGTGAGGAAACGCAAGCCATCGGTGCCTGAAGACACGAGAAAACGCTCATGTTCACATTGAATAATCATCAACTGCTTGTTTTCGTCAAGCTCTAAGGTTTCTTCGACCTTAAGCTTGCTTTCGTCTTCTTGACTCGGCGGATGCCCCATGCCCACCCAACTGCGGATGATCTGTACGACTTCGGGCTTGGTTTTCAGAAGCCACAAAAAGGCGACCAATCCGCCGATAATTAAGACGCTCCACAAGCCGACGCTTCCCATGTACTTCCAGATCAAGGTTTGGCTGGTGGGCGTGGCAAGAGTTGTGGCGCTTGCAGTAGATTCAAGAAGGGGCATATTGATGTCTCCAAAATCGTTGAGGATTTATTGCATAGTATATCATTAAATTAAGGTCTTGCGTCTTTTGTGTTTGTGCGATACCGTGGGAGCTGTCGGATCGACACAGAAAGGCTTTCTTATCATGCGATCTATTTCTTCTCTATCTGCGGTTTCTATGTCGCCGTCTAAATCCTTTGCCACACAACGCAATGGTGGCTTGTACGAAGTAGGGAAAAAGATTGTTGCTGATACACTAGCAGAGAAAGAAAAAATCCTAGACGATCTCGAACACAATAGAATGTCCGTGGTCACAAATGAAGAACTCTTGAGGATGGTAAGATCTCTTTTATGGGAAGCTCTTTCGTCAGAGGAGTTAATTCTTTGTTTGGATGAGAAAAATTTCACCTTTAACATAGGAAAGTTCAAGTACTGCTTCACCTATGATGATTCGATTTTGTCAAGATTAAACGCTGTATTGAAGTTCCGTCAACCTAAATAAACTACGCCAAACGCAGAAAATCGTGTAAAATAAGGACTGTAGCCTTTAAACCTAGAGTCCCCAAGCATGAAACCCATTCCCCTGTGTGAAGCTGATTTGAATGAAGACGACGTGCAAGCGGTGGCATCCACCTTGCGAGACGGCTGGATCTCTTCAGCGGCGCCTGTGGTAGAAGCCTTTGAAGAGGCATTTTTGGCCCAGCTCCACGCATGGGGAGCAAGCCCCGACTTAGGATGCGTCGCCACACAATCAGGCACATCCGCCTTGTGGATGTGCTTGCACTTGCTCGATTTGCCCCAAGGCAGCGAAGTGCTTTGCCCAGCGACCAGCTTTGTGGCGAGCATTCATCCGTTTTTGTACCAAAAGCACCGCCTCCGCTTGGTGGATGTACATCCGCTCACCTTTGCCCCCACGCTAGAAGCCTATCAATCCGCTAAAACCAGGGAAACCAAGGTCGTTTTGGTGACGCATCTGTACGGACTTGCCATGCCTGAATTGCTGAAATTGCGTCATTGGTGCGATGCCGAAGGGCTTATTCTGATTGAAGATGCCGCCGAATCGCTCGGCACGCTGGTTGAAGGCAAACCCGTCGGCACGATCGGGCATTACGGCTTTTATAGTTTCAACGTCAACAAAACACTCACCACCGCCAGCGGAGGCGTCTTGGTTTCGGAAGATCGCGCCCTGCTCGCTAAAATTAAGCATCAAAGCACACAAGCCAAGTGCTACGGCAGTGGCGAACTCTTCCACGATGCCCTTGGCTTCAACCTGCGGATGAACGCCTTACACGCCAGCTTAGGCATCAGCCAACTCAAGCGACTGCCTACGTTTTTAGACGCCAAGTCTCGCATTGCGGATGGCTATTTTCAAGCGTTTAAGGGGCAGGCGTCTTTGGATTTTGTGCATCATCACAATCCGCCGTATCAAAACGCCTTTGAACACATCACGCCGAGCTATTGGCTGAACCTGCTTTATTTAGACAATCACGAACAACGAAAAGCCTTGCAAGGGGCTTTGCAAGCTCAAGGCGTGCAGGTGCGTCCTGTGTTTATGCCGTTTACGGCGTTTGACTATGTGCATCCGTTTTTGGTGGAAGCGTCGTTGCAGGAGCCTCGTGTGCAATTTAAAAACGCCTATGCCTTGTGGGAAAGGGGCATCAATTTGCCGTCATCTCCGCATTTGAGCAAAAGCGATCAGGCTCGTGTGATTGAACTTGTTTTAGAAGGAATCCAAACATGATTAAAGTCTTGATGATTTGCATGGGTAATATTTGTAGGTCACCGCTCGCCCACGGCGTTTTGGAATATCTCGTGAAAGACGCTGGCTTAGACGATAAAATCCACGTCGATTCGGCTGGGACGCATTACTATCACGTCGGATGCCTACCCGATGAGCGTTCGATCGACAAAGCCGCTCAATACGGCATCGACATAACCACGCAACGCGCGAGACAGCTCACCGCCGAAGACTTCACCGAATTCGACTATCTGCTCGTCATGGACAAACGCAACCTGCGAGATGCATCGTTGATTGCCCCCACACCTGAACTCGCCAAGAAATTGACCTTGTTCTTGGATTACAGCTTAGGCGATTTTAGTGAAATCGAAGTGCCTGACCCTTACTATGGAGGCATCGATGGGTTTGAGCATGTGTATCAGCTGGTGCAGATTTCCAGCGTAGGCTTTTTAAAGCATCTCAAAGAAAAGGAGGCTTTATGTTAGATAAAGACGTTGCCGAAGCCTTGTTTGCGGAAGCTCAAAAAGCCAGTGAAGCGTCCTATTCGCCCTACAGCCAATTCCCTGTCGGAGCAGCGTTGCTCCTCGCCTCTGGCGACGTCCTCCACGGATGCAACGTCGAAAATGCGAGCTTTGGTCTAACCATTTGTGCCGAACGCTCGGCGTTAGTAAGCTGGATTTCACAAGCCAAGCAAGCGGATGCCATTGTGGCGATCGCCGTGTATGGGGCGAAAACGCCGCATCATCACATTACGCCGTGTGGGGCGTGTCGGCAGTCGTTGGTCGAGTTTTGTGGGGACGATACGGTGTTGGTCTTTCGTGATGCTCAGGGCGTTTTGACACAAAAGCCTGTCACGGCGTTTTTGCCCGATCGCTTTGAATTGTAGAAGACTTTGTGAAAGTGGGCTTTTTCTTATTCCTCCTCCCTTAGGGAGGAGGTTAGGAGGAGGGACACCAGCTATGACGGGACATCCTGAATCCCTCACCCCAACCCTCTCCCTAAGGGAGAGGGGGTAAAATCACATATTGTTCAGCACATTCTGCTTCTGCAAAATCAAGCGAGCCTGCGTCGCACTGCGACGCAAATCCCCTTCTACCTCTAACTTCGTGAAAGAACGCAACATACGCCGAGCCATCACCGTATTGTCTGAAACACCCAAAGCAATCGCATAATTATACAAAACGGCTTCCTGCCCTTTCATATAACTTTTACTGGCTTCTTCTAAGCGACGGACTGCCAATTCTTTATCGGCACCTTCATCCAATATCGCCAAAACCCCTGCCGTATTGAGCGCTTCCACATTGTGAGGATCCAAACTTAAAGAGTCTTCTATGGCATGAAGGGCGTCGTCTAACTCGCCTAATTCCACATGAAGTAAGCTCATCACATAATAGGCTTCTGCAGAAAGGTCTCCCAAGTCTAAAAGCGTATCTAAATAGTCTTGGCATTCATCTAATAAGCCCAAGTCTAGGCACGTGTACGCCATAGACGTCAACATGTCTTGATGTTGTGGGTCGAGTTCCAAGCCCTGTTGAAAAATCTCATAAGCGGCTTGCGATTCGTTTAACGCATCATACGCCAAACCTAAGTAATAATACGTGTCCGCTTCAGGATCTTCTTGATATTGAATCGCATTAATCCAATGATCAATCGCTAGCGTATAGCGTTCAGACTGATATTCTAAGACCCCCAAATGATACAAACAAAGGGGATCTTCACTATTTTGGAGCAAAGCAATATACAAGTAATCTTTCGCCCGTTCCAAGTAGCCCAATTCAAGGTGAATTAAGCCCATTGTATACACCAGCGAAGGATAATTCGGCGTAAATTTAAAAACTTGTTCTAAAACAAACAAGGCTGTTTTATAGTATTGCTTTTGATAAATAAACCATGCCGCATCAAAAAGATAACGAGACAGCGTATTTTGAGCAAAGAAGTACAAGATACTGACGAAAATACTCGCCCCCACAAGGAAAGCCCCTAGTCCCCAAGACGCATAGGTAAAGAGTGTAAGTAGTTTAGACATGTGCATTTCCTATGAAGATTTAAAAGACTCCATAGGTAATTCGGTGGCGTACTATTTTTCTGAAATAACGTCTATTAAACAGAGGAGATGCCCCTCTATCGCAAACGATTCAACTGAATCGTCACATCCGCATCCGCCTGCTTGCCTTGATTCGGCGTATATTGCTTGCCGTTTAACACCAAGGTTTGCTTACCTGATTGAATGTAATACGCCTGCGGCAAATCTGCACGAGGAATCGTTAATCCAAATTGACGGGCTTGAGCCGTTGCCCTGGTGTCGTCCACATCAATTTTCGTAAACGGTATGCCTAAACGAGTTGCCACCCCTTGAATACTAGGCACTAATGTGACGCAAGACGCACACCATTGAGCCGTAAAAACGACCATTTGATCTCCATCAGCTTGAGATTTGAGCAAGTTTTTTTCATTCAACAAAGTCACACTGACGATCCAAAACAGTGCCAACACCATGGCGAATAATCCAACAAAGTCGACTTTCTTGGGGGAAAGTTTAAACAAAAAATGACCGCTTGGCATAGGGTTCTTCTTTCTTTGGGTTTGAAATCGTCACTCAGATTTCAAGACAAACTCATTCTAGCATATTTTAAAACGCTTGTCTTTATTTGTTTGTAAATCTTTTACAATTCCGTTATGCTAGTGGGAAAATGAAAGGACACAGGCATCATGGTACTAAAATGGATCCCACTTGAAACGCAGTCCAAGCACATTCATGTGCTGGTGACGGCTGTTGGACCCTTGAAATGCAATTGCACCTTGATCTACAACGCCGTTACCCTAGAAGCCGTCATCATCGATGCAGGGGGCGATGCCGATGAGCTCCTGAAATGCTTACGCACCTATAAGCTCACGCTTAAGGCGGTGTACCACACCCACGCCCATTTCGACCATTTTTTAGCGTCCGAAGCCCTGCGAAAAGCCACAGGTTGTCCCCTCTTTCTCCATAAAAAAGACCTCTTTTTGTGGGACATGCTGGAAACACAATGCCAACTTTTCGGATTCCCCCTTCACCAAGAAAAAACGCTCCCGCCTGATGGCTTTATTAAAGACGGACAAACGCTTGATTTGGACGACTTAGGCACGCATCAAACGCTGGTGACCCCAGGGCATACACCGGGTTCCTGCTGTTTTCACTTGGAATCGCATGGCATTTTGGTGGCAGGCGACACGCTCTTTCACGGAGGCATTGGTCGCACCGACTTGTGGGGAGGCGACGAATCCGCCATTTACCGTTCCATTACCCAACGCTTGCATGTGCTAGATATGGACACCACCGTGGTAACAGGACACGGAAAGCTCACCACGATTCAGCAAGAACGCAATTATTTCAATTAAGAAAAAGGACAGCTCCATGACCGTCGTTTTACGAACCCTAGAAGAACTTCAAAATTGGAAAAATACCCAAGCTTCCAAAAAAATCGCCTTGGTACCGACCATGGGCAACCTCCATGCAGGGCATTTAGCCTTGGTTAAAGACGCCCAAAAACACGCCGAAGCGGTCATCGTGTCTATTTTTGTAAATCCCACCCAATTTGGCGTGAATGAAGATTTAGATCGATACCCACGCACTTTTGAAGCGGATCTCATCGCCTGCCAAAACGCCCAAGTGGACGCCATTTTTGCCCCGTCCGCTGAAGTGATGTACCCTGACGGGCTTAAGATTACGCATCACGCCGATGAATCGCTCGCCAACCGCTTATGCGGTGCGAGTCGCAAGGGGCATTTTGATGGCGTGGTCACCGTGGTGCATCGGCTGTTTAGCGTGGTGGAACCGCAACTCGCTGTTTTTGGACAGAAAGACGCCCAACAAGTCGCCGTAATCAAAGCCTTGATTGAAAACGAAGCCTTTCCTATTCAACTGCTGGTGCATCCTGTGGTGAGAGACAGCGACGGCTTGGCATTGTCGTCACGCAATCAATACATCAATACCCCTGAAGAACGGCAAACCGCCTTAGCCTTATTTGAAACCATGCAAGGGCTTGCGGTGGCGTTTCATACCTTGAATCAGGCTTCGTCGGATCCGTCGTTGAATCTTCAAAAGGCGTTTGAACTTTCGTGGAAGGCACTGCAACCCATGTATCCCTTGGGGCAGGCTCTTCAGTGGGAGTATGTCGAAGCCGTCGATGATGAGACCTTTGAACCACAGGCGTTGTTGACGAGTAATAGTCGCTTGCTCGTGGCGGCTCGTTTGGGGGCGTTGCGGTTGATTGATACCTTACATGTTCAGGAATTGCTCACCGAAAGCCAAAGAGAGGGCTAAAAGCCCTCTCTTGAAAAACCATGTAGGTTAAATTTTATGTACAACTTTGAGCTCGTGCTCTTAATTGGCGTTGAGGTGAAAGCATACTTTGCTGTTGCATATCTAAGCTAACTTTCTCAGGCTTAGTAAATGGTGCAAGGCGAGCCGTTACAGCCGCTGCTTGAGCCGCTGCTTGTTGAGCCGCTTGAGCCGCCGCTGCTTGAGCCGCTGCTTGTTGAGCCGCTTGAGCCGCTGCCTGTCGAGCCGCTGCTTGTTGGGCCGCTTGTTGAGCCGCTGCTTGAGCCGCTCGAGCCGCCGCCGCTGCTTGAGCCGCTTGAGCCGCCGCCGCTGCTTGAGCCGCTCGAGCCGCCGCTTGTTGAGCTGCAATAGCAGCATCTTCAGCATCACGTTCCCCTTGCGTTAAACTTGCTCGTCTTGTTATTTCAGCTTGTTGAGCCGCCAGTTGAGCTGCTTGAGCCGCTGCCGCATTTATAGCTGCTTGTTGAGCCGCCGCTGCGGCCGCTGCCTGTCGAGCCGCTGCTTGTTGAGCTGCCGCTTGAGCCGCTGCTTGTTGAGCTGCCGCTTGAGCCGCTGCTTGTTGAGCTGCCAGTGCGTCAAGCCGTGCCATTTCAGCGGCAAGGGCTTGTTCATCAGCCACATTGCCATTTTGACTTTGTACAACAATCGCGTGAACAGCATTCAGTCCGACCAAACTAAAGGTCATGGCGAGGACAAATGTCAAAGCTTGTTTTGAAAAAAGTGCTTTCATGAGTGGGATTCCTTATAATCTCTCTTGGGAAACGTGTCTGATTGAATGACTAAGAACAGTTTTGAGCTCGTGCTTTAAGCTGACGTTGAGGCGACAGCAAGCTTTGAGCTTGCATATCTAAGCTAACTTTTTCAGGCTTAGTAAACGGTGCCATACGAGCATCAACAATAGCTTTAGCATCGGAAGCCGCTTTTGCGTCCGAAGCCGCTTTAGCATCAGCAATGGCTTTGGCAGAAGCATCGGCAGCGGCTTTGGCATTGGCAGCAGCCTTGGCATCGGCAGCCGCCTTGGCATCGGCAGCGGCTTTGGCATCGGCAGCCGCCTTGGCATCGGCAGCAACCTTGGCAATAGCAGCATCTTCAGCGGCTAATTCTTCAGGCGTAAGTTTCCCACGACGTTCACTTTCGGCTTTTAGTGCCGCAGCAACCTTAGCCTTGGCATCGGCAGCCGCTTTGGCATCGGCAGCCGCCTTGGCATCGGCAGCCGCTTTAGCAGAAAAAGCATAGTAATCAGCAGCCGCATAGTCATCGGCAGCGGCTTAAGCATCAGCAAAAGCTTAAGCATCATCAGCCGCTATAGCATCACCATCTGCTTTA